>DAOQAF010000108.1:0-12086 GCA_035353775.1 Bacteroidales bacterium | reverse complement strand
TTGATGATGCAAACCTGGACTTGTTATATGTTGCTACCTACAACGAAGACAAAAATGAATGGTTTTTCGGCGCTACCGCCACCACAAGGCAGACCGGTCTCGATCAGCAGGATGTCCCCGCCACATGGTCCGGTGACACCGTTCATGTTTATTCTTTCTTTGTCAGCCCTGATGGTGCACAATGCAGCGACAGTGTGTACAGCGGAACCGTGGTCGTTCTTTAATCAATAATCATTGGCTACACTTTAAAAGGGCTTATCCTTCATGGAAAGCCCTTTTTTGTAGCAACACAATTAATAACAAAACAAACCCAAAAAAATTTATATCATGGCAACAGTAAAAAATGGATTTCTCGGCGATGCCATCGGAAAGATCGGCAACGTAATTTTTCGCAAATGGAACTCCCTGATCACAGTATCAAAGTACCAGCCTCTGGTGAAAAACCCAAACACTTTAGCGCAGCAGTTGCAGCGGCAGAAAATCAAAAACCTTTCATTGGCTTTGCAGCCTTTCAAAGACAATGTAATCCCACTGAACTTCAGGAACCGGAACGGCAGGTCAACTGCATGGGCCGAAGCCATCAGGAAAAACTATCCCCTGGTGGATGATTCCGGCAACATCAGTTTCAGTGAAATGCTCCTCTCCGGGAGCAACCTGGTTCCCCCGATGATCCTCCGGGCAGCTTACGACCCTTTTATCAATCAGTTTTATATTGAATACACGCTGATCAACGCGGATGGTATTGACCCCAATTCCATCAGGCTGACCGCCATCGGCAGAAAACCGATTGATACGACCTTCAATACCGACAATATCTGCAAACTCCCGTTCAAAAATTTCTTCTCTACCTACATCCATGAAGTGAATCTTCCCGAATGGCCTATGAACTACGACTTCAGCAATATCTGGTCGGAAGGCATGTTCTTTTATAACATCATCAATGATCCATCGCGTGATGTCAGGCCGTACATACCGGCAAACATCATGAACAGCCCCTCTATAGGTGCGTATTTCACGGCTAACATAGATGATGTGTATTTTGATTTTAAAATCTCAAAACGTATCATCATGCCGGAAAACTTTCATGCAAGCATTTTCCAGGATGCCACGGGCTGGTACCTCAAAATCACTATTGATGATTACACCAAGTTCCCTGAACTTAATCCCGATGATGTCATTCATGTTATTCCTCAAATACTCGCATCCAATGGAAACAGCTATGGCGGCAACTATTCATTTCCTGCATCTGGGCAGTCAGTCCTGATTCCCATCAATGAAGGAGACCAGGATAAACCTTTCAATATTCTTTATTATATAAGCGATGCAACGGGAAAAAACAAAACCACGGCCACAAGGTTTGGCTTTAACCATCCGGATAATCTTTCGTATTGTGAATTGCTTTTCAAAAATGGATTGATCCATCCGGACAGCGTGAAAATTCATCATCCTCATACAGCAATCTGGGGAGAATTAAAAGACTTCATCCCCGGCGACCTGATGGCGACTGTTCCTTATAAAATTTTATCAAAAAACATCACCACAGGCGAAACAAAAGAGCATGTTATCAGCTCCGACTTTCTGTTTTTCTGCTCCAAACTCCAGCGCAATCAAATCTACACAATTCAGTTTATGGATGCAAATACCATCGTGAACGAGTTTGATGTGGTCGGTATTGATGGTGATTATGATTTCTCGGTTGAAAAGAAACGCCCCAAAAAGGTAGTAAAGTTTAAAGCCGGTAATGAACTGGCCTCGAAAGTAAAATAATGAAGGTTTTGTTTATTTGAGTTATCGTTCTTTTATTACTTTTCGTGATTTTTCATCACTTCAGTAAATCAATACAATAAAAAGAACTTTTTTCCCATTTGTTGTACCTATGTTGTACCACAAAATAAAAAACCCTTGAAACATCTGTGTTTTCAAGGGTTTTCTGCTTATATTGGCGGTCCGGACGGGACTCGAACCCGCGACCCCGTGCGTGACAGGCACGTATTCTAACCAGCTGAACTACCGAACCAGAATTAAGCGTGCAAAGATACACTTATTTTGAAACTGCACAAAAGAAAAATAAAAAAATTATTTTTTCCAAAGATCCCATGCCTGTTCTGCCTGTGCTACTAACATATCCATCCCATTCACCACCGAAGCCTGCCGCTGCTCACATTTCATCATAAAAGCGGTTTTTGCAGGATTGTAAATCAGGTCGATGCATATATGATCTCCCGAAACAAAATCGTACGGAATATCAGGAAATTTCTCAATTTCAGGAAACATACCCAGGGGCGTTGCATTAATGATCAGCTTATGCTCAGTAAGCATTTGGCCTGACAGTGAACGATACGAAATGATATCTGCATTAAGCGGTTTTCGTGAAACGAAACTAAATGGTATCTTTTTTTTCGCCAGAACATAAGCTACCGCTTTGGAACTGCCACCTGTTCCTAATATCAAAGCCCTGACTTTTCCAGGTAAGGAAAAATTCTCCAGCAGCATTTCAAACCCAAAAACATCGGTGTTATAACCCTTAGTTGTTAGTTTATTGTCTTTTTTATAAAACTTAATTGCGTTCACTGCGCCCACAATACCAGCTTCCCCGTCAATCTCATCCAGATGCTCTATGATGCTTTGCTTAAAAGGAATGGTCACATTCATTCCCGCAAATTCAAAACGTTGTATCAATGAATGAAAATCACCAATATCATTCAATGGGAATAAAAAATATTTGGCATCATTTATCTTTTCACGTCTGAATTTTTCTGAAAAATACTTTTCTGAAAAAGAGTGTTTTAACGGGTAACCGATAAGCCCGAATATCCGCATGACCTATGCGTGCTTTGATTTTTTACGATTTTGATAAAGTTTATATCCGTAATATACTACGATAAAGATCAACACAGCTAAAACCACATAATCAATAATGTGGCTGTACTTCATGATTTCATCCCAGTTTTCTTTAAGGTAATATCCCGCAACGGTAAGTATGGTATTCCACATACCAGCGCCTATAACGGTGTAAATAGAAAATCGCAGCAAATTCATTCTTCCCATACCGGCCGGTATTGAGATTACATGCCTTACAAGAGGGATAAAACGGCAGACAAAAACAATAATGTCGCCACGTTTCTGAAACCATTTTTCTGTAATATCAAGGTCGTGTTTATCGAGCAGCAGGTATTTTCCCCATTTTTCCACCAGCGGCCTCCCTCCTTTCGCCCCCATCCAATAACCTATCAACGATCCAATAATGCTCCCAAGCGTGCTGAAAAAAATCACACCGGGCCAGTTCAGCGTACCTTCGTAAATAGCAAATCCTGCAAAAGGCATTACAGCTTCGCTGGGTACAGGCGCCACCATACTTTCAAGCATCATCAAAATCATAAGGCCTAAATATCCGGCCGATTCAATAAAATTTGTCGCAAAGTCGGCAATCCATGCCGTTAAACCGGTATGGGCTTCGGGTGCTGCCATTTTTACGGTATCAGCAACCTGAATCATCTTTTGAAGTAAAACCATAAAAAAAAATTTAAGGCAAAAATAGCTTTTTTTTACCGAAATTGCCAAAAAAACCTATAAGTACAAGCAGGGTGACGCCTCAATAATGACTCACCATATCCCAAAAAAAGTCCAGGTTTTGAAGCCGGGAATCAAATTCAAAAAATTCACCGGCCTTACTTTTATTTTGCGAAACAGCCAGCTCAAAACAGCGGATGGCCTCTTTTTCTTTTCCGGATAAATAATATAATGCCGCCAGGCGGTACAGGAGCGAGATATTGTCTGACTGCTCGTCTAATCCTGTTGTAACACACTGTATGGCATCCCCTGTCTTCCCAGAATAATATAAAAGCTCCGAAATATCAAGCAGAATATCTCCATTGGCAGGATCAAGCTCATAAACCTTATAATAGGCTTCCAGCGCCTGATCGGGCTGGTCCATATTTGATAAAAGATCGCCGAGAATATACCAGTACTCTGAGTTAATCGGTTCAACATCAACAGCCTTTCGCATATAAAGCAGGGCTTTTGAAAAGTTGCAATTCTCCTCATAGACCGTTCCCAGGCCCATCCAAGCTTCGGCCATGTATTCGTCGAGTTCAAGGGCACGATGGTAGTTTTCAATTGCCTTGTTCCATTCATTCATTTTTTCGTAACATTCCCCCAAATAATAATATGTCAGGGCATCAGGGTCGCCTAATGCTATCAGTTCCTGAAAAACCGCAACAGCTTCGTTGAAACGCTCGAGCGCGTTCAGACCATGGGCTTTATTATAATAGGCCGAAACAAATTTTTCATTAATGGCAATAACATAATCATTGGCTTCAATAGATTTTTCATAAAGCCCCATATTGCCAAAGGCAATAGCAAGGTTGAACCATGCAACATCGGAATATGGATAATTTTTGATATAGTGGGTAAAAAATTTTATGGATTCTTCGGTACAGTTCAGAATTTCAAAACAATAACCCAGTTCATAAAGTAAATTGCTGTTGGTAGGATCTTTGTCAAGAGCGGTTTTCAGATAATTCAGCGCCTTGTTGTAATTACCTGCGTTTTCATATTCATAAGCAATATTAGAGTAAATTTCGCAGGGGTCATCCCAGGTATTGATCAGTTTTTTGTATTCATTTATGGAATGTGTGTACATTTTTAACTGACTGTATATACATGCCTTTGCAAAATTAATCTCCGGGTCTTCTTCGGTATCAGATTTTATCCTTTTTAATATCTTTAAGGCTTTGTCGGATTCGTTGCCTGAGGCGTGCAACATGGCTAAACGCAATAGCAAAGCATCAGAATCAGGATGCAGCCTGATGGCATACTGCAGGGCACGGTTAGTTTGTTTCAGGTTGTCTTTGGCAAAATAAAAATCAATGATATCTTCAAATTCGTAAACATCAAAAAAAACAGGTTCGTTCTGCTTCAGCATACGTTCAAAACGTGAAACCAGCGAAGTAACTTCTACATCATCTAAATCATCAAATCCCTCAAATTCATCAAAATAATCCGACATCTTATCGCTCTTTTTTGTTTAGCAAATATAAGTAATAATATTTAATTTCTGTAACTTTCTCCATTAAAATTACGGAATCCGCATTTTTTTTTCAAAAAATCTTTTTTTATATCACGATAGTTTTAACAATGAAGTAATTTTGCATTAGAATTAAAATTATTTCAGATGCCATTAATCAAATCCATATCCGGTATCCGCGGCACCATCGGAGGAAAGCCGGGCGAAGGCCTCAGTCCGCTTGAAGTTGTAAAATTCACCGGGGCTTACGCATCATTTATTTCCGATCCCAAAACCCGCTGCAAAGTGGTTGTAGGGCGCGATGCACGCATTTCCGGCGACATGGTCAACAAACTTGTCTGCGGAACATTAATGTCGATGGGGATAGATGTGATCGATATCGGGCTGACCACAACACCTACTGTTGAAATTGCTGTTACTGAATTACAAGCCCAGGGCGGGATTATCATTACCGCAAGCCATAATCCCAAAAACTGGAACGCCCTAAAACTGCTGAACTCACAAGGAGAATTTCTGACGAATCAGGAAGCTGCTGATTTTTTGAAGATTGCCGAGAAAAAGGACCAGGTCTTTGCAGATGCCATTGCCCTTGGAAAATACAGCAAAAATGACACACTCATTGATATACACATTGAAAAAATATTGAAACTTCCCTTGGTAGATGTTGAAGCCATAAAAAAAGCAAAATTCAATGTTACGATTGATTGTGTAAACTCTACGGGAGGCATAGCCGTTCCCCGTTTGTTAAAGGCCCTTGGTGTAACTGATGTCCATGAACTTTTTTGTGTTCCCGACGGCAAATTTCCTCATAATCCCGAACCTTTGCCCGAAAACCTCGGAACCCTGTCTGAAAGTGTTGTGAAAAACAAATCCCATGTGGGTTTTGTTGTTGATCCGGATGTTGACCGGCTTGCTATTGTATCCGAAGACGGAGAATTTTTTGGTGAAGAATACACACTGGTCGCTGTTGCTGATTATGTATTGAGCAATACACCCGGCAACACTGTTTCTAATTTATCATCTAGCTCCGCATTGCGCGACGTTACAAAAAAATACAGCAAAGAATATTTTACTTCTGCGGTGGGCGAGGTCAATGTTGTGGATGTAATGAAAAAGAAAAAGGCCGTGATCGGTGGTGAAGGCAACGGCGGGGTTATCTATCCTGAGTTGCATTATGGCCGGGATGCCCTGCTGGGTATCGCTATGTTTCTTACACACCTTGCCAAATCAAAATGCACCTGCTCCACCTTAAGGACAAAATATCCCGATTATTTCATTTCAAAAAACAAAATAGAAGCCGATACGGATGTTGATATTTATAAAATTCTGGAACAGATCAGGGAAAAATACCAGAATCACCCGTTAAATACAGCAGATGGTGTGCGTATCGACTTTGAAGAAGGCTGGGTACATTTACGCAGGTCCAATACAGAGCCTATCATTCGCATATATGCTGAAAGCGATTCGATGGTAAAAGCCCATACTCTGACAAAAAAACTATTAAACGATATCAGGGAACTACTGAATAAGAATCCTTTTGATGATTAGCATCCTGCGCGAGAAAGTCTTATTTTTCGTAATCCATTTACCATTTCAATTCTAAACTGCGATACTATGATCTATTTTGACAACGCAGCAACAACTCCTTTAGACAGTGAAGTATACAAAACCATGTGCAGGGTAATGAAAGATCAATACGGCAATCCTTCATCAACCCACGCTGCTGGCCGAAACAGCAAAGTACTGATCGAGGATTCACGTTCGGCTATTGCAGGTTTTCTGGATGCAAAACCTTCGGAAATTTATTTTACTTCATGCGCTACAGAGGCTATCACCACTGCAATACATGGGATTGTAACATCGTACGGAATACGAAAGATCATTACGACCGCCATTGAACACCATGCGGTTACACATGCCATTGATGACGTTCATAAAACAACTCCCGTGCAGGTTTCTTTTGTAAGGATTGACAAAGATGCAAACCTTGATCTGGAGCATCTTGAAGAGCTTTTGAACGAAGAAGAAAAAGCATTTGTAATTATTATGCATGCTAATAATGAAACAGGCACATTATTTCCTGTTCAGGAAATTTCAAAACTTTGCAAGGAATACCATGCGCTGTTTTTATCCGACATGGTTCAGAGCATGGGCAAATACGAGAATTTGTTGTCGGATCATGGCCCTGATATTACCTGCTGTTCGGCTCACAAATTCCACGGCCCTAAAGGGATTGGTTTTTTGTATCTCAGGGGGAACACTAAAATCACCCCATTAATCAGTGGAGGCGGCCAGGAACGCCACATGCGGTCGGGAACAGAAAATATTTACGGAATTGCCGGCATGGCCAAAGCTTTTGAAGTTGCTTACCGCGATATGTCTGGGAACAGGGAATATATTTCAAACCTGAAATCATATTTTGTTGAAAAACTAAAACTAAATTTTCCAGAACTAATATTCAATGCATGCTGCGACAGTAAAGGAGTGTATAACATTATTAATGTTTCGGTGCCCGATGTTTATAACAACAAATTATTGCTTCAGAAACTGGATATGAATAATATTGCCGTTTCCGGCGGTAGCGCCTGTAATTCGGGTGTGGTAAATGTATCGCATGTACTCAGCGCACTGCTTGCCAATACCGCGATACCCGCGATCCGCTTTTCGTTCAGTAAATACAACACCGTTGAAGAACTTGACAAGGTTCTTGAAGTTCTGAGGGAGATCCTGTTCAGGAAATAAGATCAGGGCTTTTTCTTTTCGACGAGCTTTATTTCCCTCTTGGGATTTAATAAAGCATTGACTATTTTATAATCTTCGTAACGATAAATCATACAGCCAATATTTTCATATCCCCCTGAGGAAATTTTTCTAAAAATATATTCTGCATCAAGCAGTGGAAAATTGAATTGTTCTATACAACCCTGAAAGTCCTTCCCGTATTTTTTCAGAGCAGCGGTAAAATACATCATGATATCATATCCGTGATAGCCATAATAATCAGGGTCTGTACTATATTTACGCCTGAATTTTTTAATAAAATCAACGGTTTCCGTTTTCGTATAGTCAATAAAATAACTTTCAAACAGGTGGAGGTTCAGACTCATAAGGTATTCAAGATCGAGGCTGGGATAAAGCTCCCACGAAGGTTGTCCGAAAAGTACTATCTTATATCTGTGTGCAGTTTCGTTCAGGTTGCGGATGTATGCTGACACGAACGCTTCACCTTCAGCCAGTGTGATTATTACATTAATAGTATCCTTATTTAGTTTTTCTGATATTCCGGCAAAACCTTTACCGGCATATTCAACCTTGCTGTAAGTAAAAATATTTTTGCCCTGGTTTATAAGTGCTGCATTATTAAAAGCTTCAACCAGGCTGGTGTCGGCATTTCTGTTAACTACGATGATGTTACAGCCCGGGTATGTTCCTGCAATAAAATTAATTACCTTACAGGCCTGGGAAGAATCGGAAGAAACCAGTTTAAACACAAAAGGATTGTTTTCAATTACCGATTCTTTTTTTGTAAAAGGATTAACGATATTGATTTGGTTGGTTTTTGCCCATTCAGCAAAATGAGTAAAATTATTCATGAAAAACGGGCCTATGATCAGGTCCATATTTTTAAGTTCGGTTTTCTGTTTTATGAAGTCATCAGCATCCGTCTTTTCATTAACGTCATATACATAAATCATTAAGGACATTTCGCTTTTCTTAATAGAATCAACAGCAACCCGCACACCTTCGTAAAATTGAATAAAATCAAGCGATTTATATGAAGAAACCGGAGTTTTATCATCAGTGGTGTCTATGCTGTATGTTCTTTCGAGATAAAAGGGAATTAACAAAGCTATCCGGTAGGTACCCTGCTGTCCTGGTTTACCGCAATCAATAAAAATAACAGAATCTTTTCTTTCCCCTGGTTCTTTTTCTTTTACAGAATCCTTAACGACTGTTTTTCCAAGGACAACACCTATCGGAAGTCTTATCTGCTGGCCTATCTGTATAGTTTCTGTCAGCCCTGCATTTATTTTTTTCAGGTCATCTACCGTGGTGGAATACTGCTTTGCAATAGAATAAATGGTTTCGCCTTTCTGCACCACATGCAACCCAAAAGTATTTTTTTCAGGTTCCTGTAGTTTTTTCTCCGGCACAGGTATCTGAATGATCGTTCCCGGTTTGATCTTTTCTGTCAGCCCCGGATTGATGTTCATGATATCGCTGACCTTCACATTATAGTTGAAAGAAATTTCATATAGGGTTTCGCCCTTTTTAACCTCATGAGAAATATATTTTTTGGGTTCCCCGCTTATAATCACCGGAATTTTCAGTATGGCTCCGGCTTTAAGGCCTTTTTTAACGTCAGGGTTCGCTGCAAGTATTTCATCCATGCTTACCGTATACGCCTTGGAAATACCATATATTGTTTGTCCGGGGGTTACTGTATGCAAAAAATATTCGGTATCCCCTATAAATTCTTTTTTTGTGCTTATTTCAACTTCCTGTGCTGAAAGATTTGACAATAATGAAAATATCAAACAAACAAAAACAAATGTTCTTAACCTGATCATATTATTCCCATTCTATTGTTGCAGGTGGTTTGGAGCTTATGTCGTACACCACGCGGTTTACACCTTTTACTTTATTGATAATTTCGTTGGAAACTTTTGCAAGAAACTCATAAGGCAGATGCGACCAGTCGGCTGTCATGCCATCGGTAGAGTTTACTGCCCTTAAGGCGACCACATTTTCGTAGGTACGCTCATCTCCCATAACGCCGACCGATTGTATCGGGAGCAACATCGCCCCCGCCTGCCATACTTTGTCGTATAAATCATTTGATTTCAATCCTTCAATAAAGATATGGTCGACTTCCTGCAAAATACGTACCTTTTCGGGGGTTATGTCACTGATGATGCGGATTCCCAGGCCGGGGCCCGGAAACGGATGGCGGTTGAGTATTTCCGGCTTAATTCCAAGTGACAGCCCTACTCTTCTCACCTCATCTTTAAAAAGTGATTTAAGGGGCTCAACGATCCTGAGTTTCATAAAATCGGGCAAACCGCCTACATTATGATGAGATTTGATGGTTGCTGAAGGCCCTTTTACCGAAACAGATTCTATTACATCGGGGTAAATGGTGCCTTGTGCCAGCCATTGCACATCTTTAATTTTATGGGCTTCCTGATCAAAAACTTCAATAAAAACTCTTCCTATGATCTTTCGTTTCTTCTCTGGCTCTGAAACCCCGGATAATTCGCGCAGGAATTGTTCTCCGGCCCTCACTCCGGTAACATTCAAGCCCATACTCTTATAATTCTCCAGTACCGTTTCAAATTCATTTTTCCTGAGCAGGCCATTATCCACGAAAATGCAAAACAACCTGTCGCCAACAGCTTTGTGTAAAAGCATAGCTGCTACACTTGAATCCACGCCACCAGACAATCCGAGTAACACTTTATCGTTTCCAAGCTTTTGTTTCAGTTCACCTACGGTCGTTTCAATATACGAATCAGGCGTCCATGTTCTGCTGCACTTGCAGATGCCGATAATAAAATTTTTCAGGAGTATCATTCCGTCCGTGGAGTGGTACACTTCAGGATGAAACTGTATGCCATATGTGGGCTCGCCGTTTATGCAAAAACCGGCATAATTGACTTCCGGTGTGCTTGCAACGATCCTGAAATCAGCAGGCGCTGAAAGTATCGTATCACCATGCGACATCCACACCTGACTGCCTTCCGGCATACCTGTTACAAGCTCGGATGACTGATCGATAAACGAAAGGTTCGCCCTGCCGTATTCCCTGATCTCAGAAGGTAAAACTTCTCCGCCGCTGCTGTGCGCCAGATATTGTGCGCCATAACAGACAGCAAGCACAGGAATTTTTCCTCTGATCTCTGAAAGATCAGGCATCGGGGCATTCGCCTGGCGAACCGAAAAAGGGCTGCCTGAAAGAATCACGCCTTTAATATCACTGGTAATAGCCGGCTTTTTATTATAAGGGTGTATTTCGCAATATACATTCAACTCCCTGACACGACGGGCAATCAGTTGTGTATACTGTGAGCCGAAATCAAATATCAATATCGTTTCCTGCATATGCTTTTTTGTACAGCAAAGTTATAAAAAATTCAATGCAGGAAATATCAAGGATAAGGTATTTATTAACACGATGGCAATCAGAATCTGCTCGTGCCCTTACTAATTTCGGCGGCACATGAAGAAATAACTTTTATCTTCCCGCAACAGGAGTAATAAAATATAATCAACAGAACCAGTTTGGTTATTTGAATGGGTTATTTATCAATCAATTTGGTGCCGGGCTTAGGATTGACAATGACATTAGTTCCTTTTTCGCTTTTTATATCCACATTGCCCCTACCCTTAATAAATCCGGTAACCTTAAACTCCGTACGTCTGTTTAGCTGGTGATCCTCTTCCGTACATTCAACGCCATCCGAGCAATTATTGATCAGCACTTTTTCACCATATCCTTTGGCCGTAATCCTTTCTTTATCGATACCCTTGCTGATGATATAATTGACCGCCGATTCGGCTCTCTTTTGCGATAACACCTCATTGTACCTGTCGGATCCGCGGCAGTCGGTATGTGAGCCGAGCTCAATTTTAATATCAGGATTATCTACGAGTATTTTAAGCAGTTTATTGAGCCCTATTTCTGCATCAGGACGGATAAACCATTTATCAAAATCATAATAAATATTTTCCAGGACAATGGGCACATCGATTTTGATTTTTGTAAGCAGCAATTCCACTTCCACGGTATCTTGTTTAGTGATGCAATACGGCATTTTTATGGTTTGAACGGAAGCAAAATACCCTTCACGGGAGCCTTTTACCTCGTATTCGCCATTGCAGTTAGCGGTGGCGAAAAAAATGCCCGGATCGCCACTGACAAAGGGAAGCGGATTATTATCGCCGGTATTTTTAATATTCACATCGACTCCGTCCAATACAGCGGTGGTGTTATCGTCGAACTTCTCTTTTGTAACTACTGCCAGGATAAGGTTTACCGGTGGTGAAGCCACAAAACTGT
>DAOQAF010000107.1:0-12420 GCA_035353775.1 Bacteroidales bacterium | reverse complement strand
CAGAGACTTTCACTCTGCAAGATTCAAAGAACTATGCCCGACGTACTAAAAAAGAAGGGCTGAAAAATCAGCCCTTCTTTTTTATGCTTATTTGTGTACTTTTTTAATAAAGTCTTCGATTTCTTTGACTCCTCCCTGGTAGATCAGATAACCGTTATAGGGTTCTCTTCGCGTAATATCATCATTTATCGGGGTCAGCATTATTTCCTTTACTTTTTCCAGATCGCTGGTTTGTCCCAAAGCCCATCCCAGTTTGATATAGGCAACTTCAGGAAGCATATTTTCGGCAGGAATAATGCCTTTGGCCATCAGGTCGCGGCCGGTATCATAAACAAACATATGCACATATCCCCACAGTGTTTGAACGGTCATATAAATAGCCACACCTTTTTTAACGGCACGTTCTATAGCCGGATAAATCGGCTTGTTGACATGTCCGAGTCCGGTGCCGATAATGATAATTCCTTTATAGCCATTATCAACCATAGAGTCGATCATATCGGGGTTCATATTGGTATAGTAATACAACATCCCGACTTTTTCTTCGAAAACAGGAGTAATTATCGTGTTGGCGGTATCCTTCCTGCGGTGGTTGTAAATAGGTTTTTGCGGGACCACCCCTTTACGGGTAACGGTTGCCACCGGAATATCGCCGATGGTACGGAACGTAGAACGGTACGATGAGTGCATTTTCCTCACACGGGTTCCGCGGTGGAGAAAGCCATATTCGTCGGATGTGGGGCCGAACATACACACCATCACCTCGGCGATATCGCCATGAGCGGCAGCAGTAGCGGCATGCATCAGATTTAAGGCGGCATCGGAGCTGGGGCGGTCGGATGAACGTTGCGAACCAACAAGAACGATAGGAATTGGCGGGTTCTGAACCATAAATGTCAGTGCTGCTGCCGTATAATGCAGGGTATCGGTACCATGCCCGATAATAATTCCGTCGGTTCCTTTTTCTATTTCCTGTCCGATAGCCACAGCCAGCTTTTTGTATTGTTCCGGGCCCATATTTTCACTAAAAACAGCAAAAAGCTTTTCGGTTTCCAGGTTGCAGATGTCGGCCAATTCGGGGACAGCGCCGTATAATTCGCCGGGTGAGAAAGCCGGAATAACTGCGCCGGTGCGGTAGTCGAGCCTGGAAGCAATGGTGCCGCCTGTTCCGATCAATTTTACTTTAGGAAGCCCCGGTGTAAAAGGAAATTCCTTTTCCGGAATTTTATAATTGGCTTTTTTATATCCGGTTTCCTTCATCGAAATCACGGTAGTAATGTCGATACCGATGTTATATCCTGTGATTACTTTGAGAACAACATGCTGATCGTCATCATTTTCTGCACGTGGCAACACTGTTCCTTTGAATAATCCGCGGGTGGTATCCACCTCTGCCTGCCCCCAAACACGGACATTATATTTTTTTAATAATTCAAGTGCAGCGCCTTTATATCCCTGAAAAAAATCTTCGCTCATTTTGATATGATATTTTACTATTAATTACTGGTTTCAATTAAACTTTTTAATTCCGCAAGGCAGATGTTACCTGTAGCCATTTTGCGCAAGCCGCCCATGATCCATTTGGTTTCCACATCAGGCCTGTCGGAAATGCGTATCTGACGGAATTTTTCTTTCATAAAAGGAATATTTGAAAGGATCTCTTCCCTGTCGACCTTTTTGAATTTTATGGTTGCCAGGATAGATTCAAAATCCATTTTCGGGTGTTGTATCAACACAGGCAGCATTTTTTTTGCAATTTGCGGGTCGAGTTTGTTTTCTTTCACAAATGCCAAAAGTTCACAAATCATATTATAATTAAAATAGGGCGATACCGTATACTGGCCTTCAAAATATTTGAGATTGTGCCCTATCAATGTTCCGGTAAATTTAGGAGCAAAGCCATACTCCTTAATTATTTTTTCTATTACAGGATACAGATTTTTCTTAAAGATATAAGTAAACGTATCCTGAGGAATACCCCATTGAATCAATTGTTGATACCTTTCGATCACTTCCGTAGGCAAAATTTTCTTTAACCGGTTGATATCCTCATCATATAATGGTATAGGCACGGAATCGGTATCAGGATACATACGGTCCGCACCGGGAAGTACGCGTTCGAAAATTGTTGAACCGTTTTCAAATGATTTGCGGGTTTCGTTCGGGACACCTTTAAAAGCCCAGAGGCATCTTTCTTCAACCGTTTCAATGGCGGTTTTCATATCTTCTTCCGGGCCCCAGATAATTATTTGTGCATCATCATCTTTTGCATTCAAAGAGTTCCTGATTCCCGAAAAGTCATCTTCACTGATCAGCGGTACAAATTCTTCCGAATGTGTCATATTTGGTACATCAATACACGCAATCACTTTCAGGCGTTCGCTGATTTCGTCGGCAAACATTTTTCCGGGTTGTGTAAAGTGCGAAAGTATTTTTCTGAACACGGGAAGGTTCAGGGCATAAAATTTATACGTTTTTTGTTTTTCTTCGGATAAGGGCAGGTTTGAAAAATGAAAATCCTTCAATTCAACTTCTTTATGATTCATTTTCCATGATGAACCATCACCCAGTTTTTCGTTTAATATCCCACGTATATGTAGCAATGCCCACTGGCGGAAACATTCGTTATGTGTCAGTTTCGGGATCCAACGGGTATGAGCCACGCCTTTTATTTCTATTCGCGTACCGCCTTTGCAGCTTACGTTCACATCTTCACGCCCGGCTCCGATGCCTGTTCTGACCTTACCGGTGCTTCTGTTTAAAAAGCGGATATAATCACAAGCTTCTTTCACCTCGTAAGGATTAACCATTTCGGGATAGGTAACCGTTTCTATCAATGGCACTCCGAGGCGGTCGGTAGAATAAATCCGCCGGTGCCCGATATCCGAAATCTCACGGCATGAATCTTCTTCGATACTTAACTGTATCAACCTGACTTTTTTATTTTTCAACGGAAGTTCACCCTCTACGCCAAGGATTGCCGTCCTCTGAAACCCGGTAGGGATACTGCCATCCAGATATTGCTTTCTGGTAATATGAACCTCACCTACTATGTTCAATTTGCTTAACAAAGCAATCTCCAAAGCATATTCCAATGCTTCTTTATTAAGTTTAAATGGCGGTGTATCGTCTACATCGTAAGTACAGGTTGTTTCGTTCTTCACGCGATAAACAATTTCCTTGCGTGTTTTAAATTCCATCAGGGCGGTACCATCATATTCACCCAGCTCACTGAGTGTCGGACGCATATGCCGTAATAATTCGGCATCATACTGATTTTTTTTCTGATACACACCTGCAGGGCAATGGCAAAAAAGTTTTTCTTTGGTTTTGAGCTGCTGATGAACTTCAAGCCCCGACATAAAACCAATACGGCTCCAATCTTCCTGGGTTGCTTGTTTTAAGGGGATGTATCCGATAGCTTTTTTAGTTTCTTCGTAGTTAAGCTTTGGATCGAAATTTTCTTTCATAATATATTTATTGTTATTGGGCGGTCAAAATTAGTTATTTAAATTGTTTTTACCCAGATTCCCAACAAAAATTTTAGAATACCTGTTCCCAAAATAAGGAAAATGGCTGATGAATAACGGAAGGTGCTCTTGCAAAGATTTTTTCGGCACATCTTGTTGTAAAGAAACTTATCGGTGGTTTTATCTTTTCTTTTTAAAGAAATCCGCCATCATCTGAGCGGCTGTTTCTTTCATTGGCCCGCCTTCCGCTTTTGTTTTCGGGTGAAGAATATTTTTTTTGAGCAAAGTAAACCCGCGTTTAGGATCGTCAGCAGCATATACGATTCTGCTGATCTGCGACCAGAACAAGGCTCCGGCGCACATCACACAAGGCTCAACCGTTACATAAAGTGTACAATCTGTAAGATATTTGCTTCCCAGGTAATTTGCAGCAGCCGTTATGGCCTGCATCTCGGCATGAGCGGTAACATCATTCAGGCATTCGGTAAGATTATGGGCACGGGCAATAACCCTGTTCTGACAAACGATCACAGCTCCAATGGGAACTTCATCCTTTTCAAAAGCTTTCTGTGCTTCCCTGATAGCTTCCTTCATGAAGGCCTCGTCGGAATAAAATATGGGTTCCATAGAATATTTATTCACAAAAATAATCAAATCCCGCTCAAAAGGATAAGCCAATTATGATTAATTTCGCCTTTTAAATTTAAACTTATGTTAAGGACTCATACTTGTGGAGAATTAAAGATCAATGACAAGGGTAAAAAGGTTACTCTTTGCGGCTGGATACAACGTTCGAGAGACCTGGGCGGTCTTACTTTTATCGATCTGCGCGACCGTTATGGCATCACACAGCTCGTTTTCAATATGGATGTCAATTCCGTTTTATGCCAAAAAGCCCGTGAGCTTGGCCGTGAGTATGTTATTTCCGTGAACGGTACTGTTGCCGAACGAAGCAATAAAAATCCGAAGATGCCCACCGGTGATATAGAGATCACGGTTGAAGAACTCGACATTCTTAACACATCAAAAATCCCACCTTTTACCATTGAAGATAATACGGATGGCGGCGATGAGCTGCGCATGAAATACCGTTATCTTGACCTCCGCCGGAATGTAAATAAAACAAACCTGGAACTGCGTCACAAAATGGGAGTTGAAACACGTAATTATCTGAACGCCCATAATTTCATTGAAATAGAAACGCCCTTCCTTATAAAATCCACTCCTGAAGGCGCCCGCGATTTTGTGGTTCCATCTCGTATGAACCAGAATGAGTTTTATGCGTTGCCTCAATCACCGCAGACATTTAAACAGCTCCTGATGGTTGCAGGTTACGACAGGTATTATCAGATCGTGCGCTGTTTCCGTGATGAAGACCTGCGTGCTGACCGTCAGCCGGAATTCACACAGATCGATTGTGAAATGTCGTTTATTACCCGCGAAGATATTATTCAAACGTTTGAAGGGCTTACCAAACATTTGTTCAAAACAATTAAAGGGATGGATATGCCCGGGTTTCCGGTCATGCCGTACCATGAGGCGATGAAATATTACGGTTCTGACAAACCCGATATCCGTTTCGGGATGAAATTTAATGAACTTAATTCTTTAGTAAAAGGCAAAGGCTTTAAGGTATTTGATGATGCAGAAACTGTTGTGGGTATTTGTGCTCCGGGTTGCGGAGATTACTCGCGCAAACAGCTCGACGAGCTGACTGAATTTATTAAAAAGCCTCAGGTTGGCGCAGGGGGACTGGTGTATGTTAAATGGAATCCAGACAGCACCTTCAGTTCTTCCGTGAGTAAGTTTTTCTCTGAAGAGGAACTAAAAAAATGGGCCAGTGTTTTTGACGCAAAACCCGGAGATCTGTTGCTGATTTTAGCCGGAAAGGAAGAAAAAACATTAAAAGCGCTTTGCGAGCTCCGTCTTGAAATGGGCAACCGGCTTGGCTTACGCAAGCCCGACGATTTCAAACCATTATGGGTCGTAGATTTTCCACTACTTGAGTGGGATGAAGAGACACAACGTTTTTATGCCATGCATCATCCTTTTACATCTCCAAAACCTGAAGACATCCCCCTGCTGGATACAGACCCGAAGTCAGTGAAAGCCAATGCTTACGACCTTGTGATCAATGGTGTTGAGATAGGCGGGGGCTCCATAAGAATTCATAACAAGGATTTGCAGAAAAAAATGTTCAGTGTCCTAGGCTTTACAGATGAAGATGCACAAAAACAGTTTGGTTTTCTGATGAACGCTTTTGAATATGGCGCGCCTCCTCACGGCGGTATTGCCTTTGGCTTTGACCGTATTTGTGCTGTGTTCGGAGGTTCCGATTCGATCAGGGATTATATTGCATTCCCGAAAAATAATTCGGGCCGTGATGTTATGATTGATTCCCCTGCAGCGATATCGCCGGAACAATTAAAGGAATTAAATATCAAATTGATATAAAAAAAAGAGACTGTCTCAAAAGGCAGCCTCTTTACTATTTGCTTTTTACAATTTTTAATTATTTCCTCTTACTTTTTCTTCGATAGCTTTATCGATCAGGATTCTTCCGCAATATTCACAAACAATAATCTTTTTGTGCACTTTAATATCAAGCTGGCGCTGGGGCGGGATTTTGTTAAAGCAACCACCACAGGCATCGCGTTCAACAACGACAACTGCCAGCCCGTTGCGGGCATTTTTCTTAATACGCTGATATGCAGTGAAGAGGCGCTCTTCAATATTTTTTTGATTTTCCTCCAGTTTGCTCAGAAGTTTCTTTTCTTCTTTTTCTGTTTCAGTTACAATATCATCAAGCTCAAGTTTTTTCTGTTTCAGATCTTCTTTGCGGTCCTTCAGTGTTTGTTTTGTTTCTTCAATGACTTTATTTTTAAGATCAAGCCCATAAGCTATTTCTTTAATTTTCTTTTCGCAAAGCTGAATCTCTAATGTCTGAAATTCAATTTCTTTGGTAAGCGAGTCGTATTCACGATTATTCCGAACATTCATCTGCTGCGTTTCATACTTTTTTATTTGCGTCTGATGATCTTTGATAGCTGCTTTCTTTTCTTTTATGTCGGTATCAAATTCTTTTAATTCGACCTGTAAATTCTCCAGACGGGTTTCCAGTCCGGCTATTTCATCTTCCAGATCCTGCACTTCCAGCGGTAATTCCCCTCGAATTATCCTTATTTTATTAATCTCTGTATCAACCAACTGAAGACCGAACAATGAAACCAATTTT
This sequence comes from Bacteroidales bacterium, assembly GCA_035353775.1. GTDB lineage: Bacteria > Bacteroidota > Bacteroidia > Bacteroidales > CAIWKO01 > CAIWKO01. Next base: position 5,715 of record DAOQAF010000107.1, on the reverse strand, counting down.
CTTTCAATAGAAAGATCTGTTTTATCATCATTATCATGGTAAACAGGTTTTATTTCAGCCTCAACAGTTTTTTCCGGTTTTGGTTCAGGTTCTTTAGCATCTTTTTCCTTTAAAAGAACTTTAGTCGGAGCGGTTTTTTTATCTGGTTTTAATGCCTTGGGGGGTTCAGGAACGGCAACGGCCTTTTTGGATGGCGCTGGCTGAGATTTTACAACTTTTTTTATTTCAGCTTTTGGCGGAATTGTTTTTTTAGGTTCCGGCATTTTTTCTATCTGTTTCTTGGGCAAAGTTTTAGCCTTAATTTCTTTTTTTGGCTCTGACTTCATCGTAACTTGTTTTTTTGGTTCAGGTTTTACCTTTGCTTTAACGGTTTCTTTTTTAACATCTTTCTTAGCAGCAGGTTTTGTAATTTCTTTTTTAGGTTTTTCCTGAACAGTTTTACCTTTTGTAATTGACTTTGCCATAATTTATTAATTAAATATTAAAAGTAATTTACCGGGTTTGTATTATTTTCTGAAAATAAAAATGCAAAAGTAGGAAATTTTTTTGTTATGATTGAAGCAATTAGTTCAGCAGAGAAATTTTCTGACTCAAAATGCCCGACGTCGGCAAGTATTATTTTCTCATTAAAAAATTCATGGTATTTAATGTCGGCGGTTATTAATATATCCGCATTATTTTTAATCGCTGTTTTTACAAGAAAACTCCCTGAGCCTCCGCAAACGGCCACTTTACGAATAATGTTATTGCCGGTATTATTGTACCGTATGCTTCCGGTTTTAAACACTTCTTTTAAAAGGCGCATAAAATCCATTACATTCATTTCATGCTGCAGCACACCGATAACTCCGGAGCCGGCTCTGCCATAAGCATTATCAAGCGGATAAATATCATAAGCCACTTCTTCATAAGGGTGTGATTGCAACATGGCTTGTATTACCTGATGCCTGATGTTTTCGGTAAAAACAGTTTCGATCCGTACTTCCTGTTCAAAATGCAGTTTATTGAGTTCACCCACAAAGGGATTCGCATGCTCATTTGCTTTGAAACTCCCGGCCCCGCTGGTGTTAAAACTGCATGAGTCGTAGTTGCCGATATTTCCGGCGCCCGCAGAAAAGAGTGCTGTTCTGACCTTTTCAGCATGATCCACCGGGCAGAAAACCACTAATTTCTTAAGGATATTTTTTGAGGGTTCAAGAATTTCAACATCTTTTAATCCAATTTTTCCGGCAATAAAAGTGTTCAATCCCTTGAAATTGTTGTCGAGGCAAGTATGAGAACAATAAATACAAATGTCCGATCTCAGGGCTTTTTCTAAAATTCTTTCTACGGGATTTGATCCTGTAATTTTCTTTATCCCCTGAAAAATAAGCGGATGATGTGATATAATAAGATTGCAGTTTTTTTCAATGGCTTCATCCAGCACACACTCCGTGATATCAAGGGTTATCAGGGCTTTCGTGAGCTCGTTCCGGGCATTTCCAACCTGCAAGCCACAATTATCATACGTTTCCTGAAAATCAAGGGGAATTATCTGCTCAAAATAGTCAATGATCTCAAATATTTTCATTCAGCGGCCCGTTTATTCAACTGTAACTGATTTTGCAAGGTTTCTGGGCTGATCCACATTGCAACCACGCATCACGGCGATGTGATATGCAAGTAATTGCAATGGAATGGTAGCCAACAAGGGCGTAAATATTTCATCGCAATCAGGAACTTCAATTACATAATCCGCGATCTTTTTAACCTTTTCATCGCCTTCGCTCACAAGTGCAATGATTTTACCTTTACGTGCTTTAACTTCTTCAATACTTGTTACGATCTTTTCGTAAACATGTGATTTCGTTGCTAAAACAACAACAGGCATTTCCTCGTCGATGAGCGCTATCGGCCCGTGTTTCATTTCAGCAGCAGGATAGCCTTCAGCATGAATGTACGAAATTTCTTTTAATTTCAATGCACCTTCAAGGGCTACAGGAAAATTGTACCCTCTTCCGAGGTAAAGAAAGTTCCTTACATCTTTAAATATTTTGGAAATTTCTATGATCTGGCTGTTGACTTCAAGCGTTTTTTCGATTTTTTCAGGGATCAGCTCCAGTTCCTGGATCAGTTGATGAAAACGGGATTTTGAAATACTGCCCTTCCTGTCAGCGATCATCAGCGCCATCAATGTCAATATGGTAACCTGTGCCGTGAAGGCCTTTGTTGATGCCACCCCTATTTCGGGGCCTGCATGCGTATATGATCCGGCATGAGTCATTCTTGTAATGGAAGACCCTACGACATTGCAGATACCTATTATTGTCGCCCCCTTGGATTTTGCAAGTTCAATAGCCGCAAAGGTATCCGCAGTTTCCCCGGATTGGGATATGGCGATAACCACATCATTTTCATTAATTATCGGATTCCTGTAACGAAATTCGGAAGCATATTCTACTTCAACAGGTATACGGGCAATATCTTCAAATAAATATTCCCCGACAAGGCTGGCATGCCATGAAGTACCACAAGCCACAATAATGATGCGGTTTGCCTTGGTCATCTTTTCAATATAATCCAGGATGCCGCCTAGCGAAACCCTTCCATCCTCAGCATTTAAGCGGCCTCTCATACAATCTCTGACCGCCCGTGGCTGTTCGTAGATTTCTTTCAGCATGAAATGAGGGAAACCGCCTTTTTCGATGGCGCTCAGGTTCATTTCAAGTTTCTGAATATATGGTGTTTTATCAACATTCTTTATTGTCGTAATCTTAAGGTCTTCGTTCCGGCGAATGATCGCAATTTCTTCGTCATTCAGGTAAACAACATTTTTAGTGTACTCTATGATCGGGGTGGCATCTGAAGCTACAAATGTTTCTTTTTTGCCAATACCGATCACCAAAGGGCTTCCTTTTTTAGCCGCTATCAACATATCGGGATCTTCACTGGAGATAATAACAATAGCATAAGCGCCTATTACCTGGTTTAATGCCAGTTGAACGGCTTTAATAATATCCACTTTTTCGTTAGAACGAATTTCGGAAATAAGGTGAATCAGCACTTCCGTGTCGGTATTGCTTTGAAAAACATAGCCTCTGCTCATCAGTTCTTCGCGTAATGATGCATAATTTTCAATAATGCCGTTATGAATAATGGCCAGATCATTTAAATTAGAAGCATGAGGATGAGCATTGGCATCATTAGGCTCGCCATGAGTCGCCCAGCGCGTATGGGCTATTCCAACGGTACCGGATAAATCTTTATTTTTAACTAAATTTTCAAGTTCGGCAACTTTTCCTTTATTTTTAAAAAGTTTTATTTCATTATTTAAAATGGCCACTCCGGCACTGTCGTACCCCCTGTATTCTAATCGGTGCAAGCCCTTAATCAAAATCGGGTATGCCTGTTTGGGGCCTATATAAGCAACTATTCCACACATATATCAATCAATTTTTGTATAAATGATTTCTAATCGTAAATTATCCTGCGATGTCTTGTTTCCTTTTAATACCGCCCGGTTTGATTTGACGGCACCACCTGAAACCACCAGGTATAATCCTTTATCGTCAAAAGATCCTTTCAGTAAAGCGTCCTGAACATGCTGCCCGATATTAAACCGGTACTCTTTGGTTGTTGACGAATAAGAACCGCCATAATAAGCATCGCCATAAGCATAATCTGTAAGAAAGCTCAAAGTCCCGTCGGGATTAATTTTCGACAGTATGAGTTTTTCAGGCGGAGCATAAGCACCGATGGCGTTTTCATCAACTTTCAGCACCAGTTCTGCTTTATTTATGGCGATCTTTCCTAGGTTATTCAGGCCTAAAATATCAGGAAACCTTATCTTGATTTTAGTGCCGGCCATAGCCTGAACATAAAGTACACTGTCGCCAAGGATTGTATCTCCTGATATTTGCTGCTTCAGCAAAGGATCGGCTGACGAAAAATTCTTATGATCAAAGCTGTTATAACGAGCACAGGTGGCGTCAATAATAAAATTATACGCTGCAGTATCTTCATCATTATGATAATACAAGGAAAGTTTTGTAATAGATGAAAGAAAATTAAAGTACAAAATGGCGCCCCCAGAAGAAACCTGCTTAGTAGAAATATACAAGCCTTTAAAAAATTTTAAAAAATTTGTATTATCAGCCAGATCAGACGAACCGGAAGCATTAATAAATTTTTGTCCTAAACTATTCTTTAATTTTACCCTGAGATGAGGTGCATATTTTGTCGATCCCACCTGTACACTATCTTTGAAATTTGGTTTAAAACTGACATTGGCAAGATTGTTTTTATAGACACCGAGAACATCGTTTGAATAATAATTTTTATCGATATCCATATCGTCCGAAATTTCAAATACGTTTAGCGTCAACGTGGTGGAGGTATCGCCATAAAACCCCTGATAAGCCAATGATAAAACCACAGAGTCGCATACCGGGTTGTTGCCAAAATTCACCGCGGTGGTTGTCAGTTTAAACTGAGAGTATGCTCCCGCATTAGTCAGGCCAAAGATCGGGTCAGCACAGCTGCCGATGAGGTTATAGGTAACCTCATCTGTTCTTATGGAATCCTCGTAAACAGTATAGGCAATAAGAGGTATTGTATCAATAAAATTCACGCCCATGATGTCTTCGGGGGGTTGAATGTTAAGCCCTAACTCTTCATTTTTATTGCATGAAGTAATAAAATAAATGAATAAAAAAAGTAAAAAGGCTAAGCGGATTTTGATTCGGAAGTTTTTCAAATATTTCAGTATTAGATTATTTTACAGCATCTTCATTGATCAGTTCGTCAACCAATTCATCGTAAAATACGCTGTATGCATTAATATATTTATCTTTCGGCTGATAAGCCAGCATGGGTTTATTTGATTTTTTAGCATACGCCAGCACCTCGGGGTTAATCTTTTCAGAGCCCAGAATTATGGCGTCGCTGAAATCAATAACACCTTTCATCATACCAAGATAATCGAGGCTTTTATATTGCTTGATGTCTTTATCGGTCACGCCATCGTATTTAAGTTTTTTAACAGATTCTTTGGTAAAGCTGCTCTTAAAATCGTCGTCGTAAAGCGAACAAACAATTTTTGTATCTGAAAACAAAGGGTTATTTTTAAAAGCTGTTTTAATGAAAAAAGGCACCAGGCTTGAAAACCATCCATGCACATGAATTAAATCGGGTGACCATCCTAATTTTTTCACCGTCTCAATTACTCCGCGGGCATAGAAAATCGCCCGTTCATCATTGTCTGTAAAGAACACACAGTTCTTATCTGCAAAGATTGCTTTGCGCTGAAAATAATCCTCATTGTCAATAAAATAGACCTGTAGACGGGCAGATTGAATAGATGCGACTTTAATGATCAGGGGATGATCGGTATCGTCAATAATAAGATTCATTCCTGAGAGGCGGATAACTTCGTGAAGCTGGTTGCGTCTTTCATTGATACAGCCAAAACGAGGCATAAATGTTCTGATTTCCCTGCCTTTTTCCTGGATACCCTGCGGAAGTTCGCGGCATATCTGCCCCATAGGGCTGTCATTCAAATAAGGGACAATTTCCTGAGCTACAAATAATACCTTATATTTCGCCATAATTTAAATTTTTTACTCAATCCGATTTGCAAAAGTACGAAAAATTTGCTAATTTATTGTTTATATCATAGCCTTGGTCAAATCTTTTTTTGAGGTGCTGCGTATAATGGAGAAAAATAAAAAATGGGAA
>DAOQAF010000106.1:0-12571 GCA_035353775.1 Bacteroidales bacterium | reverse complement strand
CAGGCCGCCATAATAACAATGAACACTACGGGGGCCAGGCGAATGATACTTTTACAAATAACAGACTGTTTCATATGCTTATTTTATTGTTTTTATGTATAGTTGATTGCCCTCGGAGAGTCTGCCATCGGGAGCCACAAAATTTCCAAAGCGGTCTTTTACTGCCGGAAAAATCTTCGGAATTTTCTTCCTGTGCAGCGCATAATAACTGAGAACGGCATCGGCAATGGTAGCTCCGCTAAACAGTTCGAGTTCGGTTCTGTTGATGCGTATTTTCAATTATTTCAATTTGTTTGCAAGATAATGATTTTACAATTATGTTGGTTTAATCTTTTTTTGAGACACCAAAATTAAATTAAGATTCCTCATTTCGCTTCGCTAAACTCAAAAAAAAATCCAGACAATAACTGTCTGGATTTTTTTCGAACTATGAGGATACTATTTCTCGTTCTCATATTTCATCTGAGCTTTCATCACATAGCTCTTATACCTCCATTTGGCATTTTCCTCAGCGGCTTTGAACAAGGCTTCCGCTTCTTCGGGGAAGGTGCTTTTCAGTGAGGTGTAACGTACCTCTCCTGCGAGGAAGTTCTGGAATTCTTCCCATTTAGGCTCTTTCGAGTCGAGGGTAAAAGGATTTTTTCCTTCGTTTTCCAGGAGAGGGTTGTAGCGGTACAGGTGCCAGTATCCGGCCTCCACGGCGCGTTCAGCTTCCTGTTGTGATTTTCCCATTCCGGCACGCAGTCCGTGGTTGATACAGGGAGCATAGGCAATGATCAACGATGGCCCCGGATAAGCTTCAGCTTCTTTCAGGGCCTTGAAATACTGAGCATAGCTTGCTCCTATAGCTACCTGTGCCACATACACATACCCATATGACATGGCCATCATGCCTAAGTCTTTTTTGCGGATACGTTTTCCGGAAGCGGCAAATTTTGCTACGGCAGCAATAGGTGTTGATTTGGAAGCCTGTCCGCCGGTATTGGAGTACACTTCGGTGTCGAGAACCAGCAAATTGACATCGTTGCCGGAGGCCAGCACATGATCGAGCCCGCCATAACCGATATCATAAGCCCAGCCGTCGCCACCGAAAATCCAGACCGATTTTTTCACCAGGTAATCTTTAAGATCCAAGATTTCTTTGGCTATTGGGTGTGACGATTTTTCGATAAGGGCCAGCACTTTTTCGGAAGCTGCTTCAGAGGCTTCAGCATTGTTCATGCCTTCGAGCCATGCCTTGAACGCTTCTTTTGTTTCGGCCGGCAAATCGGAATCCATCCCGGTTTTCATCAGTCTTTCGATACGCTCACGCATTTTTCTGACGCCGGTTTCGATGCCATAACCATATTCAGCATTGTCTTCGAACAATGAGTTGGCCCAGGCAACACCCTTCCCTGATTTTGCGATGGAATAAGGTGTAGAAGGAGCCGATCCGCCATATATGGAAGAACATCCTGTAGCATTAGCCACAATCATTCTTTCGCCAAAGAGTTGTGTGATCAATTTGATGTAGGGGGTTTCGCCACAACCGGCGCAGGCACCCGAAAATTCAAACAGCGGCTGTGCAAACTGGCTGTTTTTAAAGATTTTAAATATATCAACATTGGTTGTTTTATACCCCACCTTGTCGTGCATATACGTGAAGCGACCTATTTCGTCCTGTTGTGTGCCGAGTGGTTTCATCACCAGCGCTTTGGTCTTGGCAGGACATACATCGGCGCAGTTTTCGCATCCGGTACAATCGAGCACACTCACCTGGATACGGAACTGCAGGCCTTCCAATTCTTTACCGACAGCCTTCAATGTCTGCGTACCGGCGGGCGCATTTTTCACATCCTCATCGTTAAGCAGGAAAGGACGTATTGCGGCGTGGGGGCATACAAAGGCGCACTGGTTACACTGGATACAGTTTTCGGGTATCCATTCGGGGACGTTTACGGCAATACCTCTTTTTTCATAGCGGGTAGTGCCTGACGGGAAGGTTCCGTCTTCCCTGCCCAGGAATGCGCTCACCGGGAGGTCATCGCCTTTCTGTGCATTGATGGGGTTGAACACATTTTTAATAAAATCAGGAAGGTCATTGTTTTCTTTGGCACCATCACCGGGGAGGTTTTTCCAATCGGCAGGTACCGGCACTTCTATCACACCCTTGATGGCGTCGTCAATAGAGGCGATATTCATTTTTACCACATCTTCACCTTTACGGCCATAGGTTTTTTCAATAGCTTTTTTCATATATGTTACGGCCATGTCGAAAGGAATTACTCCCGACACCTTGAAGAAGGCGGTCTGCATGATGGTGTTGGTTCTATTTCCCAGTCCGATTTCTTCAGCTATTTTGGTGGCGTTGATGATATAGAACTTAATATTGTTAGCGGCCAGGTATTTCTTGATATGGTAGGGCAGGTGCGATTTGGTTTCTTCCACATCCCATATGCTGTTCAGGAGGAAGGTTCCGCCATTCTTCAGGCCTTTGAGCATATCGTATTTTTCGAGATAAGCCGGAACGTGGCAGGCAACAAAGTTTGGTGTATTTACCAGATAAGGCGATCTGATGGCCTTGTCGCCAAAACGCAGGTGGGATACGGTGATACCGCCTGATTTTTTGGAGTCGTAGGCAAAATAAGCCTGGCAATACTTATCTGTGGTTTCGCTGATAATTTTTATTGAATTTTTGTTGGCGCCCACTGTACCGTCGGAGCCCAGCCCATAAAATTTGGCTTCGTAGGTTCCTTCCGGAGCCACGCTGATTTCGGGTAATAAGGGCAGCGATTTAAAGGTAACATCATCGACGATACCCACGGTAAACTGGTTTTTAGGTTCGTTCATTTTCATGTTGTCGAACACCGAAAGCATCATCGCCGGGGTGGTATCTTTGGAACTTAAGCCGTAGCGTCCGCCAACGATCATGGGTGCGCCGGGTTTGTTATAGAACAGGTCGCGCACATCAAGATACAAAGGATCGCCATTGGCGCCGGGTTCTTTGGTACGGTCGAGCACGGTAACTCTTTTGGCTGTTTTAGGATACACATTCATAAAATATTTTTCCGAGAACGGGCGATACAAATGAACCGTAACAAGTCCCACCTTTTCTCCTTTAGCCACCAGGTAATCAATCACTTCTTTTATTGTTTCGGTGATGGAACCCATGGCAACAATAATATTTTCTGCGTCAGGGGCGCCATAATAGGTAAACGGATGATACTCCCTGCCGGTTATTTTCTGCATTTCCTGCATATAATGCTCAACCATATCGGGAACGGCATCGTAGAATTTGTTGGCGACTTCGCGTGACTGGAAATAAATATCAGGGTTTTGAGCAGTACCGCGTGTTACAGGATGTTCAGGGCTCAGCGCTCTTTGGCGGAATTCTTTCAATGCTTGTTTGTCAAGGAGTTTTTCCATATCTTCCATTGCGGGAGCTTCTACTTTCTGAATTTCGTGTGAAGTACGGAATCCATCGAAGAAATGCAGGAAAGGAACTCTTGATTTAAGAGCTGTGAAGTGTGCTACGCCGGCGATGTCCATAATTTCCTGTACGCTTCCGGTGGCCAGCATGGCAAAACCGGTGTTGCGTGTAGCCATCACGTCGCTGTGATCGCCAAAAATTGATAATGCCTGAGCTGCAAGGCTGCGGGCCGACACATGAAGCACGCCCGGTAATAATTCACCGGCGATTTTATACATATTCGGAATCATCAACAGCAGCCCTTGTGAAGCGGTGTATGTTGCCGCCAGTGTGCCTGCCTGTAAGGCTCCGTGCAAGGCACCTGCAGCGCCTGCTTCCGACTGCATCTCAGAAACGGTAACGGTTTCGCCGAAAATATTTTTCTTTCCCGCAGCTGCAAATTCATCAATGTTTTCTGCCATATTCGACGATGGCGTAATGGGATAAATACATGCGACTTCGGTAAACATGTAAGCAATATATGACGCAGCATAATTACCGTCGCATGTGATAAATTTTGATTTTTTTTCCATATCAAATTCTTGTTTAATTACTGTTAATATGTGTGTTAAGTAGATTTGCTTTTTTTAAGACTGCGAAATTAATGATTTATTTTGTAATTATTGGTTGTTAATTACAAAAAACCGGAGATAACAAATTAAAAATCTGCATATTTATAACAAAGAGGAAGGCACCCTGAAGGTTTATTTTTTCTCCGGAGTTGTCGTATCATTTGCAGCGTCAATGGAGTCCTGCTGCTTTAATAATTTATCAGCATTATCAAGTGCGCTGTTCCTTTCTATCTCCATCAGGGAGTCTTTTTTACTATCCTGATTATCGATTTCTTGCTGGCTCGGCCCGCAGGCAAAGATGGAGGCCAATGTTAACAACACAAAAGATATTTTTATTAGTTTCATGGTATGATTTTTTTTCTGCAAAACTAATAAATCCGCCTATAAATTCAGAAATTGTTTTGCTTCGGGAAGGAATTTTTCCTGTGAATCGAAAATTCCATGATTGTGATCGCCTGTTATTTCGATGAATTTTTTTGTACCATAAAACTTCTCATATAAACGGACGCCATGGATATACGGAACCGTTTCATCTGTCTTGCTATGAGAAAAAAGCACCGGGACCCCGATGTTCGCTAATTTTTCACCTGACGTAAAATCAAGCCTCATCAGCCATTTCATGGGCAATAATCTGTAAAATTTACCAGCCATATCGTACAAACTGAAAAAAGTGGATTCCATAACCAATGCGTGGCACTTTTTGTGCTGCGCCAGGTCCACAGCCACTGCACCGCCCATCGACCAGCCCCAGATAATTATATTTTCGTCTGAAATGCCGAGTTCCCGGATAAGGTAGTCCCATGCAGCTCGGGAATCGGTATAAATATCCTCTTCTTTTTCAATTTTTCCGCTGCTGATGCCATAACCCCGGTAATCGACAGCAAGTGCATTGCATCCCATCTCACGAAACAGGCGCATGCGTTTCTCGCCTCTTGAGATATTTCCGGCATTTCCATGAAAAAACAATACGGTATATTTCGCCGAATCTGCAGGCATCCACCATGAATGAAGTTTTTGCCCGTCTTCGGTGGTGATCCACAATTCTTTAATATTCAGATCTTCCGGCGGCGGCGTGGCGCCTTTTTGCGGATTAAAAACAATGTGTTTCTGAAACAAATAAACAAAAACACACACCAACAGATACAAAATTGCAATGATGGCTGCTATCAGCAGAATTTTTTTCATTTTTACTCCATTAAAAAAGCCTGCTACGATTTCCGGTAACAGGCTTTTATTTTACTTAATATTTTCTAAGTCAACACCCATGTGTAAGTGGTTCCGTTTATTATGATATAAACGATCAGGTCGCAATCTCCGTTGCCGTAATCTACTGTGATATTCGGATATCCGGGATTCACAATATCAAGAGTTCCTGAAGCTACTATCCAGCGCCAGATCGACATACAGAATTTGCAGAGCAGCGGGGATGTAATGTTTACGCTGAAACTGGCGCCGTTGATGTCGGTACCGCTTGCGGATCCTGTCACATAATACTCGTCATCCCATGGGTTAATATATGTATTATACCCGGCTATCCATTCGTTTTCGCGCTGCGAGGTCCAGTGAATAGTTCCTTCGGTATATGAAACACTGGCATTCTGAACATCAACAGAAAAATGCGGATGACCTGCCAGATTATGGCCAAGATTAGTAATTACCTGTGTGCCCGTAATATTATGCTCTACGCCGTTAATAGTTTCAGAAAAATTCTGAAAGGTAGAGGTCATCACAGAAGCAGAATCCACATACAGTCCGGTCATCACGGTAACTATTTGTCCTTTGCGTGTAACGCCATCGGTGCCTGTACATCCCGTGCCGTAATCCAGTGTAAGTGTTTTGGGCCATCCTCCGGAAATATATAATACCGGGCAACCCTGAATCGTATCATTGGTACTTTTGCTACCAACCTGGCTTGCTGCTTTTTGAATTTCGGAAGCCGAAAGATTAAAAGCCGTTTCAGCACGGCTGTTGTCCTGGGCAGCACGGTAGCTGTATTCTGTATCATCTTCTTTTTTCTTACAGGAAGTAGAAAAAATTACGCTGGCCGTAAAAATTACAACCAGGGCAATGCTCAAAATTTTAATTGCTTTCATGATGCTTTTTTTTTAGTTAAACAAATTTACTATTTTTATTGATAAACGCAATAACATTCCAGAATATTTGAGCTTTATGAAAATTTTACCTTATTCTGATTTTTTAAAAGATGCGTAATACAGTTCCATGAGCTCCCGGGCTGCAATGTAGGAGCTTACGGTATTGTTTGCTATGCGGCTTTCAATGTTCTTAAGTTTGTTTTCAACTTTTGTGTTTTTGTAAAAATCGGAAAACAACTGTTCTTTTATCGCATAATGCATGCGGGCGAGGGCTTGTTCCGTACGCTTACCGAAAAAATATCCGTTATTTTTTGTATAACTTCGGTATTCTTCAATGATCTTCCACAATTCTTTTATACCTGAATTTTCACGTGCCGAACAGGTTATCACTTTAGGTTCCCATCCCGAAAACGATGAAGGAAAAAGATGAAGCGCTTTCTGATATTCCATCCTTGCGATATCTGCTTTTGCCACATTATCGCCATCGGCTTTGTTTATCACAATAGCATCGGCCATTTCCATAATCCCGCGCTTTATCCCCTGAAGTTCGTCACCGGCTCCTGCCAGCATCATCAGCAGAAAAAAATCCACCATAGAATGTACCAGTACTTCCGACTGTCCCACCCCGACGGTTTCTACAAATATCACATTAAAACCTGCTGCTTCGCATAAAATGATCGACTCCCATGTTTTACGGGCAACCCCTCCCAGTGTCCCTGCCGAAGGTGACGGACGGATAAAGGCATTGGGTTCGGCCGAAAGTTCTTCCATGCGTGTTTTATCCCCCAGGATGCTGCCCTTGGTCCGGTAACTGCTTGGGTCGATAGCCAGTACTGCCAGTTTGTATTTACGTTTAGTAAGATACATCCCAAGGGCTTCTATCAAGGTGCTTTTGCCGACTCCGGGCACACCTGTAAACCCTATGCGCAGCGAATTACCCGAATGTAAAAGACAGGCTTCAAGCACCTGTTGCGCGAGTTGCTGATGCTCAGGAAGGGTACTTTCGATCAGGGTGATGGCTTTACTCAGTACGGTTATATTTCCTGAAAGAATACCGTCAACCATTTGTTGTTTTGTAAAGGCTGCAGGTTTTTTGCTGCGGATCTTTTTCACGGCATCTTCATTAACAGAAGATGGCTGTTCAATCCCTTTCTGCACCTTTAGTGCGCTTTTATCTGATTTAATATTCAAAAAAATAAGTTTTCTGTTTTACAAAAATACGGTTTTCCGATAAAACAGGCCCATTAAATCTGAAGAGGTTGATTTCTGTTGTATTTTTGTTTTGTAAAATACCCGCAACAATGAAAAAAACGCTGCATATTATTTTGTTTTCGATGTTAACTTTTTCCGGCTTTTCGCAAACCAATATTCAGAACGTTGCCGGAAACTGGCTTGGCACATTAGATGTCGGTGTGGCAAAATTGCGCCTTGGTTTAATGGTAGCTGACTCGTCCGGTATCTTGATTTCAAAACTCATGAGTCCCGACCAGGGAGCAATGAACATCAGGGTGGATAAGGCAGAATTTGCTAATGATACACTTAAAATTGTTTCCAAAGAAATTCATGCCTCATTCAAGGGGGCGGTAAATAATTCTGCAGATACGCTTAAAGGGTACTTTACGCAAGGAAGAAAATTTCCGCTTGCGCTGGCACGCGTGGAAAAACTTCCGGAAATGAACCGTCCGCAGGAGCCAAAAAGGCCATTTCCCTATATAGAAGAAGAAGTTACTTTTACAAATGAAAAAGCCGGGATTTCTTTTTCCGGAACACTAACACTTCCTTCATCGGGAGAAAATTTCACTGCTGTGGTAATGATTACTGGCTCCGGCCCGCAAAACCGCGATGAGGAATTGCTGGGTCACAAGCCCTTTCTGGTCATTGCGGATTACCTTACGCGCAACGGCTTTGCCGTACTGCGTTACGACGACCGGGGCACGGGAAAATCAAAAGGTGTTTTTTCTATAGCTACTTCGGCAGATTTTGCCGATGATGCAGAAGCCGCTTTTCTTTTTCTGCAAAACGACAAAAGGATAAATCCCAAACAAATCGGGATACTGGGGCATAGCGAAGGAGGCCTTATTGCCCCGGTGGTGGCTTCACGCAACAAAGACGCTGCATTCATTGTGATGCTTGCCGGCCCCGGTTTGAAAGGCGAAGACATCCTGCTGCTTCAGTCAGAATTGATTGCCCGCGCCGATAGCACGCCGGAAGAAGAAATCGAGACCAACACTACACTCAATAAAAAGCTATATACCATCGCAAAAAAAGAAAAAGACGACAAAAAAGCTACTGAAAAAATGCGCAAACTTATTGATGATTACTGGAAGACATTAAGTCCTGAGGCTATTAATAAAAACGGTATTGAAAAACAAGCCCTTATTCAGAGCGTTTATCAGGTAATAACGCCGTGGTTCCGGCATTTTTTAAGTTACGATCCTAAGAAAGCCCTTACAAAAGTCTCCTGCCCTGTTTTAGCTATGAATGGCAGCCAAGACCTGCAGGTTCCTCCGGCACAAAATCTTGCTGCCATTGAAAAATATCTTATCAAGGCCGGAAATAAAAATTTTACCATCAAAGAATTTAAAGGACTGAATCATTTGTTTCAGCATTGCATCACCGGATCCCCTGCGGAATATGTCGATATTGAAGAAACTTTCTCGCCCGAGGTGTTGGAATATATGACTCAGTGGTTGAAATATGTGAGTTCAAAATAATATAATCCACTTTTTTAAGCAAAAACCTGCTTTCTAATTTTTTGTTGTTTTTTGTGCACAATTACCTGTTTTTGAGTCACCTCGAAGCGTTTTACCTATATTGATATTTTAAATTTGAAATTTGTTTGGGTAAAAAAACATACTTTTGCCGCTTAATTTTTTAAAAACTAAGAACTATGAAACTTAAAACTTTAATTTTTGCGGGATTATTTCTTTTGGGAATTGCCGGAATATCAAATGCACAGACACCTCAGGTAAACAATGGCGACTTTGAAGCCTGGGATAATCCTACTACATCAAGTATTGAACCTGCTAACTGGAACTCTTTTATGACGGCCAATTCTACTTTTTGGACATCGTTTGGTAAGAAGAAACGGGTTGATCGTTCACCAGTAGTACGCCCGGGAACAACTGGAATTTGGAGTGCTCTTATCTATTCGACAGATGAAACTGTAGCGATCGCAAACGGGAATATAACTACAGGTAAAATAAATATGGGCGACACAGATCCAACAAACACAGCTAATTACAACTTTACTTCCAGATCTGAAGGTGGATTTTATCATTCTTTTACAGGCCATCCAGACTCACTGGTTGTCTGGGTAAGGTTTAAACCATTTTCTGGCGGAACAGAACAGGCAAGAATACATGCTGTTATTCATGACAACTACGATGTAAGAGATCCCGCAGATGCAAATTCAACTAGCCACATTGTAGGTAGTGCTACTTTGAATTTTACGAAAACCAATGGAATATGGGTGCGCAAAAGTATACCTTTTATATATTCAGGGCCATCTTCAACTCCACTGTATCTATTAATATCATTGACCACGAATATGACACCTGGTGGTGGTTCTGGAGGGGATAGCTTATATGTCGATGACATGGCACTGATTTACAACCCCGTATTAACAACAGGAGCTATTTCTCCAAATACTTTTATTGTTGATGCCGGCAACAGCGCTGCGATTGACGTTCCCTTTACACTAACCGGAACCATGAATGCCGGAAATAATGTAACAGCACAACTTTCTGATGCCAGCGGATCATTTGCCTCTCCGGTTATCCTGGGAACATTAGCCACCACCACATCAGGAACCATTTCGGGAACCATACCTGCCGGCACACTTACAGGCGGCGGATATCGTGTACGCGTGGTTTCTTCAGATTATGCCCTGACTGCTGCGGACAATGGCTCTGACCTTGTAATAACCAATACCACGGGGATCAGCGACATTTCAGCCGGTAGCTATAGCATATATTTTTCGGAAAACGAACTTATCAGCGACCTGAACCTTACCCAAAGTATTCATCCGAAAATTCAAGTCTTTAACCTGAGCGGGCAATTAGTAGCCGGTTTTGATTTGCAGAACAACGCGGTTAATCATTATCACATGAATATTCCTGCCGGTATTTATATGTATCGCCTGATAAACGGCGATCAGATGATCTCCGGAAAGATTGTGAAGTTTTAATCTGGCTTTTCTATTTGCAGATCGGCCTCTCTCTCTTATGTAATTAGCAGAGGGGTAGCTTTGTGATCCATATAAGTGTTTAGCTGTGTGCGCCACCATCCTGTATGCGTGGCGCGCTTGCTTTATGGGTTATAGCCTTATTAATAATCAAAGCATGAAATTGTAGTATGTCTTTGCTTTGATCTGCGGCGGCAGACTCAGCATCCATGTAGTATTTGCTATTTCACTTTTGTATTACCTCTTGAATAACTCTATCCCATTCAAAAGCAGGGCCAATGTCTGTCTTACACGTGCGGCAATTGACATGAGATAAAATTCCTGTAAAACCGGTAAAATTGCTTTCCGAGAACACATTATATCTGTCTTCCGGGTCAGCAAATTCTGCTGGTAAGCTATATTTCCCGCACAAAAACCTTATTAATTTTATCAGACTGCGGTACTGATTCTCGGTGAATTTTGCGTAGTATTCATAATCTCTGTACTTTGCAGGGAGTTGTGTGTAGAATTGAGTTTCATCAATAGTGCAGTAAATATCGCTATCACTATATGTAGTCACAAGATTGCTGCCGATCTTTTTCAGTGGGCCGATATTACTTATTTCTATTCCTATGCATTCTTTACTCATTGCCGTATTTCCGCCAACGGCTCCGGGGCCTAAATGATAGCTCCAGTATTTAGATGCAAAAAGGTTATAAATATTTCCGTTTCTCCCTAGTACAAATGGAACAGAAACATGGCCATTGGTAAGTGTGGCGATATCTCCTTTTAAATATCCCATTGTAAAATGAAGGATTATTTTTTTCTTCGCTGTCTCCTCCTCATAATAGTACGACTTATCGTGGTTAGACCGAACGCAATCAATGATTGTAATAAACTCATCCGTCCCTTTTATTTTACATTCTTCCGGTGTCAGAATGAATTCCTTTCCAACAGCATCAATTCCATTTTTATCGAAAGAGGCTTCGTGATCTGAAATACTGGTTGCTTTCATTTTGGTAATTATATAGATGGGTTCTAAAAAAATACTTTTTTATGATTTTGACCATAGAAAATTGCAGAACCCATTAATCAATTTTCAATAATCGATATAAAAATACAAAATGTTTGGAAACAAATAAACAGAACATTCAATTTTTTATTAAAATTGCAGGGGTTTAACAAAAACCAATTTTTCTGTTTTCAGCCTTTTCGCAGCCAGTTGACTATTTTTTCGCAATACGGGTTTTCGGCAGGAGGCACCACATCAACCCATTCGCCCTGCTCGCTGATCATAAATTTCTGAAAGTTCCATTTTACTTTAGCATCAGCTTTTCCGTTCAGCTCTTTTTTTGTAAGCCACTCATACAGGGGGTGCTGATTGTTCCCTTTGACGGATATCTTGGCAAACATAGGAAATGTCACATTATATTTCAGCGAACAAAAACCAGCGATTTCCTCGTTTGATTTGGGTTCCTGCCACAAAAAGTTGTTAGCAGGGAAACCCAGTATCACAAACTTTTCCGGGCCAAATTCCTGATACAGCCGTTCGAGGTCGGCATACTGAGGGGTAAATCCGCATTTTGAAGCGGTGTTCACCACAAGGAGCTTTTTTCCTTTAAATTCCGACATGCTCATTTCTTTGCCGTCAATGCTGGTTGCGTTAAAATCATAAAATGTTTTCATGTGTTTTTTTAAATAAAACAATATTATTTGATGATACGGTCGAGTTCCGCGAAAACTTTTTCTTCCCTCCCGGCAATTTTCAATAAAAGCTCAGAAAGTTCAGTATACGGTGTTGCCGGCACGCCCCTGTCCCGGAGGTTTTTTGCTCCAAGCGCTGCGAAATTTCGCCAGTTGTCACCGATCCCGGTCATTTCTACCGAAAGATCTTTCAGAACGGGTTTATTAAGGATAAGGGCTGCTTCCTGAAGGAAGGCCGCATACATAAACCGGAACCCTGCCCCTCCTGTACCGATTTCTTCGAGCGCACGGATGAACTGTCCCAGTCGTAATGATGCCTTATGCTCACCATATCTGGCATCCCAGCTTTTCAAACGGTTTGCCGTATAGCGTATTCCTTTTACACCAAAGATCGGCACGGGGATGCGGAGCATGTCGTCGCAATTTTTTTTAATTCCACGGCATATGGCTGTTTCGATATCTATTTTTTCCGGGACAGCCCTGATCCAGTACATTTTTCCCTTTGGGGGGAAGGCTCCCTGTGCAAAACGGACACGCTGTAATTCTTTATCTGTAAGGGTTTCAATATTTTCCATCACAGGGTCGCTGA
>DAOQAF010000105.1:0-12763 GCA_035353775.1 Bacteroidales bacterium | reverse complement strand
GTAATAAAGCCCCACATAAAGAACAGCGTGGTCAACGCGATCATGGGGTACGTGTATTTTGTCCTTTGTTCAGTTTCCATGGTTTCCGGAGTTTACCCTTTATAGTATTCAGATCGGTCTCACGCCTGGCATTGTGTAAAATACATAAACTTTTTCAATCCATCAAAACTTTGTCATTGCATAATGCTCAGCATGTGTTAGCAAACGGTTTTATTTTTTCTTCATATGGTAAATGTCTGCAAATGGAAGCTTAAATGAGTAGGAAATTGTCAAAGTAATACTGTCATTCGGTAAAAGTTTTCCATGAGCAGTCGTTTCACCATCTTCTTCTGTAAAAGTACTATCCTTATAGTTTAATTTAAAATTATCTATGCCTTCTACACCTCTAATTTTAATTCCTTTACATGATTTTTTTACCTCTAATTCAATTTTTTCTTCAGTTGTCGCAATTTGTAGATTTTCCAGAGTCTGATCTATGTGTGTCACATTATAAATGCCTTCATAATCTTTAATTAAATCTCTTTCTTCGCTTTTCTTACAACTTATAAAGGTCAAAGAAAATAAGAGGGTAAAGGTTAAACTATATTTTACAGTTGATTTCATTATTAAACTGTTTGCTAATAATTAATCTACAGCCTTTAGTTGCTGTCTTTCGATTTCATCAGCGCTTTCACCGGTTCCAGTCCAAGGACATTCCCTTCCTGTATTGCTTTGAGTACAGCTCCGCCACCGGTAAAAATATAGTACTTCGGGCTGTCGAGGGCTACTATGTAAAGTCCCGGTAGCAGCCGTTTCAACTCCTGCAGGGTGTCGCCGCCGCCATAAAGTTTCACGGCATTATCATTTGCATCGATCAACTCGTCGAGTGCTATAGTACCTTCATTGAAGTGAGGAGTAAAGCCCATAACAGCGTTCACGAAAATGGTTTTGGCCTCTAAAAACACTTTTTTAACTTCGGGATCCTGAAACGATTTCGGGTCCACATCCAGCACATAGTTTAATTTGGTTCCGGCTTTGATGTCTTTGATATTATGCACACGATATTGCCCTGGGCGCCGGCCTTCCATCGTATCCGACTCCACAATAAAGGGTAATTCTATCAGTTTGCCCGGGAATTGTGCGGCATATTCCACAAACTTTTTGGCCAATTCCATATCTTCGGGTTCTATGCCTTCAATGGCAAAACCATATTTGGCACACAGGAAAGCGTTGTAGATCACGCCTCCGAGTATCAAATGGTCTGATACTTTCAGCAAGGCGTTCAGCGAGTCAACCTTGGTGTCGAATTTGGAACCGGCAACCACCGAAACAAAAGGCCTGTCGGGATTATAAATACGTTCAAGATTGGAAATTTCTTTCTGCAACAGGAATCCGGCATAGGCGGGAAGATATTTTGCCACGTTAACAGTGGAAGCATGTGCCTGCCACGAGCCGAAAGCATCATTTACAAAAATATCGGCAAGCCCGGCAAGCTGGTAGGCAAAACGGTCGGCTTCCCCGCCTTTGGCTTCTTCGCCGAAAAACCAGCGGGTGTTTGGCAAATAGATCATATCGATCGTATGGTCATTCAGATCGCGTATCAGGTGATTAATAGAAGTTTCCACATCCAGATAACCGTGTGTTCCGTGTTGCTGAAATTCAGGAACACTGATTTGGATGTGCAGTTTATTCTGCAGGTAATCAACAATAGGCTGTACCGAAGTATCATCAGAAACGGATATGTCACCTGTTTTTTTATTTTTCGGCCGGCCGGCATGTGTCATCAGAATGATTTTTCCACCCTTTGCATTGATGTAATACAGTGTTGAGATCGTTGCATCAATCCTGTAGGGATCATGAATAATACCTTTTTTAACAACGTTGTGATCAACACGCACTAACACAACCTTGCCTTTTAAATCCGCTTGTTGCAACAGCGGAAGATTATCAATTTTTTCCATAATTAGTATTTTTTAAGCTGTAAAAGTAATAAAACCTAAGTAAATCTAATTTGAAAGTTTATTACATTTGTCTTTTGTAAATCTATTAAAATGGAAACACCACAAGAAAACAATCCGCAAAAAGAAAAAAAGTCCGGGCATCCAAAATTATGGCGTATTATAGGATTTTTAGTATTATTTGCTATCATCGGATTGCTGATTTATTCGAACATTAACAGCCAGCGGAATCATGAACGGGCAATGGCGGAAATACAACTGCAGTATGAACATGAGCTAAACAGTCTGGCAAAGTCCAGGAAAACTGTTGACAGCCTGCGTAAAATTGCGACACATCTTAATAAATACTTTGCATTAGTAGAAGCTGCCTATACGCGCGATTCATCACGGATTGCCATTCCCCACGTGATTGGAGATATCGTGAAGTTAAAAATAGACGGATCCAATGTGGTTATTACTGATATTGTAGTTGGAGGAGGCATGTTCGAATATTATTTGCGTTACCGGGTAATGCATTCCGACCGGCAAACCGAAGAAATCTCCCCTGAAATGATTTTCTGACCTAGGCGCCTTGCAAAACCTTGCTTTATTTAAAGGATAGAAAAGGTATCATTTCATTCATAACTGTTATATTTTAAAATTTTATTTATTGGTTTCCTTGTTTTCTCGCGTATTCCGGATCCGGAATAACCCAGGGTGATGAGCAGCCCGATACGTTTATTTTTCGGAATGTTCAGCAGTTTCATGACATTTTTTTCATTAAACCAGCCAATCATGCAGGTTCCCAAACCTTCTTCTGCTGCCTGCAAACAAAAATGTTCTGCGGCGATGCCGGTATCTATGAGATAAAAATCTTTGTTCCGGATCCTGCCTCCTATTTGCGCTATTGCTGTTGATTTTTCCATCACTATCGCAACAATTACAGGCGCCTGGGCAACAAACTTATTAAATGGAATGACTGCATTATATGTTTCGCCAGCCACTTTTCCGCACAATTCAGGCTCATCAACAACCAAAAATGTCCACGGTTGCGAATTACATGCCGATGGCGCCAGGCGCGCAGATTCTATGCAACGCACGATCTTATCCTTTTCAACCGCCCTATCGTCATAATTCCGGCAGCTTTGCCTGATCTTTACAAGATCCGAAAAATTCATTTCACTGCTTTGGTTTTAATTTTTGCCCCTATCCATTGTTTCAGCATTTCAAACTCCTCATCTGAAAAGTATTTTTTCGGAAATAAATTAAAGCGGAATTTGTTGGGATAGACCAGGATAATATCTGAACATATCATGGCCGACTGATAAAACTCCCATTTATTGGTACTATTAATGGTTTCCGCCGACACCTGAACATTTTCGGAGGAAAAAATATAATTAAACGGTTTTTCAAAATCCGGCATTTTAGCAAACATCCGTTTCCCGACTGTACGAAGATTATAAAAATACAATATAAAAATTAGCACACCGTATGCGATAAGAAACCATGCTGCCCAGTTGATAAACGAATCGCTTCCTTTTATAAGTTCATAGACCAGAACTATCCCTCCGGCAATAAATGAAACAGCGCTCACAACCAATAACATCCTGCTTCGCACGGGGTACATTTTCCGGAAATGCGTGGTATATGCCAACTGCAGGTCTTCGGGAGTATATTGTATGATTTTCGATATTTTATCCATAATTTATCGGTTAACAAAAAGAGGCAGATCGTAACGATCTGCCTCTGCAAATATATAGATTTTGATTGAAGGTTGCTATTTCTGTCAGTTACTTTCAATGATCTTCAACAATTCATCCAGTTTCGGGGTGAGGATAATTTCGGTGCGGCGGTTCTTGCTGCGGGCTTCGGGGGTATTGGCTTTGTCCACGGGGAAATACTCGCTGCGGCCGGCTGCCGTGATACGTACCGGGGCTATCGAAGTCTTTGCAAGCAGAATCCGTATTACCGTAGTAGCGCGTTTCACACTCAGGTCCCAGTTGTCCAATATCTGATCGGTACCTTTGTAGGGTACGTTATCGGTATGGCCTTCCACCATGATGTTTATATCTGTATTGCTTTCCAGCACTTTTGACAGTTTTTTCAGGGCGTCCGCTCCCTTTGGAGTTACTTCATATTTTCCGGAAGCAAAGAGTAAGGCTTCGTCCATGGAAACATAGACTTTCCCATTCATTTGTTTTACTGTCAGCCCGTTGTTTTCGTAGCCGAGCAGGGCATCCGAAACTTTGGTTTTCAGCGCTTTTACTGCTGAATCTTTTTTATCAAGAATGGACTGCAGCTCATTAAGCCGTTGCTGCTTTTCATCAAGCTTGCTCTGCAACTCATTCAGGTTGGCAAGTTTTGCATCCAGTTCTGATTCGAGTTTTTTAAGGGCATCTTCTTTTTTCTGTAATGCTTCTTTGGTTTTTTCCAATTCCGAAATCAGTTTTTGTGTTTCAAATTTATTGCCCTTCATCAATTTCGCATTGTTGCTGAAGAGGGTGTCGTATGACTGGCTCAGTTCCTGGTATTTTTGAGTAAGATCACGTAGTTGTGCACCATTCTCTAAAGAATCTGAAACAAGAATTTCGTTATGTTTTTTTAACCTATCCGCTGTTGCGGTAAGTTCGGTAAGTTTGGTCACATACTCCATCACTTTGCCTTTCAGTGCTTTGTTTTCATCCATACAGGTGTTCTGGCTGGTTTGCATTTCCTGATATTTTTTCAGCGACACGCAGGAGGTCATAACCAATGCGACACATCCGAACAAAAACATTTTTTTCAGCATATTCATTTTGTTTGATTTTTCATCAAAAGTAAGATTATAAAGAGGTTGCTTTCGGAACCGACCATTTAAGATACTAACAACAGTGTGTTAAAAATGAATGTATAATAGTTCTGCTTTTGCATACTCACCTGAGAGGCCCATGTTCTCCCTTGCTCTCTGTTCGCTCAACACCGTCCACATTGTTTTGAAGTAAAGCAGGACAGTTTGTTACCTGCTCCTGATAATTGATCCCGATATTCCTTTAGCTCCCTTACCCTCTTCCTCATTTTATTCCTTCAGCTATGCAATAGTTACGAACTTTCAGCTTTTGTTGTGTGCGCTTCAACCGTAGCGCTCTCGTGGCGCACTTAATCCTTAACGCAACGTACAGAATACCCTCTTTTCAAATTTGTAGCATCAGATGTAACCTCATCTATATAGGCCATCATCATAAATGGACCGACATAAGATGGTTCACAAATACACCACCAACCACCAAAAGATCCCTGGTTGTCAAAACTAGAACTTCCCCAACTTATCGTCCTACCCCCACCCGGTAGGGCCGTAAAACCAGATTCATTATTGCCATTATTAGAACTTCCCCAATGAGTTGTACCTACTTCTTTTAGATAAGGAGCAGCATACATGCTACCACCATAATGAATAAGGAGTTGCCCCCCCCACTCAACACCTGTTGCCACATGCCAACCTGATGGAGCAATATTTCGGGTATCCACAACTGCGAAATAGTTGTAAAGCCTACCATATGTTTTTGAATTGTTTACATTGTTATCATAATCGCAATATGCACCACTTGCTAGATTATACCAGGCATCCTTGTCTGTAACATTTGGTATTTGGTCACCATTTCTGTATCTTGTGGTTTTTAAGTTCTCGGCCATCCATGTAAGAGAATCAATCTTAATGGTTTTATAAACATTACCATCAATGTCCGTTACAGTACCATAAGTTAGATTAGGATTAAAAACAACTCCAATCGTGGGTATAGGGTCATTGATACTACTATTGCTATCACTATTGGGATCCTTCTTTTTACAACTGATAGTTAGCATTAAAACAAATACTATTAATATTAAGGAGTAAATCCAAATTCTGTTTTTTTGTTTCATAATTTTTCGATTTTTAAAGGTTATACATTCATTCTCTGCTCTTCTTACTTATTAAATCAATCCTGACATTATCACATCATCAAATCATCAAATTATTCCTTCACAAACTTCCTTACTACCACCCCATTTTCCGTTTTCACTTCCACCAAATACATCCCACTTTGTAAAGCAGAAACATCAATATTTGTTTTGCTATCATTTGATTTAATGGATTTGACAAGTTGTCCTTGTATGTTTAGTATTTCAATAATGCTCTTTTCCTGAGTTTCAATAGTGATTTTTTCACTTGCCGGATTGGGATATACATGCAGAAAGTCATCTGCATTAATATTATTTTCATTAATTGAAGCAAATATACAAGAATCCAGTTCTTTTGTCAAAAAATAAGAATTGGATATTAAAGAACGATAAAGGTCATTTGCTGTGTCTAAAGGTATTCGCCAATCAGCAGTTATATCAACCGGAGTGGGGATACATATAGAAGTAAAAGATTCCACCTTTCTTGTATGAAAATAGCATATAAGATTGATGTTGGGATAATTGCTTAATAACGTTGCCGTATCATAAACCTGATTTATCCAATCATTCTTCTCATCGGCTTGTTGCTGATAAGTCAACGGTGTTGAAATATAAGGATCTAAATTTGCATCAAACAGGGCTGTTTCACCGATTAACATTGGTTTATTTTTATTGGCAGAATATACTGTATAAAATGAATCCGCATCTATAGACGAAGTAAACATGCCTGAAGTACACAGATTGATACAATCATAATCCCTGTCATACACATTTAACCCTACCCAATCGACATAAATATCGCCAGGATAAAAACGGTCATAAGGCTTTTGTCCCCATACCTGTAAAGGAACCCAGCAAAACTGCACATTTGGCGCAACGGAATGGATAATATTGTAAACATGCTGGTAAGCGGCTATATATTTTATTCCGGAAGTATCGCAATAAGGCGCCCACCATCCGTTCATTTCATAACCGAAAGCAAACAATATAGGACAATTATAATCTACGCACTTTTGAGCAAACTCCGAATAATTGCTGTCTAACAAGCTATTGCTAATTGAATCAAATGAACATCCCGGCTTTACAAACAGTACGGGCGTGGCATTAATACCCGTGTCTTTCAATGACTCTGCCCAATTCCATAAAGCAGCATCAGTCAGATTAGCCCAAGAATTACTCTCAATATAACGTGTAAAAAAGGCATGTTTTTTACCGGTTGAATCATTGAAATTTTTTGGAGTTGAACAACAAAAATCATTGATGCCGCAGCCTAAATATGCTCCGAGGTAGCAACCAGAAACGGGTGTAATTGGTTGTGCTGATACTTTTCCAATGATCAGAAAAAACATAGCAACTACAAATGTTAATGTTTTTAGAATTTTCCAGATTTTCATTTGCTGTTATTTTTATAAACTACAAACTATTATTATTTTCGCTACCAAAATTGTTTAAATTCTTACGGGCAAATTATTATATAATCAATGTATACTCTGTTGTAATACATACCACCACCATTATTCTTCCATTTGAATGTATGAGTACCTGCTGTAACAGGGTATGTATGTATTGTCCATCCTTCATCACCAAAATTTCCTTGAAGTATATTGTCAATATAAAATAAAGTGTGTGATTGATATGAACCGCCATAGCCATCATCACCACTGTGGAAAAACGATATTTGACCCGCAACATTTATTGTTCTAGTAAATTGAACTGAATCAGGCACATTAACCGATTTTAAACAATAAGAGCCCTCATAAGGGCTATCGGTTGATACGGCCCACATACCCGTCCATCCCGTAGGCATACCGGTTTCAAAACCTGCATAATAGGAAGCCGGGACAGAGAATGTTTTTATAGCACCATATGTGACAACACTATTTGAAATGGCATACGAACGCACACGATAGGTTGTGTTAGGCACCAGGGTATTCAAGGTAAAATTAAAACCACCTGTACCGCTGCCATTGCTAACTTTTGTTCCATAACCGTAAATATCAGGGAGCGACATAGTGCCCCAACATATACCTCTTTCAGTTACTGATGCACAACCTGCAGAAGGAATATGGCATTGAATAATTGCAGAAGTGCAGCCTGAGCTAAATATTGTATCTGTTAGTACTATTGGTGGTGTACAATCAGTTGTAAAACTTTTTTGAATGCCATAGCAATAACTAACGCCATTATTATTGGTAGCATAAGCCCTATAATAATAAAGAGTGTTTGAAGATAAACCTGTCATATTACTTGTAAAAGGGCCGTTAAGAGTACCATCTGATGTGTGCGAATTGCTATATGTTGGGTTCTGTGAAGTACTCCAACAAACACCCTTACCCGTAACATTAGCGCCTCCGTTATCAATGACATCGCCACCACAGGTTGCTGTAGTTGTTCCGACATAAGTTGTATCTGAAGTAGTAACTGTTGGACATGTAATAGATGTGGTAAAGTCCAATTCCGCCCCATAATAAAGTCCATTTGCATTAACAGCATAAGCACGTACATGATAAATTGTATTAGGAGATAACCCTGTCAAGTTACTTTGAAAAGAGCCGGTTCCACCCCCATCATATGTGTGATAACCTAAAGTGTCAGGTAAGGTTTGAGTACCCCAGCAGACTCCTCTTTTTGTGATTACTGGCAGGCCTGTCATAGTAACGGTATATCCACAAATTGCAGTAGTTGCTGTGATGGTTGTAATCACATTGGTTGTAACATGAGGTTGTGATGAATTAACAGAACTAATTCCAGGAATAATTACATAATTCCCGGGATTAAGATGTAAGGTATCTCCTGCATTTGAAACAGAAAGTGTCATGTTGGTGCTAATAACATTACTGCCGTTTATCGTAATTCCTGAACCTGCCGTTAGTTTATTTATCAGGTCATTATAGCTTCCCGATGTGGCTACCGTGGCAAAATTTGGTTTACCAGTAATATCATTCCACGCGGTAGAAGAACTACTTGCATACATAGCATACGGCACAGTCAACAACTGCGAGCTTCCCATAGAAGAGTAAGTTGTTCCGCCACTCACATCCAGCCCGACCTCCAGCCAGTAATTTCCGCTACTCCAATTAATGGTATTAAAAGCGCTGCCACTTAAAAAGGTTCCCTGACCAACAGTAACGGTGAACAAACCAAACAGATTGGTTGTTGGTGTTTGCCTTTCGGAATAAACCACAGTTCCTCCGGCTGAACCCTGATGAATGGTAAGCATAACGCCTAAGGATTGATTCGTTATTAGCGCTCCGCCTATGCTACGGGCTACAGCCTGATAATTGAATCCCTGTGGCACCTGGGCAAAGGTTTGATTCACAAATGCCAGAATCATAAGCGTACCTAAAAGTGTAAAAATTGCTTTTTTCATATTGTTTTTGTTTTAAAAATTAATAAACTAAATTGATCTTATGAATACTACTGTTCTTTTTTCCGTTTAAACTGATTGACATCAGTTCAAGCATATAAACACCCTGCCTGTATTGTCCGATATCTATTATGATGGTGTTCGCTCCAATCTCTGCGACAATGGACTTGGTAAATACAACCTGGCCAACCATGTTGTATATCCTGACCACATATTTGTTATCGTTATCGGCATAATAACTAATGTTGAATTGTCCGTTGTTAGGATTGGGATATATCACAACCGCGCCCTGTGCTACTTCGTTTTCTGCAATGGAAACGGGATCAGTCTCTGGTTGTTGAAACCCTTGTGTCAGCATATTTGTTGGTTGTATAAAGGTTTGCACCATGGTCATTTCAGCCACAGTAAATGAGAGCAGGGTATTTCCATCCGTGTAAAAACCCCCGGAAGAAGATATCACTGTTGGTGACAATATAGGCTGGGCGTTCATGGAAATGCTAAGCAACATCATGAATGCCCCAAATAAAAGAATTGTTTTTTTCATTGTTTTAAATTTAACGAATCCTCAATCAACTGTTGTGGCATTTATACTAAAACGATAATCCAAATTTTATAGCAATATTATGGGAATAATGGATTCCTGAACCGGTTTTCCGCCATCCCCAATATTCGAGGGTGTATGAAGACCATTCACTTTGCTGCATCCAATAACCAACACCAATATTTATCGCGGTTTTGGGTGATATAAAAAACTTAAGCCCAAAGGCAGGAGCAACCAACAGACCACCATTAACTTCTGGTTTTCCTGTAATAAAATCATTACCTGTAAAAATACAATATCCCAAATCCAAAGCAAGAAAAGGTGTTACTTTTGATTTTAAAAAATTATACCGGAAATCTACAAACAAAGGGAAGCTCTTTGCTTTAAAATAAGCGCCTATTCCTAATGCAAGACTTAAGTGTCTGTTGAATTTGTACCCATTAATAGTCTGGATTCCAAAATCATAATCTTCATAAATATCATCAATATCGTACATTGCGAAATTGAATTCTGTAATGTTTGTAAAACCACTTTCTTTATTATGGCTTTCTTTATTATGGCTTTGCGTTGTTTGAGAAATATATATGGGCGTTTTAATAATTTCGTTTTTCGGAAAAACGAAAATACTACTTTCGGCTGTTTGTATTTGTAATGAAGTATTTTCTTTCCAATCAGTAATTTCGCCTAAGATAATTTGCCCGCTTTTCAAAACAATTGTGTCTTTGGGAATATTTTTAACTATCGGTACGAATTCTTTTTTTATATCTGATACTTCGTTAAAGTTATAAGCAAAAACATTACTATCGGCAGTTTGTATTTTTAAAGATTTTTTGTTTATCTTTTCGGTAATTTTGCCCCTGATAATACTTCCATTTTTCAAATAAACCACATCCTGCCTACCATTTTCAGCATCCGTTTTTTCTTCATAGCTGAATCCTGATATATCACCCATTTGTACCGTATATGTAGATCCTTCCAACTCATCAAAATTTTTGTATTTAATTTCCGTAAGAGTTACTTCAAGAATTTTGGATTTAATCTGTGTACCATCTTTCATGGTAATAATATCCTGTGCTGATAAGCATTTAACAAGAAGCAACAAACAAATTATAACAGTAAGTTTTTTCATAATATTAATTTTAGTTTTTTCTTCCTCATTAGACTTTTCAAGATTTTTGGTAAGGCCACGTTTATTAAGTGGGTTCTGGTCTCCAATTCCGAATAAGAAGTCTGAGTGACATGGCTATTGAGTCACACATGACCAGCTTTGCCCGACTTTAGCACCCTCGCTTTTCAAATCACTTTCAAATTTGTTTACATCCGGAGTAGTTCCACAACAATCTGTTGTATAATGACTGCCAGCCTCAGTACTGGTAACACATTTTTTACAGCTCACAAAAACAGTTACAGTTATGGCAACACATAATAAAAGGATAATTTTTTCATGGGAATTATTTTGATATTCATAATACTTAAAACCTCATTCTTATTCCCAAGCCATCGGAATTTGCCATAAAATCGAATCTGACAGGAAAATAACTGGTGTTCTGGAAGTTTGAATTATAATTATTGATTGAATTTTCAAGATGTTTCTTTTTCCCAAGACCAACCAACGCTCCAACGAGTTCTAATCCAATACCACCAAACATAATAACAGTCCCTGTATAATCCCTTTGGGGATAGGTGATTCTTCCATGACTGACTGTAGCGACCTGGCTGGCTGTAGATACAAGGGACACAATGCTGCCACCAATAGCAGCCATACCACCAATTACATAAATTGCAGTACTTACCCCATTAATTGTTTTGTATTTACTAATCTCAGGTGCTGAGGCAGGATTATTTGCCAAAATAATTTTTACTTCACGAAAAGAAATTGGTTGTCCGTTTTGATAATACTTCTTTCTATCATGCCTAATTGTTGAGGCTCCAGCACGTAAGTTATTGTTAATGCTTAATACTTTATTGATAGAATCTTTTGCTTTCAAATTATTAATACTGTCTAAAACAGCATTGTTTTGAAGTGTTTGAGAAATCTCTTTTGATGTTTTATTAATTTCGTTTATCCGAAAAACGAAGATACTACTCTCGGCGGTTTTTATTTTTAATAAAGTACTGGTTATCGGCTCGATAATTTTGCCTGTGATAATTTGCCCGGTTTTCAAAACAATAGTGTCATGTGTATCGTTTATTACTGCTGGCACTAATTCTCTTTTAATATTTGAAATTTCGTCCAGATTATATGCAAAAACGTTGTTATCAGCAGTTTGTATTTTTAAAGATGTATTGTATATCTGTTCGGTTATTTTACCCCTTATTATACTTCCATTATTTAAATAAACTACATCCTGCTTGCTATTTTGAGCCGAAACAAAGACGCTTATTGAAATAGATATTAAAACAAACAAGTAAATTTTCTTCATATAACTTTCATTTTAATTTTCCTTACTATTTTGACTTTTCAGTTCCGCCCCCGATAAAAAGCTTTGCCGGGTCAAGCTTGATTTTTAATATAAAGTCCTCGTCTCCATTTTTTTCAACTCAGCCAAGAACTTGAAACTTGCTTCATTAGTAGTCATCGGATGAGTAATTTTTCATTGTTATAAATTCGTACCATCAGGAACAATTTCAACGTTTCTATTACTTTTAGCTCTTATAATAGCACCAATTATTGTTATTATCAAAGCAACAACCGCCAATATTAATCCAACCAATAAGCTTACAAGTAATGCAATAATTACAGCAACTAACGCTAAAACGAGTCCTATAATTAACGCAGCATTCATTCCAGATTTTTGTTTATTAACAGTATTTGTTTCTTTTGAACTTTTTTGTAATTTCTTAACCACAGAAATTTTCTTAGCCATTGATATTCTTTCCTGTTGCAAATTATTTTTTTTATCCGTTATATTAATAATTTTTCGTTGATTAGAATAGCCCATTATTTTTTTCGGATCTGAACTTGCTATGTAAAACTTTCAAAATAACTTCCTCAAATTTACGGATAAATTCGATAATTTAGCT
>DAOQAF010000104.1:0-12830 GCA_035353775.1 Bacteroidales bacterium | reverse complement strand
AAAAAATTTAATGCTCACTGTCAAAATGGGGGACTTTATGGACAGACTCTAATTAACCCAATCCACCTAATTAACTTAATCCACTTAATCCACCCAATCCACTTAATCCACCTAATCCACCTAATTAACTTAATTGACTTAATCCACCTATTTTACTCAATTGACTTAATTGACTTAATCCACCTAATCCCCCTATTTTACTCAATTGACTTAATTAACTTAATTAACTTAATTGACTTAATTGACTTAATCAACTAATAAATTTCTGTATCAATACCCTTTCTCCTTTAGCACTTTCTTTGCCTCCTTATATCCGATCTCGTACATCTTGGGACCTTTTGCCGTATCCATCAATGAATACTTATGCAATTCAGCAGGTTCGATAAAAACATTAAATTTGGGGATCTTGGGTTCGTTGAACTTGTTCAAAGCCATATTGATAACACGGTCTGCAACATTTAACATGCCGTTGTACCTGGTTTCGTGCAATATCGGGTTGACATTTACGCCGATCAGCATCTCGCAATCGTTTTCGAGGGGAGCCAAAGGAAGATTGTCGAGTACGCCTCCGTCCACGTAAGTGATCCCGTCGATGGCGGTAGGCTGGAATACTACGGGGATGGAGCATGATGCAATGACATATTTGGCGAGTTCACCTTTTGAAATATAGGCCACACAGGCATCATCGAGGTTGGTAACAGCCATGAATAGAGGAATTTTCAGGTCCTCAAAATTTTTAGCCCTCAGGCTCTGAAGCAGTATTTTGAATAAGCCTGTCATCCGCACCAGGCCTTTGTTGGGCACAATGAACTCCAGAAACTTATAGGTGCTTTTGTTGGCAAAGATCTTAAATATTTCTTCGGGGGTATATCCGTCGGCATACAAGGCTCCTACGATCGAGCCTGCGCTGGCTCCTGATAGCGCATCAGGGAATATCCCTGCCTCGTTCAGGGCTTTTAATACGCCGGCATGTGCAAACCCTCTCAGCCCGCCGCCGCTGAGTACCAATCCTGTCTTGTATTTTTTCTTAGTTTTTACCATGTCAAATCCATGCTTTTTGAGGCACTAAGATAATTAAAATATGGCCACAAATGTACATTTCAATATCTGTAAAAATATTTTTATATATAGTCATTAAGGACTATTTGCAAGGTAGCGATTTAGGGACAGATACTTTACATTGTTTGAAGCGCTGTAATAATTTTTTCCATCGAAAGCATTTTTCTGTCGAGTATATGCTTTTCACCATTAGTAAGTGTTATAAACACTTTGTTGCCTGTAGTGTCTTTTACTGCCTCAATGCCGGTAATTAATTTTTTGGATAAAAACACGTGATTGGCCGTATGGTTTGTCAGAATTGAAGAAGCCTTAAGCATGGCTTGAACTGCTCCTTTTACCTTCGTTTCAAAAAAAATACGTTGGTTGGTGATTGTGAGTGCGCCAAAAAAATAGCTGCCATCAGTAAATGTATAATATAGATCCCAGGAATCAATTTTTAATTCGTTTTTCAGAAGTTTGATCTTTTGTGATGGTTCCATACGAAAAAAATGAATTTCTCTGTAAAGATACAAAATAAATTAGCGTAAGTCAACAAATTTTTCAATTATGTGTAAAAATTATTTTAGATTAATGTTATTAATAATAATTACGGCCATTTTGAACCCTACATGAGTAAAAAGTATAATTTTGCAGAAAAATTATCACTAAAAAATGATTGTTATGAAAAACGTTTTGATATTAGGCGCCGGAATGGTTGCCAACCCTATCGTCCAACATTTACTCAGTAATAATGTTAACCTGACGGTGGCTGCACTAAACATTGACGAAGCAAAGCGCATGGTCGGTGCAGCGAAGAACGGAAAAGCGGTGTACTGGACCGTTGATGACACGGAAGCTCTCGACAGGATGGTTTCTGAAAACGATGTTGTGGTGAGCCTTATTCCTTATGCTTTTCACGTGATGGTTGCCAAATGTTGCATCAAAAACAAAAAACATCTGGTTACAGCATCCTATGCGAAACCTGAAATGTATGCCTTAGATGCCCAGGCTAAGGAAGCAGGAATCATCATTTTAAATGAAGTTGGCCTCGATCCGGGCATTGACCATATGTCGGCCATGCGGATCATCGACCATGTACATGGCAAAGGCGGGAAAATAGAAGCGTTTTATTCTTTATGCGGCGCTTTGCCTGCGCCCGAATCCTGCGATAATCCATTTAATTATAAGTTTTCATGGAGCCCCAAAGGTGTGGTGCTTGCCGGAAATAATGACGCTATGTACCTGATGAAAGGTAAAAAGGTTGATATTCCTACAGCAGACTTGTTTAAAAACCCGGCGAGTATTGATTTTCCTGAGGTGGGCAAACTATATATCTATCCCAACCGTGATTCATTGTCTTATGTTGATATTTATGGGATTCCTGAAACCAAAACGATGTTTCGCGGAACATTCCGCTTTCAGGGCTGGTGCGAAACACTGGATGTGTTAAAAGCATTAAAATGTACTTTGCCGGAAAAGCATGATTTCACCGGAAAAACTTTTGCCGGCGCCATTGCCTTGGTGAACGGGTTTGAAAATGATAAAGATATTAAAAAACAGGCGGCCGCATTCCTGAAAATAGATGACAATGCGTATGCCCTGAATGCTATGGAATGGCTGGGCTTATTCAGCGATCAGCCAATGAACCGCAAGGAAGATTCCATGTACGAAATTACCTCCGACCTGATGATTGAAAAAATGATGATCACCGAAAACGACAGGGACATGGTGGTGATGATGCATATTTTCAAAGTTGTTTATCCTGACGGTACTGCCGAAGTGATAAAATCGAGGATGCTTGACTTCGGATCATTAAAGACGGATACTTCCATTGCCCGTACGGTTGCCCTGCCTGCTGCTATTGCTGTTGAAATGATCCTGAAAAACGAAATCAGCGTAAAAGGTGTTTATATTCCGGTGATCCCCGAAATATATAACCCCATTCTTGACAATCTTGAAAAGTTAGATATTAAGATGGTTGAAGAATACGGACTTCCGCTGACGGAGCTTTTATAAAAAAATCTTATGAAATTCGGAAAATGGATAGGCGGTGGGCTTGGCTGGGCTTTTGGCGGGCCTATCGGCGCTATTCTGGGTTTTGTTTTCGGTTCCATTGTGGATAATATCACTGTTACCTCAGTGACCACAGAGCGCCATGCTCCAACCCGGCCGGGCGATTTTGTTGCCAGCCTGCTGGTGCTTACGGCAGCCGTGATGAAAGCCGATGGCCCGATCGTGAGGGCTGAGCTGGACTATGTAAAACGCACTTTTTTGCAACAGTTTTCGGAGGAGGAAACACGTCAGCACATGATCGTGCTTCGTGATATTTTAAAGCAGGATATACCGGTTCATGATGTGTGCAGCCAGATTGCACAAAATATGGATTATTCCTCACGGCTTCAGTTGCTCCATTATTTGTTTGGAATTTCTCAGGCGGATAATTTTTCACATCCCAATGAAATACGCGTTATTGAAACTATTGCTTCCTACCTGAGAATTTCGCAGGCGGACTATGCCTCTATAAAAGCCATGTTTATAAAAGAAACGGACAGCGCTTATAAGATCTTAGAGGTGGAGCCTGCGGTAAGCAACGAGGAATTGAAGAAAGCATACCGCAAAATGGCCATTAAATACCATCCCGATAAAGTAAGCCACCTTGGCCCTGAATTACAGAAAGCAGCCAACGAGAAGTTCCAGAAAGTGAATGCCGCCTACGAGGAAATTAAAAAGCAGAGAGGCATTTCGTAAGGATTTTTTATACGACACCTAACAGTTTTTCAAAATGGAAACCTGTTAGATGTCGTTTTTATTGTATATTTACATTCTTAAACCTCAAAAAATGAAAAAAATAATTTTTTATTCAGTCGCATGGGTGTTTCTGCTTGCATCATGCATGAACCATTCCTCAGAAGAAAAAAGCGCTCAGGAAAAATTAAAACAGGATTCTGTCGCTAAGGTTACGGATGAAGAATATGCAAGTGCAGCACCTGCACAGGAAAGTGATACAAAGGACGTTGCCGAAGACAAGGCGGCTGTGCAGGAGAAGAAAGCCGAAGCTGTATGGGATTCTGCTTTTATCAAACGCAATTCAAGCCGCAAACTCATCAAAACAGCCAACCTGAATTTTAAGGTGAAAAATGTGGAAGATGCAACGCAACAGATCGAGCGGATCACGAACCGGTTCGGTGGTTTCATTCTTTCATCATCGATAAAAAACAATGTCTATAGCTATGATGAATACCGGGTCAGCAGGGATTCGATGATGGTGGTGGGTGTGAATAAAATTGAGAATAATATCACCTTGAGGGTGCCTGAATTTTTCCTCGATTCGGCACTGTTTTATATAGGTAAAATTTGGGTAAAGCTTGACGAGCGTACCATCAATGCCCAGGATGTAACCATACAGATCTTATCCAATGAACTCAGGGCGCAGCTTTATCAGAAAACCGCGAACAAAATCAACAAAGCTGCCGACAATAACCAGAAAAAACTTAATGATGTGGTGGATGCGGAAGAAACTGCGGCAAATTATCTTGAAAATACCATCAGTAAAAAAATTGAAAACCTCGAACTACAGGATAAAATTGATTTCAGCACGATTACCTTGTTCGTTTATCAGGACAAAGTACTTTACAAGGAAATGATCGCCAATGTGGATACAGAACAATATGCTGAGAGCTTTGGCAGCGGCCTGGTTGATTCCTTGTCGTTCGGCTGGAAAATATTCAAAGCTTTTCTGCTGTTTCTGGTGAAATGCTGGTCGATAATCCTGATAAGCGTTCTGATATTTTTAGTTGTCTGGTTTACGGTTAAGTTTTTTGTAAACCGTGCCAAGAGGAAAAGAGAACGCCTGGAAAAGAAATAAGATAGAATAGGAATAGTTTGCTATTGTTCAAATCTGCGCATCATAATACACCCGGATCTGCTGCAAATGATGTAATGCGGGCCTCCGCCCACCATGTGCGGATCGGATAAATTGTAATCTACGAACCAGTTTCCTTTGTTGAGCTTGGCCTCAATGGTGTATATTGATAAGTCCCTGTATGCTTTCTGTGCATCTGTTTGTGCGATTTTTAAGGCGCTTTCACGGTTAACGAAAATAGTATCCCCTTTGGCCTTTTGAATTCCGGCGACTATCATATTCCAGTCGTCTATCCTTGTTTTGATATTCTCATTGGTATCGATGCGGGAATAATAAGCCGAAATAGGGCAAGGGTTACTTTCATTGGAAACGTAATAAACAGGATTTTTCTCTTCATCGAATTTATCAATGACAATAATATGGTTATAGTTTTTGTAATTAATGAGTGCGATCGTTTTACCCTTAAAAAATAGCTGTTTTGACAGGGTTGTTGTATCAGCCATTATTCCTGCTTTGTACAGTTTTATCTGAACCCCGTTTTGTATAATATAATTTTTAACGAGGTCGAAATTTTTCTTTGTCAGGCAACTGTCCTTCGCATTTGCATCGTTAGAAGAAGTGGTTGCCTGGTTGTTACAACCGGCCAATGCGATGGTAAAGCTTGTAAATGCTAAGAACAATAAGGTTTTTAATGTTTTCATATTGGTGTTTATTTTATTGTTAACGGTAGATGCCTTCCTATATTGAAAAACAAACTACAATACCAAAGATATAATATTTCAGTTAATTTAATTGGCTTTTACAAAAATATGTTACAGGGATGTTTATCAGGATTGGTGAAAATGCCGGTCAATAATGTGATTTCGACATCGGTCAATGCCGGACTGGTATTTAATCAGGTATTTATTTATTTTTTATAAAAATCCCCGTAGTAGAACCCTTTTCATTTATCATTTTAATAAAATACGTTCCAGTTTCCAGGCCGCTGATATCAATAGAGGTATGATACTTATTTGTTTGTTCAGCTATTTTTGTTTTCCCCAAAAGGTCTAAAATCAATATCAGTGAATTTTCTTTGCAGTTTTCAATATTAAGTATGTCAGCAGCAGGATTCGGGAAAATTTTAAATGCTGAAAAGTCCTCTGAAATTTCAACATTCTCATAATCTAAAGAAAATTCATAAAGATTGAAATGAGGAATACATCCGGGAATACTTGAATGACATATTGTGCCCAGTCCCATATAGCCCTTGCCATTTATAGTAAATCCAACACCCATACGAATAGTATCATTTATCGGAACACGAGGCTCAACATTCCATGTGTTTTGAACAGGATCATATGATTCAATTAATGAGTCCCCTTCATAAAAATTGCTGGTTGACATTCCGTAATATGCTTTACCACCCAAAACAAAAACACCTCCAAAGTACCCTCCCGGATGAGTACTGCCATGCATTTGTGTAGAAATACCTGACCAGGCATCCAGCGTTTGATCATAGCAATGAGCATTTGCAGCCGCCATTCCCATCAATCCTATTCCGCCAATCGTATAACCTTTATCATTTATAGAAAAAGATCTCCCGTCCACAATGTTGTAATTAACAGGCAGATTAGCTTTACTTAGATAACTATCACCAATTGGATCGTACTCGTAAAAATAGGGTAAAAAATATTGGACAGAAGTAACCGTATTCATAGCTGAAAACCCACCCAGATAAGCCTTGTTATTTATAGTAAAAGAAAAAACAGTACTGCCGACCAATAACGCCTGATTCGGATCAGGAGGCCAACTGCCGTAAAAAGGAGGAACTGCATTTTTTTGAATCCAGGTATCTGTCAGTTGGTTATATTCGAAAAGATGATTGGGCGGGTTAGGATCGACGACATACATTTTGTTATTGATAACAAATGTTGGAGCATGACTCCCAAAACTACATGCAGAAGGCGGAGTTTTGGTCGTATATGTGTTCGTAAGAGGATCAAATTCTACCATATTTGTTTCAGTTCCAAGATATGCTTTATCGTTGATAACAGCAACAAAAGGAATCGTTGCGGAATTTGGGTAGGTTGAGTTTTTTAAAACCCATGTTTG
The DNA here is from genome assembly GCA_035353775.1 of Bacteroidales bacterium. GTDB lineage: Bacteria > Bacteroidota > Bacteroidia > Bacteroidales > CAIWKO01 > CAIWKO01. The sequence continues at coordinate 5,836 of DAOQAF010000104.1, read as the reverse complement.
AGATAGACAAATATTTGCAAACAGTACTATTGCTAAACAGAATATTGTTTTTTTCATAAGGAGGGATTTTGGATAATAAATAAAAATAAAACGAAATAATTAATTCAAAGATAAATTATTTTGTTCTGAATTTCATATGTATGAAAATAAGTGGTCTTTTAAAGAATCTCAAAAGGGAAGTCATTGCTTTTATTCACTGTGGTATGGCTACTTTCAATGTGGTTTTATTCTGAATTTTATTTTTATCCCTGAACTTCCTTATACCTCGGGCAACTCACAAGGTGGTCGTTCACCATGCCGGCAGCCTGCATAAAAGCATAGCATATGGTAGAGCCGACAAAAGAAAATCCTCTTTTGATCAGTTCACGGCTCATGGCATCGGATTCGGGGCTTTTTGCAGCTATGTCAGCTAATGTTTTGCATTTATTCAGTTTCATCCCGCCTTGTGTAAACTGCCAGATGAAGGCATCAAAACTGCCATATTCTTTTTGAATTTCCATAAAGTGCTGCGCATTTTTTATGGTAGCGGTAATTTTTTGCCTGTTGCGTATGATGCCCGGGTTTTCTATTAATTCAGAAATTTTTTTATCATTATATTTTGCAATTTTTGCCGGGTTGAAATTGTCAAAAGCCTCACGGAAGGCTTCGCGTTTGTGCAGCACGGTCTTCCAGCTCAGCCCTGCCTGAAAAGCGTCGAGCACCATGAATTCAAACAGTTTCTGGTCGTCATGCACGGGAACTCCCCACTCTGTATCGTGGTATTGTATCATTAATGCATCATCGGCAGGCCATGGGCAGCGGTTTTTCATAAGGCAAAATAATTTGTTGTTACAAATATAATAATGAACACTGAATACACATTAATAATCTTCGATCTTTCTATTTACATGTCATGATGTCTTCAAAAATCGTCCGCCGCGGCGGAATCCTTAATCAATATTCTTAGATCATTTCTTTTTATATGGAACATCGATTAACGAAAGACGATTTATGATGTTTATGCCTCTTCTAAAATCTTAAATCGTTAATCAATATTCTTAGATCATTTTTTTTAATATCGAACACCGATTAACCTTGCCTGCTGCAAGCAGGGAAAGACGATTTATGATGTTTATGCCTCTTCTAAAATCTTAAATCGTTAATCAATATTCTTAGATCATTTTTTTTAATATCGAACACCGATTAACCTTTCCTGCTGCAAGCAGGGAAAGATGATTTTTGATGTTTTTAGAGGTGCCCTCTACATAATTATTTGGTATAGGTGGCGTTCACGGTATCAATGGTCGTCAGATCATTGACATAATACTTCATGGTAAACATGTTTTCGTTTACGAGGTTTCCTGAGCCGTTTACCGTATTCCCGCATATTACTTGTGAGGGCAGCGTAAGGTTGTTTGCAGTTGCTATCGCGTAAACTTTTTCAGACGCTCCGTATAAATGGAAATTTCCGATCAGTATCTGTGTGCTGTTGGCCTGATCAAGAGTAACCGTCACGCTGTACGACATGCCCGATGTTTCTGTACATAGCCAGGTGCCCAGGTAGGCAGCCCTTACATCCTGATCGGGGTCAATCGTGTCGTTGGGATCGCATGAATATAGCGTGAACATGCCAATAACCAAAAAGAAAGCAATATATTTAGCAAGGTTTTTCATGGATTGTGATTTTGGCGTAAGTTTATCAAATATTATTCCATTAAATCAAAGCAGTTTGTCGAGCAGATCGTCATCAGCAATATTGGGAATGGTAACCTGCAGCTTAGGTTCTTTTTCCATTGCCCGTTTAATAGCGAACATGGCGCCCGGATTACGTGCCCAGCTCCTGCGTCCGATGCCGTTGTTTACATCCCAGAACAACATGGATCTTAAGCGCCTGGTGGTATCTTCCGACCCGTCAAGTACCATTCCGAAACCGCCGTTGATTACTTCGCCCCAGCCGACGCCACCGCCATTATGCAGCGAGACCCATGTGGCACCTCTGAACGCATCGCCGATGACATTTTGTACCGCCATGTCGGCTGTTTTGTTCGATCCGTCATAAATATTCGATGTTTCCCGGTACGGAGAGTCTGTACCCGACACATCATGATGGTCGCGGCCGATCACAACAGGGCCGGAAATTTCAGCGTTTTTAATGGCGTCGTTAAAAGCGTCGGCGATGCCTGTACGTCCCTGTGCATCGGCATAAAGGATGCGGGCCTGTGAGCCGACCACCAGTTTGTTTTTCTTGGCTTCGCGTATCCAGCGAATGTTGTCTTTCATCTGTTGCTGAATTTCTGCGGGAGATGTTTCGGCTATCTTTTCAAGGACACGTATGGCTATCAGGTCTGTTTTATCAAGGTCTTCGGGTTTTCCTGAAGTACATACCCAGCGGAACGGGCCAAAACCATAATCGAAACACATGGGGCCCATGATATCCTGAACATACGAAGGATAAATGAAATCACCGCCCGGCTTTATGATGTCGGCACCGGCACGGCTGGCTTCCAGCAAAAAGGCGTTGCCATAATCAAAAAAATACATCCCTTCGGCAGCCAGCTTGTTGATGGCTTTTACCTGCCTGCGCAACGATTCCTGTACTTTTTCCCTGAAAATCTGTGGCTGTTCAGCCATCATTATTTTTGACTCTTCAAAAGATAAACCGGCAGGATAGTAGCCTCCAGACCAGGGGTTGTGTAATGAGGTCTGATCTGAGCCAAGGTCAACAGAAATGTTTTCATTTGCCAGTTTTTCCCACAGGTCAACAATATTACCCTGGTATGCCAGTGAAACGGCTTCTTTGTTTTCTTTTGCTTTTTTTATCCGTTGTATAAGTTCATCAAGATCGGTGTATACTTCATCAACCCAACCCTGGGAATAACGTGTTTGCACCGCCTTAGGATTGATTTCTGCAATTACACCGATGACACCGGCGATAACTGCTGCCTTAGGTTGTGCCCCCGACATACCGCCAAGTCCGGACGTTACAAAAAGTTTCCCGGCAAGATCTTCGCCGTGTTTAGCAATTTTTCTGCCTGCATTAAGAACGGTAATGGTTGTTCCATGAACAATGCCCTGTGGGCCTATATACATGTATGAACCTGCTGTCATCTGCCCGTATTGCGAAACACCCATAGCATTGAACCGCTCCCAGTCGTCGGGTTTGGAATAATTTGGAATGACCATGCCATTGGTAACGACCACCCGTGGCGCATCTTTATGCGAAGGGAACAAACCCATCGGATGGCCTGAATACATCACCAATGTCTGTTCTTCAGTCATTGTGGCAAGGTATTTCATGGTGAGCAGGTACTGCGCCCAGTTTTGAAAAACCGCGCCATTGCCGCCATAGGTTATCAGTTCGTGAGGATGCTGGGCTACGGCGGGATCAAGGTTGTTCTGGATCATCACCATGATGGCCGCGGCCTGCTTGGATTTGCAGGGATATTCGTCGATAGGCCTTGCAAACATTTGATATTGCGGACGGAAGCGGTACATGTAAATCCTTCCGTATTCCTTTAGTTCATGGAGGAATTCAGGGGCAAGTAGGGTATGATGTTTTTTGTCGAAATAACGCAATGCGTTTTTTAACGCAAGTTTTTTTTCTTCTGTGCTGAGAATGTCCTTGCGTTTCGGGGCATGGTTTACAGTATGATCATAGGGTTGCGGTTCCGGAAGTGTATCGGGTATGCCTTGTAAAATGGCCTGTTGAAACTGTTGAAGATCCATGATTGATTTTATTTTTAAATGATGGGATGTTGTTTATAATTGAAAATTATGATGCTGTAAAGAATAGAACTGAAGCAAAATTACAAAAATTTCAGGAAATAGAATTTTCGGACGTGAAGGATAATATGGTGGTTTTTTATTATTTTTGTTTCTATGAATTATCTTGCTCACGCCTACCTCTCCTTCGACAAAGGAGAAATCCTTACGGGAAATTTTATCGCCGACACCTTAAAGGGAAGCTCCAAAGGATATAATGAGCAGATCAGGAAAGGTATCGCACTTCATCACAAAATCGACGAATTTACCGATAATAACAAATATTTTCAATTGAGTGTGGACCGCATCGACAGTAAATTTGGCTTATATGCAATGATCATTATAGATATGTTTTACGATCATTTTTTGGCTGTTAACTGGTCCAGGTATCACGATGAGCCCTTGCCATTTTTTGTTGCAGGAGTATATAAGACCATGCTGTCGGCCTATCCTATACTACCTATTCGGATGAAGCGTATGCTCCCTTACATGGTATCTGCAAACTGGCTTGAATATTATGGAAATCCTTACTGTTTCAAGCATTTTTTAAGAGGATTATCTTTTCGTGCACGCCATGCCCCCGATTTAAAAGATGCTGCGGGGGAAATTTTCTTACATTATGCGGCGCTTGATGATGATTTCAATAATTTTATGAGCGAAATAATTCCTTATGTGAAAAATCTTCAAAAAAATTAAAACTATGTTTATGAAAAAAAGTCTTTTAATTATTCCCGTTATCGCCCTGATACTCGGGGGCTGTGGAGGCAACAAAAATACCGAACAGCAAACGGACATAAAAACCGATACAGGTATTACCTATGTGGATAAAGTTCCGGCTGATACAAAAAAGATACTTTTAAAATCTGTCATCATTCATATGAAGTCTTCGACATTTGGGATGACCCAGAATATTGTGATGTATATGGATGATTACGGCAAAAAGCAGTCTACCGAAGTTACGCAAAAGATGCTGGGAAAGGAAATCCGACAATGTTCTGTCAGTGATTCCTTGTATATGTATTCGTTCAGCCCTGAAGACAAAACCGGGAAGCGAACAAAAATCGGGAACAAAGGTCCCGATAATATTAATTTCAATGCGATTACCCGTGAAATGGCACAGGAATTAAACCTTAAAAAGAACGGAACGGCAGAATTACTCGGGCGTACCTGTGAAGTATATACTATGGAAATAGCTTCTGCAAAACTAAAAGGGACTTATTATATCTGGAAAGGGATACCCCTCAAAACAGTTTCAAGTGTGGCAGGGATAAGTATCACGATGGAAGCCACCAAAATTGAAGAAAATGCAGTCATACCGCCCGAAAAATTTGAGATTCCCAAAGATATTAATTTTGAAGAAGTCGCCTCTGACGATTAATTGAAAAAATCTTCGTATCTTTGCTGCACAAGGGGCTGACCGGTTTTGACAGCGGGGTTAGTGGACTTGTAAGCATGCCGGGCGTTGTGAATATGGCCCGTTAATCCTAATTCTCACGCCAGTTAAATGGCAACGATTACAATTACGCCTTAGCTGCTTAATTTAGAATTAGGCAGTGGCTGCTTCCCGGGAAACCACTCCCTGCCGTGTCCCGTCAGAAGCATCGTAAAAGCGGGGATAGTTCAGTCAGCGCCCTGATGCCTGAGCAAAACTTTAAGGGATAAGGATAGGGTAGGACGGCTTTTTTCCGGCTTTATCACGAAAAACAATAGAAAGCTAAGCATGTAGAAAGCATTTCTGCTACTTGTTTGGACGAGAGTTCGAATCTCTCCAGCTCCACCAAACCAACACCGCTTCACCACGAAGTGGTGTTTTTTATTTTTTTGCCTGTTCGAAAACTTGTTTTCAGGAACAAAGGCAAAAAAATAAAAAAGCGAAGCTCAAGCGGTGTTGGTTTGAAGCCCCCCCAATCAGAGATCAGCGCAGCTCATCTCTCCAGTTCCACTGGTGGCGCAAGTTTGGAAAAGATATATCCGGGAAGGCAGAGGCACCTCTTTTGGCTAAGGCTACATAAATCAAGAAATACAGTTCGCCGGAGGCTACTGCTTTATTATTAATTACTCCAATGCTCCGCAAGCAATTCCGCCTGCTGCAATA
>DAOQAF010000103.1:0-12887 GCA_035353775.1 Bacteroidales bacterium | reverse complement strand
ATTCAGCGATGATGCTACTTTGACATATAGCATTCCGGAAAACGGGACAGTAAAAATAAAAGTATATAATGCTATCGGCGAACTGGTGAGCTTACTTGTAAACGAATCACAGCTCAGCGGAAAACATTCGGCAGTATTTTCACCCTTTGACTTGCCGGCCGGCATGTACACTTTCAAACTCGAATTTACAGGTTTGAATAAATCAAAATGCATGGTATTGAAGTTGATCCATTGATCCTGGTAAAAACCTGATCTTCTATAAAAAAAATACCTGCATTTAAATGCGGGTATTTTTTTTACCGGGGTCCCAAATATTTGCTGTCTGTACCGACAGGCTTACAGATTATCATTCCGATTTTATCAGAAGAAAACTGTTAGTCCACCTGCATAACCAAACCAGCCAAAGATGTATCATTTCACTCATTTTGCTGGCGGTTTGTTATTATACCCGCAAACAAACAACTTTCCACAGAATGCGGGCAGATCAATTTTAACCATATGCGCGTTATTTATTGTATCATGGACTGTTTCGCTGACCTGATCACTGTATCTTGTGGTTTTAACATTCATATCATCATCGCTGCGAAGTATTAGGGTAAGCGTTGCCGGCATCGCTAATAAGAACGGATGTTTCCGATATGCTTTGTCAGAGAAATTAAATACGCCTATAACACGTTGTCCCTGGCTTCCCCTTTCATAGGCATAGATGGATTTCTGCGCCGCATTTGCCTCAATCCACGTAAAACCGGTTTCATCATATTCACTATCATGAAGCGCCGGGTACTTGAAATAAATATCATTTAATTTCCGGACATATTCATGAAACGATCTGTGACGGGGCTTTTTTAGTAAATCCCAGTCCAGTTCTGTTGCCTCGTTCCATTCTCGTTGCTGCGCTAACTCATTGCCCATAAAGGAGAGTTTTTTACCGGGGTGGGTGTACATATACATATAGAGCGCCCTAAGCTGACGCCATTTCATCTTTTTAACGCCCCACATTTTTTCAAAGAGAGAACCCTTGCAGTGCACGACTTCATCATGAGAAAAAGGCAATAGATATCGTTCGTTAAAAAAATAATGCATCGAAAATGTGAGTTTATTGTAATGATCCGGGCGATTTTCCGGTGGCTGCATAAAATAGTTGAGCGTGTCATTCATCCATCCCAGATCCCATTTGTAATCAAATCCCAATCCGCCTTTTGCTACCGGAAAAGTAACTTTCGGAAATGATGTGGAATCTTCCGCGATCAGCATGGCCGTAGGGTGTATCCGGCTAAGCCCGCTATTCATATATTTAAGGAACTTAACCCCATCATCATTAACTCCTGTGGCCGGATCTCCCTGCCGGTAAATTGCACGACTTATCGCATCCATCCTGAGCCCGTCGAAGTGAAATTCCTTTAGCCAAAAATTGGCACACGACTGCAAAAAGCTACGAACTTCACCCCGTGAATGATTAAAATTACAAGTGCCCCATTCACTTGCACCTGCATCTTTATGAGGATGTTCATACAAAGCGGACCCATCAAACTTTTTCAGGCCATAATCGTCTACTGCAAAATGCACCGGCACAAAATCCATGATCACCCCTATTTCCGCCTGGTGACATTTGTCAATAAGCTCCATCAAATCTTTTGCTGTACCATATCGCGAAGTAGGACTATAAAAACCTGTTATCTGATATCCCCAGGAGCAATCAGAAGGGTGTTCGCTTAATGGCAGAAATTCGATATGCGTGTACTTGTTCTTTTTGACGTACGCTATCAACCAGTCTGCTATTTCATTATATCGGTACCAAACGTTTTCATTTTCACTATTCCTCAACCACGAGCCAAGATGCATCTCATAAATGTTAAGAGGCCTGTTAAAATTCTTATCTCTCGTTTCTAACCATTTTGAGTCACGGAATTTATATTCAGACAAATCCACAATATATGATGCAGTATCAGGCCGCAACTGCATTCCAAAACTATATGGATCAGAATGGTAGACTAATTTGCCCCTGCCCGTTTTAACGGCATATTTGTACATCTGCCCTGCTTTCGCATCGGCAATGGAAAAACTATAAATACCCTTCTTATGCTGCTGCATCATTTCCTCAAGCTTCCAATCATTAAATTCTCCTGCTACAAATACTTTTTTAGCGTTGGGTGCATATGTACGAAAAACCACACCATTATCTTCCTTATGCGCTCCGAAGAACTCATAAGCATCAAATGCTTTCCCATTGTAGAAATCTTGTAAATTCATCAAATCACTCCTGTTTCTTCTTTTCATTTTGTTTGTAGGTCCTTTTATTAAGAGTCATTGGTGTCCGTTTAAAACATAAAAAATTCATGAAACATAAAATTATCAAGACTTTTATAATGTCGCCTCCCGACACTGCGTGTGCGGGACTGGCTCTAACGGAGCTTGATTTTTATGTATCGGTTTTTCCACCATAATGTCACCTCTAACGAGGCTGAAAAAAAGTACCGTAGGTGCGAAATTATGGTAAAAATAAGCAATTACGAAAAACATTAAAGTACCGTAGGTGCGAAATTATGGTAAAAATAAGCAATTACGAAAAACATTAAAGTACCGTAGGTGCGAAATTATAAATGAACCGAAGTTAACCGGACAACAGTGATTAAAAGTACAAATTTATTGCATTTGGATGTTGATATTCTTTAAAAAACAAATGTAGGCATATCTCTCATATTTTGGTTGGCGAACCGCACTTTTAATTTTTTATTACTGCTCAAAACTATTATTCCATTAAAATCTTTTAATCTTTTTGTAAGAGATCATATGATATTTTATGCCAACACGGTCGCTGTTCTCTGGCCGGTTTTTTTCTTAAAAATTCCGTCTCATTTTTTATTTTTATGCTTTCAATTCTATAGATAACGTTCAGTTTATCTTCAAAAATTCATTCCCTGATCTCACAATTATCAACTTTTTTGTTAAAAACGCATCTATCAACTTCATTTTTTGCCTGGTGTGCAAATTTTACGTCATTATTATATATCATTTTGTATACATAATTTAATCATTCAGGGGATAAAATTAATAAAATGGCAAAATTAACATTGTTCATGTTGCATTTATTAATAAAATAGTATTACATTTATTGCAGAAATTAAGGTATAAGTATTGTAAAAAAATGTGTTAATACAGAACCTAAATTCATACAACCCGTATAAATGGCGCAAAACACTACTAATTTAATCTTAAAGCAAGGCATTAAACATACGTAATTGATTAAAGTTCAACTTTTTGGATCAAAAATAAAATGATTTTTTTAACTCTTATTTAATATAGTTAATAAAAGAAAATTAATAGTTATTAGAATTTTTATGAAACATTTTTACCTTTTCTGTCTGAACATTACAACTTTTTCAAATTTGACTAATATGACTTTTCAAAATCTGTCTAATACGACGGATTTTTTTATTTTAAACTATCCATCTATAAATTTTTACCGGCAATTTTAATTACAAATAAAATATGTAATATTATGAAAAAGATAATTTACCCAAGGTCCTACAAATCTTCCGCAATCAAAACAGCAATTTGCCTTTTGCTGCTCATTAACGGTTTCAGCTCTTATTCCCAGTCAGTACCAACCACTATTCCGGCTGGTTCTTTCATTATAAATATGGGCATTGTGCCTCAAACGCAGGCAAATTCTTTGTATCCTTACGGGATGATCTATGATCAGTTAAAACATTTCAGAACTCCGATAGATTGGGTCATAAACACCTCTAAAGCTAAGGATGGCACAGACTTCACTTATGGCGGAACGGATTTCAAAGGAGGCCCGTTCATCATTGAAGCTAAGTACCGCACCGCAGAGGTCAATGCAAACATAGCTTACTGGCAAAGCCTGGGAGTGCAGGGTGTAACGACTACATCAGATGTTACTGTTCCCTTATTCTGCACTTTCTGGAATGCCCCTAACTGGACCATGGACCTTCAGAACGGCCAGCTATATACTCCTGCATTTACCTATGCAAAGATTCCAGGAGAAGCTTTTGGTGGTTACGATAAATCCGGTTGGAAACTTCCCTCCCAGTTGAACTGCTGCGACGATGTTTTCGCGATGCCCCATGCCGATCCTACATGGGCGACACATAGCAACCTGATTGTTTTCAATGCCAACTGCAGGAGCGGCATCTGGCTGGGATGCCATGCCGGCAGCGCAGAAGAAGATCTGTTTAACCCCGCAGACCCTAATGTGCAGATGAATTTTCTGTGTAATAAAAGCGGCCCTGCGACCTCCTGTAGCCCAGATTATTGCGAAAATGCTTTGATATTATGGGGTAACCATGGTAATGGCACGCCGCCCTATTCTTATGACTATGCAGGCGAGCCCATCATGCAATTCATGGGTTCACTGGACGCTGCCACGCTGAATGGTTCAGAACAAATATATATTCCCGCTGCAGGTTCCGGTGGATGGCGCTCGACTACCCATCTTGGTGTATACGACCCCGACCATCCCCAAGCCTTGGGCGGAGGAGCTTACACCGCAGCCGAATTAGCTTACGGACCCGCCTTTGGCGATACCTCCCGCGGAAGAGTGATGATGGAAGCATGCCACAGTGTAGCTAAAGGCACCAGCCCGGAACAATGCGCCGGCATGAGGGCATTTTTTAATTTCGCATGGCTCGTGACCTGGGAAAAAGCAGTAATCCCGCAGATCAGCAACCTTCCCGACACGCTTTCTGCCGGTAATACCAGCGGCTACCAACTTTCTTATACCATACCCGCCGGAGCCAACCCTGCCTATTATCATCCAACATGGTATTCCACCTGCGGGGGGACATTTATTCCCAATAATACGGTAAGCCCGGTAACCTATATGCCTCCTGTTACCCCGCAAGCTACTGCATGTTCTCTTTCTGTCGAGATCAAAGACGACTGCAACAGGGTAACCTTCGATACGCACATTATATGGGTCAAGTGTAAACTTTATATGACTCCTACCATAACAACTCCAAGCTGTCACGGACTGGCTAATGGTGCGATATCCATGGCAATCACCGGTGGTGATCCCCCATTCAGCTGGAGTTGGACACGCACTAACCCCGCCGGAGGACCAGTTAACGGCACGGGAACAAACATCACCGGTTTATCATCAGGCACATACGAAATTGCTGTTTCAGTAGCTACAGGATGTTCGGATACATTTACTGTGTTTGTGCCCGAACCGGAGGTGCTTACGGCTTCTTCGACAACAACAAATGTTCTCTGTTTTGGCGGTACAGGCACCATTAACCTGACAGCACAGGGAGGCACCACACCCTATACCTACAACTGGGCAGATATTCCCGGCACCATCGATCCGGAAGACAGGTCGGGTATTTCTGCCGGAACCTATTCAGTAACCGTGACCGACTCAAAAGGATGTACTGCTACAAACACAGCTATTGTCTCCGGGCCAAGCGCTACCTTAGCAATAAGCGGAATACTGACCAATGTTTCCTGTTACGGTGGCAACAACGGCGCTATTGACATTACGGTTACCGGCGGCACAAGCCCCTACACGTATAGCTGGAATGGAGGGATTACTACCCAGGACAGAACAAACCTCACGGCAGGTTCTTACTCGGTAGTTGTCACTGATGCCAACGGATGTACAAAATTGCAATCTTTCACAGTCACCCAGCCTGCTGCTTTAAACCTAAGCACAATAGTGACTCAGCCCACCTGCCCTCCAGGCGCCCAGCAATACGGGAACAACGGGGCAATAGACCTTAGCGTTACAGGAGGCACTCAACCATATGCCTACAGTTGGACTGCAAGTAGCGGCGGCATTGTACCACCGGGGCAAGCCACCAACCAGGACCTGACCTTACTGGTTGCCGGTAACTATTCAGTTACCGTTACTGACAACAAAGGATGTGTAAAATCTACTTCGGTTACGCTCACCAACCTGAATCCCAACCCTGTTCAACCGAATAGTATCAATCACTGATTTTTGATAATGAAAGGCCTGTAATTCCTTAAAAATAAAAAAATAAAATTCAAAACTCACCATATAGCTGAAGCCATGAATAAAGATACAAATAACAGTACCAGGCAGAGAAACAGGATAAGCGCTGTTCTCTCATCAAAGTTACCAGTTTTATCAAAATTACTGGCGACCTTACTATTTTTGATCATCGTCACGGCGGTGCAGGCAACTACGTACTATTCGGCACCATCAGGTACTAATATCAGCGCCAGGGATAAAACTAAATGGTGGACAAATACGAACGAGACTGGAACCCATCCTGGAAATTTCACTACCGCAGGAGATATATTTATTATACAGCCTGGAGTCAGTATGATTATTGGCGCCAACAACTGGACAGTTACAGGTACCTTAAATGTGCAAGGCACTTTTGCAGGCCCTACCAACAATGCAAAAACGCTTTCATTAGGAGCTTTAATAATAGCGAGCGGAGGAAGCGCTTCCGCGGGTATTGGTAAATTGACCGTCATCGGAGGAACCACCATTGCAGGCACATTGACCATGGCTACAGCAAAAGATATCAATTTTGGCGGCCTTGTTACGATCAGCAGTGGCGGAACGTATACCGAAACGGTAGCTGCAAAAGTCTTTTACAAAGGTGGTCTTACCAATAACGGAACATTTACTGCTTCGACGGGCGTTCATGAATTTAAAACCAATGCACAAGCTATCAATGGGACCGTCTCTATTCCCAATGTTAAGATCAATGGAGTTACCTTAACCAATAATGGAACTTTTACAATAAGTGCGGCGCTGACTGAGGGCGGCACTTCAGGTTTAACACAAGGCACAAATGCAACTTTAAACTATTACGGAGCCACGTTAACTGTAGATGCCCTGACGGCCACTGCCACGGGAAATACGGTTAATTATTATAGAGCCGGAGCCCAGACCGTGAAGGCAACAACGTATTATAACCTGACTTTATCAGGATCAGGCGCCAAGACAACTACAGGTGTAACAGTTAACGGCACACTTTCCATGGAAGGGACAGCCACCGCTTCTGCGGCTCCTACTTATGGAACAAATGCCACTTTGAGATATAACACTGCCACATCACGAACCGCCGGGGTTGAATGGATAACTCCTTTTGCCGCTACCGGAGGAGTGATTATTGCGAACACGGGCACCATTACGATGAATGCAGCTAAAGTATTTAATTGCGGAATACCGCTTACTATTAATTCCGGGGCCACCCTGGCCACTAATAATTTCGCTTTAACCTTTGGCGGCAACTTTACACGGAATGGCACCTTCAACGCGGGAAGCTCAAATATTACGATAAATTGCACCAATAACCAAACCATTTCAGGATTCACAACTACCGGTACGGTAACTATGTCGAAAACCGGAGGAACGGCGACTTTCACAGGCAATGTGAGCGGCGGAGCGCTCACCATAAATGGTTCAGGAGGAACGCTCGATCTTGGGATAGGCTTTACACATACATTTTCCGGCATCGCTCTGACAGCCGGAACTTTAAAAGGTGGTTCAAGCACTCTTAATGATACAGGAAACTGGACAGGAACAGGAAGCCTTTTTACGGCAGAAAACAGTACTGTGGTTTTTGGGGCTTCCGCCGCTCAGGCAATATCGGCTACCTCTACGACTTTTAACAATGTTACTTTTTCAGGATCAGGCAATAAAACCGTTTCCAATGCGATAACGGTGAATGGGACTATGTCTGTTAGCGGTTCTGCCGTCGTATTACTGGCTAATGGGACTACTTCAACAGTATATGCATTATATCTTGGAGGTGTGCCACAGGTTGGTGGTTCATGGGGCGGTACGACCTCTGCCGCAACCAATAAAAGCGCTACCTGGTTCGGAACAACAACAACAGGTATTTTAAATGCTTCATTATTAAACCGATTAGTTATCACCGGTTCCGGCACACAAACAGCCGGAACATCACAAAATCTTACCATTACGGTAAAATCGCCGGCTGGTGCAATAATTACTTCCTATACGGGCGACCATAATTTGACTTTCTCCGGTGCTAATTTATCTCCAAACAGCTCAGCCCCAACAGTAAAAGACAAGAATGGAACAGCAACATCTTTCGGTTCTGCCACAACAATCACTTTTACAAATGGAGTTGCTACGGTTAGCGGAAGCAATAATGGTGTAATGACCTTATATAAGGAGGAAACGGCTGTCATCAGCGTCACGGATGGAACTATTTCTTCACAGGGCGTCGATAAATTAACAGTACTGGTTTCGGCAACTTACGGACTGGTATTTACAACGCAACCCGGAGGTGGATTGGTTGATGAAGTATGGGCTACCCAACCTATAGTAACGGTACAGGATGCCTATGGCAACCTGTCGACAGGAACAGCCATGGACATTACACTCGCTATTCAAAATAATGCCGGTCCGGGCGGGGTTCTTAGCGGGACAGATACGGTTGCCGTAAATACCACAACAGCTCAGGCCGTTTTCACAGATTTATCCATTAACATTTCAGGATCAGGTTATACGCTTCAGGCAAGCACTTCAGGATTATCAAATGCGACAAGTAATGCATTTGATATTTCCAATCCGAATCCCACAATTACCAGCATATCACCAACAGAAGTTTGTGCCGGAGGAACTAATTTTACAATAATAGTTACAGGAACTAATTTTAATACGTCATCGGTCGTCAAAATAAATGGTTCCCCAAGAACGACAACTTTTATTAGTGCCACCGAAGTGCAGGCAACAATTCTTGCAGCCGATATTGCTTCAGGAGGGACGCCAGCCATCACGGTATTTAACCCTGCACCGGGAGGCGGAACAACATCGTCCGCAACACTGACAGTCAGCCAGGTTGCTTTTTCGCCTGCAATTACGCAACCAAGCTGTTATGCATTCGGTAAAATAGTTTTGGGGTTCATATCCGGAGGTACGGCTCCTTATACTTACGATTGGGCAGACCTGAGCGGAACCAATGATGTGAAAGACCGTGTTGGTCTGTCAGCAGGGACCTATTCAGTTACTGTAACCGATGCAAAGGGCTGCACCGTATCTTCAGGGAACCTCGTACTGAATGCGCCATCAGGTTGTACAGGTATTTCAGTTTGCCAGTCGGATGCTGCCTCTGTTATTTCAGCGGATCCTGATCCGGCCAATACTTCCTATACCTGGTCGATCGAATCCGCCGCTAATCCCGGCACTTTTTACACCAGCGCCATCACATCAGGACAGGGGACTCCGTCAATTACGGTTAACTGGACCGGAGTTCCTGTTGGTCATTACATGGTTTGTGTTACCGGTAACAATATTTGCGATACAAGTTTACAGACCTGCATTGATGTATATGTTGAAAAGCCTGATATATCAGCTTACGCTGATACTGTATGTACAGGAGGTAATCTTTATCTGTATGCCTATGGCGGAGCAACTTATTCCTGGACAGGGCCAAACAGTTTTGCAAGCAACAGCCAGTTTCCTGTGATATACAATGCCACGCCTTCTGCTACCGGAATTTATTCTGTAACAGTTACAGCAGCGAATGGATGTGTTGCAAGTACCACTGTGAGCGTAACGGTAAATGCGCCCCCTTCA
Organism: Bacteroidales bacterium; assembly: GCA_035353775.1. Lineage (GTDB taxonomy): Bacteria > Bacteroidota > Bacteroidia > Bacteroidales > CAIWKO01 > CAIWKO01. Next base: position 3,334 of record DAOQAF010000103.1, on the reverse strand, counting down.
ATTAGTGGTACAGTAACCAACTCAACATGTGGAAATTCGGACGGGACAATAAATATTACTGTTACCGGAGGTTCAGGATTTAAATATTCATGGAGCAACGGAGAAATAACCGAAGATCTGAGCAATCTTCCTTCAGGTAATTATACAGTAACTGTCACCAATTCTACAGGTTGTTCATCAGTGAAGACTTTCGTCATTAAAGATACAGACGGACCAAGTGCAACAGCCACTTCCGTGAATGTTTCCTGTAATGGCGGAAGCAACGGATCTATTAATCTAACACCTTCAGGAGGTACAAGTCCATATTCTTTTGATTGGTCGAATGACTCCACCAGCGAAGATCTTTCAGGCCTAACTGCCGGAACTTACAGTGTAGTTGTCACTGATGATAATGGGTGCATAGCGGGTGTAATCGTAACGATCACACAGCCTTCAGCTCCGATACAGGTTAATGGCGTAGTGACCAACGTCAGTTGTTTTGGAAATACAACCGGGAGTATAGCGCTCACCGTCACCGGTGGTACGGGTTCATACAACTACGATTGGGCAGATGTTGCAGGCACTTCAAACTCAAAGGACCGCAGTTCACTTGCAGCAGGCACATATACGATAACAATAACAGATGCAAATAGTTGTACTTTTATACATTCTTATACTGTTACACAGCCGGCAGCAGCGCTTTCAGCATCAAATACCAAGACGGATGTCAGTTGTTATAATGGTTCAAACGGGTCTGTCAACCTTAGTGTAAGCGGAGGCACATCGCCTTATACCTATTTATGGGCAAAAGCCGGAGGAGGATTTTCAGCCACCACTCAGGACTTGACAAACCTTTCAGCAGGAACCTATAATGTCACCGTTACCGATAATAAAGGATGTACAACGACATCTTCTGCAACAATATTGCAACCTGCCGCCGCCCTAACAGCATCGGCTGTTGCTACCGCAGTATCATGCAACGGAGGCTCCAATGGCTCTGTAAATCTAACTGCCTCAAATGGAACGCCTTCCTATAGTTATTTATGGAGTAACCAGGCCACTACTGAAGACCTCAGCAATGTGGTCACAGGCAATTATTTAGTCACCGTGACCGATGCTCATGGTTGCACTACCAGTACTTCGGCCATCGTTACCGAACCCACGTTATTGTCAGCATCCATATCAGGTTCAACCCCTGTTTCCTGCCACGGCGGGGCAAACGGAACAGCCACTGCCTCTCAGACAGGGGGCACCCCACCTTATCACTATTCCTGGAATACTTCCCCTGTTCAAACAACAGCCACAGCAACGGGCCTGGCAGCAAATATTATTTATTCGGTCATCATTACCGATTCTCTTGGATGCGTTGCAAATACAAATGCCACCGTTACACAACCAAATGTGATCGACATTTCAGGTTTTGTAACTCATGTTTCCTGTTATAATGGGACAAATGGCGCCATTAATATTACGGTTGGCGGTGGTTCCGAACCATATACTTATTTATGGCAGGATGGACCGTCAACAAAGAACCGAAGCAGTTTATCCGCCGGCACTTATTATGTAACAGTTACTGATTCAAACAATTGCACAGCAACAGCAAGCTATACGGTAAATCAACCTCAGGATATTACTGCTTCTGCGGTGGCTTCTGGTATCACATGCCATGGCAACATCAACGGATCTGTCAACCTTACGGTGAACGGTGGCACCCAGCCTTATTCTTATGTATGGAATAATGGAGCTGGTACAGAAGATATTTCGGGACTTGGGCAGGGTACTTATACCGTTACAATTACGGATTTGAATGGTTGCACAGAAACAGCCTCGGCGGTCGTTACGCAACCCAATGAAATTTTGTTGAGTGCAAATAAGAAAAACAATTGTTACAACCAATCAAACGGAGAAATAGATCTGACCATCACCGGAGGTACCGGGCCTTTCAGTTATTCATGGACAGGGCCCAACGGTTTCCTGTCAGCCAATCAAGACATTTCCGGTCTAATCGCCGGAACTTATCATGTGACGGTAACAGATTTGAACAATTGCACGGCAACAGGCACCTATGAACTGGTAAATATTACAGCCACCCTCATTTCCATCCCTGTTTCCTGTAATTATATGATTTCCGGACTATACGACGGTGCATTATATGCCATTACCGAGAATGGAACAGCACCCCTTACCTTTTCATGGACAAAAAACGGCATCCCTTTACCGGATACTTCTCCGGTATTATCGGGCATATCATGGGGAATCTACCAAGTGACCGTTTCGGATGCACAATCCTGTACATACTCAGTTTCTGACACGCTGTACCAACCAGTCTGTAACCCGCCGGTAGCCGTTGATGATACTTTTACTTCATGCAACAACGCGGTTGTAACAGGTTCCGTAGCTCTTAACGACTCAGACCCTGACAACTCAATAAATCAGCTTGAATTCATTAATATGAATAATCCATCAGCTAATCAGGGTGTCCTCCAATGGAATAATGCTTATAACGGTTCATTTACTTTCACACCGACAGCAGGTTACGACGGGATTGTTCAGATCAATTACATCGTGGAAGATTCGCTCGGGCTTTCCGATATAGGTTTGCTTTCGATATACATTTCGTCGATGTCAGCAGAAGTGACTGCGGCAAATACGCATCATGCACATTGTGGCAATAACGAAGGCTCAGCCATGGTTGCCTGTTCCGGTGGATTTAAAGATTATTCCTATTTGTGGAATGACCCTGCAGCTACGACATCTAATATCGCAAATAATTTAGCAGCCGGTACATATATTGTTACAGTTACCGATACACTGGGTTGTTCGGTAACAGCTTCAGTGAATATTAAGAATATCTGTCTTACTATAGACAAATCATTATATTCAGTTAACAACGACACGTCCTTAACCACGTTCACTATGATAGGGGATACGATTACATACCACGTGGTAGTTACTAACACGGGAAGTGATACTCTTTTTAATACCCTTGTCACCGATCCATTGACAGGAATGAATGAAACAATTAATACTCTTGTTCCTGCAGGATCTCATACATATACTGCAACCCATTTTATAACAGCAGGTGATATTGCAGCTAATTTTGTTTCTAATACTGCCACTGCAGATTATTCCTATCATGGCAATAATTACTCGGTGAGTGATAGCGCAATAGTATGGTCTGCGTTTGCTGATTTATCGATCATAAAAGAAGTTTTGACAAGTCCGGTAGTAGCCGGAGGTGAGCTGGCCTACATGATTGTTATAACCAATGCAGGGCCGACATACGCATACAACGCAGTAATCTGGGATAATATTACAGCTTTCCCACCCCCTGTGTATTATTCGCTTGACGGAA
>DAOQAF010000102.1:0-12959 GCA_035353775.1 Bacteroidales bacterium | reverse complement strand
GGTAACGATTGTGCTTCTGTATTACTGTTATTTTTACTTTATTTTCAGAGTGGCAGTTATCTGATTTTCGGGTTTTAAATATTTAAAGATTAGTCTTTTAATTTTTTATTAAATCCAATTGTAAGCGTTTGTAAATGGTTGCGAGCGATAAAAAGTTTATATAATGTTTCGGACAAATATATAAATAAATATTTGGTAGAAAAATAATTTAACGGAATTTTTTTAGGGAAAAAATGTATGCGTTAGAAACGTGCGCGTACTGGGCGGTCGTAGTTTCAAACTACGAACAACCGGGCAACTGGTAAATAGTTTTCAGACAAGGCCCACACAGTTTTTTGCGCGGCAGCAACAGATTTTTTTGTAAATTAGCCGTCTTGTTTTCAACCAGGCATGATACGAAAAGAAACGATACAGAACATCCTTGATGCAGCCAAAATAGATGAGGTTGTCGGGGAATTTGTGTCGCTGAAAAAAAGAGGTGTCAATTACATCGGCCTGTGCCCGTTCCACAACGAAAAAACACCGTCGTTTACCGTGTCGCCTGCCAAAGGTTTTTTTCATTGTTTTGGCTGCGGCAAAGGAGGCGGGCCCGTGGATTTTATCATGGAACACGAACACATGAGCTATCCTGATGCCTTAAAATACCTTGCCGGGAAATACAATATCGAGATTGCCGATACGGTTCAGACCGAGGAAGAAAAGATCATGCAGTCGGAACTGGAAGCGCTGTATAACCTGGTGGCTTATGCTCAGAAACATTTTACGGATAATCTTCACAACACCGAAGGCGGCAGGGCTATAGGGCTGAGCTATTTTAACGAGCGGGGCTTCAGCCCCTCCGTTATTAAAAAGTTTCAGCTTGGCTTTTCTCCTGCTTCATGGGATGATTTTACAAAGAATGCGCTGGAGAATGGTTATAAAAAAGAATACCTTGTCAAAACAGGCCTTTCGATACAAAAAGATGACGGCACGCTTTACGACCGCTTCCGCGACAGGGTGATATTCCCTTTTCACAACCTCAGCGGCAGGGTCATCGGATTCACCAGCAGGATACTGACTTCGGACAAAAACAAACCTAAGTATGTAAACTCCCCCGAATCGGAAATCTACAATAAAAGCAGAGCACTGTACGGAATTTTCCTTGCCAAAACGGCGATCATCTCCAACGAGAATTGCTACCTTGTAGAAGGCAATACCGACGTGATCTCCCTGTTCCAGGCTGGCGTTGAAAATGTGGTGGCCTCTTCGGGAACAGCGCTGACAACGGAACAGATCAGGCTGATTAAAAAATTCACGAATAACATCACCATTTTGTATGATGGCGATGCCGCAGGGCTCAAGGCCTCGCTCAGGGGTGTCGACATGATACTTGAAGAAGGCCTGAATGTAAAAGTTGTGATCTTTCCGGAAAACGAAGATCCTGACTCGTATGCACGAAAACATGATGCTATCGAGATAAAAAAGTTCATCAAAGAAGGTGCGACAAATTTCATTATTTTCAAGGCCAAACTCCTGCTCGAAGAGAGTAAAAACGACCCTATAAAAAGAGCGGAACTCATTAAAGAGATCGTCAGGACCATTTCACTTATTCCGGAACCCATCCACCGCAGTGTTTACATAAAAGAATGCAGCGAAGTGATGAAGATACAGGAACAATCGCTGATCAACGAGCTCAACAAACAAATGAGAAAAAAGATCAAGAAAGATGTTTCCCGGTTTGAAGACAGAGAAGATGACGACACCCTGATCCCTGAGCCAACAGATTATTCCGCCGAAAAGCAACTTCTTGAGGAACCGTATGAAATTAAATCCTATGAAAAATATCTGCTGTGGATAATTTTAAACTATGGTGGTTTAGAACTTCTGACAGAAAATGAAATACCTGACAGTCCCGGGCATACCGAGACAGTTCCCGTGAGTGTTGCTGATTATATTTCACAGATACTTGCCAATGATGATTTCAAATTCAGCACTGCTGAATATCAACAGATCTATGATGAGTATTTAGAAAATATTTCAAAGACCGAAGGCGCCGATATGCAATATTTCATCACCCACCCCAAAGAAAACATCTCAAAAATAGTCATAGAGATATTAAGCCAGAAGTACGAGCTCAGCAGGTACTGGCATGATAAGTACAAAATTTCTACCCCGAGGCACGAGGATGAAGACAGGACCATTCTGACCAATGATATTTCAAAAACCATTAATACTATTAATTTAAAAATTGTCGGTAAAGAGATGGCGGAAATTCATGAACAGATAAAAAAAATGCAAAAGGAAGAACCAGACAACACCGATATCATGATGCTTTTGGCAAAATACAACAAGAAACAAATGATCATGTCAAAAATAAGTTCGCGACTTGGTATCGTGATCAATAAATTATTTTAAAAATTCATTCAAAAGTTTTCTCAGTCAAGTTTAAGTTTTATGTGCGGCATTTCAGGTTTTTATTCATCAGCTACCATTTTTTCAAACGACGATCTGATCAGGATGACGGATGCCATGACACATCGCGGGCCTGATGCCAGCGGATATTTTTATGAGGGATACATCGGGCTGGGGCACAGACGGCTCAGCATCATCGACCTTTCTGCCGCTGCCAACCTGCCGATGTTTTCGCAGGACAATAATTTTGCGATTGTTTTCAATGGAGAAATCTATAATTTTCAGGAAATAAAAAAAGAACTTCTTGCGGAAAAATCAATACATTTTAAGACCAGTTCAGATACGGAGGTCGTTCTTGAAGCCTTTATCCACTGGGGTGTTGATTTTGTTCAGCAACTTAACGGCATGTTTGCCATCGCAATCTTCGACAAAAACAACAAAAACTTGTACCTTTTCAGAGACAGGATCGGGATAAAGCCCATTTATTACTACTGGGACGGGCAAAATTTTGCGTTTGCATCAGAGCTAAAATCATTGGTGAAAATTGAGCCGATCCGAAAGAATATTCAATTAAACTACACGGCTGTCAATGAATTTTTGCACCTTGGCTATATTCCGGAACCTCATTCTATTTATGATAAAATCTATAAATTCCCGGCAGGCAGCTATGCCATTGTAAACAGCTCCGGCATTGCGTTTCACGAATACTGGAACATAGAATCAAAAATTAATTCAGACAGAATTACTGACGAAGGAGAAGCCAAAGCAAGGCTTAAAGAGTTGCTGACAAGCTCCGTAAAATACCGTATGATCTGCGACGTTCCGTTCGGTACTTTTTTAAGCGGCGGCATCGACTCAAGCCTTGTTACAGCCATCGCCCAAAGCCTGAGTTCCGAGCCGGTAAAAACTTTTTCAATAGGCTTTGAAGAATCACAATTTAATGAGCGAAAATATGCAAGAGCCGTCGCTGATCATCTCGGCACCAATCACCATGAAATGGTGGTGACAGAAAAAGATGCGATGGCCTTAATACCGGAGCTCACCGATGTTTATGATGAGCCATACGCTGATTCTTCGGCTATCCCTACCATGATCGTTTCGAGACTGGCCCGTAAATATGTTACCATGACCTTATCGGGTGATGGCGGTGACGAATTGTTTTTGGGCTACGGCGCTTATAAATGGGCCAACAGGCTGAACAACCCGTTGCTGAAGGTGTTTCACAAGCCCGTTCATTCCTGTTTCTCCAGGCTCGGAAACCGTTTTCAGCGAGTAGGTTATCTGTTTGACTATACAGATTTCAGCAAGATAAAAAGCCATATTTTCTCACAGGAAAATTTACTTTTTGCCGCTCAGGAGATATCCGCGTTGTTACATCCTGATTTACGCCGGGAACTAATGCTAAAAGATGATTTCGGCCACCTGCCCCTGACACCAGCGGAGGCGCAGTCGCTTTTTGACCTGCATTATTACCTGAAAGACGACCTGCTGGTAAAAGTGGATCGCGCCACCATGAAATATTCGCTTGAAACCCGTGTCCCAATTCTGGATTACCGCATTGTTGAATTTGCATATAATCTTCCTGAAAAACTAAAGTTGAAGGGTGATATTCAAAAATATCTGCTTAAAGAAGTTTTATACGATTATATTCCTGCTTCTTATTTTGACCGGCCGAAATGGGGGTTTTCCATACCCTTAAGAAAATGGTTAATGACTGATCTGAAATACCTTGTTGATGAAAACCTTTCAGAAGAAAAAATCCGCAAACATAATTTAATGGAATACAAGCCAATTGCAGAATTAAAGGAGCGTTTCTTTAATAAAAACCAGGATTTTTTGAATACCCGGCTGTGGCAGCTGGTCGTGCTGAATAATTTTCTTGACAGGGAATTGATGTAAATAATGCCGCCCCGATGGGGCTACCATAATGACGCCCCGATGGGGCTACCATATTGACGCCACCGATGGGGATACCATAATGACGCCCCCGATGGGGATACCATATTGACGCCCCCGATGGGGATACCATAATGACGCCCCCGATGGGGATACCATATTGACGCCCCCGATGGGCTACCATAATGACGCCCCGATGGGGCTACCATATTGACGCCCCGATGGGGCTGGCATAATGACGCCCCGGATGGGGATACCATAATGACGCCCCGGATGGGGATACCATATTGACGCCACCGATGGGGATACCATATTGACGCCCCGATGGGCTACCATATTGACGCCCCGATGGGGATACCATATTGACGCCACCGATGGGGCTATTAAATCAGTTGAAATTCGTCCCAGTCGGGCGCTACGTTGAATTTGTCGCGGTATTGAAGGAGTTCTGACTTTTTCAGCATGATGGTTTTCACATCCTCGGTATGGTCAGCCATTTCGCAAAGTGTTTCACCTCTCGGGCTTATGATCATGGAATTGCCTGAATGACGGGTTCCCCGGCCATCGCCACCTATCCTGTTCACGCCAACCACATAAGAAAGATTTTCTATGGCACGTGCTTTCAGCAAGGTTTGCCAGTGAAGTTTTCTGGCTTCCGGCCAGTTGGCAATATAGATCAGCACATCGTATTGAAAATGGCCATTATTATAATTGTTTTTTGCCCAGACAGGAAATCTCAGGTCATAACATATCATAGGGCAAATATTCCAGCCATTGAGTTCAACAATAATTTTTTCAGTACCGGCTTTAAAAAAATTATGTTCGTTTCCGAACCTGAATAAATGGCGTTTGTCATAGGTGTTATAAGTCCCGTCGGGCTTCATCCACACCAGCCTGTTGTAAAAAGCCTCTTTGTTTTTAAAAATAAAACTTCCGGAAATCACGGAATTCAGGCTTATGGCTTTTTCTTTCATCCACAATAAAACCGTGCCGTCCATTTCCTCCGCAAACTGCTGCACATCCATGGTAAAAGCAGTGCTGAACATTTCGGGAAGCACGATTACATCCTGACAATTTTTGAGTGGTTCCAGTTTCTTATCAAAATTATCGAGATTTTTCAGGGGTTGCTCCCAGGCCAGATCGCTCTGTACGATGGTGATGGTTATATCTTGCATAATATTTCAGCAGCTTTTTCAAGGGTTTCTTCTTTTTTTGCAAAACAAAAACGGAGTACGTTATTATTGACAGGCTTATGATAAAAAACTGAAACAGGAATGGAGGCTATTTTAAAATCTCTGGTCAGACGCATGGCAAATTCCGGTTCTTTCTCGTCGGACATATCGCTGTAGTCGAGTAACTGGAAATAAGTGCCATAGGAAGGGATTATCTTGAAACGTGATCCGGAAATAAGCTTCACAAAATAGTCTCTTTTCTTCTGATAAAAATCATTCAAATACGTATAATTTTCTTTGTCGGTTAAAAATTCAGCAATGGCATATTGAACAGGTGTGTTACAAGCAAAGACAATAAACTGATGAGCTTTTCTGAATTCATTCATCAGGTTTTCCGGCGCCATGCAATAGCCCATTTTCCATCCGGTGGCATGGAATGTCTTGCCAAAAGATCCGATGACCAGGCTGCGCTCAACCAGTTCAGGATAACGGCAAACACTCTCGTGCACCAGGTTGTCAAATATCAGGTGTTCATAAACCTCATCGCTGAGAATCAGGATATCTGAATCGCGTGTGATTTTTTGCAGGGCTTCAAGGTCTTGTTTTTTCAGTATGCTTCCTGTAGGGTTGTGCGGTGTGTTTATGATGATCATCTTTGTTTTATGAGAGATCAGTTTTTTTACGTCGTCCCAGTCAATATGGTAATCGGGATATTTCAGCGTGGCATATTTCAATACGCCGCCATTAAGTTTTACTGCCGGACCGTACAAATCATAAGCCGGTTCAAAAATTATGACCTCATCCCCTTCCCTGACAAATGCAGTAATTGCCGCATACAAGGCTTCTGTTGCGCCCGCTGTAACCGTGATCTCCGATACGGGATCGTAGGTAAGGCCGTAGGTGTCATGTATTTTTCGGGAAATTGCTGCTCTTAATCCGGGAACGCCCTGCATAGGAGCATATTGATTGTAGCCTTTTTTCATATATTTATGCACCAGGTCAATTATTTCTGAAGCAATATCGAAATCAGGAAATCCCTGCGAAAGGTTTATAGCATTAAATTCATTAGCCATCTGCGACATGACAGCAAAAATGCTATTGCCCATCTGAGGTAGTTTTGAGACAATATTGTTTTTGAAAACAGGCATATGTTTAGAATTAAAGATTAGCACAAATATATATTTTTTAGCTTAAAAATAAAAAACATAATTTTTTTGTGAATTATAAACCAGTGATTACTATTTTTACTAAAATTTTCAAATCAATATTATGATAAAGCCAATTGACAAATCAAAAACCATTGACAAGGTAAATTTTAAAAACAAAAAAGTGCTGATCCGTGTTGATTTTAATGTGCCATTAGATCAAAACCGGCAGATCACCGATGATACACGAATAAGAGAATCCATTCCAACCATTGAGAGAGTGTTGAATGACGGCGGCACAGTAATTCTCATGTCGCATCTTGGCCGTCCCAAAGGAGGTTACGAGCAGGATTATTCGCTGACGCCTGTTGTTCCCCGTTTATCAAAATTACTGAAGCGGAATATTATTTTCACCCGGGATTTGTTCGGCCCGAAAACTTTTGAAGTATGCGGTGCCCTAAAACCCGGCGATGTCGTCCTACTGGAAAACCTGAGGTTTTATCCTGAAGAAGAACAAGGCGATAAAAATTTCGCCAAACAGTTAGCTTCTTTGGGGGATATTTATATCAATGATGCTTTTGCCACTGCACACCGCAAACACGCATCTACCGCCACCATCGCGGAATTTTTTCCCAATAACAAGTATTTCGGATTATTACTTGCCAACGAACTAAAAAATTTAAATTTCATCCTACATGAAGCAAAATCGCCATTTACAGCCATTATCGGAGGGGCCAAGGTTTCTTCAAAAATATCTATAATAAAAAATCTCATCAACAAAGTTGACAACATCATTATTGGCGGAGGGATGGCTTTTACTTTTATCAAGGCTTTCGGAGGAGAAGTCGGCGGCTCCCTTGTTGAAGATAATAAAATCCCTGAAGTGAAAGAAATGGTGCAGGAAATGATGCTGAAAGGTGTTAATCTTTACATCCCTACTGATGCCATTATTGCTGATGGCTTTTATGATGAAGCAAACTATAAGGAAAGTCAGGCGGATGCCATTCATAAAAACTGGATGGGCCTTGACATAGGCAAAAAAACATGCCGCCGTTTTGCAGAGATCATCAACGATTCAGAAACAATTATCTGGAACGGGCCGATGGGTGTTTTCGAGCTTCCGCATTTTAAACAGGGTACCAAGGCTATTGCAATTGCTGTTGCCAGTGCAACCATCAAGGGATCGTTTTCGCTCATAGGCGGCGGCGACTCTGTAGCAGCTATCAACCAATACAACCTTGCCGATCAGATAAGCTATGTTTCGACCGGTGGCGGCGCCATGCTTGAATATTTGGAGGGGCGGGAACTGCCGGGCGTAAAAGCAATAATGGAAGATTAATTAGAGTTTGTCCATAATGTCCGATTTCTTCCCCGCCTGAATGACCCAGTCGGGCAGGCCTCGAACTCGAACATTCTGGTTCAAACTCTGACATTACGGACAGACACTAATTACGGATATTCCTCCGGATTTTTTCCTGGGGGATACTATCTTTCTTTATTTGCCTGCCATTTCACAATTTCAGACTTTATTCTTGGAATGCAAATCGGTGCAATACTGCTGACTGGTTTATAAAGCAGGGATTTTTCTTTCGCTTGTTTTGTAATCGCCCTCTCGTTAATATCGTATCGTTGAAAGAGAAAAAAAACCACACTTAAAACAAATGCAATTTTTAAAGCAGAAAATAAAGCCCCGAGAATTTTATTGACAAAACTTAATGCCACCAGGTCAACCATCTTTTCAATAGCTTTAGCAATAATGCGGGTAACAATGATAACACCAATAAAAATCAGGGTAAAAGCCACGGCTTTCGTGTAGGCCTCATTCATCCCCAAATTTTTGATAAGCAGGCCGGCCACAAAATCAGAAAAATAAATTCCGGCAAAAACTCCGGTAAAAAGTGAGGCAAGCATCGCCAATTCAATGATGAGGCCTTTTCGCAAGCCTCTGAAGATGGCTATGCCCAAGGGAATAGCAATAACGATATCGAGGTAATTCATGATTATTTTTTTAGCCGGCGGGTAAGCTCCGTGGCGTAAACAAAGTTGTTCAGCTCTTGATTGTTGGTATCCAGAATTTCGTGCTTGTCGCCCACCCACCATAATTTTCCGCTGTAAATAAATGCGATCTTATCTCCGATCTCAATTACCGAGTTCATATCGTGAGTATTGATTACCGTCGTCATCTGGTATTCTTGTGTAATCTCGCTGATGAGATTATCGATCAGAATGGACGTTTTGGGATCGAGGCCGGAATTGGGTTCGTCGCAAAACAAATAGCTCGGATTCATTGAAATGGCACGGGCTATAGCTACGCGTTTTTTCATTCCGCCACTTAATTCTGCCGGGAATAATTTGTTTACGTTCTCAAGGTTGACGCGTTTAAGACAAAAATTTACCCTGTCGCGTTTTTCTTCCATTGATCTGTTTGTGAACATGGTCAGGGGGAACATGACATTTTCTTCCACATCCATTGAATCAAACAAAGCGCCGCCCTGAAACATCATGCCGATTTCCTGCCTGATTATTTTTCTATCTTTGAAAGCCATCCCTGTAAACTGGCGATCGTCATACAGGATTTGTCCCGAATCAACTTCCAATAGTCCGACAAGACATTTCATCAGCACCGTTTTTCCTGAACCACTCGGGCCAATGATCAGATTGGTCATTCCCCGTTCGAAAGTTACATTGATATCTGTTATAACCTTGTGATCGGTAAATCCTTTTGATATGTTCCTTGTTTCGATCATCCTATAACATCAATTGTGTAATGACAAGATTAAACAGAATAATGAGAATACTGCTCATTACCACAGCTTTTGTACTGGCGCGTCCGACCTCCAATGCCCCGCCATACGCATAAAAACCGTAAAAACCGGAAACAGAGGTAATGATCAGCGAGAAAGCAATAGTTTTAACGATAGAATAAAAAATTTCAAAAGGAATTAAATCAAGAGTAATCCCGTCGTAATAGGCCGAAACTGTAACGACATTCATCCAGGCAGCGGCAAACCATCCACCAAGGATTCCGAGGAACATACTGATCACAACGAGAACCGGGAATATCAGTACTCCGGCAACAATTTTGGGTAAAATGAGAAAATTAGCAGAATTGATACCCATAACCTCTATGGCATCAATTTGTTCGGTAACACGCATGGTTCCTATCTCGGATGCTATTCGTGAGCCTACTTTTCCGGCAAGGATAAGGCAAATAATTGTATTTGAAAATTCAAGAATTATTGATTCCCGGGTTGTAAATCCGACAGTGTATTCTGGGATCCAGGCGCTTGTAGTATTATAGCCTGTCTGAATTGCCACTACCGCACCCATAAACACAGAAATAATGGCAACGATACCCAACGAATCAATACCAAGATTATCGATTTCTGTCATTATTTGATTTCGAAAAACCGGGCCTCTTTCAGGTTTTTCAAGCACCTTTTTCATCAACATGACGTATTTCCCGATAGTAGTTAACGCCTTTTTCAAACCGGTCGATATTAATTTTTGCGAATTTAAGCAATAATTTGAAATCTATGAGCAATATTTGTTTAATGGATTTTTACAATTTCACTTAAAAGTTTTTCATAGTAAGGGATACGAATCATTCCAATTTACACATTGAAAAATTTTTGATGGATTACGTCAGAAAAAATATCGCTATTAAATGCCTGTCAGTAAACTATGCGCTTTAAGCAAAAAATACTCCGGCTGGGCATAAAATGTTTCCGACAAATAAAACTGCCTGGAAGCAATTACTAAATCGGGATAATTTTACTTGCAATACTACGTTTTTTATGATAAATTTTGTGCTTAAAAAAAATTACTATAAATTTGTATAAAAAAACAACAGATGAAAGTGTTCAGGGTGGGCTTGTCTTGTTTAATACTTGTTTTACTGGCACTTACTGTCAATTCATGCAAAACACCAAGAAAACACAAATGCAAAGACTGTCCCACATTTACACACATTGAAAATTGTAAATTACAACCCAATGATTTATATGAAACTTAACAAGATCTTTATCCTTTTGCTGCTTGTAATAATTGTTGTTATTTCATCGTGTGCATCAAAAAAACACCGATATAATCAATGTCCGTCTTTCAGCAATAAAATTGAAAACACAGATAAGCCTCACCACATTGGATAAAGAGCGGCTTGTTCCTTACATACCCGAATCCAGTATTGACGTTGTTTGCAACTGGCTCAATACCTATCCTGTTCAGCTCCGCATTTCAAGAGACCGATCAACCAAGTCAGGAGATTTCCGTCCCTCTGACCGGATTACGCCATATCACAGAATCAGCGTAAACCACAACCTGAATAAATATGCATTTCTCATTACGCTTACTCATGAATATGCACATTTGATCACATGGAATACGTATAAAAGAAAGGCAAAGCCTCACGGAGATGAGTGGAGGAACAATTACCGGACATTAATATTTTGTCTGATAGAAAAAAATGTTTTTCCAAAGGAAATTGAACATGCCCTGATAAAAATTTTTGTGAAAAACGGCGAACCGGCCCACGCATCAGAATTTAACCTTACGATGGTCTTGTCAACATACGATACAGGTCCCGATACTGCCATACAATTTCTGGATGAACTTGTTTTTGACACCATTTTTGCTATTCGTAACGGAAAAGTTTTTCGAAAAGGTGAAAAAATACGGACACGTTATAAATGTTATTGCCTGAATAATAAACGATGGTATTTGATCAGCCCGGCCATGCGGGTAAAAGCTATCAGTAATGCTTTGGATTTTTCATAAAAAGGCTTTTATGAACAAGCTATTTTAGAACACTGTTGTCAGTAAAAAAATTATGAATTTATAAAAAAGCCCTATTAGAAGTGATTTCATGCAGTGGTCCTTACTTTTTTTCATTTAACGAATTGCTTTTCATCAATTTATTTTACCTCGTTCCTAAAGGATGTAAATTGATGAAAATCAATTCTTCTTTTTAGGATAAGAGGAAAAAAGGAATAAAAATATTTACATCCTTTAATAAGCATAAATTTTATCGGACAGTAGTGATTTTAGAACAAAAAATAGATGCATAATCAATTATATTTTAATATTTTTGCCAAAAAAATTCTAAACTAAAAAACATAAAATGAACAACAACTATTGCGTGATCATGGCGGGGGGAATTGGTTCGCGTTTCTGGCCTATGAGCCGTACATCTCATCCGAAACAATTCATTGATATTCTCGGTACTGGTGAAACCCTTATTCAGCAAACTTTCAAGCGTTTTGAAAAAATAATCCCCAGGGAAAATATTTACATCGTAACTAACGAAAAATATGCCGGCCTCGTTAAGGAACAAATACCTGCAATCAATGACAGTCAGATTATTTCGGAACCTTCGCGCCGGAATACCGCCCCTTGTATCGCTTACGCATGTTATAAAATTAATGACCTGGATCCCGATGCCAATGTGGTGGTTGCCCCGTCTGATCACATCATACTTAATGAGGAATCTTTTACGGGAGTTATTTCTTCGGCGCTGAACGCTGCCTCCCAAAACGATTGGCTCTTGACTCTGGGTATAACCCCAAGCAGGCCGGATACAGGATACGGATATATTCAGTTTAAAGATACTGATGCTTATCCGGAAGACACACGATTAAAAAAGGTAAAAACTTTTACAGAAAAGCCTGCCCTTGAAATGGCAAAACAATTTCTTGAAAGCGGTGATTTTTTATGGAATTCAGGAATTTTCGTCTGGTCGATAAAAAGCATTTTGCATGCATTTGAAATCCATTTGCCGGAAATTAAGGAGTCTTTCGAAAAAGGAATTGGTATCTATAACACTGATAAAGAATCAGAATTCATACAACAGGTTTACATTACATGCAAAAGCATTTCAATAGATTTCGGGGTAATGGAAAAAGCAAATAACGTATATGTTTTATGTTCAGATTTCGGATGGTCTGACCTTGGAACCTGGGGCTCATTATATGAAAACAGACAAAAGAATGATGCCGGAAATGCCATCGTCGGAAAAGACGTAATCATGTACGACAGCCACAATTGCATAGTAAACATGCCGGAAAACAAACTGGTGGTCTTACAGGGACTGGATGACTATATTGTTGTTGAGTCGGGAAACGTACTGTTAATCTGCCGCAAAGACGACGAACAGCAGATCCGGAATTTCGTGAATGATGTCAGGTTAAAGATTGAAAAGGGGGAACAGTATATATAATTGGGAGATTGGGAGATTGGGCCATTAGTCATTAGGCATTAGGCATTAGGCATTGGGAGATTGGGGAGATTAAGAGATTAAGAGATTAATCGAGTAGGTAGGGGGATTGCTCCCCCGCCCTCTCACACCACCGTGCATACT
>DAOQAF010000101.1:0-13083 GCA_035353775.1 Bacteroidales bacterium | reverse complement strand
CACTGATTATTTCTCTTAATATTGTTTTAAGATCATCTTCACTGGCAACAATTATTTTTTCCATAGCGACTTTGTTTTTTATGCAAAGTTGCAATGGAGTGTAGGCATCACTTCTACAGTTTTCTACACTTTACAACAGATTTGAACAAGATTCGACATAAATCAGAAGTAATTCCTGTTACACACCATAAGGTGATAAAAACAACCATAATTGTACACAATGGAATTAAACGCCGATCAAATAAAGGGGGCAATAAATCTTAATTTATTAAAACCTGATAAAAATAGATTAAAGTAATAAAGGCAACCTAAAGGTGATTAAAAAATGTTTTTCAGGAGTAAACTGGGTACTATTTTGGGTACCTTAAAAAACAAAAGCCCTGTAAAAACAGGGCTTCCAGAGTCAAAAAAGTACCCGAGGCCGGAATCGAACCGGCACGAGTGTAACCTCATCGGTTTTTGAGACCGACGCGTCTACCAATTCCGCCACTCGGGCGAGTGGTTAAAAGAACGATAAAATGAGGTGCAAAAGTAACGAATAGTTTTTAAGTAGCCAAAAAATAAAACAAGCTTAAATTATGTGTGCCGCCCTGAAAAAACCGCAAATAGCAAAATAAATGTTAATAAACTTGACATCTGTATTTTGATTTATTATTTTTATCACAAATTAAATAAATATTTTACTTATGAAAAATACTATAAGGAAAACCACATTTATTAATGGTAAAACAATATTTTTGTTATTGTTTTTTGCGGGCACCATATATTACAGCAGTGGGCAAAACATATTAGCACCCCTCGATACCATTAATACTTCGACATGTGAAAATGCAAATGCCGGCACATGGTATCTTGGAGGGAACGAAGTAATTCAACAGGTAACTAATACCGAAGTCCCCGACTGGATCGGGACATGCAATGCATTTCCCTTTATGATCAGGACCAGCGGTGTTGAAAGGATGAGAATTAGTGAAGATGGTAATGTCGCTATTGGAACTACAAATCCACCTGTATATAAATTGCATTTGCATTCTGATGAAACCATATCGGCCGGGAACGGGCAAAATGCGAATAAATCATTAAACAATGACGGCATGTATCAAGCTTTTGATAATGATCTACTGTTTAGCAATGAAACCGATTCTGTAGGGAATCTTAATTTAAAATCAGGACATGCCTCCTCTGGACCAACGTCATCGGGGACCACTTTCTTTCAAATTACAAACAACTCAACCGGACAGGGAGTTGGCAAGGGATTGCTGATCGGGCTTTCCGGAAAAAATGCTTCTATCTGCCTGAATGACAATATAAATTCGGGTTCGATCACAATGCAGGGCTTTTCGGGCGCGGGATTATATAGCGGAAACGGCAATATCTCCCTGCAGGGCAATAATTATGTCGTAAAAGTAAATGGCAAAGCGCTGCCGGCTATGTATATCAATAGTTATGCAAATGTAGGCATAGGAACATCCTACCATAATTTTCAGAAACTCACTGTTGCTGATGGCAACATCATGATCGGCAAATTATATGGGGGCAACCCATGCAGCAATTATGGCAGTTTGTGTTTTGCCGGGAATCTGGGCGGTAAAGATGCCAATTATTTTGGCGAATGGGCCATTGAATACGAAAACAATGAAAAATGCCAGGGCCTGAATTTTTGGAAACCATACAGTTCTGCAACTAATCCGGGAAACTACAAAATGGTATTATGTGATAATGGTAATGTCGGGATAGGAACTACTACAACAAAAGTTGGGAATATCGATTATAAACTTGCCGTAAACGGTAAAATTTTAGCAAAAGAAATAGTTGTAGAAGTCAACTGGTCTGACTTTGTTTTCGAAAAAGATTATTATCTGATGCCTCTTTCAGAAGTTGAGAGTTATATCAATAAATACAAGCATCTTCCAAATATTCCTTCTGCAACCGAAGTGGAGGAAAATGGCGTGGCGCTCGGACAATCACAATCATTACTTTTACAAAAAATTGAAGAACTGACACTTTATACGATTGAGATAAACAAACAACTTCAACTGCTGAGAGAGCAGAACATGGAATTGCAAAACGAAGTAGATGAACTTAAAAATGATAAATAATTATGAAAAAAATATTTCTAATCTTAATTGCTATTATTGTTTTCACATTGGGTTGTGAGAAAAATACTTTAAAAGAGATATATGGAAAATATAGTATTAATACTTATACTGTAAATGGCTCTGATTCTCTGGGTATTTATTTAGATACTTTGGGTCCCGAGTTTCGTTTTTATTATAATGATGTAACTTATAACAAGGTTTGTGTTATTGGTGAAGGATTGAGCAATAACGGTTATACTGGTCAAGTAATATGGGTGTGGGAATTATTAGAAAAAAACGATATAATAAAAGTTCTTTCATCTTCTGGCGCGTATTATGGGACAGGTCCAATAGGAGGTACAATAACATCAGAATGGGAAATTATTAACCTAACAAAAAATGAATTTAAAATCAAAACCATGTATAACAACAAAGAATATTTCGTCAGCATGAAAAAACTTGATTAAAGAAAAAAAATATGAAAAAAAGATTGATGAATTTAATCAAAACTACATTATTTCTTTTATTAATTTTCAATATTCAAATATCCTTTTCTCAAATTTCTTCAGATTTTATTAAATATTGGTTTTATCGTAGCAGATTGGAATATTTTGTGGTACCGGGTGATAAAATAGGTGAAAGTCAAATAATATGTGTACGGAACAAAATTTTTTCTGACAACGATTCAAACAATATTGTTCATCCTGATCAATGGACAAATGCAGATTACGGCCAGCCAGGTAAACATACAGGGTTTTACATTGGGACGCTAGCTACGGAATATTATCTACTGAATAAAAACGGGCAATATGATGATGCTGCTAAAACATATAATGAATTATTTCTGGCTTTAAATGCTGTAAAAGTTTACTGGGATGAAAAAGCCGAAGATTTTTGGCCTGATATTGAATATAATAACACAAGTTATACAGACCCTTTTAATGGCTTTTTTATACGGGGCAATGTGCCTTGTGATTTTTACAATCCTTATCATCCGAATGGAGTTACTGCAACAGGTGAATCACATCTTCGTTTGCTAAATAAAAGGCTAAGCCAAACTGATGTTTTTAGTACAACTTATTTTAGATTTGGGAATGACCAGGAAGGATATTTACCTCGTGGTCATCCTGGATATATTGACCATAGAACATGTGATCATTGTGGTGGTGAAGCAGAAAAAAACACGCCGCCAAATCATACGAATCATAAATGTCAAGGTAATTGGTATAACCCCCATAATCATGATTTCCATCCGGAAAGCATGAGCCAGGATGAAGCAATAGGTCTTTTGATGGGAATTGAATTAACAAAAAAATTAACAGGAGGAATCTGTTATGATTTAGCTTCAATTATGAAGGAAAAGATTTATAAATATTTACTTAATATGGACGATATATTCGGCACAAGTAATTACAGAATATATGAGCCTGATGGTTACGGTATATGCACAGCTGAAGGAGGTTTTACAATTGCTTTTGCAGTGCCCTTACTACACGAATTTGGGTTAGAGCCATCGACTATTCCAAAAATTATCTGGTCCTATTTAGGTGATGGCCCACATGGCCAGTACCCGGATTTACAAGCGGTGTTGGGTGCCATAAGCAATACTTGGTCAAATACAGGCTATAGACTAAAACTTGTTACAAAAAGAAATAATTGGGAAACTTTTTATGTTCTTTTGTGGGAAGTATTGCATAACGAATCTTTGTCGGTAAATAAACAGGAAACAATCGTAAATAAATCGTTGGATCAGTTAAATGCAGCCCCATGTAATGGTCCATATAATTATGGATCCGGATATTTTTCGGGGAATGGATGGGCCTCAACATATAAATGGTGCAAAACGGCAAAAGAACAGGATGGCGCTGAAATCTATTATGGAAATTACCATGGCTTGGATTACATGCTTTTTTATAATTTATATCACATTATTAACGGTGAGAATTGCCCATACTATGTAAATTATACGGATAAGAATCTCATAGGAACCATACCTATAAGCAGCCATTCAGAAGAAACAGGTAATGGTGCACCCATAGAATATGAATATACCGGCACCGGAGATTCTCCTTTAAAATTTGTTGCTTTTAATACTATTATTTCAACACAAAAAATATTATTCACAGACCAAGTGATCGACTATATTCTTCATCCCGAGACTTCTCACGAAGAAATTCATTACAGGTCAGTAGCCGGTAATGTGACCTATGTGGCTGGCACTTCAATACACTTAAAACCCGGGTTTCGCGCCGAAGAAGGCAGCTACTTTCACGCATATATTGAAGATGTGCATTGTAATGAATTTCCGGGCGGATCAAAAGACACCACAGTTTCCGATTATCCCGACAACATGTACACCCCATATTTTGATTCTCTGATATCGCTACCGAAAACACCGTATGATCTCGAAGTGGAGGACTCTAATGGTATTAGTAATTTAGTTACCCTCGAATGCCCTGTTGACACGTTAAGGTTTAGAGGAATTAACGGAGATACTGTAGATGATCAGTATACATATTTCTGGGATTTTGGCAACGGCATTACATCAACCAGAGTGGATCCTGAAATTTATTATGAGCCGGGCACTTATGATCTCACACTGATACTGGCCGACACCAGCGGCGTTTCTGATACCATGAAAGTCATCCTTGAAGTACCGGATTGTGGAACATCCAGCGTGATTGGAGAAGATTCGTCTGAAATTTCGTTAGCACATGGGAAAATCTCAATTGTTCCGAATCCTAATAATGGGGAAATGTGGCTGATCTTGGAGAACATTGTAGATCCTGATTTGAATGTTATGATATATGACATTACAGGACGCGTGGTTTATGAAAAACAAATAACCTATCAATCAGGCAGGATCCATATCAACACTTCAGGATTAGAATACGGAATTTATTTATTTGCTGTAATTTCATCCGAAAGGAGACTGCTTGCAAAAGAAAAATTAGTGATAATCAGGTAATATACAGAAGGCAGCAGGTACGTCTATTTATCCTTTACACACTTTACAGAAAGTCCAAAACTCGTCTGAGTGCCGGAGTATCTCCCAATAAAGCCATAATCATATATCATTTCACGATAATAGCTAAAGCTCATACCATCTTCGGTCTCGACAGTTGATACCAAAGTGAATTTGTAGATAGTCCAAAGACGTACTACAAATTCTTACTTTGGTTATGCCGATAGAAAAATAAATAGTACAAACAATTGAAATGAAGTTTGGACTATATTATTTTTCAAATCGGCATGAGCACATTTTTCAAGCCATCAGGCATTATTTTTTTATGTACTTTTGCAAAAAATTTAATAAACACTAAAAAACATATGAAAATATCAAACAGGTTTTCTTTGCTGACTATAATGATCGTATTGATTTCTTCTTCACTTCTGCTCATCAGTTCTTGTCAGAAAAATGATGACAACAACCTTTTAAAATCAGGATCTACAACAAATAATTCTATTGATATAAAGGGGTTAAATAACTTTTTACAGGATTATTATAATAATAAATACCAAATATTTACGGCAACAAGAGGCAATAAGGCCAATAGTGATGCTTTTACCGGGTTTTTCTCAGACAAAACTGAAGCAAACAGACAATTAGATCTGGTCACAGAAGCAAACAATATACTGAATATGTCTGAAATTGTTTACATCTCTTATAAAACAAGTGTGAACGTACTCGAAAACAGTATAAGTGAAGCTGATAATGGCACGATTACATGCACCGTTAAAGTGAACTGTGAATTAGAAACCAATCAGAAAGATGCTGAAACAGGAGAACCAATAATAACCGAAGGGTATGACCACTATTCATTTGTACTGATAAATAACAACAACATCTGGAAAATTGTATCCGAAGAACAACTGTTAGATACAGAAAATGCCGGCACAGAATTTTTTTCACTGGATGCAAGCCCAATAAATAAGGACAATTCAACAAAAGGTTATGTCTATAGTGGCACAACTGCGGCTAATTTTGCCAGGGCGCACTGGAACATCGCTCTTAATCCTATCAGCAATTACACCGATTACACCAACGCAGGAGGTGATTGCACCAATTTTTTATCGCGGTGCTTACGTGAAGGCGGCTGGCTACAAACCAACAACTGGTTCTATAAGAAAAATTCAAGTGTTTCGGGAAACAACATGTCGCTTTATGGCCGCAGTCCTTCATGGGCAGGTGCCAATTATTTTTATCAATACATAACAAGTACAGGAATGTACCAGGGTGTTGGAGGAAAAAACAGGGTTACGGCAAAATTTGCAGCGTTACAGGTTCCATCAGCGTACCAATCGTGGACTAACTTTTACACGGCCGTAAGGCTTTTAGGCAAGGGCGATATCTGTGAGATCGGAAATGGCAGTGTTCCTGCTACCATCGGACACAATATGATTATTAGCAGTGTTTCTACATCCGCTCCTTATGTTTTTCTTACTTACCGCACAGCAACAGGTTATACCGCTTACAAAGACAGGCCCATCAACAATGTAACTCCGGGTATTAAACTGTATGGGTTTAAAGTAAATGCTACCGGTTATTGATTAGTGATATGTATGAAATTAATTCCTAAAAAATAAATTGAATTTCCTTGCCTGCAGCAAGCAGGGATTTTAGAATATTGAAGTTCAGATACTTCTGAAATCACAAATCAGTGTTCCTTGTTCATCATTCTTTTAGAACATAATTACATACCTGTTACTTACTTAGTGTCTGTACGAAAACTCCATTTTCATCGTTACGCTTGCGAAAAAAATGCTCATTTATAAGGATAAACTCCGCTTTTTTTCGCTGTGCAAGCCTCGAAAATGAAATTTTCGTATCAAACACTGACTTTCCGTTCAGACACTACTTACCAGGTCTTCTTTATATAAAGTAGCGTTCGTCCCCGTGATTAATGGAAATAAAGAATCAACCAAAGACCGGGGATTGATCCGTTAAAGGTTTTTATTCACTCCGTACACTTTTCCGCACACCTGATCCCGTCAAGGGCCGCCGAAATAATGCCCCCGGCATAACCAGCCCCTTCTCCGCAAGGATACAAACCTTTGATGGTAATATGTTCCAGGCTTGCCGGATCGCGGGGAATACGCACCGGAGAAGAAGTCCTCGATTCAGGAGCATGAACCACGGCATCGTTGGTCAGAAAACCCTTCATCGTCTTGCCGAATTCAACAAAACCCAACTGCAAACAACGAACAATGAATTCAGGAAAAACAGATTTCATATCCACCGAAACGATCCCGGGTTTATATGAAGTAATTGGTAAATCCTTCGAAATTTTTCCGTTAACAAAATCCTGAAGTCGTTGCGCCGGCACTTTCTGAGTGCCTCCTGCTTCGGCCCAGGCTTTTTGTTCAACAGATTTTTGAAACTCCAGGGCCGCTAAGGGACCATACTTAGAAAAATTTTTAAAATCTTCCGTTTTCAACGCTACAACAATTCCGGAATTAGCTGTGGGATAGTCTCGTTTTGCGGGCGACCAGCCGTTGGTAACCACCTCTCCCGGCTGAGTGGCACAAGGCGCAATAACGCCCCCCGGGCACATGCAAAAGGAAAAAACACCCCGCCCGTTGATCTGCCTTACAATATTATAGGCTGCCGGAGGTAAAAAAGCGCCGCGAACGGCAGACTTATATTGAATTCGATCGATCAAACTTTGTTGATGCTCTACGCGAACGCCCATTGCAAAAGGCTTTAACTCTATATCGATCCCTTTCCTGTAAAGCAATTCGTAAATATCGCGGGCCGAGTGGCCTGTGGCCAATACCAGCTTTTCCGTTTCATAGGTATCGCCCGGCTTTGTTACAATACCTGCGATACAATTGTTTTTTACGATAATATCGACAACCCTCGTATTGAAATGAATTTCTCCGCCATGTTCCAGTATGCACTCCCGGATATTTTTTATGATCGCCGGTAATTTATTGGTCCCGATATGAGGATGTGCATCCACAGCAATTTTTTTATCAGCGCCAAAAGCCACAAATAAATTAATGACCTGATTCACATCGCCGCGTTTTTTGGCTCGGGTAAATAGCTTTCCATCGGAATAAGCGCCGGCACCGCCTTCGCCAAAGCAGTAGTTGGAATCTTCATTCACCAGGTGATCCGTATTAATGGCGTTCAGATCTGAAACCCTGGAGCGGACATCTTTTCCCCGTTCCAGAATAACCGGTTTTTTCCCTTTTTCGAGACAATGCAAGGCCGCGAACAAGCCGCCGGGACCGGCGCCGACAATAAATACCGGTTGCGCGAGAGAAACATCAGGATAATCTGGCAGGCGCGCCGGTATCTCTTCAAAATCCTCATTAATAAATACCTTAACCAGCAAATTCATTTTAATAATCCGCTGACGTGCATCCAGCGAAGACTTCAGAATTTCGATATGCCGGATCTCACCGGCAGGGATCCCTGACTTTTCAGAAACCGCCTGCAATAATTCTCTTGAATTTCCTACAATCTCAGGTGATACCTGTACTTGAATTTCTTGTTGCATAAAAAGATACTATATCCTGGTTTTAAAAACGCCAAAACCAGAAACTATACTTCGACTGGGCATAAATTGTGGTTTGTTAAATATGTAATAATTTCATTAATACATCCTTTATGTTGTTTTAGATGTTCAGTCTATGCCCGCTCAGTATAAATCTGATAATAATGTCAATAAAAATAGAACAACATTTGTTTAATGCAATTCTTATAAGAATCATCATTTAAACAAAACATCATGCTATCAAACAAAAGTACTACATTTATTTGCAAGTAGTGATGCCCAATGAAAAGTAAGATGCAACCTGCCTTTCTTATTTTAAAAACTCGCTTTAATTCCCATATTGCTCGCAAAAGAATTCCTGATAACACCTTCAGGAGGGTAAGCATCGTAAAGATAGCGCATGCCTATGATCAGCGAAACATGTTTTCCTAATGCAAAACTTATTGACGTTTGATGGGTCAGGCGAAAGTCATTAAAATAGTCGAGCCTCGGCTGAAAATATGTTATGGTACTTAATTCACCGATTTTTTGCGGCAAGGACCAGGTAAAGGTAAAATAAGATGACATCCTGTGATCGCGGTGGATTTCCGGAATTGTCTCCACCGTTTCTTCGTATTCATACATATAAAGCACGCCCAGGCTCGACTTGACCTTCGGTTTGTTTAATATCTTGATCCGGGGCCCTGTTCCGGCCAGAAATCTTGTTTTAAATAATAATACAGGGTTGCTTTGATATTGTATAAAAGCTTCCAATCTAAAATATTTATTGAATTTCCGGGTATATCTGAAATGCACAAACCCCGCATTGCTCAACATACTCGTGTTGGATTTTGAAATTTCGTAAGCGCCAAAAAGCAGAAAAACATCTTTCAGGCTTTTGGACCTCACCTGTATCGTAGCAGAAGTGTTCATCTGCAATAAGGTCGCCTTGTTATTTTGCTGATACGAAAATGATGCAGCAGCATTGCCTGCAAACTTTATGCTGTCATTCTGCAGCCGTTGCGATTCCACGTTGATGATCTGCGCCTGCAGATTTCCCGCGATAAAAAATAGTAACAATGCGCATACGGGTACCCCTATCTTTAGAAGCTTATTCAAAATATTCATTTTAAAAACACGGACGAACAGCCTTTACCATTGACAGGCTCATTACTCTACTCCTTCGGGCTTTTGCCGGATACCTGTGAATTTTAAGTTGACCATACACCGCACTGTGAGGAAAACAATCCGCTTAGATCCGCGAACGGGCAGACCAAAGCGAAAAAGTACAAATTGTGCTTATTGTACAGCTATTTTCTCCACCAGCGTATTTCCGTCAAACGAGGCCTTCACAAAATATATCCCTGCGCTGCCTAACGAAGATTTGTCAAGTTCTATAGAATGATCTCCGGCATCAAGCCTGTCACTGACAAGTTTATTTATCTCGTTACCCAGCATATCATAAACGTTTATGTTTACCTGTGCGGGGACTACCAGATTAAATTTTATCAAAGAAATATCTGTCAAGGGATTGGGTTGAACCGAGAAACCTAATGTTTCCATCATATTTTCTTCAAATCCGGAAAATACAGTCATGATGTTAATATCGTCAAGATAAAGGTTATTTCCACCGTTGGCATGAAATACAAATTTAAACATCACGTTGTTTTTCGTACTATACGTGGGCATCGGGCGGGAAATTTCTTTCCATTGTGCCGGTGACGCAGGTGCGAAACTACTGGAAGTAGCATCGGCACTGGCAAGAGCAGAGCCGCTTTCGGAGTATTTTTCTGTCCAGGTTTCACCGCAATCCGATGAAACATACATTTTCAGGGCATCAAATGCGGTATCTGAAGATGCGATCTTGCCGGCATATGCAAGTTTAAATTTTACAAACGCTATCCCTCCTGTGGGCAAGCTTGTAAAATCATAAGCCGGGGTTATCAACTCATCAAAACTGCCGGCATTGTTTCCGGAAAAATTCATCAGGCGTACTGATTTGCTCGCGGAAAAGGAGGCAGTATCGGTTATTTCCCAGGAATTTCCCACATCATTTTTCACGATCCAGCCATTATTAAGAACAACAGATTCAAAATCTTCAACAAACGGTGTCGGTGTGCCTGCTGTTGCCGGTTTGACGGTAATCATATCCTGTCTGAGAAGTGAATCTGCGCCGTAGGCATTGCTTGCTGTTAATTTTACATAGTAAATGCCAGGGGTGTTGTACGTGATCAGGGGGTTCTGGTCGGTAGATGAGGCAGGGGTTCCGCCTTCAAATGTCCAATGCCAGTTTTGTGCTGCTCCGGAATAGGAATAGTCGGTAAATTGAATATTTCCTCCGGCGCAAACAAGGTCCGAATTTGAGAAGAATTCTGCTATAGGCGCACAGACTGAGGCATTGGTATCTAAAACTCCGGTATAGATCAGGTTTTCTTTCGACCATAGTTTTAATCTGTCTGCCTGCAAGGTAGCATCTATCCTGGCTAACTGCCCAATGGTGAAAATATTGGTACAGTAACCCCACTGGTAATCCATATAGTTTTCGATCATATCTGGCACATCCGGGCTGTCACTGGTGCAAGAGTTGATGCTTCCGGGAGTATAACACGCTAATGCGGTGTTTTGCGTTCCGGTTGCTACTGGCGGGGTGTCTGCAACTTCATCGCCGCAGCCTAAAAATTCCAGGCCACAGCCATCCAGCCCAAGGGCTGCTAAAAGAGACTGGAAGGTATGGTATAAATTAAAATAATGCCCGCTTTCGTGGGTAAATGTCCTGTTGAGTGCGTTAATCGGCATGCCTCCCATGGTTTCAGCCGTTCCAATATTTCCGATGCAGTCGTGCCTGATCAGCACACCATCGGCCAGGGTGTCGCCTCCTGTCAATGCTTGCGATAATGAGTTGCTGGGAGGAAACGGCGACATGCCGCCGATAAAAGCGCCATCAGGTAAAACCATTCCTTCGGGATAGATAAAATTTACGGTGAAAACATTCAGGTAGCGGCTGGGAGTCCAGCAATAATCAATCATGGTCTGAAAATATCCGTAATTGGTCTGCGGATCGTAATGCCTCATGATACCATCTGTACAGTTTCCGTTGGGGTCAATTTTCGCAA
This sequence comes from Bacteroidales bacterium, assembly GCA_035353775.1. Classification (GTDB taxonomy): domain Bacteria; phylum Bacteroidota; class Bacteroidia; order Bacteroidales; family CAIWKO01; genus CAIWKO01. The sequence continues at coordinate 1,410 of DAOQAF010000101.1, read as the reverse complement.
GCCGGAATTCAATCTGGCAATCGGCCCTTAATGCATTATAAGGAGGATAGGTATGGCCGGCTCCGGTATCTGCATTAAGTTTATTGTAATCAATGTTTAAAAGTTTGATGGCGCTGTCGATCTGTGCCCTGCTGATATTTTCGGGGCCGCCATTATGAACGACATGAAATACCACGGGAATAATTCTTTTACCATCAATAAGCGTGTCTGTTTTGGCGCCGGTTTTCCCTTCTGCCGCTTTCATCGCATTTATTATGCTTTTTAAGTTTTCCTCATAGATCATATATTTTGAAAGAAGTTCCGGGTTTTCAGCACAGGTTTTTTTTAGTAACACATCATCGTATGTGTACAAATAAGGAGCAACCATCTCTTTTTGCTGCGCCAAACCGGCAGAAATGACAAACAGTAAAGCTACAAACAAGGCTATCTTTTTCATGACTTTTTAATTTTGTGCAAAAATAATAATTTTTTAAGGCTAAAGAATAAGTTCTATTCCTGTTTTATTTGTATTTTTGAAAAAAAAATGCTTGTAATTGGTATCGCCGGCGGCTCCGGTTCCGGAAAAACCACCGTTGTAAAAAAAATTGTGAACAGTCTGCCGGCAAAAGCCGTGACCGTTGTTTCCCAGGATGCATATTATAAGGACAACGGACATCTCAGCGCCGAGGAGCGTTCAAAAATAAATTTCGACCACCCTTCATCCATTGAGTTCAACCTGCTGGTTAAGCATCTTGACATTCTGAAAAAAGGCAACCCGATAGAAATGCCCATATACTCTTATCTCACATGTGCAAGGGCAAAAGAAACGATCCCCGTAGCGCCCAAAAAGGTCATCATTGTTGAGGGCATACTTATATTTACAAACACCAAACTTCTGGATCGTTTTGATATAAAGGTTTTTGTAGATGCCGAGGCTGATGAGCGCCTGATGCGGATTATCAAACGCGACATGGAAGAACGCGGGCGTTCGCTTTCGGATGTGTTGAGCCATTATGAAAAATGGGTCAAACCCATGCATTTCAAGTTCATCGAACCAACCAAGCGGGTTGCAGATATTGTTGTTCCGCAAGGGGGGGCCAACCATGTTGCCATTGATGTGATTTCGTCGAAGATAAAAATGAAATTAGCACAATAACTGTTTTTTGTTTTCGATACCCCCAAAAGTACCGGGGTATAGCCTAAGTCCCACTTATGGGATTTTTGCCTTCAATAAGTATCCAATCTTTCGAAACAAGTAACAGCCTATGTTTTCGCCAAGAGAAAACTGCCAAAATAAAAATTGATTTTGTCTATTGATAATTATTATTTTTTCTATCTTTGCACTGAAATTCTCGGGATGTAGCGCAGTTGGCTAGCGTACCACGTTCGGGACGTGGGGGTCGGAAGTTCGAGTCTTCTCATCCCGACAAA
>DAOQAF010000100.1:0-13321 GCA_035353775.1 Bacteroidales bacterium | reverse complement strand
ACTCCTGACTCCTGACTCCTGACTCCTGACTCCTGACTCCTGACTCCTGACTCCCGACTCCTGACTCCCGACTCCTGACTCCCGACTCCTGTCTCCCGACTCCTGTCTCCTGTCTCCTGACTTATTTATGCTTTCTGTTCTTCAAATTCTTTCATGCAGTCAACCAATGCCTGGACACTCTCTATCGGCAAAGCATTGTAAGTAGAAGCCCTGAAACCACCCACAGAACGATGGCCTTTAATTCCGACCATACCTTTTGACTTCGCAAAGTTCATAAATTCTTCTTCCAGGTTCTGATAATCGGGTTTCATAACAAAACAGATGTTCATGCGCGAACGTGAATCTTTTTCAACGGTTCCTACGAATATTTTGCTGTTATCAATTGCATCATATAACAACGTGGCTTTTGCCTTGTTCATTTCTTCCATCACTGTTACACCGCCAATGGATTTCAGCCAACGCAGCGTTTCCATGATCGTGTAAATAGGCAGACACGGAGGTGTGTTGAACATGGAACCTTCCTTGATATGGGTTCTGTAATCGAGCATTGAAGGGATGACACGGGATACTTTACCCAGGATATCGTCGCGGACGACAACAAAAGTAGCACCTGCAGGTCCGAGGTTTTTTTGTGCACCGCCATAGATCATCGCATATTTTGTAACATCAACCGGGCGGCTGAAAATATCTGACGACATATCGGCTACCAAAGGAACCGGACTGTCAAAATCTTCCCTGATCTCCGATCCGTAGATCGTGTTGTTGGTCGTGATGTGGAAGTAATCAACATCTTTTGGTATTTCCCAGCCTTTAGGAATATATGAGAAATTTTTATCAGCGGAAGAACCAATGATCTGAACTTCGCCAAAAAGTTTTGCTTCTTTGATTGCTTTTTTTGCCCAAACGCCTGTTTCCAGATAGGCTGCTTTTTTTTCCATCAGGTTGTAAGGAACCATGCAGAATTGCATGCTGGCGCCACCACCTAAAAACAATACCGAATATCCTTCAGGAATACCAAGCAATTCTTTGAAAAGTGCTACGGCTTCGTCGATGATCGCTTGAAAATCCTTGCTTCGGTGAGAAATTTCAAGGATAGACATTCCTATTCCGTTAAGATCTAAAATTGCTTTTGCAGTGTTTTCAATGGCTACCCTCGGCAGAATCGAAGGGCCAGCGTTAAAATTATGTACTTTTTTCATACTTATATGGGTTTAAAATTATTTTGTTACGGCAATTTTTTTTGCAAAGTAAAGAATTTAAATGCAATAAAAAAAGTGAAAACCAAGAAAAAATAACTTTTTACATTACAGGTATTTACAGTTGCGGAGGGGCCAACTTTTTCTTTTTCTCCGGTTTCGGATTTCTTGCGTCCACATCTTTCACAAAATTCCATCTCCCGTTCTCAAAAATAAAGGCGTCATAGATGTTTGACTCTGGAACATAAAACTGGAATTGTCCTTCCAGATTGGCTGAATATTTTGATGTACGGGGATCGATAGGAGAGAGGCGGTCAAAAATGATCATATCGGCCTTGGTTGTCTTTATCTTTGCGGCAATCTTTTTATCGGCGGTTATTGCCTTGTTGGATTTTTTGTCTTTGGCCTTATATTTTGTCTTTACAGTTTTAGCCGGGCGAACCACAGTATGCATGGTTTGTTTCTCATAACGGAGCAACATTCCCGAACGGGAAGAATATTCAAAAATATGCCGGGTGGCCTTATTGTTTTTTCTGAACACGCGTTTCCCAAAAACCGGAATACCGTTTGAGCGGAAATACAGTATTTCAATAACTTTTTTAGTTGTAATGGCCGTGTTGCCTTTCCATCCCAGCAGCGTGTATTGTTTTTTACCCTGATAATTTGAAAGAATAATATCATAATAGATAGCCCCGTACCAGTTGTTATTATCGGTAACATCATTTAAGGGATAAAGTATCTTGTCTGTATTATCTGTCAACCGGATATACCTTTTAGTAAAAGATGAATTTTCCGGAAAAAAGATATAGCCAAAAAACTCATAGGTCCCGTTTTCTTTCGCGATTCCCCAAGTCAATAATTTAAACTTTGTATCGGGTGATGTTCTTACTGAAATTTTTTTCAGGGAATCAAAAGGAAAATCAAAAGAATTTTCAGACACGAAAATCTCTTCCAGCAGGGTGTGCAGCTTTTCATTAGCAGCATATTTTTTAAAGTCGGGATTTTCGCTGGCGATCGTATTCGTGAAAAGCTTTAATGAATCCAGTCGCCAGTCGGTACTTTGCGATAAAGAAACCAAAGGCATGAGAATTATGACTGTCAGAAAACTTAGAAAACGATGATTCATCCGTGTCTCAATAAATAAATATTTTAAACGAAAAAGCGAAGGCCTTTATTTTACATGACCAATTTCGTTTAATTTTGACAAAAATATAAAAAAATGCCGGATAAGCTTATTCAAATAAAATTAGACAAACATATAAGTAACTTCTGCAAACTGTCGGATGTTCTGGATGATTTTATTTGTGGCTCGCCGTGCCATGATCCCTGTGCAAATGAACTTCTTCAGAAAGCTGTTGATGACAGTATTAAGTGTAACGGTTTTTTTACAAGGGAAACAGTCTGTTTTTGCTTACGTTCATTGATTTTTATGCTTGAAGAAGGCAAATTTAAAAAATGGGTCGGAAATTATCCTGAGCCTGGTGATGCAAAAATAACAGCTAAAAAGATCGGGGTTGTAATGGCAGGCAATATCCCGCTTGTCGGGTTTCATGATTTTTTGTGTGTGCTGGTCAGCGGCAATATCTTTGTAGGGAAATTGTCGAAAAACGACCGTTTTTTATTGCCGGCAATAGCTGAAATCTTATTCCGGATCGATCCGATTTACAAAAACTACATATATTTTACAGAAGAAAAATTGAGTGATTTTGATGCTGTGATAGCAACCGGGAGCAATAATACTTCGAGATATTTTGATTATTATTTTGAGAAGTATCCTCACATTATCCGCAGTAACCGCAACAGCATTGCGGTGTTAAACGGCGATGAAACGAGAGAGCAGCTAACCTTTCTGGCCGATGATGTTTTTACGTATTTCGGATTGGGCTGTCGTAATGTGTCTAAAATTTTTGTCCCTGAAAAATACCCTTTTCAGAAATTTATTGATGCCATGCAGCGGTATTTGTATATCAATGACCATAACAAATTCAGAAATAATTATGATTATTACCGAACGATATTCACCATGAATAATCAAAAATTTATTGACGGGGGCTTTTTTATTTTAAACCCGGACCCGTCCGTGAATTCCCCTGTTGCGGTCATTAATTATGAGAGATATGCGGATACAGAACAGGTAAATTCATTTATCAGGGAAAATGAAAATAAAATTCAATGTGTGGTCAGCGAGATGGACGGGATATCAAAAAGTATTTGTTTCGGAAAAGCACAGCAACCTGAATTGTGGGATTATGCCGACAATATTGATACTTTGAACTTTTTACTTAAAATAAAATACAGTCTAATTGTGTGAATAGTAGAAAGTAAAATATAATTATTAATATAAATTTTATTTTAATTTATAAAAATTCTTTCTGAAAGTCTTGTTTATAACTAAAAGTAATGTAATTTTGCACTCGAATTTTTAAAAATAAAGTCATGAAAAAAGGCATTCACCCGAAAGATTATCGTTTAGTGGTTTTTAAAGATACATCCAACGAATATACTTTTATAACCCGCTCGACAGCTCAGACAAAAGAAACCATTGTATGGGAAGATGGTAAGGAATATCCGCTGATAAAGCTTGAAATTTCGCACACCTCACATCCTTTTTACACCGGAAAAATGAAATTTGTTGATACAGCAGGCCGTGTGGATAAATTCAATACGCGTTATAAAAACCGCGGGATTAAAAAAACAACTCCTAAGGTGGAAGCACCCGTGAACGAAGAGCTTCCGAAAGAGGAATCACAAAAAACGGAAGAATAATTTCTTAAAAACCCCGGACTTTTTCGGGGTTTTTTATTTTGTGAAACTAAAGTTTTACGTGTAAATTGGCCGTCCTTTGCGGCAAAAAAAAGATGGATACCCTGCTGTATTGCACTGGAGTAATTCAATAGATTTGCTTTTCAGCGTAGCCTTACACCAAGCCCGGTTGATATTTCAGTGAAAAATTTTTTTGTTTTTATCATAAATGTCGATATAAATAGTTAATATTGTATTGTGCATAAACATTATTGATCATGAATTATATACTTTTTGATGACTCTTCACGAATGGATTTATTCCCAATGACGTTAACAAGGCCTGTTGCTGAAATCCGGATAGGAATACTCACTATTCGCGAAAAATGGGAACGCTTTTTAAAAGATCCGACGTCAACGCTGACCGAAAAATATCTTAGCGCTAAATATCCGGTTGTTAAAGGAAAGAACAATATACTAATCAACGGTTCGGTATGTCCGAACAATGAACTTGTAAAAAAGATAAATGGGTTAAAAGCCGGACAGGCTCTCGTTTGTAAAGATTACATCATTGCATACAATATTAATGAAAAAGATCTTGAAATAGGCGATGCCGCTGAAACTGCAACAAATGATGATTCCGATAAGATTGATCTTGAGGGACTGAACGAAATTGAGTGCAGCCTTCCTCATTGTAAAATAAATTACCCGTGGGACATTTTTACCTATAATGGCGAAGCGATAAAGGAAGATTTTAAATTGCTTACCAAAGGGCGCAAGTCTCAAAAAATCAGTCCGTCGAACAAGCTGATAGCGGAAGAAAATATTTTTATCGAAGCAGGCGCAAAAATTGAATGTGCGATAATTAATGCTTCTGAAGGCCCTGTTTACATAGGAAAACATGCTGAAGTCATGGAAGGTGCCATCATACGAGGCCCTTTCGCATTGTGTGAACATTCCACCCTTAAGATGGGTGCAAAAATTTATGGGCCGACCACCATCGGGCCTTATTCAAAAGTTGGCGGGGAACTTAACAATACCGTGATATTCGGATATTCCAATAAAGCCCATGATGGTTTTATCGGCAATTCTGTGATTGGTGAATGGTGCAACATAGGTGCTGACTCCAATAATTCGAACCTGAAAAACACCTATGATGAAGTAAAGATGTGGAACTATACCCAGGAAAAGTTCATTTCTTCGGGTTTAACGTTTTGCGGGCTGATCATGGGCGATCATTCCAAGTGCAGCATTAATACGATGTTCAATACAGGCACTGTCATAGGAGTAAACTCCAACATTTTCGGACATGGTTTCCATCGGTGTTTTATACCTTCTTTTAGCTGGGGAAGTTCTGCTTCGGGATATACCACATATGATATAGCTAAAGCTATTGAAGTTGCCAAAAGTGTGTATCAGCGCCGGGGGCTTGAATTTAGCCAGATTGAAGCAGATATTCTGCAACATGTTTATAAGCTCACCTTCCCGTACCGGAAAAAAGTGAAGTTCATCAAGTAACTTTTCATCCTTCAAAACGTTTAAATGAAGCTTGGCATTTAAATTGCCTAAGATTGCCGTTAATCTCTTATTTCTATTGTTATTCTTGATTTTTGACCAAACACTCAAATAAATTTTTTACGATAACTGACACATTGTCATAACTGGATTTATATGGAATTTTCTGCTGAATTAGAAAAAAAAATGAAATTATTAAGCCTCGTGGATGGAGAAACAGAGTTTATTCCCTTATTCACTTCCGAAGAAGAAGAACAGATGAATTCTGAAGAACTGCCCGAAACGCTGCCAATATTACCATTAAGAAATACGGTTTTATTTCCGGGTGTGGTGATTCCCATTACGGTGGGAAGGGATAAATCCATACGATTGATTAAAGAAGCTTACAGGGCAAAGAAAAACATTGGTGTTGTTTCGCAAATCGACGCAAATGTCGAAGAACCCACTTTTAGTGATTTATATAAGGTTGGTACGGTTGCTATTATTCTGAAGACCCTGCATATGCCGGATGGCAGCACTACCGTGATCATTCAGGGCAAAAAACGTTTTACATTACTCGACATTATTTCTTCTGAGCCTTATTTTACAGCCCATATAGCTGAGTTTGCCGTAAGCGAGCCGGTGAACAAGGATAAAAAATTTCAGGCGCTGATTTCCTCATTAAAAGATTTTTCGATCCAGATCGCCAAACAATCGCCCAACATCCCTTCTGATGCGGCTTTTGCAATAAAAAATATAGAAAGCCCATCGTTCCTGATAAATTTTGTTTCTTCGAACCTGAATGTTGAAATTTCAGAAAAACAACAGTTGCTCGAAACCGTAGACATTACGGAACGTGCAACCATCGCGATGAATCATATGGTCAGAGAGCTTCAGATGATAGAGCTGAAAAACCAGATTCAGAACAAAGTGAAGACTGATCTTGATAAGCAGCAGCGTGATTTTCTTTTGCAGCAACAAATCAAACAGATACAGCAGGAACTGGGCGACAACCCTCAGGAACAACTTATCGGTGAACTGAAAGAAAAAGCAGCCGGGAAAAAATGGCCGGATGATATTGCTCAGTTATTTTCACGTGAACTTGCCAAGTTTCAGCGGATGAACCCCCATGCAGCAGAATATTCGGTACAGACCAATTATCTCGAAACTATTGTGGAATTGCCCTGGAACGAATATACGCAGGATAATTTCGATTTAAAAAATGCGCAACGCATACTTGATGAAGACCATTTCGGTCTCGAAAAAGTGAAGGAGCGTATCATCGAATACCTTGCGGTTCTCAAGATGAAAGGCGATATGAAATCACCTATCTTATGCCTGATAGGCCCTCCGGGTGTCGGAAAAACTTCGCTGGGGAAATCAATAGCACGGGCTCTTGAACGTAAATATGTCCGAATGTCGCTGGGCGGACTGCGCGACGAATCCGAACTACGCGGACATCGAAAAACATACATCGGTGCCATGCCGGGACGTATCATCCAAAACCTTAAAAAAGTTAGATCTTCCAACCCTGTTTTTGTTCTCGATGAAATTGATAAAGTAAGCGGAAACAATGTCAGCGGTGACCCACAGGCTGCCCTGCTCGAGATACTTGACCCGGAACAGAACACGAACTTTTATGATAATTTCCTTGAAGTCGATTTCGATCTTTCCAGGGTGATGTTCATTGCTACGGCAAACAATCTTTCCACCATTTATCCTGCTTTACGCGACCGTATGGAGATCATCGACCTGAGCGGCTACCTGCTTGAAGAGAAAATTGAAATTGCTCAAAGGCATCTTATTCCCAAGCAACTCAAAGAACACGGATTGCAGGAGAAGCAGATCGTATTCAGCAACAAACTCCTCGAAAAACTTATTGATGATTATACCCGAGAATCCGGTGTGCGTATGCTGGAACGTACTATCGCCAAGACTATCCGTAACCGGGTAAGGGATATTGCCATGGACGAAAAATACAATAAGAACATTCAACAGAACGAACTGACGAAAATACTGGGCAACCCGATTTACCAGAAGGACAAAGATATCCCGCATGATATCGCCGGTGTTATTACAGGTTTGGCATGGACCGCCGTGGGAGGCGAGATACTTTTTATCGAAGTGAGCCTGAGCAAAGGCAAGGGTAATCTTACGCTGACGGGTAACCTGGGCGACGTGATGAAAGAATCGGCAACGATAGCGTACGAATACCTTAAAGCACATTCGCACCTGCTCGATATAGGAAGCGAAGTTTTTGAAAACTGGAATGTGCATATACATATTCCTGAAGGTGCTACTCCTAAAGACGGGCCTTCAGCAGGGGTGACCATGTTCACCGCTCTGGCATCGGCTTTTACACAGCGCAAACCCAATAAGAATATTGCCATGACCGGCGAGATCACCCTGCGCGGAAAAGTGCTGCCTGTCGGCGGCGTAAAAGAGAAAATACTGGCAGCCAAAAGGGCGAACATCACTGATATTATTATATCTGCAGAAAATAAAAAAGACATTGAAGAAATAAATAAAAGTTATATTGATGGGCTGAAGTTTCATTATGTTACTGAAATGATGGAGATCATTGATATCGCTTTGTCAAAGCAAAAAGTCAAAAACCCAATTAAAATTAAATGATTCCGCAAAACGAAACCCATAAAAAATTTATCGGCCTCGTGATCGAAATGGCCGGCGAAAATGCTTTATCGCTCTCTGGCGGCCCTTTTGCAGCTATTGTAGTGCGCAACGGCGAGATCGTTGGCAAAGGCACAAACAAAGTAACTTCTACTAACGACCCCACGGCTCACGCCGAAGTTGTTGCCATCCGCGATGCCTGCAAGAATCTCGGTACCTTTCAGATATCTGATTGTGTGCTCTACACCAGTTGCGAACCCTGCCCCATGTGCCTTGGAGCAATATATTGGGCAAGGCCTGCACAGGTTTTTTTTGCCGCCACCCAAAAAGAAGCCTCGGCAGCAGGTTTCGACGATTCTTTTATTTATCAGCAGATACCACTTCCTTACGAGCAGCGGTCAATCCCGTTTATCAATGTGAAACACCAAGATTTCAACAAGCCCTTTGATCTCTGGGTGGTCAACGATAAAAAAACTGAGTACTAAGGATACCACTGCTTTGGATGGCACTTTAAAGATTCCGGTGTGCAGGGCTTTTATTCTTTTTCCAGCAGTTCTTTATACAGTTCGTAGTTATCGTAATCGTAACACGAAAAGACAACTTTTTCAAATGACTCGTTATTCTTCAGAAATTCTTTAACTTCCCTGATGGCAATTTTTGCAGCCGGTACGATGGGAAATCTATATACGCCTGTGGAGATGTTGGGGAAGGCAATGCTTTTGAGGTTGTTGGCCACGGCAAGCTGAAGGGAGTTTCGGTAACAGGCAGCCAGCAGGCCTTCTTCGTGGTTTTTGCCGCCATGCCAGACGGGCCCGACGGTATGAATCACATGGCGGGCAGGCAATTGGTAGCCTTTGGTAATTTTGGCCTGTCCTGTGGGGCAGCCGTTAAGTGTCCGGCATTCTTCCAGCAGTGCATGGCCGGCAGCCCGGTGTATGGCGCCATCTACACCTCCGCCACCCAGCAAACTGTTGTTGGCGGCATTTACAATGGCATCGACCTGCAGGGTGGTAATATCAGATTTTACTAAAATGATCCTTTTGTCCATGGTCGAAAAACTTGGTTAACAGATATAGAAATTCCTCGTGCAGATGACTGTTCGAGGTGATAATCTCTTTGCCAAAAAGATAATTGTCTTTTCCGCTGAAATCGCTGACTTTACCACCGGCCTGTTTTACCAGCACAGCGCCTGCCGCCACATCCCAGGCACTCAGATGGTATTCGTAAAAAATATCGAAACGTCCACAGGCAACGTAGGCAATGTCGGTGGCCGCAGAACCAAGGCGGCGTACACCGTTGGTGTCAAACATGACCGCTTTCAGCAGCTCCATATATTCCTGTAATTTTGAATAATCCCTGCTTGGAAAACCGGTGGCAATAAAAGATTTGCCGAGCACCGGTGTCTCTGAAACCCTGATGGGCTGATTATTTAGAAAAGCCTTACCGTTGATGTGAGCGCTGAAGCATTCATCAAGGCCTACCTCGTAAACAACGCCGAGTATTTCTTTTTCGTTATCGGTAAGAGCAATACTTACGGCATAGGGCGACATACCGTGTATGTAATTGGTGGTGCCGTCGAGAGGGTCGATGATCCAGTGATACCTCTTGTTATCTTTTTGCTGATGACTTTCTTCAGCGATGATGCCTGCTTCGGGAAACAGGGATGTCAGTTCCTGAATCAGAAATTTTTCCGAAGCTTTGTCCACATAAGTGACAAAATCATGGTCGGACTTAGTTTCAATGTTTTTCCCTGAAATATTATGGATCTCCGATCTCAGAAAGGAGCCGGCTGTTTTAGCAATGGAGCAAACACTATTTATTAATTTTTCGGGGTTCATAAAATAGTTTTCATTTTCGGAACGTTAAAGATACTGATTATTTATTTACAACGCGGTGTTATAAAATCATTGTTATGCATGTTGCATATCTTGTGAAAATGTACTAATTTTGTATTAAAATCTGTATCATGAAAAAAATAATAGTATACGCACTAATGTGTCTGGTTATCAGTGGTTCAATTGCCCAGACTCATCTAACCTATAAAAATAATGCATTGCGTGACGGTGATGTTGTTAAATCATACGAATTTGCATACACCGATCCCGGCTCCGCAGGCACTGATAAAATTTGGGACTTTTCGAAGATCGCTTTTACATCAAAAGAACAAACAGAGAATGTTGGCGTAACACCAGGCGTTCCGCTTCCGGATGTTGCAAAATATACTTCGGTGATGGCTGTAGACGGCCATGAATATTATCACAACATTACTGAAAATACTTTTGAATTAGTAGGGTATACCACTAAAGATATTGCTCTTGTTTATACCGACCCGATCGTTAAAATGAAATATCCTTTCTTTTATGGTGATCAGTTCAGCGATAATTTTTCCGGAGAAGCTCTTTACGCCGGTAGCCATATTACTTTTGAAGGGCAATACAATGTTAGCGCCGATGCAACAGGCACCCTTATTCTGCCTGATAGAACAAGTAAAAATGCATTACGTGTTAAAGTGGTGAAAAAATCACTTGAGTACAACCCTTGTTCAACTATTGAAGTTCATTTGGTAAATTATTACTGGTATGTTGAAGCTTGCAGATACCCCGTCATTTCACTTAATTACAAGACATATCAGAGCAGTTCCCAGGATGTTGAAATTACTGAAAAATCAGCTTATTTCAACCCACAGGAATCGAATAATCCAAATGAAGGTGTTGCGGGAAACAATGAACTATCCAATAATGATTTTGCCATAAACACATTCCCTAATCCTTTTGATGATAAAACGAGCTGCACTTATTTTCTGAGAAACCCCATGGATGTAAAGGTCGAATTATTTGATATTACCGGGAAAATGGCGGCGCTTTTAGTCAATAATGAAAAGCAGCAGGAGGGAATACACAACATCGACATTGACGCCACTGCACTGGAGTTGGTTCCTGGTGTGTATTACATAAAACTTACTTTTGATAAAAAGGAAATAGTTCAGAAAATTGTAAAAATATAAGAGGTCAAAACTTTTCGCTTCTTTTTATTGATATATCTTCCAGTTTACGCATTTCCTGTGTGCCGGGAAAATCGAAAATCTCTTGACGGATTTTTTCTGGAAACAAATCATTGATGTCCGATGAATACAATTCACCATCACGGGGTGCTGTATGGCTTTTAACTATTATTCCTTCCGGGCTGTTTTCTATAGTCAAAATTAATGGAACCGACCATCCGCTGCCGAATAATGTTTTACCATCTCTTTTATAATATTCCTGCATATAAGCCCAGAGGTATATTTTATTGTCCTGCTCCATGAAAACCTTATGGGAGCTGAATACTTTGCCATTATAGGCAGTTTCCATTACCTTCGTGTCTAAATATTTTTCAATATTGTCAGTATTTTTTTTATCCGGCACGGACGTTGTTTGCTGGCATGAACCGAATATGAAACTGATGCAAATCAATACCAACAGGCGGCCTGTTGTCAGAGTATTTTTCATTGGCTAATTCTTTATTACTTTAAAAGTGTGTTTAATGCTATTGCCAATCCTGAATAAATAAATACCATCGGAGAAATCCTTTATTTCAATAATGGTTTTTTCATCTGTCAGTTTACCTGTTGTTACGACTTTTCCCGCCTGGTTGCAAATGGTATAATCAGACCCGGAAAGTTTTGCATCGGAATGTACTGTTATCTGGCTATCGGCAGGGTTGGGCCAAATGCTTATTTCAGGCGTTGATGTATGATCTTCCATGCCTGCCGTGCTGTTGGTAAAATAAGAATAAGCGGCAGTAGCACCTTCGTGTATCGCTGAATCTACGTTGCAGACAACAAAAACAAGTTTGTTGTAAGCTATCCCAAAGCTGTCGGCATGATACACGGCATTATTATTTTCATCAGGTGTGATATAATCAATGCCTGCAACACTATTTGCAGGCATGTTCATTTTTATCATGGCCAGCATGAATTTTGAATTGGAATCTCCTGAAAATGTTATTGTCATTGGGTTTGCTACAGTTGTAGAAAAGTTTATGTAATCTGTGCCGTATGGATTTATTGTCTGGACACAGAAGCCTGTCGGGTAGGTAAAATGATTTGCGGCAGCATAACAGGCATTGAAATTATAATGTGTGTATCCGTACTTTCCGCCTTCAAAGTTGTCATCATCCAGATAATTTGTTATCGCCCAATGCTGAAAAGCTTCATCAAATGTTACCGGAGCATTTATTTGCCGTAAAGCGCTGTCCATTCCTGCAATTCCATTGAGCTGGTTATTGATCAGGGCTGAAATATAGTTCCATCCGCCGTAATGTTCAAACATAAATAGTGTCCAAAGTTTTACCTGGTTATAGTTTGAGAAATAAATCAGCGGTATATCGGGCTCATCTTCAAAAAATGCCTGGTAATCCATTACGTCAGGTACAAAAATATTTTCAGTAAGGTATATGGCAGCGAAAGTTGAAAATCCTTCATCAATCCAGGCATCTTCCCAATACTGAACAGGGTTTGTTACAGGTTCCGGCGAATGATCCCGGCCCCAGTGCAGCATATGTCCGAATTCATGTGCTGTGATGCCGGGAGCGCTGTTAAAACAGTCAGACGCGATGTATATTATTTCGTTTTCGTTACTATGGCTTCCCCATGTGGCGAACACCATGCTGTCTGTCATTTGCTGAGCCGGATCCCAGTAGCCGCACCAGTCTTCTTCATAAAAGATAAGGATGAATACATGCGAATCCCCGTCCAGTGCATCGGGCATAGGCCCGTAAACGGAAGTTAATTCAGGGACGAAATGCTTGTCGAACCTGTGCACCAGCGTGTCTATTTGATTTTGCGGAAAAGGAGCCAGGGTGTCTTCCCTGAAAATATAACAGTGTTCGCCCACTTTTTCGCAGGTGGCATGTATCCTGCGTTGCGGTGTTCCTGCCAGCGGTGGCCAGTCGATATAGGTTACCGACCAGAACGACATCGTGTCGCCGGCACTGATCTGGGCATAAGAATCCGGCAGGATAAGATAGCCGGCTATGAGTAAGGCAAAAAACAAACGAAAAATTTTCATGCTAAAATATTTTTCTCAAAGTTACAAAAAATCATACTTTTCGGAATAGGCTCAAGAAATAATAAAAATGACTTTTCAATTTGAACAAAAAAATAAATAAAAAATACACGCGTTATTTTGTTTAGCATTAAATTTGCTGAAAAATCCCGATTAAATATTTTTTTGAATTAGGCGCTTAGATAATAACAGAAAAATTAGTAATATTGTGGAA
>DAOQAF010000099.1:0-13344 GCA_035353775.1 Bacteroidales bacterium | reverse complement strand
TATTAACAATTTTGTGTTAATTTTATATGGGTTTAATTAATAGAAGTCCCCAAAACTTAATCTTTGCTTACTAATTTTTTTGCTGCTTCATAAATACCGTCCTCGTCGTAGCCGCATTCGGCATGAAGTTGCGCCAGGGACCCCTGCTCCACAAAATGGTCGGGAACACCAAGTTTAACTATTTCAGCATCATAATTATGCTGGTTCATAAACTCGATGACCGCAGTACCTAAACCTCCGACGATAGTTCCGTCCTCAACAGTTATGATTTTTTTGTACTGTCTGAAAACTTCATGCAACAGGTCTTCGTCTAAAGGCTTCAAAAAACGCATATCAAACAAAGCCGGGTAAATGTTTTCAGCATTCAGTTTTTTTATCACATCGGCTACAAAATTTCCGGGGTGTCCGATACTGATAAATGCCAAATCTTTACCGTCAACCATCTTTCGTCCTTTTCCGATTTCAATTTTCTGAAAAGTTGTTTTCCATTGTTCCATCACGCCAAAACTCCTGGGATAGCGGATAGCAAAAGGCAATTCAACGTATTGTGCCGTGTATAAAAGATTCCTGAGTTCTTCTTCGTTCATCGGGGCTGAAACGATCATATCGGGTATGCATCTGAGGTATGCCAGGTCAAATGTTCCGTGATGAGTAGCGCCATCTTCGCCCACCAGCCCTCCCCGGTCAATGCATAACACCACATGCAGTTTTTGCAGGGCTACATCGTGAATGATCTGATCGTAGGCACGCTGCAAAAAGCTTGAATAAATGTTGCAATAAGGTATCAGTCCCTGTGAAGCAAGCCCTGCCGAAAAAGTTATGGCATGTTGTTCGGCAATGCCGACATCAAAAGTGCGCTCCGGAAACTTCGCCAGCATCATATTCATGGAACACCCAGTCAGCATAGCCGGAGTAACGCCTACGATTTTCTGATTTTGCCCTGCAAGTTCTACAAGGGTTTTCCCGAAAACAATCTGATATCTTGTTAATTTTTGAGGCCCGGGCTTTTCCATATTGATACCGGTGTCCGGATCAAAAATTCCGGGGGCATGAAACCGTGTCTGGTCCTTCTCCGCCCAGGGAAACCCTTTGCCTTTGACGGTAATACAATGTAATATTTTCGGACCCCTGATATCTTTAATATCATTGAACAGCTTCACAAGGCGGACAACATCATGGCCATCTACCGGCCCGAAATACCGGAAACCCAGCGACTCAAAAAGGTTGCTTTGCCGGACAATAGCTGACTTTATAGCACCAAGAAATTTATTGATCCACCGTCTGAGTGTCTGACCGGTAATAATATTCCAGACATCAAGTTTCAGTTTGTTGTAAAACCGCGAAGTGGTAATCTTGGTAAGGTATTCTTTTAATGCACCCACGTTCTGGTCGATAGCAATGCCGTTATCATTAAGCACCACCAACATATTCATTTTCGCCACGCCCGTATGGTTCATAGCTTCAAAAGCCATCCCCGCGGTCATCGATCCGTCACCGATAAAAGCGATGTGATGGCGGTCGTGTTCCCCCTTCAATTCAGAAGCAACGGCCATTCCCAGTGCAGCAGAAATGGAGGTGGATGAATGGCCTACCCCGAAAGCATCAAATTCACTTTCGGTCATACGGGGATAGCCGCTTATTCCTTGATACTTGCGGTTAGTATCAAAAACATCTTTACGGCCCGTGAGAATTTTATGGGTATATGCCTGATGCCCGACATCCCAGACAATTTTATCATAGGGTGTATTATAAACATAATGCAAGGCAACAGTAAGTTCTATAGATCCCAGATTCGCCCCGAGATGCCCGGGGTTGAAAGAAGTTGAATCAATAAGAAATTGTCTTATGTCTTCACACAAAGCCGGTAATTCTTCAACCTTAAGCTTTTTAAGATCTGATACAGAATTAATTTTCGATAGTATTTCGCCTTGTTTTACCTTCATGAAAAAACAAACTCCTTATTTATTAAAATCGTGTGCAAAAATAAAAAAAAATTAAAGCCAGTAAGAATACTTCGGCTTTCAAGGTATTATATTTATTTGTGATTTTGAGATTATTAGCGTTTTTCAAAACAATATTGTTGTAAATCAGCCTGAAATTTGCTTTTTTTGCATAAAATTTAAAACCATGGAAGAACAATACACGCACTATAAAATAAAAGACGTTTTAAAGCTGAGGGATTATGGCAAAATAATAAATCTGAAAGGCTGGGTCAGGTCGAAAAGAGGGAACAAACAACTTGCCTTTATTGCAATGAACGATGGTTCGATCATTCACAACATACAGATTGTCGCTGAACTTGAAAAATTCGATGAAGAAATCATAAAACTAATCACCACCGGGGCTTGTCTGTCGGTAAACGGCACATTGGTTGAATCTCCCGGCCAGGGCCAGAATGTCGAGATACAGGCCATTTCGATAGACGTTTATGGAACTGCAGATGCCGCAACATACCCTTTACAGAAGAAAGGCCACACGATGGAATTTTTGCGGGAGATAGCCCACCTGCGCCCCCGCACCAATACATTCAGTGCGATATTCCGTATTCGTCATGCGATGTCTTTTGCCATTCATAAATATTTCAACGACAACGGGTTTTTTTATATTCATACTCCTCTCATCACCGGATCGGATGCTGAAGGGGCAGGCGCGTTATTCCAGGTTACCACGCTGAACATGGAAAATCCGCCCCGCAACGAAGACGGCAGCATCAACTATGCGGAAGATTTTTTTGGAAAACGCACCAGCCTTACTGTTTCCGGTCAACTGGAAGGCGAACTCGGAGCAATGGCTCTGGGACTGGTTTACACTTTTGGCCCTACATTCAGGGCTGAAAATTCAAACACACCGCGCCACCTGGCCGAATTCTGGATGATAGAACCCGAAATGGCATTTTACGACATTCATGACAACATGAACCTTGCCGAGGATATGCTGAAATACCTTATCAGTTACGCATTAGAACATTGCCTTGATGATCTTGAATTTTTACAAAAAATGTATGACAACGAGCTGATCTCCCGCCTGAACTTCGTTCTGGAGAATCCTTTTGAACGGCTTACTTATACAAAGGCTGTCGAAATACTAATGGCTTCGGGAAAGAAATTTGAATACCCTGTCAGTTGGGGCACCGACCTGCAATCCGAACACGAAAGATACCTGGTGGAAAATCATTTCAAACGCCCGGTAATACTGACTGATTACCCTAAAGAGATCAAAGCGTTTTACATGAAACAAAATCCCGATGGTAAAACGGTTCGTGCTATGGACGTCCTCTTCCCGAAGATAGGAGAGATCATCGGCGGATCACAGCGTGAAGAAAATTATGATCTGCTGATAAACCGCATCAGAGAACTGGGTATCTCTGAAAAAGAAATGGAATGGTATCTTGACACAAGAAGGTTCGGCACCGCACCACATAGTGGCTATGGCCTCGGGTTTGAACGTCTGATACTTTTCATCACCGGCATGGCAAACATCAGGGATGTCATTCCGTTCCCGCGTACTCCGCAAAATGCAGAATTTTAATAAAACGGCGTTTAAAAATATTAATCCTGATTTTTATACGTTTTTTATTGCGTATGCTAACTAAAAATATTATATTCGTAACAAAATATACAAAGAAGCTTTATCATGCTCAACCAGAAATTACAGCAGAAACTACAACAAAAACTTTCGCCACAGCAGATACAACTGATGAAATTGTTGCAACTGCCGACCATAGCTATTGAGCAACGCATCAAGGAAGAACTCGAGGAAAATCCCGCGCTTGAAGATGCCAATGAGTCGGACATTAAGGACGAAAATCAGGATCAGGACGAAAATATTACCGATGCCGAAGAACCCGAAGTGGACGAAAACGAAGAAATAGAAAAGGAAATAGAAGAAATTGAAAAAGACCCTGAGGAAATTTCTTTTGAAGATTTCATTGATGAGGACGACACGCCTGCCTATAAGCTGAGTTCCTACGAATACAACCCCGACGAAGATGATCATAAGGAAATACCTTTTTCTGTCGGGCAGACCTTTCACGAAACGCTGATCACCCAGCTCGGACTAAGGCATCTTGACGAACGGCAAAAATTAATTGCAACATTTATTATCGGAAACCTTGATGATTCCGGTTATTTACAGAGAGACCTTTCTGCAATGGTCGATGATATTGCCTTTACACAAAATGTCTCCACCGATGAGAAGGAACTTGAGTCGTTGTTGCTGCTGATCCAGGAATTTGAACCTTATGGCGTAGGCGCACGCAACCTTCAGGAATGCCTGCTCATACAACTGAAGAAAAAAGAAACTATTTCGTCTTCGGTATTACTGGCACAAACGATATTATCCAGGTTCTTTACCGAGTTTACAAAAAAGCATTACGACAAAATCGAAAAACGCCTTGATATTTCCAGCGAACAGCTCAAACTGGCCATGAATGAGATTCTTCAGCTAAATCCAAAGCCCGGGAATTCGATGATTGACAATGCCAAACCCAATCAGTACATCACTACCGATTTCATCATAACCAACAACGACGGCGAACTTGAGCTTACCCTGAATTCAAAAAATGCTCCCGAGCTTCGTATCAATAAGGCATACCTTGAAATGATCGAAACGATGTCCGCCAACAAAAAACACAAAACAAACCAGGACAAAGAACTTGCTGTATTTGTAAAACAAAAACTCGACTCGGCCAAGTGGTTCATCGACATGATCAAACAACGCCACGATACCCTGTACAAAACCATGAAGGCCATCATGGATTTTCAAAAAGAATACTTCCTTGAGGGCGACGAGACCAGCCTGAAGCCCATGATATTAAAAGATATCGCCGAAAGAGTAAACCTTGACATATCCACCATTTCACGTGTGGTGAACAGCAAATATGTTCAGACGCATTTCGGAACCTTCCTGCTGAAAAGCTTTTTCTCTGAATCATTACAAACAGAATCGGGAGAAGAAGTCTCTACTCGGGAGGTGAAAAAGATACTCACCGACTGCATCGAATCGGAAAGCAAGAAAAAGCCGCTTACCGACGAACAGCTCACCAAGATCCTTAAAGACAAAGGCTATAATATTGCACGGCGCACCGTGGCCAAATATCGCGAACAGCTTGACATACCTGTGGCAAGGCTCAGAAAAGAGCTTTAGTAATTTTATGGGAAACCGGTTTTCAAAGATCATTTCAGCTATTTTCCAGCCTTTGTTAATGCCAACATACACCTTGTTGCTGGTCTTCAACATTAATATGTATTTCACCTCCGTTCTCAGTGTTTTGGCAAAAGTACTTTTACTGATCATGATTTTTTCTTCCACAGTAATATTTCCCCTGATCCTCTTTTCAATTTTCAAAAGAAATAATATCATCAGGAGCTTTCATATGGAAACAAAAGAGGAAAGAAATTATCCCTACCTGGTGCTATCCATCATTTATTTCCTCATGTACATGCTGATCTCGCAAACCAATATACATGCCATCTACAGCTTTTTTCTTATTTGCTCGACCGTTTTGTCGCTGCTTTTGCTTTTTGTTAATTTCAGGTTTAAGATCAGCGCCCATGCCGCAGGTATTGGCGGACTTACCGGCTTACTGACCGGAATTGCTTTTCGCTTAAACCTCGACCTGACTTTCCTGATAATTATTTCTATCTTCTGTGCAGGGCTGATTGGCTGTGCAAGACTAAAACAAAACGCCCACAAGCCATCCGAAGTGTACCTGGGATTTCTTGCGGGAGTCTCGGTTTTCCTTTTATTTACCTTGCTGCTGTAATTTTTTTAATAGGGAGAGATCGTCAGACCAACTGATATGGGATACATTTCCGGGCCTTTGTCTTTTTTGAACAGATGAGATAAGGAATAATATCCATACACCTGTATCCATTTCCAGCCTGTTCGTACCGTAAGGCCATATCGGACATTATTTACATTGGGTATCGCATATTCCCTGACTCTCATTTTAGGCGTTGGAGAATCTTCATTGTAATTATCACCATTGTAAGTGTTATAACTTCCCAGCATCAAGCCTAACTTACCGCCAAGATAAAATTTAAAAGCATTGTTTCTCAAGCGATATCGAAATTCAAAAGGAATATCGACATAAATTGCTGTAAATTTATTCTTAACATAGCTAATATCCTGAGAGCCATCCGTGGATTTTAATGGAATTTTTGTAAAAACAGTAGATCCGCCATATACTTTATTTCCAGTCAACGAATCAATAGTATAATTTATGGGTATTGCATCGCTATGTAAGTTATGCAAACTGAAACCCAAGCCGGCAGCAAAACTGAAATTACTTTTACCGAAAAGGATTTCATACTTGTAATGCCAGCTAACCCCCAAATTAATCTGTTTAGCATCAATGGAATCAGCGGCTTCACTATTCATCATCCACATGTCTGTAAAAACATCAACTGCAATTCTATCTTGCTTGGTAGGTTTACCATAGAATATCTTATCCTTGGTATTAATGTCTTCTTTATCCTGTGCACTCAGGCTATATGAAAACGCCAGACACAATGCAACGAACATTATTTTTTTCATGAATTAAATTTATTTTTCTGCAAAGATAGCATTTAAACAAATATCGTACCTTAAATTTTATTACCCCTGAAACCTGGGTGAGCAAAATTCTTTGCTAACACAAAAGGTTTTTAGTTCATTACGTAAACTTCATATAAACCTGTTTATAATTTACTTATCCTAAGAAAACAATTTTTTTTAAAACCACCATGGTGGGATTATTATGAATGCTTTGATAAAAACTGAAAAAGGTTTTTTCAAAATTTTCTTATTGATTTCCAGATTTTAAATAATTATTTTTAACTTTGGCTGGACAATTAATTTTTACTTTAATTCTACGACGATTAAACTAAAGTTTTTTAACATTAACTCTGATATTTAATGATATGCAAAAACCCCTACCCAATCTTTTTAAATTCCTGATTACTTTAGTGATTTTCAGTTTTTGTACTTTTATTGCAACATCGCAGACCACAGACAACTGGTCCATTAAATGGAACTATCCAAAAGTTTTTATAGAAAACAAAGGGCAGTTCGATGGCAGGGATAAAATGTCCGAATCTCAGATTTTATACGCTGTGGACCATACTGCCGTGCAAATCTTTTTCACTGAGCAGGGCCTCACCTATCGCCTCGACACCAAAATAAAAAACCCAAACCGCAAAAAGGGAGATACCACTCAGCCAAAACGACTGGTAATCAGCGATTTTGTTTTCATGACCTGGGAGGGCGCAAATCCCAACCCGGAAATTATCCCGGAAGAGTTGAGCCCCGATTATCACACCTACTCCATGTTGAGCCGGGACAGAAAAAACTACCACGACATCAGGAATGTCAAAGGATATAAAAAAATCACCTATAAAAACCTGTATCCCGCCATTGATGTGGAATATGTTTTTCATCCCGAATCAGGCATCAAATACACGCTGGTATTGCATCCCGGCGCCGATATCAGCAAGGTCAGGATGAAATTTATTACCGATTCGTCGCTTTTTATTGACAATAACGGGAATTTGAAAATTGCCACCATTTACGGCGATATCACCGAACACGCCCCTGTTAGCTTTTACGGCGAAAATAATACGCCTGTGTCATCGCGTTTTCAACTGAACAACAACGAGGTTTCTTTTGTACTAAGCGAATACGACCAAAATCAAAAAGTGATTGTGGACCCCTGGGTACAAATGCCGTCACTGGCCAATTCCAACGGGGTATGGGAACTGGATAAAGATGGTGCGGGCAACATATACACCATCGGTGGAGATATGCCTATGAAACTGCAGAAATGGAGCGCTGCCGGGGCATTGCAATGGACTTATAACACCCCCTGGGATACCGCCAACAACTGGCTGGGAACGCTGACCACCGATCAGAACGGCAACTCATATATTACTTCCGGCTCTGAAGCAGCCATCCAAAAAGTGAATTCTTCCGGTTCTATGGTCTGGGGTGCCAATGGCAGTGCCATGGACGAATACTGGATGATTGCCTTCAACTGCGACCAGACCAAGCTGATAGTGGGCGGTACGCGACTCGATCCTATTGTAATCGCAAACAGCCATGGCGTCATTTTCGATATTAATACCAATAACGGCAGTGTAATTTCGCTGGTAAATGTTGCCACCACCAGAACCAATACTATTATGGGTATCCCGGTCACCGAACCCAACGAAGTCAGAGCTTTGTCTGCATCAAGGGATGCAAAATACTATTACCTTACACTGGACTCTGTCGGTGCTATAAATCAGAATATGACACTATGCACTACGAATGATCCGGTTTTTCAAATCCCCTCGACCTATGAATTCGCATACAAATCAGAAAACTACCGTCCAAATAATGGCAATGCCGGTATCCGTGCCATCAGGGCAAATAATAATTTTGTATACACCCAGAATGGTGCCACCATTCATAAACGTTCCCTGATTAACGGATCTATCATTAGTTCTGCCGCCATTCCGGGAGGCATCTCAACCCAGGTTTCCATGACTAATTTCTATCAGCCGGGCAATTGCGGTATTGCTATCGATTCCTGTGGCAATGTGTATGTAGGCTCCGGCGACCGTGTGGTCAAATACGATGCAAACCTTAACCAGTTATCTCAAACGATGCTTCCTTTTGCGGTATATGACGTGGTAGTAACTCCCGGCGGAAATGTGGTGGTTTGCGGAGCCACAGGCAGTTCCTCGAGCACTTCACGGACAGGATATATTCAGTCAATTAACATGTCGGCCTGCCTTCCTTTTGCCCATATTTGCTGCAACACCACCATCTGCCCGGCAGGCCCGTTTTGCCTGAACGATCCGGCGGCTATGCTCATTAGCGAAACATCAGGCGGCACCTGGAGTGGCCCCGGGGTTAATCCATCCACAGGATTATTCATGCCATCAGCAGCAGGAATTGGCACTCACACAATCACCTACACCCTCCCCTGTGGGTCCAGTTCAATAGCTATCGTGGTAAATCCCTGTGTCCCCCTTACGGTTTGCCAGACCTTAACCGGCGATATGATGGTTTCTGGCGGGACAGGGCCTTACAACTGGCAGCAATGGTCTGCTGCCACGTCCTTTCCTATCACCAACCAGGCCGAATGCCAGTCTTGCGGATATACCTGGAATGCACTGATGAGCATGTGCCTGAATGGCATGATGCCGGTAACCACCTGTAATATGCCGGCAGGATGGACCACTTTTGCCACAGGGAACACCACCACGCCTCCGGGAACATGGCCGATACGAGTCATCGATGCCAATGGCGATTCAGCCATCATCAGTTCACTGGCCTCCCTGCCGGCCTGTTCCGCCTGTCCGCCATTTACTTTTAACATCACCAATATCATTAATGTCTGCCCCGGTCAGACCAACGGAGGCTTTACTGTTACCATCGGTGGCGGGACAGCACCCTATGATTATCTGTTGAAAAACCCCGGCGGCGGCATTATTGCTTCCTACAACAATGTAAGCGGGGCACAGACTTTTACCGGCCTGACAGCAGGAACGTACAACCTCGTGGCTACCGATAATGACACTTGTCGTGATTCAACTTTGATAACGATTACTCAACCCTCCCCAATGATCATCATTCTTAGTCCGCAGGATGAACAATGCCCCAATAGCTGCAACGGCTCAGTAACAGCCCTTGTTACGGGGGGCAACAGTCCTTATGCCTATGCATGGAATAATGGGCTGGATTCTGCCGTAATTCATGGGCTTTGTGCCGGGACCTATACTGTAACCGTTACCGATTCCAATTCCTGCACCAGTACAGCAAATACTACCGTCGGCTCTGCCGTGCCCATCAGCGCGGATTTCACTGCCGACCCGCAGTCAGGAAGTATCCCGCTAACTGTTAACTTTGAACATACAGGGAGCAGTGCCGTTCAATGGTACTGGAATTTTGGCGACGGCGATGTATCTAACGATGAAAACCCAGTACATGTTTATGATTCAACGGGCATTTATACCGTAACCCTTATTGTTTCTTCAGGTCCGCCGGATTTTTGCCAGGATACTACCACCATGATTATTGATGTACAAAAACCTTCCAGAATGACCATCCCGAATGTATTTACACCCAATAACGACGGGCATAACGACGAGTTTATTATGGATGCCAAAGAAATAAAAACTTTTTCGTGTTCGATTTATAACCGGTGGGGCAAAAAGATTTTTGAGTGGACCGATATCAGCCAGGGATGGGATGGTAAAACAAAAGTAGGTGCTGCCGCCGCCGATGGTGTCTATTATTTTATTATTAAGGCTGTGGGAACCGACGAAGCCGAATATGACATCTCAGGAACTGTTACCTTGCTAAGGTAAAGATTTTGTTAAGCATCTAAATATTTTATCAATTAACTGTTTATCAGTATTTTATTTCTTAATGTAAAAAATATTTTATCAATTTAAGTAATTAATAATAATTTTTTACATAACTTTGATGATAGTTTGCAAATTTATTATTATGTATTTAATAATAAGAATTTTATCATTGTTTATTAAAATAATAGCCAAATCATCAATACGTAAACTACAAAAATAATTCTCAACAAAAAATTTTAAGATATGAAAAAGCCATTCCTTCTTTTATGTTTCATACTGGTATCTGCATCCGTTTTTTCACAGACATTTACCGGAAGTTCAGCCCGGTCGATGATTCCAGGGACAGAGTTGATTGTAAAAGATACGCTGCTGGATATTCCTGCATTTATCAGGTTTTCGAATGGATCAGAACCTGAGTTTAAGGATATGCAATCATGGTTAAAGGACCACTTTAAAATCAGTCCTGATTTTGACATGGTGCTTTTACGCTCCGAAAAGGACAACCTTGGTTTCACACACTATCGTTATCAGCAGACCTACAAAGGCTATCCGATCCATTCCAATATTTTTATCATTCATGTAAAAAACAACAGGATAGCAAGTATGAACGGGCAGTTATTCAGCAAACTTGATGTGTCCGCTACCGCCACGCTTACAGAAGCACAGGCACTGGGTAAAGCAATTGACTTTGTCGGCGCCGATAGTTATAAATGGCAGATACCTGATGAAGAGCGCTTATTAAAATATACTCTGGATAATGAAAATGCCACCTGGTTTCCGAAAGGTGAACTTATGATGGTTCCTTCCGACAATAATTTTAAAGGATTGCACTACAGACTTGCCTACAGATTTGACATCTATGCACATCAGCCGATGAGCCGGCAATGGATCTTTGTGGATGCGTCTACCGGACAGGTTATTCTCACTTTGCAACGCATACACTCCGAAAACCAGGACATGCTGGCAAATGCAAGCGCAACAGCAGCGACAAAATATAGTGGAACCCGAACAATCATGACCGACTATACTGGTTCAACATACCGCCTACGTGAAACCGGAAGAGGATTAGGTATTGAAACCTATGATCTGAATAATGGAACGAATTACGGCAGTGCTGTAGATTTTACAAATTCAACAACGAGCTGGACTGCTGTTAATGTGGATCAGGTTGCCCGTGATGCACATTGGGGGGCTGAAGTGACCTGGGATTATTATAGTATTAAACATGGCAGAAACAGTCTTGATAATGCAGGGTTTAAGCTATTAAGCTACATACATTACAGTACCAACTATGCCAACGCGTTTTGGGATGGAAGCAGAATGACTTACGGAGATGGAGATGCCACGTATGACCCATTCACAACCTTAGATATCTGTGGACACGAAATTACTCACGGACTTACTGAAAATACTGCCAATCTCACCTACTCATACGAATCCGGAGCGCTGAATGAAGGATTCAGCGATATCTTTGGGGTAAGTATCGAATTCTACGCGAAACCCCCATCACAGTCAGGTAACTGGACTATGGGGGAAGAGGCCGGTTCGGCATTTCGCAGCATGTCAAATCCCAACCTTTACAGCCAGCCGGATACCTATCAAGGAACATATTGGTATACAGGATCCAGTGATAATGGCGGCGTTCATTACAACTCGGGAGTCATTAACTTTTGGTATTACCTGCTTTGCCAGGGAGGTAGCGGGACGAACGATAATAACAACGCCTACAACGTTACTGCAATAACCATGGCGAAAGCTGAGAAAATTGCGTTCAGGGCGCTGACGGTATATCTCACCAGTTCTTCACAATATACCGATGCACGCACTTGTACTTTGCAGGCATGTGCCGACCTGTACGGAGGTTGTTCACAGGAGATGATCTCGACCACCAATGCATGGTATGCTGTTGGTGTCGGTGCGGCTTACTCTGCGGCAACAGTAGACGCCGATTTTTCCGCCTGTCCCTCTTCACAATGCTCGGCAGCTCCTTTTACTGCTAACTTTACCAATTTAAGTACAAGCGGGAACACCTATAAATGGTATTTCGGTGATGGCAGCACCAGCACCCTGACAACTCCTTCGCATGCATATACCAGCAACGGAGCTTATAATGTAAAACTGGTGGCTTACGGCGGAACCTGCGGATCTGATTCCATCACCAAGAGCGGATATATTACTGTCGGGCCGTCATATCCCTGCGAGGTTTCCATCCCTGGCAGCGGAACAGGAACCACACAAACCAGTTGCAATGGTAAACTATATGACAGCGGCCTTTGCGGCGATTATGCCAACAACACCAGCGGCACCATCACCATCGCACCCACAGGTGCCTCATCAGTAACGCTGACATTCACCTCGTTTAATTTTGAATTGAATTACGATTATTTGTATATTTATGACGGACCCACCACCGCATCTGCACAAGTTGCTGGAAGCCCGTTTACAGGCACCACACTACCCGGCGTTATTACATCTTCAGGGGGTTCAATAACCCTCAGACAAACCAGTGATCAGGGTTTAGTGGCTTCCGGTTTTTCAGTCAACTGGAGTTGTACCAGTTCTGCCACTCCACCCGATGCCAATTTTATTGCCAATGTAACCTCAAGTTGTTCGGGAATTATTAATTTTACAGACCAGTCAGCAAATACGCCGACCTCGTGGTTTTGGGATTTCGGCGACGGCCAGACCTCAACACAGCAGAATCCTTCACACACCTATTTCTCAGACGGGACCTTTACCGTGAAACTCAGGGCCGGCAATCAGTATGGCACAGATTCGCTCATAAGGACAGGTTATATTACCATTGATAAACCGGATGGCCCAGCCGCCACAGGGGCTACGATATGCCAAGGAACAACGGCACAGCTAAATGCCAGCGGCAGCGGTACCTTCGACTGGTACGATTCGCCCACAGGCCTCACCAGCCTCCATACAGGAAACAGCTTCACGACACCGCTGCTCAACACAACGACAAATTATTATGTGCAAACCACTACGGGAGGTACCGCAT
>DAOQAF010000098.1:0-13857 GCA_035353775.1 Bacteroidales bacterium | reverse complement strand
AGATGTGAAAATTTTCCGCACTTTTTCAAATTTTCAACTTTCGGATAGTTGTGATAATAATTAATTATTTTTGAACACGTAACAACAGGTATATTATGAGTATTTTAGTAGATAAGTTTTCGAAAGTTGTCGTACAGGGCTTTACAGGCAGCGAAGGCACCTATCATGCCACCCAGATGATAGAATACGGTACAAAGGTTGTAGGCGGCGTAACCCCCGGTAAGGGCGGGCAAATGCACCTGGGATTGCCAATATATAATACGGTATTGGAATCCGTGGAAAAGGAAGGCGCCAATGTTTCAATAATATTTGTGCCACCTGCTTTTGCCGCCGATGCCATCATGGAAGCTGCCGATGCCGGTATCAGGGTAATTGTCTGCATCACCGAGGGCATACCTGTTCAGGATATGGTAAAGGTAAAACATTATCTTTCGGATAAAGATTGCCGCCTGATCGGCCCCAATTGTCCGGGTATTATCACTCCCGGCGAAACCAAGGTAGGCATTATGCCCGGGTTTATCCATAAACCAGGCGTGGTTGGCATCATTTCCCGCTCGGGAACACTCGCTTACGAAGCTGTTGACCAGATCACTAAATGCGGACTGGGACAGTCTACAGGCATTGGTATTGGCGGCGATCCTATTATCGGAACGACCATGCTGGATGCCGTAAAGCTGTTCATGCAGGATGATGCCACCCAAGGTATCGTAATGATAGGAGAGATCGGTGGGGTGATGGAAGCAGAAGCCGCCGCCTGGTTGAAGGAACACGGCACTAAGCCCATGGTCAGTTTTATTGCCGGGGCAACAGCGCCCAAAGGACGCACCATGGGCCACGCCGGCGCCATCATTGGCGGTAAAGACGATACTGCCGAAGCCAAAAAAGCTGCCCTGAGGGCTGCAGGCGTTCATGTGGTGGATTCTCCTGCGGATATCGGAATGAAAATGAGGGAAGTGCTGAAATAACTTTATTTTGCAGTTTTTCTTAAATTTTTTATTATCAGTACTGAATAAACTATTGCAAGTAAGGGGATCAGCCAGATAATTCTGGATTGGTACCTGTTATCTACTACCGAAAAATTTGCAGAAATAAAGGCATTCAGAAGCAAGCTTAGCGCTATTATTATGGTCGAACTTTTTAAAGTGAAATTCAGCTTTACTAAAAACAACCCCGTGAAAATGATTATCAGAGACAGAAAAACTGTAATAAGGAAAATTTTATGTAAAGCACCTGAATGTAGTTTGTTGTTATTTTGAAGACTGTTCATAAAAGGGTTCAACTCATTTTTATAATGATCCCTGTAAGGATAATATGGAGCGGAATTTTCTCTGAAGGCATCTTCCCCGGCTGTGGTTTTAAAAGAGATTAGTTGATGCCAGGTGTATTTCACTGCATCATTCAGTAGTTTGGGATAATATTTTGGCGTCAGAAGTATCCCTTTTACAATGGGAGCGTAGGCAGAATCAGCATATAGCCACATGGGAACTATATTATCAGGCTCTTCATAGCCATATAGAGGACTTTTGCCGGTCCATAAAAAATCGTTTGAAGATTCAGGCAGGCTGTCTTTGTATTTGCATAAAACACATTCATCGTTGGTGATGCAATTATCGTCTAAAAACTGTTTTAATAAGCCTGTGTCATTGAATTTTGCTGTTAAAAATACGTTGGACGAAGTTGATAATTTGAAGTATTTGGTAAAGGCAAAATTGTAAATCATGATGAAAAGAACAGAAATTATCCCAACAATGAGTAAAACAGAAAACCGTTTCTTAACGGTAATAAAAATATCATGATGAGGTCTTTTGATAATAAAAATAATTCCGATACTCATCATTACTGCGAAAAACAAAAGAACATTCGTAAAATGAGAAATAATAAACAGAACGATCAACAGTAAATAAACAATATAATTCGTCCATCTCATTTTTTCCTGAATAAGAAAAATCATTAATACCAGGACAATTGCCGGAATAAAAATATCAGGCATGATCTCGCACGAAACCCAGCCAAGTGATGAGCTTAATAGGAGAATGATTATAGATAAAAAATGAATCAGGTATAGTTGCCGGTTCTTAAAAAATAATTTTAAAAACATGAATATAAGATAGCTGATAATAAGGTTTTGAAACAAAATAATCGTCCAGGTTGTCCCCTGCCATGTTACGATCCTGATAAACAAACTGTATCCAAATGCCCTGTCAACCGGAGGGTATAAACTTATTGACGTGCCCAAATACGTACCTGTATCGGGATAAACTAAAGGAAATTTATTGTAAAAAGCGATAGAAGAAAGTATTAAGACTGTTGTAATAAAATACAGGATTCTAAGGATGGTTTTTACATAGGTTGCATCATAAAACTTCGTCATTTAGCTTGATTATAAAAAACAAATTTATTTGTATATTATGCTAAAAAAACAGGTTCAGGGTTCATAATCATAAGCCCCCAGGTCGGGTGGCGGGTTAAGTGTGCGGTTATGGCCTTTAATATCTAAAACCAGATTCATCACCGGGAAATTAAGAAGATCAATATTCCCGGCATCAATAGCTGAAGAGCCTGGCATTAGTGTATAGTCGTTGTCGTTATAATTATTAAAAAGCACATCCTGATTAAAAATGCAATCAACCATATTGACATCCGCCGAATAATTTGTACTTTTCATTACACAGTTCTCAAATTTATATTGAAACGCGGCATCAGAAACACTGTCCAGCTCCAGTTCTTCCGTATTGCTGCCATATACAATGCAATTTCCGAAAAAGGCTGAATCGAGGTCGCCGGTGTAAGTATATGCGCCTGCGAGATAATAATTGGTTATCAGCAACGATGGGGTTTGCCGTGATGAATAACTATAATAGTTGCCAAGTGTGCAATGTCTGAAATCATAGCTGCCTCCTGTGGTGAGGGCCACCGCATAACCGCCGCAATTGGCAAAAACACAGTTGCCGCTTATAATCCTGTAAAAACGTGAAAGCAGCCCAATACCGGTCATGTTTTTGATCACCGTATTTTTAATTACCAGGCGGTTTCCCATCGAAGCGTTCATGGTTTCAGCCTGTATGCCGATAAATCCGTTTTTAATGATCGCATAATTGAATACATTGTCCTCGCTGCCTTCATTGATCCATATCCTGTCCCATTGGCCGGGTAAATCCTTATAGCCTGACTCCAGCCTGCTTCCCTGAAAAGTCACAGGCTCATCAATGGTGCCGTTCACTTTTAATGAACCGCCTTTATAAACCCACATGCCCGAATTATTGTAAAAATGGAGCCGGCAGCCTTGTTCAATATTTAAATTTCCAGTGGAATCAATTACCGCATACCCGTATATCAGGTAAGGCTTGTCGTTTGTCCAGGTGATATTTTCGTTTTCACCTGCCACTATTTTATAATGAAGGGTGCTGCCAAGTGTCTTGTCGGCTACAATGTAGTGAGCATCCTGGCCCCAGGCTGTCAGGTCAATATCCTGAACATTGCCGTTGAGTTCGAATATGATCGAATCTCTGATGACCATGGGAGAGTTGTTGTTTTGCGGGTCAACAGTCACTTTTACAAAAATGAAAATACTGTCGTTGGGCCCTATTTCAACATCGCTGATATTTTGAGTGGGTACGCCGTCAACATTCATGGTGTATTGCGATTCAGATCCGTTAGCCAGGTGTATAGAGGAAACTACAATTTTGTCGTCGGTGGGGTTTTTTATGTAACACATGCTAGTCGTGGATCCTACCGTGGAAAAAACCGTATCAAATAATATTGATTCTGTTGATAGTATCAGGTGTACAGACGGGTCATCGTTTATCTGTGCGTCCTTTTTACAGGAGATGAAAAACAATGTAAATGTGATTAATCCGGCAAATAAAAATAGTCTTCTCATCAATTTTTTTTAAAAAACGAATTAAAATTGAAAATGTTATGTGTTTGCAAAAATAGCTATTAATCGGGACAACCTCATTTCTCCTAATTAAAAATTATCAGGAGGCGAATGATATATCATTTTTTTAAGAAAGCTCTGATGTCATAAGTATTATGAAATTATGTGTGCTCTTTTTGCCTTAAATAATCAATAATCGCTTAATAAACAATAAGTTATGATCTTAACAAATTTAATTCACACCCATATTTATGGTCTATAATGTATGGAAATTCAACGAGTTATTAATAAATTTTTAAGATTTTTGATATGATATATATAAAATGCTTACCTTTGCAAAAATTCTTATATTAAATAGTATATTATTGATATTAAATGAGTTATATTAAATTTGATAAAAATCAACTGGTAAACCTTGGTTTCGCATTAAAAAGAGAATTCATCCGCTCTAACAGGGCTGGTGCTTATGCCACCTCAACTATCATTGGTTGCAATACCCGGAAATATCATGGCTTGTTTATTGTTCCTCAGCCTGATATTGACTGGGGTAATCATGTATTGCTATCCACATTGGATGAGACAGTCATGCAGCAAAACGAAGAATTTCATCTTGGAATACACTGCTATCCGGATGGCTATTACAATCCCAAAGGGCACAAGTACATCACCAGCCTCGAAATGGAGCCTATGCCAAAGTTTACGTATCGTGTTGGCGGGGTTGTGCTTACAAAGGAGTTGATGTTTTGTATTGAAAGCGACAGGCTTTTGATAAAATATACCCTTGAAGAAGCCCATTCACCAACAACTATAAGGTTTAAACCCTTTCTGGCTTTCAGGAATGTTCATTCGTTGACAAAAGAAAATGGGAATGCTGACACCCATCATGAGAATGTAGGGAACGGTATAAAAATAAAAATGTATCCGGGCTATTCTGCATTATTTCTGCAGTTCTCTAAAGAATCAGAATATACACACGTGCCGCACTGGAACTATAACATTGAATATATTGAAGAAAAGGAGCGAGGCTATGATTCTGTTGAAGATCTGTTTGTTCCTGGATATTTCGATATCCCCATGAAGAAGGGCGAAAGCATAATTTTTTCGGCAGGCCTTGAAGAATCTGATACATCAAAACTGAAACAAATTTATTCTTCTGAGATTACTAAGAGAATCCCTCGTGATAATTTTAAGGATTGCCTTATCAATTCCGGGCTACAGTTTTTTGTGAGTAAGAATAATAAAATAGAGATAATAGCAGGCTATCCCTGGTTTGGCTCCTGGGGGCGTGACACCTTTATATCATTGCCGGGCCTGACGCTGGCCATAAATGAACCCGCGAAATGCAAGGCGATTATTGATAATATGATTTCAGAGCTAAAAGGGCCATTATTCCCCAATGTTTTGTCAGGTGGCGACTCTTCTTATAATTCTGTGGATGCTCCTTTATGGTTTTTCTGGGCATTGCAGCAATATGCCATCTACACCGGGACACAGGAGAAAATATGGGAAGAATACGGCGACAAGATGAAACTTATTCTTAACGGTTTCCGCAATGGCTGTGAGTTTAATATCAAGATGCAGGATAACGGACTCATCTATGCCGGAGAAGCCGGCAAGGCGCTTACATGGATGGACGCTATTGTTAACGGGAAACCGGTTACTCCACGGATCGGGCTGGATGTGGAGGTAAACGCCCTCTGGTATAATGCGGTCATGTTTTCGCTGGAAGTAGCAAAACTTGCCGGTGACGGACATTTTCTGGCCGAATGGTCTGAACTGGCTTGCAAAATTCCTGCTGCCTTTAAAGGAACTTTCTGGAACAAAGATAAAGGCTATCTCTGCGATTATGTGAATGGCGATTATAAGGACTGGTCTGTACGGCCTAACCAGATTTTTGCGGCCTCGCTGCCATACAGCCCTGTCAGCGAACAGATAAGACAACTGATCCTTGATATTTGCGAGCGCGAATTGCTTACAAGGCGGGGATTGCGTACACTGTCACCTAAGTCGCCTGAATATAAAGGAGCCTACAAAGGTGGTGTTGCTGAACGCGATTCGGCCTATCATCAGGGCATCGCATGGCCATGGCTGCTGGGACATTATGCTGAAGCATATCTGAAAATTCATCCCAAACACGGCGTTCCTCATGTCAAGCAGTTGTACGAAAGTTTTGAACCGGTGATGATGGAACATGGCATAGGGACAGTTTCAGAACTGTATGACGGCGATCCGCCTTATTTGCCGGGCGGTGCACCATCACAGGCATGGAGTGTGGCAGAGCTGTTAAGGATGGGGTACCTTATTGAGCAATATAACTTATTAAACAATAAAACAGCGAAAACAAAAAAAAGCCGGTAGCCAAAAGCAACATTTTGTATGCATGACTGGAGGATTATAAAATAATAAAAGAATAATAATTGTAAATTGAAAATATAAATGAAAGTATTAATGTTTGGCTGGGAATTTCCGCCTCATATCACCGGAGGACTTGGTACAGCCTGTTTTGGTCTTACCAAGGGACTTCTTAAAAATGGGGTGGAAGTGTTGTTTGTTGTTCCCAGGTCATACGGCGACGAGGATCAGCAGGCTATACGCCTGATCAATGCGAGTGATGTGAGTATTGACTTTACCAATAAAGCATACCAGGAATACTGGAAACAACTGACATATATTGAAGTCGGGTCTAACCTTATACCTTATGTTGGTGAAGAAGAGTTTGAGAAAATGACTTCTGAAAACTTATTAGACAAAACAGAAGAACATAGCGGCGTGTTTTCCAAACAATATGTTTTTTCGGGAAAATATGGCAAAAACCTGATGGAAGAAGTTACCCGTTACGCACTGGTTGCCTCCACAATTGCAGGGTCTCAGCAATTTGATGTAATTCATGCACACGACTGGCTGACCTATCCCGCCGGAATGACTGCGAAAAAAGTTAGCGGAAAACCCCTGGTTGTTCATATGCATGCTACTGAATTCGACCGTTCCGGTGAAAATATCAATCAGAATGTTTATGATATCGAACGCAAAGGAATGGAGGCTGCTGATGCTGTGATTACGGTCAGTAACTATACACGGGATATTGTCATCGACAGATACGGCATCAATCCTGCCAAAGTTTTTACAGTTCATAATGCGGTGGAACATAGTAGCAGTGACGCCGATATGGTTATCAAAAGAAATGTCAAAGAAAAAGTTGTTACTTTTCTTGGACGGGTTACATTTCAGAAAGGCCCCGACTATTTCGTGGAAGCTGCCAAACGGGTTATTGAAAAGGATAAAAATGTACGTTTTGTCATGGCTGGATCCGGCGACATGCTCCACCGCATGATCCTGCGTGTGGCTCAATTAGGCATATCAACCCATTTTCATTTCACGGGTTTTTTGCAGGGCGAAGAAGTAGATAAAATGTTTTTGCTGAGCGATGTATACGTGATGCCTTCTGTTTCCGAGCCTTTCGGAATTTCTCCTCTCGAAGCCATGCGTTCCAATGTGCCTGTAGTCATTTCAAAACAATCAGGGGTATCGGAGGTATTGAAATATGCGCTGAAAATTGACTTTTGGGATATCGATGCCATGGCAGATGCCATTTATGGCCTGCTTCACTATGATGCACTCTCAGTAATGTTCCGCAAGCACGGGAAAGCGGAAGTGGAGAACCTGAAATGGGACAGTGCATCCAGCAAAATCAAAGATGTTTATTATAAAGTAGTACATTAAAAATAATCAATAATGAAATCTATTTGTTTCTATTTCCAGGTTCATCAGCCTTTCCGATTGAAAACTTACCGTTTTTTCGACATCGGAACCAACCATTTTTATTTTGATGATTACCGCAACCGTTATATTATGAGAAGAATTGCAGATAAATGTTATCTGCCCATGAATAACCTTTTACTCGATCTTATCAAAGAGTTTGGTACGGCTTTTAAAGTCAGCTTTTCCTTGTCGGGTACTGTCATCGACCAGTTTGAGAATTTTGCACCTGATGTACTTGATAGTTATATAAAGCTTGCCGAAACCGGATGCGTGGAGTTTCTGGCGGAGACATATTCCCATTCCTTATCTTCACTTAAAAGTGAGGAAGAATTTAATCGTCAGGTGGAAGCACAAACCAAAAAGGTGAAGCATTATTTTAAAAAGGCTCCGACAACTTTTCGTAATACTGAGCTGATCTATTCAGATGAGATCGGCGCCATGGTAGCAAAAATGGGGTTTAAAACCATGCTTACCGAGGGTGCCAAACACGTTCTGGGATGGAAAAGCCCGAACTATATGTATTGCAATGCCATCAACCCCAAACTCAACGTCTTATTAAAGAATTTCCGCCTCAGCGATGATATTGCTTTCAGGTTTTCACAACAAAGCTGGAATGGATGGCCGCTGACAACGGAAAAATTTGTGGATTGGATTCAAGCTACACACTGGACTCAGGAAACGATAAACCTTTTTATGGATTATGAAACTTTCGGTGAACACCAGTGGAAAGAAACCGGCATTTTTGAATTTATGAGAGCCTTGCCAAATCAGGTGTTTACGAGATCCAATTTTGGTTTCTATACACCTTCCGAATTATCCGAAAAAATACAGCCTAAAGCAGCCGTGTACGTGCCTCATCCGATTTCCTGGGCCGATGAAGAAAGAGACCTTACCGCATGGCTGGGCAACGACCTTCAGGACGATGCTTTCAATAAACTTTATGATCTCGAATTTAAAGTCAAAAATACGGACGATGAGCAGATACAGCTTGACTGGAAATACCTTCAGACCAGCGACCATTTCTATTACATGTGCACCAAATGGTTCTCCGATGGCGACGTTCACAAATATTTCAATCCTTTTAACTCACCGTACGAAGCGTACATTAACTATATGAACATTCTTAGCGATTTTATTATACGACTCAACGATATGCATCCCGTGAACCGTGTTGAATTGGCTGAGAAACCGGAACCATCTGAAAAGCCCGTTGCAAAAAAATCGGTAAAATCAGTACCTTCTTCTAAGAAAGCACCAGTAAAAAAAGCAAAAGCTGTAAAAACTGAAAAAGCAAAACCTGTAAAAAAAGAAAAGGTGAAAACCGCCAAAACATCAAAAGGCTCTCTGAAAGACGTAATGAAGATGAATAAAACAGGATTGCAAAAATTGTTAAAAGATATTGATGTAAAAACAGTTTATTTTGCATTGGCCGATGCCGACAGTAAAGTGAAAAAGAGTATTATCACCCATCTTGGCAAGTTGCAGTTAAAAGAGTATAATAAACTGCTTTCTGAAAATATCCCTTATACCGATGGGGACATTGTAAAAGCAAGGAAAATTCTTCAGGCACGTATTGACAACCTTATTTCTTAGGCACTGAAATTTTTTATGGCATCGGCAAAGCCATATTTTTTCGAGGAAGGGCAGGAATATGAGTTCATGGTGAAAAACCGTGTTAACTTACCACCCGATGATGAAGTGTTTTTTGTCTTGTTCAGCCCGTTTCAGACCAAACATTTGCTGTCCGAAAAGCCTTACATCAACTATAATATCGTTCCGGGAAAAAAGATCAGGTGCCGTATTGATAAAATAAACTGCACAGGTAAAATATATCTTGAGCCTGAACACCCCTTTTACAAAGAAAAAAACAGTTACGAATTTCCAGTAATAGGAGTGGAGGACATTGTTAACTCTGATGGGGAACCAGAGAAAATGCTGGTAGTGGAAGATTGCTGGCATCATCATATTTTCATGAATATAGGTGCCTCAGATCTTGTTTCGGATGTTGCGAAATCAGTAAAATGCCGTGTCGACCGGATAAAAAAAGGTAAATTGTACCTGAGCCTTTTAAACAATATGCCGCATACATTTGCTTTCGAAGTCGGAAGGGATTATGAATTCAGGATTCATCGCATGGTAACGCTTGCCGAAGATGAAGAATATTTTGAACTGATTGATGAATCAGGTAAGGTTCATTACCTGAAAAAAAAATATTATAAAAATTATAATTTTTCGATGGGCGATGTGATCAAATGCCGGTTCACTGCACAGCCTGCTTTATTCAGGCATTATCTTGAACCTGTCCATCCTTATTACAAAATCGGTGAGGTATATGATTTCTTTTTTTCAGGAATAGAATCATTTATTAACGAATCGGGTGAAGAAGTAAAAAAGATCATGGTCAGTGACGGCTCCGAAAAAGATTATTTTGTCAGTTGTGATGATTATTCCAAAGTGCCTGTTGAGCCAGGAAACACAGTCCGTTGCCTGCTGAAAAATATCCGAATGGGCAGGTTGGTGCTTGTTTGTGCCTGATATAAAATGGTATAGTTTTTGTTTAGAATAATTCTAAATAATAAAAATCATGAAAAACAAAATATTTACATCATCTGCGACAGATATTGGATTGCTGATACTGCGCATCGGAATTGGGATCATGTTTATCCTTCATGGATTGCCTAAATTATCAGGAGGCACTGAAACATGGAATTTTCTCGGATCACAAATGAGTGTGGTAGGTATCACTTTTGCGCCCGTTTTCTGGGGATTTATGGCTGCACTGTCGGAGTCGCTGGGCGGGTTATTGCTTTTACTTGGACTGTTTACACGCCCCGCTGCCTTACTAATGTTGTTTACAATGCTTATTGCAACATTGATGCATTTTACCAATGGCGACGGTATAAAAGGAGCATCCCATGCCATGGAAATGGGCATAGTGTTTCTGTCTGTCATATTTACCGGGGCAGGACATTACAGTCTGGATCATTTGATATTTACAGGAAAGAAATAATACAGATCGAAAAAATTTGGCAAAAAAAATGCCGGTCATTGAACCGGCATTTTTTTATGACAGGTAAATTTTATTCTAGAGAGTGAACAACTAAGCCGCTGCGTAGTTTAGGTTCAAACCAGGTAGTTTTCGGGGGCATGATGTTGCCGGTGTCGGCAATGTTTATCAGTTGTTCCATAGATACAGCGTATAAGGCAAAAGCCGCTTTCATTTCTCCTGAATCCACGCGTTTTTTTAATTCGCCCAATCCACGGATACCGCCAATAAAATCAATTCTTTTGTCTGTCCTCAGGTCTTTTATTCCAATGATGTCATCAAGTACAAGTTTTGAAAGAATAGTAACATCAAGGACTCCGATAGGGTCGGCATCGTTGAATGTACCGGGTTGGGCAGTCAGTGAATACCAGTTGCCTTCCAGGTATAAACTAAAGTTGTGAAGTTTGTCCGGTTTGTAAATTTCAGTTCCTTTGGGCTCAACAATAAATACATTTTCGAGTTTTTTCAAAAACTCTTCCGGTGTCAGGCCATTCAGGTCTTTAATGACGCGGTTATAATCGATGATCGTGAGCTGATTTGCAGGAAAATGAACAGCCAGAAAGAAATTGTATTCTTCAGAACCGTTGTGGTTCGGGTTATTCTTTTTCTTTTCGTTGCCGACCAGAGCAGCGGCTGCAGTGCGGTGATGGCCGTCGGCTACATAGGTGAAAGGAATGTTTTTGAACAGTCCGGTCAGTTTTATTATTGTCTCATCATCTTTTATTACCCAGAAATGATGGCCAAAACCATCCACTGAAGTAAAATCGTATTCTGCGGGCTGGTTCTTTACGATATTTTCAACGATGTCATCAATTTCTTTTACCGCAGGATAGGTAAAGAACACAGGTTCCATGTTAGCGTTGGTAATGCGGACATGTTTCATGCGGTCTTCTTCTTTTTCTTTTCTGGTCAGTTCGTGTTTCTTGATGATGCCGTTCATGTAGTCGTCAACACCTGCGCAGCCTACAATACCATATTGTGTTTTGCCGTTCATGGTCTGGGCATAGATATACAGGCAGTCTTTTTCATCCTGCACAAGCCAGTTTTTTTGGCGGAATTTCATGAAATTTTCTTTTCCTTTTTCATAAACCGGGGGATCGTGTTCGTCGATACCGGGAGCTAGGTCAATTTCGGGTTTTATGATATGCAGCAGCGAATATTCGTTACCTTCGGCTTCGATTCGTGCTTCATTTGAATTAAGGACATCATAAGGCCTGGATGCCACAAGGTGAGCAATGTTTTTTGGTGGGCGCAGCCCTTTAAAAGCTTTTAAAATAGCCATTTTTAGTGTGTTTTATTAGTGAATGAATATAAAACCGATGGTGTGGAAAATCACCATCGGTAATTTAATGATTAAAAATTACATATTTGTATCAACATCATCCGGATGAGGATCATAGTCATCATCTGTTTTTTCTCCAGGTTTTTCGCTTCTCTGCAATGATGCTATAAGTGCTCCTATCATCTTTGTCATTTCAATCAGTGAGGATCTTGATTCTTCAACATTGTTCTCGCCGAAAAAACTGAGTTTCTCTGCAATGGTTGTATAAACGATACATTCCCTTATAGCACTTTTAGCCATTTTCAGATAGTAAATAAACTGGGTTTTGTTTCGGCTGGAGCCTTCAGAAATATTAATGGCTATGGCCTGGGCAGCATTGATAAATTTATTGGTCAGGCATTGCCTGTTGGTTTCAGGAATCAGTTGAGTATTGGAATATACCCAGTTTACATAGTCGATAGCTTTGTTATATATCCTCAGGTCCTCGAATCTGAAGAAAAAGATGTTCTTGTCGTTTTCCATTCTCTTATAGTATTTGTTGTGAAGAAAATTTTGAAAAA
The DNA here is from genome assembly GCA_035353775.1 of Bacteroidales bacterium. GTDB lineage: Bacteria > Bacteroidota > Bacteroidia > Bacteroidales > CAIWKO01 > CAIWKO01. The sequence goes on along the minus strand of DAOQAF010000098.1, from coordinate 1,333 downwards.
CTTTATTAAAACTTATTTACCTGGAAAGTGGTATTTCCATTCTTAAGAAAACCGACTATCTGATTTGCTGCTGCCAGGCCGGCGTTGATATTGGCTTCGGATGTTTCGGCGCCTTGTTTTTTTGGTGTGGCATAATAACGGTTTTCATATTTCCCGTCTATTTCTGCATGACAATCAGGGGCAATATCCGAAATGTATCTGAAGTCGGGGCGTTCGTCAAGCATACGTTTCAAAGATTCTTCTTCGATAACTTCTTTACGTGCGGTATTGACCAGGGTAGCGCTTTTAGGCATTTTAGACAACAGATCAAAATTAATGGATTTTTTTGTTTTGTCGTTGGCAGGAATATGTAATGAAATATACTGACAGGTGCTGTAAAGTTCTTCTACGCTGCCAACAGTTTTTACGCCGTCATTTTCAATAATTGATTTTTCGATGAACGGGTCATAAGCAAAGATATCCATTCCAAATCCTTTGGCAATTTTGGCAACATATTTTCCAACGTAGCCATATGCGTGTATCCCCAGTTTTTTGCCTTTTAATTCGTTTCCTGAACCTCCTTTGAACTGCTGGCGTGATATGAAAACCATCATGCCTGCAGCTAATTCAGCAACGGCGTTGGAGTTTTGCCCCGGAGTATTCATGGCTACGATTTTATGTTCGTTGGCAGCGGCAAGATCAATATTGTCATACCCTGCGCCGGCACGTACAATTATTTTAAGATTTTTTGCTGCATTGATGACTTCAGCAGTGGCCTTGTCACTTCTGATAATCATAGCATCAACATCTGCGACTGCTTTGATCAGGTCTGCCTTGTCGGTGTATTTTTCTAACAACACGGTTTCAAAACCGGCTTCGTCAAAGATTTTTTTTATCCCGTTTACAGCGGCTGCTGCAAAGGGCTTTTCTGTAGCTAGTAGTACTTTTGCCATTTTTTTATGTTTTAATTGTTTTTTTTATAAGTTTTGAGTTTTGAGTTATGAGTTGTGAGTAGTGAGTTGTGAGTAGTGAGTTGTGAGTTGTGAGTCGGGAGTCGGGAGTTATGAGTTTAGAGTTATGAGTCAATTAATTGATTTGATTAAGCCACTTGTCATTTTAGATAATTCTGTAAGTTTGATTCTTGATTTTTTTTGAACAGCCTCAGAAATATACTTTCTTCTATAAGCAACAGTAGTACAAACAATACATTCTCTTATTGAACCTTTTGTAATGTTAAGATATCGCTTGAACATAGCATTGCTTCCACCTGCACCTTCTGCAATGTTTAATGAAATGGATTGGGCGGCTCTTATGAATTGAGAAGTGAGCATAAATATTTCATTCGAAGGAAATT
>DAOQAF010000097.1:0-13996 GCA_035353775.1 Bacteroidales bacterium | reverse complement strand
TAAAACTTAGTTTTGTAAACTTTTTATAGCCAGCACCGGAAAAAAAGAAATTGCCGTTTTTTCATGATTTCTCTTGTCTTAAATATTATAATGCAAATTAATAAATTTTTATCAGGAAGCTATAAAAACACATTGAAAAAAATATTTTTTTAATTATTATTTGAGTGGTTGACCATATGTTACGGTGCGCTGCACCTTACTTTTTTTACGGGTACCACTACTTAAAAATATTTCGGGGCGCTGCCCCTTTTGACTTTTATTTCTTAGTCTTGTTTTCAAGAAAACGCTGTTCCTCTCCTTACCTACAGTAACCATTTTTTAATAGCACCTCAAAAAAAGAAATCGCCACAAATAAATTATTGCCCTTAAAGCCATAAAAAAACAATTAATCAAACGCATTATGTTCATAACTAATACAAAGGCAGTTTGGGTTGTATATGCTAAATACTAAATTTGCACAAATTCACAAAATGAAACCAATTTATATCCTGCTTTGTTTTATTGTCTATACCATCATGTTGTTTGTGGTAACGTGGATCACATCGCGCCGAACAAACAACGATTCCTACTATGTCGGAAATAAAAGCTCTCCCTGGTATGTGGTAGCGTATGGCATGATAGGGGCTTCGCTGAGCGGTGTTACGTTTATGTCGGTGCCGGGACTTGTGGGGACGCAGCAATTCACCTATCTGGGCCTGGTGTTTGGCTTTCTTATAGGTTATACTGTAATAGCCACTGTCCTGCTCCCCTTATATTACAGATTAAATCTGACCTCCATATATGCCTATCTGAACCAGCGTTTTGGATTCTGGTCCTATAAAACCGGCGCCTTTTATTTTCTTTTATCCAGGGTCGTAGGTGCGTCGTTCCGCATGTTTTTAGTTGTAAATGTGCTTCAGGTTTTTGTGTTTGATTATTGGGGAGTGCCTTTCTGGCTGGTGGTAAGTGTTTTCATTGTGCTGATCGTTCTATACACTTTTGAAGGGGGTGTTAAAACAATAATCTGGACCGATACCCTGCAAACCACATTCATGTTGCTCGGAGTGGTCCTCTCCATCTTTTTTATTTCTAAAGAACTGGGTTTCGGATTAGGCGATATATTCAAAAAGATCAGTGATGCCGGCTATACCCGCGTTGTTGAAACCGACTGGCACAGCAAGAACTTTTTCCTGAAACAGTTCCTGAGCGGAGCATTCATCGCTATCGTCATGACCGGCCTCGATCAGGAGATGATGCAGAAAAATATCAGTTGCCGCAATATAAAAGAAGCCCAAAAGAACATGTTTACGTTCAGCGGAATTCTGGTCATTGTAAATATCATGTTCCTCACATTAGGCGCCGTTTTATACATGTACGCATCAACAAAAGGCATTGCCATTCCAGGTAAAACGGACAATTTATTTCCTGAGATCGCATTTAATCATTTAGGACCCATCGCAGGACTGGTATTTATGGTCGGGTTGGTTTCTGCTGCCTATCCCAGCGCTGACGGAGCCTTAACTGCACTCACCACATCCTTTTGTGTTGATTTTCTCGGATTTAAAGACAAAAGCAAACTGGATGAGAAACAAAAAAAGAAAGTGCGCTATGTGGTACATTGTAGCTTTGCGGCTATTCTGATGATCGTGATTCTCATTTTCAGAGCGCTGAACAATGAAGCTGTGATTAATGCCATTTATACCGCGGCAGGATATACCTATGGGCCGCTGCTCGGATTATTTGCTTTTGGCTTATTCACAAAATTTGCCGTAAAAGACCGCTATGTCTGGATTATTGCAATTATTTCTCCTGTTTTATGTTATTTATTAAGCATGTATTCTGAAACTCTTTTCAACGGTTATAAATTCGGCTTTGAACTACTAATTCTCAATGGGCTGTTGACGTTCACCGGCCTGATGATCGTGCGCAAAAAAACAAGGTGATATTAAAACAATCGCATATCGGCAAACTCATAGCACAGGGCGAACACCAATGCCTTGATTTCAAATTTGAGATTTCTGACTCAAAAAAAATCGCACGAAGCATCTCGGCCTTTGCCAATACCGACGGAGGTACCCTTTTGATCGGAGTAAAAGACAACGGAAAAATTGCCGGTGTGCGCAGTGATGAAGAAATCTACATGGCCGAAGCCGCCGCACAGATGTATTGCCAACCTGCCATGGATCTCAAAATAATCCAATGGACCGAAGAAAAGAAAACGGTACTGGAGATCATCATTCCAAAACTGAACGGCGAGATATGCTATGCACAGGATTATGACGGCAAATGGATTGCCTACGTTAGGGTGGACGATAAGAATTTCCAGGCATCCCCGGTGCATCTGCGTGTTTGGAAACGCAAACTAAAATCCTATCCTACACATATCTCGTATACTGAAAAAGAAAAAAAACTGCTCGACCACCTTACAGCCAACCCGGATATCACATTAAAGGATTTTTGCACCTTGGCAGGAATTAAAAAAAACAGTGCGGAAACAATACTGGTAAACCTGATCATGCTCGACATCATTGAAATTTTTTATACCGAACAGGCTGTTCTTTACCGTTTAAAATAGAAGGTTTTGTATCTTTGCCTATAGAAACGGTTTTTTTGAACCACCAGGACATTTTACGCAGTAAACGACCACCATTAAAAACGGAGGCTTTAATTACAGAACCCTCTAAAAGAGGGGTAAATGAATATCGAATAATGATTAACGATTTTTGATTTATGAAGTAAAAACCTCAAACTATTGAATTTGTGATAAATCAGAAAACTTCTAAAATCATCATTCGTTAATCCTTGTTCTTAAATTTAAAAATATTTGGATGAACTGTTATAATGGCAAAGCCAAACATACATTACCACCGTCAAAGACGTTGGGTTTTTAAGTTAAACTAAATATTTATGCGAAATATAGTAATCACCGCTACATTTATCCTCCTTCTTTGCCTGAAAGTATTTTCACAGCAAGCGGAGCCTGAAAACCTCGGACTGGTTAAGTGGATGGATCTGAAAACCGCGCAGGAACTGAACAAAACTCAGCCCAGGCCGATTCTCATTGATGTTTATACCGACTGGTGCGGCTGGTGTAAACATATGATGAAAACCACTTTTTCGGATCAGGGATTGGCAAACTACATCAATATATATTTTTATCCGGTGCGTTTCAATGCCGAAACTAAAGATACCGTTGAATTTTTGGATAAAAAATACATCAACAAGAATACGGGAAACCGCTCAGTCAACGAACTTGGCATCATGCTTCTCGAAGGGAAGCTGTCCTACCCTACCCTCATTTTTTTTAACAACAATTATCAATACAAATTACTTGCTCCAGGATACCTGAAAGTAAAAGATATCGAACCGATACTTGTCTTTACCCTTGAAAATATTTTCAACACCACTTCTGTTCAGGATTTCCAGAAATACTATTACAAAGCATTTTATCCCGATTCGGGGTTTGTAAACAAGGACACGGTTGCCTGGAACACATCTTTTAATGATGCCGTTGAAAAAAATAAAACCAGCAGAAAAAAAACACTATTATTTCTTAATTCCGCCTGGTGCAACGGAGGTAGGGCCATGGTCAAAAGCACTTTTAACAACAGCATTGTAACTAAGTATATCAACGATAATTTCAATACTGTCATCATCGATCCTCAAACGATGGACACGATCACTTATAATAACCAGAATTACGCTAATACCGCTGATAACAAAACATTTCATCCTTTCCTGCATAAACTGCTTGGTGAACGGGTGGTGATGCCTTCAATACTTTTTTTTGATGAAGACATGAAGTTCATCTCACAGGCCGCACAATACCTCACACCTGAATCTTTATATCCCGTGCTTGTTTTTATTTCGGAAAACTTATATAAAAAGAAGTCATGGGGGGATTTTATAAAAGAATTCAACGAGCCTGAAAAACAAAATTCTGCCAAATAAACTAAGAGCACTTTAATTACGTTTACTACTAAAACTTTTTCATGTTAAGGATATATCTTGTAATTTTCATTTTTGGATTTTTCGGAAGAGCATTTGCTACGAATCCGGATGTTACTCATTCAAAAGATTCCACCGTTTTAAAGACCGAAATTGAGCCGCTGCGCATACTTTCCTGGAATATCTATATGCTGCCGGCCTATATTTTCGAGACTGAATATAAATATAAACGGGCGCTTGGCATTGCAGAGGAAATAAAAAAACTGAACTACCATATCATCGTTTTCCAGGAAGCATTCCATAAGGTTACCCGTGCCACCATTGCCCGCGAACTACTGGACTTATACCCCTACCAGTATGGCCCCCATAACAAATCGCTGACTCGTTTTAACAGCGGCATCTGGATTATCAGCAAGATACCCCTTTATAATGCCGATGAGATAAAATATTCAAGGCGTAGCGGCATCGATGCCCTGGCCAATAAAGGCGCCCTGTTGATGGAAGGCTGCTGGGACGGCCATCCCTTTCAGGTCGTGGGCACACACCTGCAGGCCAGCGGAAGTTATGAGATCAGAAAAGACCAACTTATTCAACTTTATGAAAATCTACTAAAACCCAACGAAAAAGAAAACGTTCCCCAGTTCAACTGCGGCGACATGAACATCTGCTATAAAAACTGCATTCAATATGAGGATATGCTAAAGATACTGGATGCCGAGGATGAAATAAATGTAAGGGATGATGAGGTCACAACCATCGACGGAGAACGCATCGATTATATTTTTGCACGAAAAAACGGAGTCACTGAGTTCAATATCAATCGTTCTATTCATATTCTGAAACATAAATGCACAAAAAAACGCAATTTCCTGTCCGACCATTATGCCGTAGGTGCAGCCATACAATTTAAAGACAAAAAAGATTGCGGTAAATTGTTGACAAATTAACGACTGTAAACAAAGTCAAACGATTTAGTGTCTGTCCATAATTCAGAGTTTGAACCAGAATGTTCGAATTCGAGGCTTCCGAAGTTTTGAAAATCAAGGAGCCCGCCGCTGCGGATGACTGTTTTCAATACAAGAATATCGAGGAAGGCGGACATTATGGACAAACTCTATTTAGTTGCCATCAGGTTTTTTGTCATTTCCACAGCCAAACTTCTTGGTACAAACCTTTGCATAAAAATTAACAAACGGTTTTTATATCCATGAACGGCAATGGCTTTGCCCTTGATCATCGCTTTGTAACCATATTCCGCAACTTCGCGCGCAGTGGGCAGTTTCCTGGTGGTCATTTTGCTATCGCCCATGGCTGCGGCATCCACAAAGCCGCTCTCTGTCAGGCCGGGGCAAAGCGCTGTTACGGTAATTCCCTTACCGGAAAGTTCGCTGTGAATAGCCTGTGAAAAGCTAAGTACATAAGCTTTGGTAGCTGCATATACCGTCATGAGAGCCACCGGCTGAAACGAAGCCGTTGACCCCAGGTTCATAATTTTTCCTCCTCCCCTGCTGATCATCCCGGGTAAAAATAATTTGGTGAGTTGTGTCAGCGTGACAATATTTAGTTGAATCATCAACGCCTCCTTTTCCCAATTGGTTTCCTCAAACAGGCCATAATCGCCATAACCCGCATTGTTGATCAGATAATCCACGGTGATGTTCTGTTCTTTAATTTCATTATATACCTCAATGGCTGAATCTGCCGCAGAAAGATCTTTGCCAATGGTATAAACCTTCACCTGGTTTTTTGATTCAAGTTCGGATTTTATTTCATCCAGTTTTGTTTTGGTACGCGCAACAAGTATAAGATTACCGCCTTTGGATGCGTGAATGCGGGCCAGTTCAAGGCCGATGCCGCCTGAAGCGCCTGTGATAAGTGCAGTTCGTGTCATTTGATTAAAATAGAATGGCACAAAGTTACAAAAAATACTGTCAGGAACTTTTTTGTTGTTGCCTTTACACAATTATTTGGTACCAAAGTGAATTTGCAGATAGTCCATGTTTACAGGCCTTCCATTCCTGAAAATGCTTCAGGTTTTAATTTGAAGTATTATTAATATAATGCCCGACCAATCTACTATTGGCAAATTGCAACCATACAGAGCACCAGCCGCCTGTTCCGTCAGCCTGTCCAAAATGGATTTCAAAACCATAATCATTAGCATCATCCACTCCGCTAATAATGTTTACATTTGATGTCCCGGTTGCCGTTGCATTTGTCCCGCTGGCCATAACAGCCCCTTTTATGGTTATCCACCATACGTCGCACCAGTCACCTGAAGTGTTTGTCAATTGGATATTGTCCGCACCATCCCATGACAGTATATATGTTCCGCCCCGGGTTGATGCAATAGTACCACTGGCATTCAGATAAACCTTACCCTCATGCACCCCATCCACCATATCGGCATTCAGGCTGGTGCTCACACTGCTGTTTGAAACAGGCACCTGCCCGCTGGAGTTACCTGCATGGTAACCATCAAGCATGTCGGCGTTCAGGCTATTATTAACCGTACCATTGGAAACAGGTACATTCCCAAAACCATTGCCGGCATGGACCCCGTCATGCAAGTCAGCATTAAGGTTTGTAACTACTGTTGATGAAGTAACACTTAGCGGGGCAGTACCTGTTGCAACAGTGGAAGTGTAAGTGGGGGCAACTGGCGCTAAAGCAAATGTTTTACTGCCCGCAATGGTTTGAGCTGAAGCATTTATGTGTCCATAGGTTACACCTGTTCCTGCTGCCTGCAAATTTGTGAGGGTATTATGATCATGGTTATGTGAGCTTACAGCGAATGCTGAAGCATGGTTCCCATCAAGCAAATCGGCATTTAAGTTAGTAACCGATGTAGTAGAATTAACAGCCATCGGAGCCGTTCCAGTAGCCTGTGTTGAAATCAGCTGGTCTGTTGTCCGTATCGAACCGCCCGCCACATCAAGCTTCTGCCCTGGTGTCGTTGTCCCGATTCCTACCATATTATTTACATTCAGGTTATTATTGATTGTCACTGTACCGGTTTTAAAATCACCATAAATCAGGGGTGTCGATGTGCTGCTGTTGGCAATATATAATTTATCAGATCCGGTTTCATTATAACCTGCTTGATAGCCCAGAAATACGTTGCTGTCGCCAGTGCATAAATAGCCGGCTGCTGCGCCAAAAGCAGTATTCATATGTCCCGATATGTTTGTAAATAGTGTTCCCTGTCCTACCGCTGTATTATAATATCCACCATTATTATTATACAAAGTATTATCACCCATTGCAGTATTGTTGGTTCCGTAAACGGTATTAGCTAGCGCCTGAAACCCAAAAGCGCTGTTGTATGTTGGGCCGCTTTGGCTCATGCCCGCCTGATAACCATAAAATGTGGAACCAATGCTGATTTTACCAGACTGCACATTATTTACTCTAAACTCCAGGGGGACATTATCAGTGGTTCCGATAAAATGTGTACCCTGCGTTGTACCGGCATTCCCTGTTAGTGACCACAAATTGGTATGAAGATGGGATGCTGCTGAAAAATCAGTAGCATGCAAACCATCAAGCAAATCAACATTTAAATTGTCTACTTTGGTTGTTGATGAGATGTACATGGGTGGAGTCCCGCCAGCAAAGTTAATATATATTGGGCCTGATGAAATCATTCCCTGATCCGCTTCAATAGGAAAATGAGTTGTCAGGCTATTAATCCAAATATCAAAGCCGTCGTTAGTCATATTGCTTGCCGGCAACCAGGATGTTCCGCTATGATACAGAGTTTGTCCGCTTGATCCGGCAGGTAACATATTATTATTCCAGTTAGAAATATTAGTACTGGTTATACCGGCAGCCGGCGATGCCCCATAAACAGGATCGGTTTCTGAGATAGAACCTGTTACACTTTCGGCTGTTTTGGCATGCAACGCATAAGGAACACTCAGTATTTGACTGGATCCCGTGATCGTATAATTAGTACTACCGGCAGGATCAGTTTCTGTTTTAATGAAATAAGGACCGCTTTCCCAGTGTATAGTGTCAAAGCCGGTATAATCCCCACCGATTTCTATAGATACCAGGCCGTTTGCATTGGTAGTAGGCGTTTGTATCTCTTGATAAACCAATATGCCGGTGTTTGGCGAATTCTTCATAATGCTGATCCTGATCCCAACTAAACTGTTAGTTACAAGCTGATTACTGGTATTACGAATCACTGCCTGATAACTTATTTTCTGAGGGCTTTGCGCCAAAAGGGTTGCAGAAATTAATACTGCTGTCAGAATTGTAATTAGTTTTTTCATGATTATTGATTTTTTATGATTTTAAAAACCTTTATTTCTTTATTGTTATCTGTCAATTTCAGAAAATAAACGGCAGAAGTATAACCTACCAGCGAAATAACAGTTTCAATGCTTGTTATTTCTATATTTTCCAAAATCTTTCCTCCTATGTCGTATAGTTGATAAGCCAGCTTTTCGCTCTTATAATTTATGACTTTTAAAGTAAAAAGGCCGGCTGTTGGATTAGGGTATGCGATACACACAAGATCAATATCTTTGGCTTGCTCAATGGCAGTGATCACCGAAATCTCATAAGGTTGCTGAACGCCCTGTGCTACCGAACCATTTGTTCCGGTGTTTGTTGTATATACTATCTGGCCGACAGAATAGCTAACACTGCCGCCGGTTCCTGAGGCGTTGCCTCCTGATGCATTTACAGATTGCTGTGCGCAAACAACAGTGCCTGAAAAAGTGGAAACCGTTATCAGGATCATGATATCCCATAGAAGCTTCCTTTTCATGAATTTTTTAGAAAATCTAAAATTCAATAACATAAATACCTCCTTGATATAAAAATCAATAAATAATTAGTCAAATTTAAAGAATTTTTATAATAATATCAAATAATTAACAAATTAATACGATGATAAACTTCAAATGAAATTCATTTACTGTCATTTTCTTTGCGTTACTTTGTAAAAGAAAATTAACTTAATAAAATCCCCGGCTTAATAAATTAATTCAAGACCACATGTTATCTGCCGAAGTTGCTGAACTATTCACCAAAAACTTCCCGTACACTCCCACTTCTGATCAAAGTATTTTAATCGAAAAACTTTCGGAATTTATAGTATCCGGAGAGCAGAACAAGCTTTTTCTGGTAAAAGGATACGCAGGAACAGGCAAAACGACTATGGTAAGTGTCCTGGTAAAGATCCTTCCTGAACTGAAACTCAATACGGTGTTACTTGCACCCACTGGAAGAGCCGCCAAAGTGCTTTCATCCTATTCGGGAGAACCTGCATACACGATACACAAAGGTATTTACAAGATCAACGAGGACGATTCCGCCTGGTTTGTCAATCTACGCGAAAACAAATCGAAAAATACCATTTTTATTGTGGATGAAGCTTCGATGATAGCGGGCGAAATGGCAAGCCCCAGTCAGTTGTTCCCGGCATCCAACCTTCTCGAAGACCTGCTTACTTTTGTGTTCAGCGGCGAAAACTGCTCAATGATCTTTGTCGGCGATACCGCACAATTACCGCCTGTCGGCTCTGATATCAGCCCTGCCCTTAATGAAGAATACCTTAAAAGCAGTTTCCATCTTAATACGCAAAGTTTCGAGCTGACAGAAGTAGTCCGCCAGGAAGAAGCCTCGGGTATTCTCGCTAATGCCACACATATCCGCAAACTGGTAAATGCGCCGAAATTTAAAAATATCTTTTTTGAAACCAGCGGTTTTAAAGATGTCATACGCCTCAACGGTTCCGAACTCGAAGACGCACTGAATACAGCTTATTCCGGATCGGGCGAAACCGAGAGCATTATGATTTGCCGATCGAACAAAAGAGCCAACCTATACAACAACGAGATCCGCAGACGCCTGCTGTTTCGCGAGGGCGACATTAATGCCGGCGACAAAATAATGATCGTGAAAAACAATTATTTCTGGATTTCTAAAAAATCAAAAGCCGGGTTCATTGCCAACGGCGACATAGCGGAAGTCCTTCGTATCAAAAAAATTGAGCAGTTCACCGAAGAATTCTTTTTTGCCGACGCCACGATACGCCTGATAGATTATCCGGAAGAAAAAGATATTGAAGTAAAATTGCTGTTAAACACGCTGACCTCAGAATCGCCTTCACTCTCCATTACTGATTTCCGCAAGCTATTTCAGGCAGTACAGGAAAATTATATGCACATTCCTGAAAAAAATAAAAGGTACAGGCTGATCTATAACGACCCTTACATGAATGCCCTTCAAATAAAGTTTGCCTATGCGATGACATGCCATAAGACCCAGGGCGGCCAGTGGGAAAATGTTTTTGTAGAGCAAGGCTACCTGACCGATGAAATGGTCAACAAAGAATACCTGCGTTGGCTTTATACCGCCGTTACACGAGGAACAAAAAAACTTTATCTTGTGAATTTTAACGAGCAATTTTTCAGGTAATACCCGGCAAGCAAATGCTCACCTTTATCAACGTGCCAGCATAACCCGTTTAGAGGTTATCCCATTTCCTGTCTGAACGGTTATCAGATATATTCCCGGAATATTATCCGACAGATCAAGAGGCAAGATCATATCAAAGGAAGGATCAAATTCCTTTTCAATTATCTTTTCGCCTAAAAGGTTATAAACACTTATATTCGCAATTCCGGGAAAAAAAACAGGAAACTCAATGTTTACCATACCACTCGTGGGATTGGGATATACAAGTATCTCATCCTGTTTCACAGCCTGTTCTTCAGTCCCGACCAATAGGGCGTTTTGCCATTTGAATATCCCTCCTGAAGTGGAACTCAAATTGTACCCCCCTGCCCATCCGGTATTTATATCATAAAATTTGACGGTTGTATACTGAACAGAGCCGGTGTCGATATTCAGAAAACTCATGCAGCCGTCCAGACTGTAAGAAGACCCGTTGCCGGATCCGGGCGTAACATCAACATACATATTGGCAGTACCTGGAACATAATCAAGATTCGGATTTTTTACATAAAATCCCGTGGGGTTTATCACCGTCCAGGATGTACCGCCGGATGTTGTTTTATAAGTTCCAATATGATCCCCGGTAGAATAATTGGTCAGGACGGCAATACCATTCGTGGCGTCCTTAAAGACCGGAGTAACCTGGTAGTTAGCCGCCTGAGACACATTGGCAACTGACCATGTCAGGCCCTTATCTGCAGATTTGAACATCCTTCCATAGGTCGTACCAAACCAGATGGTATTGCCGACTGCATCAAATTGATTTACAACACCAGCTTCCCCGGCAAGCGCATTGGGAATATTGCCGGCGCCAACCACAGACCATGTTGTACCTCCATCGGCTGTTGTAATAATATAAAAGTCGCCGCCCGAACTGGTCGGGTCACCCATGGCAATACCATCATTCGTGTTGAAGAAGTGGACAAAATTCGCCCAACTGCCTGGAAAAGCGGCATCCGCGTCAGACAGAACAGCCCATGAAGTCCCACCATTGGTGGTCTTCACGATCTTGCCGCCTGTTCCTGACGTGGGATACATACAGGCATAAGCAGTTGTTGAACTGAATGCATGAATATTGGAAACGCCATAGCTGGTTGATCCGGTAAAAGTGATGGTTCCCGGCGTCCAGGTCGTTCCACCGTTGGTGGTTTTCGTAAATTCCCTCACAACCACTGCGTTACCGCTACCATCATAGGCTTTGGCCCAAACCACATTCGGGTCAACGATAAAAATCTGGTCTATACCCCTGGACTGCGTGGTAAAGCCTGTATTCTGCAGTACCCATGCGGATGGGGAGTTCGCGGGCTCTATCCCGATGATAGCCATGTTACTTTGATTGAACTGATATCCTGTCGGGTTTAACGCACCAATTGCAAAATATCCGTTATCATATCCCGACCAACCCCAGTTGAAATGGAACTGGTTGCTTGCATTGTAGCCATCGCAGACAAAAGCATGTCCCATGCTGCCGGTACTGCCCGAATATTGTATGGGCCTGCCGGCATCAAGTTCGGTTATCAATAAATTCCTCCAGGCTGTAGTCGTATAATTGGCAAGATATACATCCTGTACGGTATTCTTATATCCAAAATAATTCATTAACGCATTGGGCACTATCTGACTATAAGCTCCGGAGCCGCTTGGGTCATAATCCATGTCAACCGAAACCCCGCAATGATATATAAGAGTGGCGACGGCAGTTTTCTGAACAGTTGTGCTTCCTGACACCAGGTTATTCGGCATATTTGTCCAATCATAGTTCGTCGTTCCAAAATTTGCAGATAATGTTCCATAAGTAGCATGAGTATAAGAATGTGAAGCTGTACCTGTTACTGGCCAGTTCCATTTTTTCATGATCTGCGCCATGGCGGTAGCTACGCATCCCGCATATACCTTACTACAGGGGCCACCTGTTGCGCTGGGACATAGCTGATTATAATAGCAGTCCTGGTTCCAGGTAGTTGCACATAATGGAGCAACAACAAGTTTCAAAGAAGGTAATTCATTGTTAATTATTTTACTCCATTCTTTTACCGTTTGTTTATTACTCAAATCCTGATCGATAATATATTTTATCTCTGCATCATAATCAGCAAGCCATTCGACCATCTGAACAGGAAGGTTGTTTTCGATGTATGTACCGTCTTCCGAATAACCCAGTACAGGAAGGGCGGCATCGTCAGCGGAAACTATAATATATCCACCGGCTGAAAAATTAAAAACATAAAAGGTATTTGTTCCGTTGTTTTGTTTAGTAATCACATTCGAAATGTTGTAATCCGCCTTGCCGGAAACAAAGTGCTTAAAATAGTTCAGGGCAATTTTTTGAGCCGATTCAATGGATACGGGATCAGCAATTAATGCTAAACCCAGAAATAAAAATGCAAAGGTTAAGTAGATTTTTTTCATGTTATACAGGAGTTATTAGATTTTCAACAAATTTAAAAACAATTTAATACAGAAGATTGATCTTTAATGATTTTTTAGGATACAACTATATTAACATGGAGTCCACTCCGAAAAGCCCCGTTTTTCTTAAACTGCGACTTATTGCCCTTATACCAAATGTTTTCGTTAACACGTAAAATACAACCAAAAATGAATTGCAAATGCCTGAAAAACCGGCCAATAAAAAATACTTCAGGAATTTTTTGCACTATTCAATAAGAGCTACCGCATAGGCAGAAATACCTTCTTCCCTGCCGATAAAACCTAACTTTTCAGATGTTTTGGCTTTAACAGAAATATCGTAGGCAGGAATACCGAGAACTTCGGACAATTTTTGCTGTATCTGAGGAATATATGGTGCCAGTTTGGGACGCTCAAGGCATATAGTAGTGTCGATATTGACAATATGAAAACCTTTTTCGTTCAGCAGGGCGGCAACTTGTTTCAGCAGTATTTTGCTGTCAAAACCGGCCAATAAAAAATACTTCAGGAATTTTTTGCACTATTCAATAAGAGCTACCGCATAGGCAGAAATACCTTCTTCCCTGCCGATAAAACCTAACTTTTCAGATGTTTTGGCTTTAACAGAAATATCGTAGGCAGGAATACCGAGAACTTCGGACAATTTTTGCTGTATCTGAGGAATATATGGTGCCAGTTTGGGACGCTCAAGGCATATAGTAGTGTCGATATTGACAATATGAAAACCTTTTTCGTTCAGCAGGGCGGCAACTTGTTTCAGCAGTATTTTGCTGTCAATACCCTTATATTGCTGGTCGGTGTCGGGAAAATGTGTACCGATATCGCCAAGGTTGGCAGCACCTAACAGCGCATCGCAGATGGCATGAATCAGCACATCGGCATCTGAATGTCCGACAGCGCCTTTTTCAGAAGGAATGTTTACGCCGCCCAGAAACAGGCTGGCATCAGGCCGGAGTTTGTGAGTATCGAATCCAAACCCTATCCTACTCATTCTTTTTTATTTCTTCGCCTTCCTTTTCTTTCTTTCCTTTTACTTTATCGAAGTTGAAAAGCAGGCTGAAACGCAGGGTGTTTTCAAGCGGGTTACGTTGTGTAACAGGGATCAGGTAGGCAAAGTCGAGGCCGAAAACGCTGTAACGCAGGCCTGCGCCGAGGGTAACATATT
>DAOQAF010000096.1:0-14070 GCA_035353775.1 Bacteroidales bacterium | reverse complement strand
TTAAATATTAAATGCAAATCTATTTATTTTATTATTGTGCAAATGTTGTTTTTTAAAATTTTTTCTCGCAAAGACGCGAAGGCGCAAAGTTTTTTTTCTTATTTCTCTGCGACTCTGCGCCTCTGCGTGCAATTTTTTTCTCGCAAAGACGCGAAGACGTATAGTTTTTTCTTATTTCTCTGCGGCTCTGCGGTCCTGCGTGCCTTTTTTTTTCGCAAAGACGCGAAGACGCAAAGTTTTTTTCTTATTTCTCTGCGGCTCTGTGTGCCATTTTTTCTCGCAAAGACGCGAAGGCGCAAAGCTTTTTTCTTATTCCTCTGCGCCACTGCGGCTCTGCGTGCAATTTTTTTTCGCGAAGGCGCAGCAGAATTTTATAAAACTGATACTAATGCAGTTTATCCTTCAGGAACTTGGCCGTATACGATTCTTTACAAGCAAGCATATTTTCAGGAGTGCCTTCAAACACCACATAGCCTCCTTCGTTACCTCCTTCGGGGCCAAGGTCTACAAGCCAGTCGGCACATTTGATCAGTTCCATATTGTGTTCAATCACCACAATCGTATGGCCATTATCCATAAGGGCGGTAAAGGCATCGTATAACTTGTGTATATCATGAAAATGCAGGCCTGTGGTGGGTTCGTCAAAAATAAACATGGTCGGCTTATCCACACTGCCTTTCGACAGGAACGTGGCTAATTTCAACCGCTGGGCTTCCCCTCCGCTGAGCGTGCTTGACGGTTGCCCAAGCTTCACATAACCAAGCCCGACATCAGCCAATGGCTTTATTTTACTGATAATATGTGCTTCTGCAGTGTTTTTCTTTCCGGCACTGTCAAAAAAAACGATGGCTTCATCGATGGTCATATCAAGCACTTCGTTAATGTTTTTCCCATTCCATGTGATGTCGAGCACTTCGTCTTTAAAGCGTTTTCCGCCGCAGCTTTCACATTTCAACTGGATGTCGGCCATGAACTGCATCTCGATACTGACAAAACCATCGCCCTGACATTCTTCGCAACGGCCCCCGGGGATGTTGAAAGAAAAGTATCCGGGCTTGAATCCTCTTAGTTTTGAAAGTTGCTGCTCGGCAAACAGGCTGCGGATTTCATCGTAAGCCTTGATGTAAGTAACGGGATTTGAACGCGAAGATTTTCCGATAGGATTTTGGTCTACGTATTCAATATTTCCGATACTTTCGATGTTCCCGTTCAGTTTAATATGTTTGCCTGTTTTTTCGGAGTAGCCGCCGTAGATTTTTCTTAATGAGGCGTATAGTATTTGCTTTACCAGTGTTGTCTTCCCTGATCCGCTTACCCCAGTAACCACCGTCATGACATTGAGCGGAAATTTAACACAGATGTTTTTAAGGTTGTTTTCATGAGCGCCGCAGACCTCAATAAATTGTTTCCATGGCCTGCGGAATTTCGGCAAGGGTATGGACGTGGATTGGTTAAGATATTTTGAGGTCAGCGAATCAGGAAACCTGAGAAGCTCTTCAAAGGTTCCCTGAAACACCAGTTCTCCGCCGTGAATACCGGCCATCGGGCCTATATCAACGATCTGGTCGGATGATTTGATGATCTCTTCGTCGTGTTCCACTACGATGACCGTGTTGCCGATGTTGCGCAAGCGTTTCAGCACGGAGATCAGCCTTTCGGTATCGCGCGGGTGGAGGCCGATACTGGGCTCGTCAAGGATATACATGGATCCGACGAGGCTGCTTCCCAACGCTGTTGCAAGGTTGATACGCTGTGATTCGCCGCCCGATAATGAGTTGGAAGCCCTGTTCAGCGTTAAATACCCTAATCCGACATCCGTCAGAAATTGCAGGCGTGCATTGATCTCTAACAGTATCCGTTTTGCTACCTGACTCTCATAATCGTTTAATTCGATGGTTTTGAAAAATTCCTGCACTTCTTTTACCGGCATCAGCACGAGATCTATGATCGACTTTCCGCCAACTTTTACAAATGACGCATCATGACGCAGTCGAGTCCCTTTGCAATCAGGGCATACCGTTTTTCCGCGGTAACGGGCCAGCATCACCCGGTATTGTATTTTGTATGTCTGACTTTCAACATACTTAAAAAACTCGTTGATGCCACCGAAGTACTCATTTCCTTTCCAGAGGAGTTCTTTATGTTCTTCCGAAAGCTCAATATATGGTTTATGTATCGGGAAGTCGAACTTATAAGCATTCTTTACCAGTTGGTCTTTCCATTCGCTCATTTTTTCACCTTTCCAGCATGCGACGGCTTCTTCATAAACAGAAAGCCCTTTGTTTGGAACCACCAGGTCTTCGTCGATGCCGATAACACTTCCGAATCCTTCGCAAACCTTACATGCGCCGTATGGATTGTTGAATGTAAAAAGGTTAACGGAAGGCTCCTCAAATGTTATCCCGTCGAGTTCAAATTTATCAGAGAAAAGCTGCTGCTCTCTTGTTGCATTGAGCTCAGTAATAACAACGCATTGGCCTTTGCCTTCATAAAAGGCAGTCTGCACAGAGTCGGCAATGCGGTCCCGGCTGTTGCTGATATCGGCATTCATCTTGATACGGTCAATAACTATATTGACCTTTGTCCTGGAACTGATTTTTTTTTCAGTGGCTAAAACATCATCTATCGTCAGTATTTTCCCCTGAAAATCCAGCCTGCGGAATCCTTGTTGCTGCAATGTTTTAAGCTGTTCTTCCACCGTACGGTTTTTGTTGAACAACAGGGGACATTCCACATAGACCAATGTGTCTTGTTCCCGGCTGAGAATATAATCAACCACATCAGTGATGCTGTCTTTTTTTACCAAATTTCCGGAAACCGGGGAAAATGTTTTTCCGATCCTGGCAAACAGTAATTTCAGATAATCATATATTTCTGTAGAAGTTCCTACTGTGGAACGCGGGTTATGCGTTTTTATCTTCTGTTCTATTGCGATGGCAGGTGAGATACCCTTGATGTAATCTACTTCGGGTTTTGGCATACGCCCCAAAAACTGCCGCGCATAGGAACTCAGGCTCTCGACATACCTGCGCTGGCCTTCAGCGTAAAGCGTGTCGAAGGCAAGTGATGATTTTCCTGATCCTGACAAACCCGTGATAACGATTAGTTTATTTCTGGGCAAAGCGATGCTCAGGTGTTTCAGGTTATGAACACGGGCATTTTTTATTATGATATATTCTTTTGAGCTATATGAATCAATATCAGGTTGTTTCATTTGGAGGCTTATTTTGAAAACTTAAAAAATCTTAATATTTTTCAAAATTATAAAATAACTCTTGCATTCTGTTAAAAAATGATATATCTTTGTGCTAAATTATTGCTTATATAATCAGAAATTTTATTTCATCGTTAAATAATTAAGTTTTAACCCAAACTGGAGGACTTTTATCGGATAAACTATTTACCTTAAAATTTTTCTAAACCTAAAAAAGGAGGTAAATATGTCCCTTCAGTCAGATAACGATCAGGCGTTAATTGATAGTTATTTATCCGGTAACCATCAAAGTCTTGAAGTCCTCATCAACCGGCACAAAAAAAGAGTTTTTACCTACATCCTTATGGTCGTGAAGGATACCCACCTGTCGGAGGATATTTTTCAGGATACCTTTGTGAAGGTGGTCAATACCTTGAGGATGGGCACCTACAAAGAAGAAGGTAAGTTTCTTCAGTGGGTAATGCGTATTGCACATAACCTGATTATTGATCACTTCCGAAAATCGAAACGTATTCCCATCGTGGAGAACAGTGATGACTACGACATATTTGATTCACTGAAGATCCTCGACCATTCCATCGAGGAAAAAATGGTGCATGAGCAGATCCACAGCGATGTCCGTTCTCTTATTGAATACCTCCCTGCGGAGCAAAAAGAAGTTCTCATCATGCGTCATTATTACGACATGAGTTTTAAAGATATTGCAGAATCCACCAATGTGAGTATTAATACGGCATTGGGCCGGATGCGGTATGCGCTGATAAATCTGCGTAAACTGATAGAAGAGAAAGAACTTATACTGACAGCATAGTTTTCATAATTATAAATTTGGTTGAAAAACCGGGGAGTGATCTTCGGTTTTTTTATGTTGTGCATCCCTGAGATCAGGGTGCGTTTTTTTTGAATTTTTTCGATAGGTTTGAGAATTTCATTTGTTTACCGTAATTATTTTTGTCTGATATACAATATCCTAAAACAGCTATCGTTATCCTATTAATTAAAAGTAATAACCAACTAAAATTGCCTATGAACAAAGCCTTAACCCTTGAACAAATTTTACTTTATGCCTGGGGAGAGCCCTGCGATATGTCGGATGATGCTGTTATAGAAAGTTTGCTGAGTTCTGATGAATCACTGAACGAAGAGTTTGAACTTCTTTACGACACAAGACAATTAATTGAAAAAAGCATGGTAAACCCTCCTGATGCTGTCATAAATAAAATTTTTGCGTACTCAAAAGCCCTCGCGATAATCAACTTATCTGAGCCGGATCTGAGGACGATGATCAAAAATTGATCGAAAAAGCTCCTGTAAAGACAGGGGCTTTTTTTATCTTTGTCTTTTAAAAAAAGTTTATGATTTCAAAAAAACGACGCTACGAATATTTTATTGAATATTTCACGAAACACCAGCCGCAGGCCGATACAGAGCTTGTTTATACCGATCCTTACCAGTTGCTGGTAGCTGTAATTTTGTCGGCACAGTGTACCGATAAGAGGGTAAATATTATTACTCCGGCATTCTATAAAAAATTTCCGGATGCGGGATCGTTGTCAAAGGCTATAGAACCGGAAGTTTTTGAACTGATAAAAAGTTGTTCTTATCCTAATAATAAAACAAAAAACCTGCTGGGCATGGCCAAAATGCTGGTGAATGATTTCAATGGAGTTGTTCCTGATAACATTGAAGCCCTGCAGAAACTTCCCGGGGTTGGCCGAAAAACAGCAAATGTGATTGCTTCTGTTGTATTTAAAAAACCGGTCATGGCGGTGGATACACATGTTTTCAGGGTGGCGGCACGCATAGGATTATCTATAAATTCAAAAACGCCACTGGAAACCGAAAAACAACTGGTGGAAAATATTCCTGAAAAACACATTCCTATTGCACATCACTGGCTGATCCTGCATGGAAGGTATATTTGCCAGGCACGAAAACCATTATGTGAAAAGTGCGGAATAACTGAAATTTGTAAGTTTTATAATTCAAAAAATAAAGAAAGAATGAATTAATTTTCATCCACAGATTTCACCGATTATCAGTGTTACGCTGCAGCGGCCATTGATATTTGCCAAAAAGGCACAACTATACTGCGGGGAATATATAAATTTATATAAAAAATATGAATACAGACTATTTTAAAGATCTCAATGTGGCAGTTACGATTTGCAATGAAGATGGCGTGATTATTTATATGAATGAAAAATCAGCCCTTACCTTTCAAAAACAAGGCGGTTTGGCGCTTATCGGTAAAAATTTGCTGGATTGCCATCCGGAGCCTGCTAAAAGCAAACTTGCAAAAATGTTGCTGAGCCACGAATCTAATGCCTATACCATTGAAAAAAACGGGATCAAAAAACTGATTTATCAGGTTCCCAGGTTTGAGAATAAGGTGTTTAAAGGTTACGCGGAATTATCTTTGGAAATTCCTTTTGAAATGCCGCATTTTGTAAGAAAGTAGGTTAGTTTACGATCACAATTTTTTTTGTTGATGTACCTTTGCTGCTGAAAACTTTCATGAAATAGGTTCCCGGTGCCAGATTAGAAATATCTAAGCTTACTTTTTGGGTATTCCTTTTTATTTCTATTTGCTTTGTCAATGTCCCGACAACATTAAAAAGTTTTATTTCTGTTTTGTCTTGCAGCTTTTCATCAAACTGAACATTTAATACCATTTTGGCAGGGTTGGGAAATACATTGAAGTTTACAGCGGGTTCCGCTTCATTTATTCCAACGCAGTTATGTAGCGGGCCTTCCCATATACCTCTTCCGTAAGTGGCTGCACGAATCATTCCGATGGCATAATTAATTTCAAGTTCGGATATTTTTACATTTGGCAGGTCATAATTATAAGGTATCCATCCCGCCGATGCTGAATCTCTGTAAAAGACGCCGGTTTCAGTACCGAGGTAAAGAGCGTCATTTGCGTTTTTCTGGTAGGCAATACAATTAAATCCCATATTAGTGAGGTTGCCGGTAATGTCGGTGAATGTGTTTCCGGCGTCTGATGAATACAGCACTTTGTCGTAGTAATAGGAGGTAAGCGTAAGCCATATTCTTTGGGGATTTTCGGGGTCGACGGCGATACATGTAATGTACATTTCTGTTACAGGAGTGTATGTGGCCCAGCTGGAACCGCCATCGGAAGAAACATACAGGTATTCACTTTCCGAAGCATAAATATAATTATTGTCGGAAGCAGCAACGGCAAGCTTATCGATATCAAAACCATTGGTCAGGTTATTGGATATTTGAGTCCAAGAAACAGCGCCATCGGTGGTTTTATATATATCCTGGTAGCCGGCCCATAATGTTTGTCCGTCAGCAGCATCCATAACATAAGGTGTAACCCAGCTGCCTTCGATAGAATCGTTTGGCCGGGCATCGTCAAAATTTATGCCTCCGTCATACGATCTTAATATTCCGCCGCCCTGGTAGGTTACGTATATATTTTGTGTGTCGAAATTGTTT
Source organism: Bacteroidales bacterium (assembly GCA_035353775.1). Taxonomy (GTDB): domain Bacteria; phylum Bacteroidota; class Bacteroidia; order Bacteroidales; family CAIWKO01; genus CAIWKO01. Next base: position 7,385 of record DAOQAF010000096.1, on the reverse strand, counting down.
ACGATGGCTTCCATACCATCGGCCCCGTAAACATGTGTCCATTGCCCGTTTTTTAATACGTTTGATCCGATATCCTGTGCTCCGGCGGCAATGATGTATGGTGCCGACTCACAACTGCCCATGCAGTAAAACTGAGCTATGCCGAGCCCCATGCTTAGATCTGCCCAGCTTTGCCCGTGATCGGCTGTATAAAAAATGCCGCCGTCGCTACCGCAATATAAGGTGTCGCCATAAAAGTTCAGGGAGTGGATATCACAGTGAATATAGGTATAGGGGCTATCCGTATACCACATGGTGTTTACATCAAAGCTGAGGCCTCCGTCCATCGACTTCCACACGTTAATCCCGCCGACATACACTTCATTAGCATTATTGGGTGAAACAGCGATAGCCAGATCGTACCAGCCCTGTCCGGAGTCATCATCTCCCATATCGGAGTAGCCTAAAATATTGGGCGTATGACAGCGGGGATAAAAAGTCAGGCCACCGTCGGTTGAGTGGTACACACCTTCAAAAGTGTTGCCTGAATTTGAAACCACCACATAAACAATATCGGGGTTGGCAATGGTTACGTCAAACTCTATTCTTACGGTGTCGTAAGGAAGGCTTGTCGTTTGCTGAGTAAAAGTGTTGCCGCCGTTTGCAGAACGGATAAAATATTCGCCGCTGCCAAAGATGACATTCGTATCATTCGGCTGATATTTTAAATCTTTTACGGAACTGCCGTAATAAACGGATTGCCAAGTGACTCCGCCGTTTTGTGAGCGAAACACCCCGTCACTTGTCGCTGCGAACATTTTGTTTGGGTTTACGGGGTTGATCAGGATTTTATTGATGTTACGGTTCCCGGTTCCGGAATTCAACCCGCTTGGGATCCATGTGGATCCTCCATCGAGGGATTTATATATCCCGGAAGCCTTGGTATCCCAGGCATCCCGGTCGCCGGTGCCTATAAAAATTATGTCGGGGTTATCAGGATGTATGGCAATAGTCGAAGTCCCCAGCGCAGGCATGGTGTCAAAGGTTGTATTCCACGAAATACCCCCGTCTTTGGTCTGCCAGATACCGCCCGAAGGGGCAGCAACGTAAATATTATCGCGGTCGTTCATATCAACAGTAACGGCATTCAGCCGGCCGTTACCGGGATTATAACCGCTGTTCCCGTTGGTCCAGGAGTTTAATCCGAGGGGTGTCCACATGGCGCCGGCTTGTTTTCTGTTTTCTACAGGAATGCCTGAGAGGAAATTCTTATATTCATTATAATATTTTCGGTGATCAGGAATTTTTCCATCGGGGTAACATTTGGGCATCATATCATATTCCCAGCGTTTGAATTGCTTATAGCCTTTGCCACGGGTATAGGGTTTGTTACCCCAGTATTTGTAAAAAGCTTTTTGTATATCGTAAAAATTTGCCTCGCTCTTGCTTTTTTCAAGATAGGGTTTGCTCATCCATGGCTGGGCAAATGCTGTAATGTAAAGTACCGGAAGAATAAATATCAGAACGAAAAGAAATGCTTTTTTCATAAGGAGGATTTTAAATACAAAGATATAAAATATCATCCACATAATAAGTCGTTTAGTCGTCAGGTTATCATTATTTGTCAACATTTTATCCGATAAATGATATGCTGTACATATCTATAGGAAAAGCCACACTGGTTTTACAAAGAATGCAAAGAGTATCAAGGATAACGTTTGTAGGCATTATGGCTTATCTTCAACAAATCATAGCATAAATAGTTTTATTAAAATTTTTCTATTTAGAAATAGAATTTACCTTTGTCAGGAAATTTAAAAAAAATAATTATGTCAGGAAAAACATTTGCCGAAAAGATTCTCGGTGCCGATTGCGGAAGCATCGTTTTTAAAAAGCCCGATCTTGTGCTCTCGCACGATAATACAGCAAGTATCAATGCCACATTCACCAAGATGGGCGGCGATAAGGTTGCTTTTCCGGAACAGTTGCTGATCGTGCTGGATCACAATGCACCACCGACCAATGCCAAACTTGCCAACGATTACCAGAAAATCCGCGACATCGTGGCCAAACAGGGGATTAAGAGATTTCATGATGTGGGTGATGGCATCTGCCATCAGTTGATGTCGCTGCATGCCCGTCCCAACATGATCATAGTCGGCAGCGACAGCCATACCTGCACAGCAGGCGCTTTCAATGCCTTTTCAGCCGGTATCGACCGTACCGAAACTGCCGGATTATGGAAACAAGGCGAAACCTGGTTCCGCGTGCCGGAGTCAATAAAGATCACATTGAAAGGAAAACTCAATGCTGGCGTTTATGCAAAAGATATTGCCCTCTGGATTATCGGGATGATGGGTTCTGACGGCGCCGACTATATGTCGATAGAATATCACGGCGAAGGTCTGAAAACACTCAGCATTGCCGACCGTATGACCATAGCCAACCTTGCTTCTGAGATGGGTGCTAAGAATGCTGTATTCCCCGCTGATGAAATACTATGGGATTTTATTGGAACGAAAACAGAAGGCACCTGGGCTGATGCCGATGCAAAATATCTGAAGGAATTTGAGATCGACCTTGGCAAATTATTCCCGGTGGTGGCTGCTCCTCATCATGTGGATAATGTTAAAGCCGTTTCTGAAGTTCAGGGCACAAAACTGAATCAGGCCATAGTTGGCACCTGCACCAACGGGCGTATCGAAGATATACGCATCGCAGCCGCAATATTAAAAGGGAAGAAGATTCCTGCGGGATTTCAACTGCTGGTTATTCCAGCATCTATGGAAATATACAAAATGGCCATGCAGGAAGGACTGGTGATGGACCTTTTACAGGCCGGAGCCAACTTTCTTTCGCCATCCTGCGGGCCGTGCCTCGGAACGGGGCAGGGGATACCCGCCGATGGCTATAATGTGATTTCTACCGCCAACCGTAATTTCCTCGGACGTATGGGCAACGAAAAAGCGAACATTTACCTTGCGTCACCGGCCACTGTGGCTTATTCGGCACTCAAGGGTGAAATAACCGATCCGCGGGGTGTGGCAGCTAATGACAAATTTCCTTATTCAAAAGAACAAAGCCATACCGTGCAGGTGCAGCAGGGCGACGACCGTTATGCCGCAGGTGTATGGGCATATGGCGACATCGACAATATGAATACCGACCAGATGTTTGCCGGTAACCTCACCTATAACATCAACAGTTCCGAAGGTGATAAAATCATGCCTTACCTTTTTAAAGGCGTTGATGAAAGCTTTGCCGAACGTGTGAAAGCCAACGACATCGTTATTGCCGGGCTCAATTTTGGTTGCGGCAGCTCCCGCGAGCATCCTGCTGTAGGGCTATCATTTGCCGGTGTTCAGGCGGTTATATGCAAATCGGTGAACAGGATATTTTATCGTTCTGCGGTAAACCAGGGATTGCCGATCCTGGTGGTTCCTGAAGCAGTGGACAATTATAAAAAGGGCGATGTTGTCGGAGTTGACATGGCAAATGGAACGATCACTATTGCCAGTAGGGCATATAAATTCAGTCCCTTGCCGGAAAAACTGATGAACATCTTCAAAGCCAAAGGGCTGGTGAATTACGTGAAGGGTAATAATTAGGAATTCAGAATTCAGAATTAGGAAGTCAGAATTAGAAAGGGCTTGCATGTGAACGTGTAAGCCTTTTTTGTTTCACTTTGATCATTGTTTTACCCTTGACTTTTGGCTTATTATGAATTACATTTGTATTTGTGAATTGAAAAAATTTTAATCCGCAATTTTTTAAAAAATTATCATTAAATAATCCGCATTTTATGCGTAAAAATTTACATGTATGAAAAAGAAAACTACACTTTTTAATGTATTGCTGATGCTGTGTTTTTTTGCTGCCATCCCTGATGGAAAAGCACAAGCGCCTGTCTGGCTTTGGGCTACCAACGCCGGTGATAACAGTTACGACGAAGCATATACTGTTGCCTATGATACATCAGGCAATATTTATGTCGCAGGGTATTACAATACCTACATTTTTGATTTGCCGCTTTCTCATGGCCCTGACGCATATATTGTTGAGTTTAACCCGAACGGAAACATTCTGTGGACAGGCGGTATCAGTGATACCGGTGCGGAGAGGATTACCAACATTGCATTTGACAAGCTCGGGAACTATTATATTCTGGGGCTTTTCAACGGCAACCAATTAGATATTTGTGATGAACATTTTGTTAATTCAAACCCCAGCGCCTATGATATTTTTCTTGCAAAATATGATGCGCAGCACAACTGCATCTGGGCCAGAAGTGCCGGCGGTACTGATGAGGATACGCCTACGGGCCTTGTTGTTGATTCCATTGGCAACTGTTATATCACGGGTTATTACAACAGTCTATCGATCAGTTTCGGGATATATCCATTGGTGAACAGCGGCGGGGGCAATGCTGATATTTTTGTCGCCAAATATGATCCTGACGGTACGGCCTTATGGGCACGATCGGCTAACGGCACCACAGGTGGCATTGAGGTTTCCAGATCCATTGCGGTGGACAAAATGGGCAATAGCTATATCACAGGCAATTTCAATAGTGATTCAGTGAAATTTGATGGCATTGTCCTCGAAAAAGTCAGCAATATCAACATGTATATTGCTAAGTTTACCCCGAATGGCGTTGTGGACTGGGCCAACCGTGCCAACTGCAACGGTGACTCTTATGGCTATTCCGTAGCTGTAGATCCTGAGAACATTTGTTATGTTGCGGGTTCATTCAAGAATACGCTTCAGATTGGTGATACCACATTTACCAGTGCCGGATACCGCGATGTGTTTATCGTAAAATATGATCCTGCCAACATGGTTTTGTGGGCAGCGGCAGCCGGAAGCACGGCAGATGACGAGCCATACGCAGTGGCCACGGACCACTTAGGCTATTGCTACCTGGCAGGGATATACAAAAGCCCGACGATCAGTTTCGGTTCATGGCCGCTGACAAACAACAGCAACGCCGGTTTTGCTGATATTTTTGTTGCGGAATACGATTCGTATGGCGGTGTGGTGTGGGCAAAATCCATCGGAGGGCTTACCAACGACAACCCCAATGCCATTGCGCCGGACCCGTCGCGGAACTTTGTTATTGCGGCAAGCCTGGGCAGCGTAAGCATTACGGTTGGTGATACTACGCTCTACAGCGCCGGCACGGTGGATGCACTGATCGTAAAATCCAGCAACACACCGGCCACGGGTATCCATGAAACCGATGGCACGACCGGATTATCATTATATCCCAACCCTGCTGAAGATTACATCGTGTTAGGCGGAGTTGAAAATACGGAAATTGAAATTTTCGACATGCAGGGACAGTTGTGCCGTAAGTTGATTTCAACATCAGCAGAAACCCGGATAAATATCAGTGACCTGAAGGCAGGGGTTTATTTTATTAATGCCAGAAATGATAAGTTTTTCAGGACGATAAAGCTGATCAAGATTTAGAAACCAAAGATACAGAAGTAAGAATTTTAGCGGGTGCTGATAGCTGGAGTTCAAGGACTTGTAATTGACTTTGGTGGTGGTAAAAAAGAGGCTTTCTCAAAAGTCCTTTGTGAAACCCATTGTGAATCTTTGTGGTAAGTATAAGTAATTGAACCACAAAGTACCACCAAGTACACACTAAGTTTCACGAAGGCTAAGTACTCGCAAATTACGACTTATGATACAGCGCCAACCTTTTTCAGCTTATGGCTCATAACAAAAAAAATAAAGCTCGTTTGTGCTGAAGATTGAGCCGTATTTCATATATTTGTGAGCTATAAAAAGTAAAATAATGCCGAAAACGAGACAAAATGAAATTTTAAATTTTATTAAGGACCATGCAAACTGCTCTTCTAGCGAGGTTCATAAGAATTTTGCGGCTTTCATAAGTTATTCGACAGTTAAACGAATTTTATCTCAACTTCTAACTGATCAGTATATAATTTCGGAGGGAAAAGGGAAAGGAACAAGATATTTTATTTCACAGTCCTACGAATTACTGTATCCGATTGACATTGATAGCTATTATGAAAAGGAAATTGATGAAAGGAAGATTAAGGAAGAGTTCAATAGCAATATCTTTGAATTATTGGACAAGAGTGAAATTCTAAGCGTGACTGAACTTTCAAAACTGGCAGATTTACAAAATGAATTTTCTAAAAATATACTTCAATTATCTGACTTCGAATACAAAAAAGAGCTGGAACGACTGGCCATTGATTTAAGTTGGAAATCATCACAGATTGAAGGAAACACCTATTCATTACTTGAGACGGAAAGGCTGCTTAAAGACAAAGAAACCGCGGCTGGTAAAACCAAAGAAGAAGCAATAATGTTGCTGAATCATAAAGATGCAATTGACTTCATAGTTGAAAACCCTGACTACTTAACACCTTTGACGATTTCAAAAATTGAAGACATACATAGTATTCTTGTTAAAGAATTGGCGGTTGAAAAGAACATAAGGAAACACAGAGTTGGTATTTCGGGAACGAATTTCCGGCCACTTAACAACGAATTTCAAATACGTGAAGCCTTGGAATCCGCCTGTAAACTTGTGAATAAGAAGGAAAATACTTTTGAAAAAGCATTGTTGATTTTAGTGTTGATTTCATACATTCAACCATTTATGGACGGAAACAAAAGGACAGCCAGAATTGTTAGCAACGCAATTTTGATGAATTTTAAACATTGTCCCATTTCATTCAGAACAGTTGACTCTGTGGATTACAAAAAAGCAATGTTGCTCTTTTACGAACAAAACAATATATCAAGATTAAAAGAGATATTTATCAACCAGTTTGAGTTTGCGGTTAAGACGTATTTCTGAGTGTAAAAAGTTAATTTCGAAGGGCAAAGTCCGGAACCTCGGACCAACTGGGGTATGCACGAAAGAAGTGCGAAGTTCGGAACCAACCGGAGGGAGTTCATGAACTCCGAAAAAATAAAAAAAACCTGTGAATAAACTCCGCACAACGGGTTCTTTTTTTGCTAATCTTTTTATCATGGTGCAAATATACAAATTTGGAGTTGAATTCCAAAATTGTAAGAATATTTTATAAATCCTGAATATACCAAATTGATTTCCAGCAATAAATTCCGATGTCTTCCCTGTTTTTTTATCAAATCAAATCAAGGTACGTAAGGGTTAGCAATACAGACTGATGGAAAATTTATAATATGCGGCACTTACTACGATTTCTCATTTGCAAGGCTTAAAGGGGATTCATATAACAATTTAGATGAACTTGATACAAAAATTTAACAATCCCGTAGGGATAATATATCATGCATTACAGCATCTTTTTTTATTTTATCCGAACAACAAAAAAATAAAATATAAGGGCACCTCTAAAAACATATTTTTTGATACTAAAGTTTGTTGCAAATACATA
>DAOQAF010000095.1:0-14198 GCA_035353775.1 Bacteroidales bacterium | reverse complement strand
TGGAAATAATCGAATATGAGCAATCAGGAAGTTTAAAAGAAATAAATTCCGAAAATCTTATTTTTGTTTCACCCAACCCAGTTTCGGAATCGGCTGTTGTTGAAATAAAAATTCAAGGAAAAGAAACATACACCGCCGAATTATATAATATTTTCGGACAAAAAATAAAAGAGTTTGCTGATATCAAAAACAACAGATTTACCATTGAACGCGGAAACTGCGAAAGCGGCATGTACTTTTTGATCCTGAAAAAAGAGGACAGCATATTAGCCTCAAAAAAAATACTATTTCAATAAAATCAAAAAAATGTCGGATAATTCAAAAAAACTGATGCCAGTCTTATTTGTCGGCCATGGCAGCCCGATGAACGCCATCGAAAAAAACGAATTTTCAGATACATGGCTGAAAGTCGCACAATCAATACCCCGGCCCGATTCCATTTTATGTATTTCGGCTCATTGGGAAACCAATGTTACTCAGGTAACGGCTATGGCAAAGCCTAAAACCATCCATGATTTCGGAGGATTTCCGAAGGAACTTTTTGATGTGGAATACCCTGCCCCCGGCAATCCTGAATTAGCTGAGGAGATTATTCGTTCCGTCACAAAATTCAATATCACCGCCGATAACAACTGGGGCCTTGATCACGGCTGCTGGAGCGTGATCCGCTGCATGTACCCGAAGGCGGATATCCCTGTGGTACAATTAAGCCTGAATTACAGCGAAGATATTTCTTTCCATTATCAACTTGCCAAAGAATTGCTTTTCCTCAGAGAGAAAAAAGTGCTGATCATTGGAAGCGGAAATATGGTACACAACCTGCGCCTGGTCGACTGGGATATGGCGGATGGTGGCGCCGGATGGGCGGTAGCTGCCAATAAAATATTGAAAGGACTTATCGATCATAATGAACATGAAAAGTTAGTGGATTATCAAAGTCTTGGCAAAGATGTTCAATTCGCGATTCCGACACCGGAACACTACCTGCCGCTGCTGTACGCCTTAGCGCTAAAACAATCGGATGAGACCATTACTTATTTCAACGACAAATTGGTGATGGGTTCTTTGTCTATGACATCGCTGATAATCGGATGATCACCCTTTCACCAGCAGCCGCGGCTCCATCATATCAAGAATAGCGTATTTAACGCCTTCCCTGCCCAAACCGGAATCTTTCACCCCGCCATAAGGCATGTGATCCGTCCTGAATGTCGGGACATCATTGATGATCAGGCCGCCGACCTCCAGGTTATTAAAGGCATGATCCATTTCTGAAATACTGTCGGTAAAAAGCCCTGCCTGCAAACCATAGCGGCTGTTGTTCACTTCTGCAACGGCTTTTTCAAAGTCCTCATAGGGTTCAAGCACCACCACAGGCCCGAAGATCTCGCAGCAGCAGACATTCATATCACTTTTTGTCGCGCTTAATACGGTAGGTTCAAAAAAGTTGTCCTTACGTTTACCTCCGCATAAAAGTTTTGCACCTCCGGCAATCGCATCATTCACCCATGATTCGACACGTTTGGCATTTTTTTCATCAATCAGTGCGGAAATATCTGTATCCAGATCTTCTGATGGCCCTTGTTTCAGAAGTTTTACTTTTTCAACAAAAAGTTTTGAAAAATCATCAAAGATGCTGCTGTGTACAAAAATCCTTTGTGTATGAATGCAGACCTGGCCGGCGTATGCAAAGCCCCCCGCGACACATTTGGCAACAGCTTTTTCGATATTCGCAGTCGGAGTAATAATTACGCCGGCATTGCCGCCCAGCTCAAGAACTACTTTTTTCTTTCCTGCCTCGCTTTTCATTTTCCAGCCAACCTCAGGAGAACCTGTAAAGGTTAGGAGTTTGAAACGTTCGTCCGTTACTAATAAGTTTCCTGTTTTTCTGTCCATGGGTAACACCGACAGTGCACCCTTTGGCAGGTCAGTCTTATCAATCAGTTTCGCCAGCTCCAGCGTGGAAAGCGGCGTGAAAGATGAAGGTTTCAGGATGATCGGACAGCCGGCTGCTATGGCAGGTGCAATCTTATGCACAGCAAGATTCAGTGGAAAATTAAAGGGTGAAATAGCTGCCACCAAACCTATCGGAAAATATTTCACTATTCCTTCCTTACCCTCTCCTGCCGCGGTCCAGTCGAGGCTAACATATTCTTTCGGCAGGCGTTTGGCTTCTTCAGCAGCCACAATAAAAACCTGGATAGCCCTGTCTACTTCACTGGCAGCCAGTTTCAGCGGCTTACAGGCTTCGTTGCTCAAAACAAGAGCCAGCTTGTTTTTCTCTGATCTCATAAGACCTGCAATAGCCATCAATATCTCGTAACGCTTATAAGACGGCATATTGGCCAATACCTTTTCAACTTTTTGAGCTGCTTTTATGGCCTGTTCCAGCTCTTTTTCCGAGGCAAGTGAAACCTCTGCAATACATTCGTTTGAATACGAATTTATGATTTTTATTTTATTTTGTGTCTCAGCAAAACCGCCGGCTACGTATGCCTTATATGTTTCCATAATTTTATATTTTTTGTCAGTTATGAAAAAGTTGCGATAAGACCTCAAGAGATTTTATCTCACCGAATCCGATATGATGAAGCTGGTAATAGACAATGATCTTCTCCAGCAGTTTCCTCCTCGCTTCTGACGAAAGCCCTATGGTTCCTGAGTCTTCAAGTGTTGTTTTAAGGAATTTGTCAAATACTTCCGAGTCTTGCTGATTGAGAAAAAAATCATCAGCAGGTTTAAATTTGCCGAAAACGCCTTCTTTTAGCAGAAAATAAGGTGTCTGCGGGGCATAACTTCCGAGTGGAAAAAAACCCAAAAATTTTGTCAGATGCAGCGCAAATGCAATATGCAGATTGCCCTGGGCCGCCTGGGCCTGATCTACTTGAATGATGCTGCTGGCAAGAAAATTAAAAAATGCAGGATTGGTCTCTTCTTCGCGCACGGAGCGATAAATAAGTTCGTTGATAAAAATTGCCTGCGAAGTTTTTACCACATCAAAAGGCAAGGTAGTAAACTGATACCACGATGAAAGTTCTTTAGGGATATGGAGCTGATCTTTTTCTTTGTTGACGAACACCACCTCGGTGAGGCTCAGTGGCTGGAGCAGGTTGGCGCTGACCTTCGCATGTTTTTTTCTGACTCCGCGGATCAAAAATGATTTCAAGCCGAAGAGTTCGGTGTACATTTTAACAATAACGCTACTTTCGGAATATTTGACCGTTTTAAGAACAATGGCTCTGGTCGTGGAGATCATAGGGCAGCCGCAGCTTAATTGATGACCATGATCTTGGTCACTAATTTTTCCGTACAGTCTTCGCTGCTGCAAAACACAAAGTAAACCCCACTTTTTACGCTGACACCGTTGAAATTTTTTCCGTTCCATACGGCCTGCCCGCCTTCAGATAGTGTTTCATATACCAGGGTGCCGCTGATGTCTGTGATCTTAACAGTAGCATCTTTTACCAAACCTTTAATGCCGATCATACCATCAAAGTTTTCGCGCACAGGATTTGGATAGGCATACACATTTGAAAAAGTTTCACCGCCTTTGGTGGCGTATGACCTGAAGGAAACGATCCCGTTTGATGTCCCTATGTACACCACCCCTGTCCTATCATCAATGGCTATGCTGGTAATAGTGTTTGATAACAGGGGGCTGTTTTCTTCGGTAAAATGAAATATCTCCTCCTGGCCATCTTCACTCATCAGAAATATACCCGCATTTTCCGTCCCGAACCATTTTTTGTTGGCACCGTCTACGGCAATGGCAGTCACTCTTTCAAAAGCTAACAGATGCTGAGGGGTTCCATCCTGCATAATGGTGATCACCTGCGAATCGAAATTTCCGCCTTCACTGATATTGCCGGGATTATAAAAAACTGCCACACCTTTATCCGTGCCAACCCAAATCTGACCGTCCAAATCTTCAGCAATGCTATACACAGAATTGCTCGGCAAATTTCCGTTGCCCACACTGGTGGTCAACACTTTTATCTTGTTATCTGTATTATCTGTCCATGTTCCGTTTTCATTAAAGACCAGCAAACCCGCTCCGTTCATGAGCAGTACCCATTTCTGTCCGTTCTGATCAATGAATATTTTTCCGCCGTTGGCCTGCGAAATGTATGGCACTGTACTGAACGACGCCCATGTTCCATCAGCCTTGTAGACTTTCAGCAAATTATTGCAATTTGTATTCACTGCCCATAAATTATTATCCTTATCAAAGGCCAGTCCGCCGATGCCATACCAGAAATAGGCAGAGCCAAATGGCAACTCGATAGAAGAATTATTTATACCAAAAACATTAGTGATCAAGCCATTTTTCAGCTCCACGATCCCGCGGGAAAACGAAGCCGCAAAAACGTGGGTATAGTCACGGGGGTCAATTACTACATCTATAATATCAAACAAAGTATCAAATGCTGCTACATTGTAATCCCTGAGTACATTCCAGTTATTATTGATATATGAATACACACCGCTATTGTTCCATGAATTTCCCCACGAAGTATTGACCCCCCCGGGCGCCACATATAAGTCATTTCCCGCTATATCCATTGAGAAGACATTATTGTTCCCGGGGCCATTAGGGATGATTTTTGTTATTGTCCAATCTTTGCTACTGACAAGTCCGCTGCTTTTGTCTGCAATCCAGGTAGTACCATCCGAATCATAAACGGCACAATTCGCGTCGGCGTAACCGGGCTGATAATCCCAAATCAGTTCTTCTTTATAAATGCTGGAGTTATAAACAGCCACATGAGAGTTATAAGCAATAAGCAGATGATCATTGAGAACCCGCATATTGAAAACATCATCATAGTATACCGTATCAACGACGTTCCAGACGGTATCATTCAACATATACAAAGTATCGTGCTTATATTCCGGAGTCGAACGGTTTACAAATATTTTACCCTGAAAGGCAGCAACGGAATTGTAGGTGGCATTTGTATCGGGCAATTCTTTTACTTTAGACCAGTTTGCATAATTAGCCAGATTAGCACTGTTATAATCTGCCTTATAAACACCGGTTTCGGTACCTGCATACAATTTTGTACCATCGCAGGCAAGGTCCAGCACATTGATTGAATTCCCGTTCGGGCCAATATAATAGGTATCATGAATTTCTTTGTTGGCAATATCCAGAACTACAATCCCAAAACCACAGGACAGGTACGCATAATTGCCATAAATCGTTATGTTGTTTATGGTCTTATTTCCCATAATGGGTTTGCGCTTAATATCAGAAATATTTATTATTTCATCTTCAGAGACCAGGTCGATATTTGCATTAGTGTATGCCACGATCAGGTACCCGAATTGCGGGCTGTAACGGATCGTGCTGATATTAACATCCGATAATCCGTTGTTCTTAGTGATGGTGGTTACACTTTGATCATTTTTATCGTAATAAAAAAGGCTGTTTTGAGTGGCACAATAGACTTTATCTCCAACAATATCCACAGACAGCGCTCTTCTATACGGGAGGTAAACCTGCCATTCAGCAATGCCAACATCCTGTGCCAGGGTTGAAAAAACACTCAAAATAAAGAAAAACAAAACAAGCAGATTTTTTTTCATGTAGGGGAAAATTTGAAATGAGCACTAATAAAAAACTGATTTTTACAATATTTATTGTTTTTCAATATTCATGGAAATAAATTCTTTTGCAAGACGGAACACATTGCTGAGGCCGCCGGGATTTTTGCCGCCGGCAGTGGCATAAAAATCCTGTCCTCCCCCGCCGCCCTGAATTTCCTTTGCCAGTTCACGGATGATCCTGGACGCATTCCATTTATTGGCCTCAACAAGATTATCGGAAATCATCAGGGTGATAAAAACCTTGTCTTCACTCACGTTCCCAAGTATCATAAACAGGTTTTCCACTTCGTTTTTTAATGCAAAAGCAATGTCTTTTATACTTGCCACATCCACATCCACTTTTTCGGCAATGAAATTAATCCCGTTTGTGGCTTCAACCTTAGTTTTCAGCACATTTTTCAGTACTCCGGCTTTTTCTTTTTGGAACAACTCGATCTGTTTTTTCAGGGCTGTGTTATTCTCCACTAAACTGTTGACCATGCCGGGAAGTTCGGAATATGGCTTTTTCAGCGCGGTTTTTATCTGTTCCAAAGGCTCCAGGTATTGCTGAAAAATATAATCAAAGGCAGCTTCGCCGGTAATAGCCTCAATACGCCGGACACCTGCAGCAACAGCGGTTTCTTCCACGATGATGAACAACCCGATCTGGCCCGTAGCCGTTACATGGGTGCCGCCGCATAATTCTTTGGAATAATCGTTACCGACGCTCACTATCCGGACTTCGTTGCCGTACTTTTCTCCAAACAACGCGATGGCGCCTTTCTTTTGCGCATTTTCCATCGAATCGATCTCCGTTTCTACCGGGAGGTTTTCAGATATCTTTTCAAAGATCATCTTTTCTATCTTTCTTTGCTCTTCGACGCTGACACCCGTAAAATGCGAAAAATCAAAGCGCAACCGTTCATCGCTCACGTACGAACCTTTTTGTTCCACATGACTTCCCACAACCTGCCGAAGGGCTTTATGCAGTAAATGCGTTGCGGTGTGATTTTTTTGAGCCTGCATGCGTTTTTTCACATCAATTTTCGCCTTAAAAACGGAAGTGATATTTTGTGGTAAAGACGCTGTCAGATGAACGATCAGATTATTTTCTTTTTTAGTGTCGGTAACCATGATTTTCTCTTCTCCGGCCTCAAGTATTCCTTTATCACCGGTTTGCCCGCCCGATTCGGCGTAGAAAGGTGTCTTATCCAAAACTATCTGATATTGTTCTTTATCTTTAATTTTGATCTTACGGTATTTCAGGATAACCGCCTCACATTCCGTTTCGGTATAGCCCACAAAATTTGTTTCGGCACCGGTTTCATTTACTACAACCCAATCCTCTTTATCAACAACAGCCGCCTGGCGCGAACGAGTTTTTTGTTCTTCCATACATTTGCTGAATTCAGCCATATCGACCGTCCATCCTTTTTCTTTTGCCATCAATTGTGTCAGATCTATCGGAAATCCATAAGTATCAAACAATTCAAAGGCAAACCGCCCGTCAACGACCTTACTTTCCGGCACTTTATAAGTATCAAACTTATGAATACCGGTATCAAGCGTTCGCAGGAAGGCGGCTTCTTCTTCTTTGATCACTTTTGAGATCAGGTCTTTCTGAGCCCGTATCTCAGGAAAAGTGTCACCCATCTGGGAAACCAGTAAAGTTACCAGGTTGTTGATAAAGGTTTCTTTGAAACCAAGAAATGTATAACCGTACCTGACAGCCCTCCGCAAAATCCTCCGTATCACATACCCTGCCTTGTTGTTCGTGGGTAATTGCCCGTCAGCAATGGCAAAAACAATCGCTCTCAAATGATCCGCGATCACCCGCATGGCGACATCTTTTTTTGCATCATCGCCATACCGGCATCCAGCCATTAAGGCGATCTGCTGAATCAACGGCTGAAAAACATCGGTATCGTAATTTGATTTTACATTTTGAAGGGCCATACACAAGCGTTCAAAACCCATACCCGTATCTACATGTTTTGCCGGCAGGCTCACCAGCGAGCCATCTGCTTTGCGGTTAAATTCAATAAAAACAAGGTTCCATATCTCTATAACCAGCGGATTTCCTTTGTTCACCAGCTCCCTGCCATTTATCTGTTGTTTTTCTTCATCGCTGCGCAAATCGATATGAATTTCGGAACAAGGCCCGCAAGGGCCGGTATCGCCCATTTCCCAGAAATTATCCTTTTTAGATCCTGATAATATACGATCTTCCGGAAGGATTTTTTTCCAATGTTCGTATGCTTCCGTATCCATTGCCAACCCATCATTTTCATCACCTTCAAACACGGTGGCGTACAGATTTTCCGGAGGTAGTTTATAGACTTCTGTAAGTAACTCCCAGGCCCATGCTATCGCTTCTTTTTTAAAATAATCCCCGAACGACCAGTTACCGAGCATTTCAAACATCGTGTGATGATACGTATCATGGCCCACCTCTTCCAGATCGTTGTGCTTGCCCGAAACCCTCAGGCATTTTTGTGTATCCGCAACACGCTTATCAGGTGAAACGGCATTCCCCAGAAAATAATCCTTGAATTGGTTCATCCCTGCATTGGTAAACATCAGCGTGGGATCATTTTTGACAACCATAGGTGCAGAGGGAACAATAGTATGTTGTTTCGATTTGAAAAATTCGAGGAAAGTTTTTCTGACTTCAGATGATTTCATTTTGTTTAATTAGTTGACTTTAATAATTTATTTAAAAGGCTGTATTTCAGCCTATTGAGCCTGCCGCTTTCGTTGTTTAACTTTTTAATAACGCCAAAACGAGTGCAAATTTAATTTTTTTTGTTAGCTTTGCAGTTCCTATGTATCATTTTAAGATCAAATTACGTTTAAATAAGGATTTTTTTAAACTAATTTCAGAAGATGAAAAAGCCGAAGTATCATTTTAATACCAAGACGCTCTCCTTCGAAGAATTTAAAGGTTCTGTAAAAAATAAAGTATTTAAGTTCATCTCTATCCTGACTTCGGGCATGGTAATTTCAGCCACCATCATGTTTGTACTTTATAGTTTTATAGATTCTCCGAAAGAACGAGTTTTAAAGCGTGAAAATGAAAAACTGAAACTTCAGTACAATCAGCTTTCCGAGCGGATGAATCAGGCTTCCATTGTTTTGGCCGATCTGCAAAAGCGTGATGATAATATTTACCGTACCATTTTTGAAGCCGAGCCAATTGCTGATAATATCCGCAAAGCGGGATACGGCGGCGAAGACCGTTATAAAGACCTGAAAGGTTATGATAATTCCGAGCTGATGAAAAATGCCGCTATGAGGCTTGACAATATTTCTCACCAGATCTATATACAATCGAAATCCTTCGACGAAATTATTGCGATAGCCAAAAACAAAGAAAAAATGCTTTCGTGTATTCCGGCCATTCAACCGGTTTCAAAGAAAAGGTCAACAGTTATTTCGGGCTTTGGGTACCGTATTCACCCGATATACAAAACGTCACGCATGCACACAGGAATTGACTTTATGGCCAAAACAGGCACTCCCATTTATGCCACAGGAGACGGAGTAGTTATAGACCCTAAAGGAAATCAAAGCGGCTACGGTATCGTTTGTGTGATCAATCATGGCTTTGGGTATCAATCGCTATATGGGCACATGAGTAAAATAAACGTAAGACCCGGACAAAAAGTAAAACGGGGAGAGGTGATAGGTTATGTAGGCAGCACGGGCTTATCAGTAGCTCCTCATTGTCATTATGAAATTATCAAGAACGGCATAAAGATCAATCCGGTAAATTATTTTTACAACGACCTCACCCCGAAGGAATACGAAATAATGATCAAACAGGCAAACGAACTCAACCAGGCACTGTCGTAACGAATTCCCCCTTTCATGAACAAGCGTTTCAAATTTTCAGGGGAATACCTCAACGCGGAAAAAATATTCGATCTTAAAATTTATTTTTTTTTATTACTGATCATCCTTGTCGGGTATTACAATGTGTCGCTGATGATACATCCCCTGAAATGGGATATGATCGACCAGCCATATCCCTACAGGTATTATATAGGAGAATGCCTGCGTCATGGTTTTTTCCCCTACTGGCTGCCCTACCAGCAACTGGGCATACCTGTTTGTGCCGACCCTCAGAGCGGGGTATGGTATCCCATAACATGGGTATTTGGATTTTTTTCCGGATATACTATTTATTCACTCTCGGCGGAATACATGCTGCATGTTTTTCTGGCTGCAGCCGGATTTTACCTGCTCGGCAAAAATCTGGGCTTATCAAAAGTTGCGGCTTTTATTCTCGCCGTTTCTTACGCATTTAGCGGATTTATTATCGGAAACTCGCAACATTTTTACTATATCATTGCAGCCGCATGGATACCATTTATATTGAACAGCTATCTGCTTTTAATAAAACATCATAAAGTAATTTACGCTTTGTCCACGGCCCTATTTGCCTATCTGCTCACCACCGGAGGCCACCCGGCTTTCTGGATTATTTTGTTTTATCACCTGGCCGCCATATTTATTATTTATTCGGTAGTACTGTTTTTTAAAAAAGGCCATGCACAACAACCGGGACGGTTTTTTATTCTGAACCTGACGGCAGTGGCCATTTATGCACTGGTAACCTTATCCTATTTTGTTTCTGTTTTTTATAATCAGGATCAGGTAGGCCGGCTGGGCGGCACCACGCTGGAAGAAGCGCTGTCGGGGGCCTTCACCCCGCAGTGCGCCCTGTCGTTTGTGGCTCCTTATGCTGTTACATCAAACACAGAGTTTCTGAAAACAGATATTTCGATGGCCAATGCTTACTTCGGAATAGTTGCCCTGGTATTTTTTGTGTTGTATTTCTTTCATAAAAGATCAAAATTGTCCATAGCGATTTTAATCACCGGCATACTAAACCTGCTGGCTTCTTTCGGGAGCTATACACCAGTCCGCGGGCTTCTGTATCACTATGTCCCTTTTATGGACTATTTCCGGTTCCCGTCCGTTTTCAGGTACTTCGCTATCGTCTCATTTTTATTGATTGCGGGTTTTTCGATGCAGGCTTTTTTCGACAGAAAAGACAAGAAGCTCTTTTACATAGTCCTTGTGTTTATTATTGCTTTTATAACGACGGTAATTGGTTTAAGAGCCTCCGCTTATCTCAACCTGAAAAATATTGCCCTGAAACTTGCCTGGGAATTTCCCAACGATACCTGCGTGTCGCAGCGGCTGGCATTTCAGCTGCTCATTCAGGCCGGATGGCTGGTGCTGTTCCTGTTGGCTTTGCGATTTTTAAAGGTAAAAACAGCCTTTCTGGTGCTGGCTTTTGTAATACTTGACATGTTTACTTACTCTATGCTCAACTCCCGAAGCACGGTATATTCTGAAAAGTTGAAAAGCGTTGAAATGCGCCATTTTGAAAAACAAAACTTTGTAAAAGGCTTTCCCATCCCCGACATGCCAATCAGCCAGTGTTCCGACTCATCGGGATATTACCAGCACTATTGGCGCAACCTGAGTATATATTATAAAAGGCCTGCTTATGACGGATACAACCCGTTTCAGATAAAAAACAATGTCCGGCTGGTTGATCATCAGACCTCATTTTTCAAAACCATAAAAAAGAACAAGCTGTTTTATTTTGCCGACACCCTGATAAATGGCTTCGACAGCATAATGGCAGCAAGCCATGGCAGGCCGGGCATCGTATTTACCGAGGGCAACCTGCCTGTTATCAGGAATTTTAACAATAAAGATCAGAATATAAAAATAACCGGCTATTCTCCCAATGAAGTTCGGCTTACTGCTGAATGCAGCGACAGTAGCTTATTGGTATTTTTTCAAAACTTCAATAAAGGCTGGCAGGCCACGATCAACAACTCCGGCACACAAATTCACAGAGTAAATCTCACGCTGAATTCCATTGTTGTCCCTCCGGGTAAAAATGAGATTACGTTCAGCTACAAGCCGTTGCCGGTGATAATCGCGAGGTATATGTCGCTGATATCGCTATCAGTTGTTTTACTTTTTCTTTGTTTTTTGAAATTCAAAAAACACCATACAAAAAAGAAAAATATTTTGAAAGAATAATCCCGCCGTTTCTTTCTGCCATCAGGCAAATCAGGCGGTAATATAAAATTAAAACCGGTGCCTCTTACAACCTACATACCGCGACGTATAATAAGGGCTGGTATTATATTTTTCTATGATAACCCCCTGCATACAGGTAGAATGCATCATGGTTACCTGCCCGGAATCGGCTTTGATTATCAGGGCTACATGCCCAACACCTGAAGATTTACTGCTTCGGCCTTTGAAAAAAATAAAATCACCCTTGCGGGCTTCTTTCAGATCAACTTTTTGTCCCAAGGTTGACATCGCTGAGGAAGAATGAGGAAAAGTATAACCATATTTTCCGAAGATATAGGAAACATATCCCGAACAATCAAATCCCGCCGGTGATTGTCCGTGATATTTATATTTCAGCCCCAGAAATTGTTTCCCGAAATTGATCACACTGTCAATCACTGCTTCATTATATTCTTGTTTTACCAAAGAATCAGCGTGAATGCTGTCTTTCTGAACAGCAAAAATGGAATCGTTTTTCTGATATACATCCCCGGTCTGGCTATGGATGGTCGGAATGAGCATCGCCATGAAAACAACAAACAACAAATTCAGGATATATTCTATTTTTACTTTTCTGTGCATTAAAAATTTTTTTATGGAAAATCTCCCTCAATACCGATGAGACTAAGAATTACAGCCTCAAAACGACACAACATATAACGTGTTGCAGGACAAAGGTATACAAAAATATTTTAATGACCAAACTTTTTTTAAGTTTTTGTTTTGGTAAGCCTACTATGCTTATACCCATAAACAAAATACAACGAAAGCCCTACCACCAGCCATATCAGGAAACGAAGCCAGTTGGTAATTCCGAGCTCGGTCATCAGGTAAAAATTAGTGAGCAGCCCCAGCACAGGAATAAGCGAAAATTGTTTTACGATGGCAAAAAAAGTCAATATGATCGCAGCGACAAAATAAATCATCAAGGGTATTCTCTGAACAATAATCTGCCATTCGCTGAACAGATCGGCATTGAAAAAGTTTTCAAAAAAGGCTTTGTTCATAAAATACGCCGCCATCAATACTCCCAGCCATATCAAAGGGAGAAAATACCTCGAATTGAAATAAGTTATTTTAAAAGATTTATTGTTGGTGAGCTGTTTATTTTTTTTCGGATTATCCAGTATCAGCACGCCGCCCGACACCAGTACGAAAGCAAAGAGGGTGCCTATACTTGTCAGGTCGGTTACTTCGGTCAGGTTCATAAATAATGTGGGAATGGCGACCAGAAACCCTGCAATAACAGAAGCAAAAGCCGGAGTCTTGTATTTGGGATGTAACTTTGAAAATCTTTTTGGCAAAAGACCGTCGCGGCTCATGCTCATCCAGATGCGGGGCTGGCCCAACTGAAAAACCAACAACACACTGGCCATTGAAATTACAGCACTCACGGCAATGAGCCCTGAAAAGCCGGTCAGGTTGAGCCGTGCAAACACATAGGCCAGCGGATCGCCCACGGCAAGCTCATAGTATGGCGCCATTCCCGTAAGCACCAGGCTGATCATTATATATAAAACCGTCGAGATCACCAGCGACAGCAATATGGCGCGTGGCAGGTCCCTTTGCGGCCGCTTGCATTCCTCCGCCGTCGTAGAAATAGCATCAAAACCGATATATGCAAAAAACACGGCGGCAACGCCTTTCAAAACACCCGATACGCCATTGGGTGCAAAAGGGCTCCAATTTTCCGTATTCACATAAAAAACGCCTACGCCAATGATCAGCAATAGTATCAGTATCTTCAGCGCCACCATCAGGTTGCTTGCAATTTTTGATTCACGGATACCAACGTAGACGAGCGTTGTAATAAAAACAACAATACAAAATGCCGGAATATCAGCAATGATCTTTAGCCCAAAAACTTCCGGGGCGGTGGTCCAGGCATTATACGCTTCGCGTAAGCCGGATGTCATCGAGCTCAATGCAGCCCCCGACGAAAGTTGTGCTGCCACCGCATGATAGCCCCGTGAAGCGCTCAGGTAATCGGTTGAAAAATATGCCGGAATATGTATGTGTATTCCGTTGCACATGCCGACAAAATAATCCGACCATGAGATCGCCACAGCGATATTTCCGACGGCATACTCCATGATCAGGTCCCAGCCGATGATCCATGCAATCAGTTCGCCAAAGCTGGCATAAGCATAAGTATAAGCGCTGCCGCTGATCGGGATGGCTGAAGCAAAACGGGCATAACACAAACCTGACAACCCGCAGGCAAGGGCCGTAAAAATAAACAATAAGGATACGGCAGGGCCTCCGTTAGCCGCGGCATTTCCAATAGTGCTGAAAATACCCGCCCCGATGATGGCTGCAATACCCAAAGCGGTCAGATCAACAACATTCAGATTTTTTTTCAGCCGATGGGCATCATGCGTCATATCATCAGCATGACGAAGAATTTCATCAATATTTTTTTTACGGAAGAGCTTATTGAATTGCAAAAGGCGGGTTCTAAAAATTAATTTTTTCAATAATTGATTATAAAAATACTTGAG
>DAOQAF010000094.1:9061-14312 GCA_035353775.1 Bacteroidales bacterium | reverse complement strand
ATAAGCAGTGAAAATCAGTTGAAACAAAGCGGGAAAATTGCAATAATCAGATAGGTTAGAGACCCTGGAAAATCGCGCTTACAGGGGAGCTTTATTCCACCCTCGGATCAGCATATATCGGTAGTTTGGCCATTTTTTCTACTTCGATACCCGGAAAACCATAATCTTCAACCACCTTGCCCAGGATCAGATACACCCCCTGGCCGCCAAAAGGATATTTTTTCAGGCATGGCGGGAAATGTGTCGTGTCGAAAAAGTTGCCTTCTTCATCCAGAAAAGTCCCGAAAGCCATGGTATCGCCTTTGATGGTGCGAACCCATTTATAAGTAACGTAACTGCCCACCATCCGCACTTTATTATTTACATATTTCATCAGGTCTTTGGCCATGCAATCACCCCTGAACGTGGTTTTCAGCATATCAAAAGCGGAACAGCTCACCGGAAATTCAAGCAGTTCTATTTCATCATAGGCATCTTCAATATGGCTGTGTACCAGTTCGGGTATTTCCCATTCGGGCAGTTTTACCGCAAACAGGGCCGGCGGGTTATTATGTTCCTTTGCCCGGTCCTTGTCAAAAAGCATATAGGCTTCCCACAACAACTGCCGTTTGTTCATCCCCGTGAACCGCAGCGCGTCAATGCGTATCAGTATGCGAAGCGCATCCATACTGATACTTGTTCTTACAATAAAATCTTCCAGGTTTTTATACGGGCCGTGTTGTTCGCGTTCCTGTTCAATCATTTGTGCAATATGGGATTCAAGCGATTTGACATGTATAAAACCAAGGTAAACATCCGTTCCGTAAACGGTGGTATAATACGTGCTTTTGTTCACACAGGGCAAAAGTATTTGTCCACCGGCTTTTTTCGCTTCATTAACATAAACACGTGTTGAATAAAACCCGCCAAAATTGTTGATCACCGCCACCATAAACTCCAATGGAAAATAGGTCTTGAGATACAAACTCTGAAAACTTTCCACGGCATAGCTTGCCGAATGTGCTTTGCTGAAACTGTAGCCGGCAAAAGATTCTATTTGCCGCCACACTTCTTTGCTGAGCTCATCGGGATAGCCCATCTTTTTACAATGGGAAAAGAACTTGTCTTCGATTTCCAGCAGGTGTTTTTTGTTTCTCGATTTTCCGCTCATCATCCTGCGCAGCACATCGGCATCTGCCAGATCAAGCCCTCCGAAATGATGCCCGACTTTCAGCACGTCCTCCTGGTAAACCATCACGCCATAGGTCTCTTTCAATTGTTCCTCCATCACCGGATGCAGGTATCTGAACTTTCCGGGGTTGTGAAAGCGGTAAATAAATTCTTTCATCATGCCGCTGCGTGCCACCCCCGGGCGGATGATAGAACTTGCCGCAACCAGCGTGATATACGTATCGCAGTGCAATTTCTTCAGCAAACCACGCATGGCAGGGCTTTCAATATAAAAACAGCCGATGGTGTCTCCCGATTTTAACTGAGCGCGAACGGTTTCGTCGGTTTTGAATTTTTGTACTTCGTGTACATCGACTTTTATTCCACGATTTCTGTACACGATATCCGCTGTGTCTTTAATATGGCCAATGCCGCGCTGACTGAGGATATCCAGTTTTTCGAAACCGATATCTTCGGCAAGGTACATATCGAAATGCGTGGTGAGAAAACCTTTTTGAGGCATGTCGAGCGCCGTGTAACAGGTAATAGGCTCTTCCGAGATCAATATCCCGCCGGAATGTATGGTCCGCAGGTTGGGAAAATCCGCTATTGAATTGTAATGATCCAGGATATCCCTGCATATCTCGTTTTTGTTCAGCGGAGAGTCAGGGTATTTGATCAGGCGGTCAATATCTTCTTTTGGCAGTCCGTAAACTTTCCCCAATTCACGTATGATCGAACGGTCTTTGAACGTTGACATAGCCCCCAGCAGGGCCGTGTGTTTTCGCCCGTAACGCTTGAAAATATATTCGGTCACATCATCGCGTTCTTTCCAACTGTAATCTATATCAAAGTCGGGCGGTGACTTGCGTTTGGGGTTCAGAAAACGTTCAAAATACAGATCCAGTTCTATGGGGCATACGTCGGTGATGCGCAGGCAATAAGCCACCACGCTGTTCGCCCCGCTGCCTCGTCCCACATGATAATATCCGCGCTGCATGGAGTAACGGATGATATCCGCAGCGATCAGAAAATATGCTGAAAAGCCCAGTCTGTCGATGATCTCAAGCTCCTTTTGTACTCGCCCCAAGGCTGTTTTATTCTTTGAGCCGTACCGGTACTTCATGCCATCCAGGGCCAGCTTTTCCAGCAAAATCTTATCATCATAGATGCTGCCCGTGTAACTTTTTTTATTTTTTATGCTTTTAAAATCAAAAGTAAAACTGCAGTCTTCCAGCAATTTTTCTGTATTCTTTATCAGCCGCGGAAAATCTTCAAATTTCTGCAATAGTTCTTTTTTCGGGATGAGGTATTCATCCGTTCCGGCCATCTGAGACGGTGTAAGCTGAGAAAATAAAATATTATGATCCACGGCCCGGAGTTTTTTATGGGCTTCGTAGCCTTTAAAATCAAGGTATGTCAAGGGCTGCAGAATGACGAATTTTTGCGGGCCGGCTTTTATTTCATTGCCCAGCCTTATCAGTTGTGAGGAACGGATACCGATATATTCATTCTCTTTTAAGTCTCCGGCTTTTATGCGGCCTGCAGGATAAATTATATAGCAGTGCATAAAATCAGGGCGTACCGGCAAACTTGTTTTATTCAGGTTGCTGTTGGTCATCAGCTCATTGACCTCCCTGAAGCCTTCGTTGTTCCGGGCCAGGGCGATGTACAGCAATTCGTCACCCTTGCGGAACTCCATTCCCACTATGGGTTTGACGTTGTTTTCAAAACATAGTTTTACAAATTCCAGGACGCCCGAAGAGTTATTGATATCTGTAATGGCTATTGTGTCATAACCGTTCTTAACAGCAGACACGACAAGGTCTTCATTAGAAACGACCCCGTACCGCAAACTGTAATATGAATGAGCGTTAAGTATCATTTTGGGTTTTCATATTGATGCTGCGCATGATGGCTTTAAACCCGTAACGGTTGCGTATCCTGTCCAGCGACTGGTACAGGTTGATCATTTCTTCGGTGTCTTCGTAAAGGTTGATCTGGGTAAAGCCTGACACCAGGTTGCTCAGGCGCACCCCTATCAGGCGGATGAGCACCCTTCTTGAATAATTCTTTCTAAAAAGCTCAAGCACCCTGTTCAGCAATACATGATCGGAAGCGGTGTAAGGAATGCGGCATTGAAAGGTGTGTGTCTGGAAATCGGAATATCTTAATTTCAGTGTGATACATCCGGCGACCTTCTTTGAACTCCGCAATTCATAAGCAAGTTTTTCCACCATTTTCAGCAGTACCCGTTTTAGTTGCTCCATATCCGTGGTGTCCCTGTCGAAAGTTGTTTCGTGGCTCATGCTTTTCTGCTCAAAATAGGGAATGACCGGACTGTTGTCGATCCCGTTCGCTTTTTTCCATATCATCTGCCCGTTTTCGCCCAGGACTTTTTGCATCAGCAGCAACGGCATCTGCTGTATGGTCGCCACTTTTTCTATTCCCATATTTCTGAGCACCGTAAAGGTTTTCCCCCCGATGCCCGGTATTTTCTTTATGGATAAGGGCGCCAGAAAAAGTTTCTCTATCCCCTCGTCCACCTGCTTTTCTCCATTGGGTTTTGCCTCTCCGGTAGCAACTTTCGATACGGTTTTGTTGACAGACAGCCCAAAAGAAATAGGCAGGCCGGATTCTTTGATAACCGACTCCCGCAGCTCATGAGTCCACAACATGCTGTTTTTTATATAGCGGTCCATGCCTGTGATATCAATGTAATGTTCATCAATAGAGGCTTTTTCCACAAGGGGCGACCTGTCCTTTATGATATCCGTCACAAGGTGCGAATACTTTGAATAACATTCCATATCCCCTCTTACAAACACGGCCTGCGGACAGAGTTGTTTGGCGAGTTTGGCGGGCATCGCCGAATGTACGCCAAATGCACGTGCTTCATAACTGCACGAGGCGACCACTCCCCGGTCGGAAGTACCGCCGATGATCACCGGTTTCCCGTTCAGGCTGCTGTCCAGAAGACGTTCTACCGAAACAAAAAAAGAGTCCAGGTCGAGATGTACGATACGCCGTTCCATTTTTTAAAAAAAATCAGGTTCTACTTGCAAAGTTACTACATAATGTAGTATATTTGTGCTATAATTCGTAGTAATGAGTAAAATAGCATTTAACATCAGGCATCTCAGGGAATTAAAGAAACTCTCACAGGAAGGCCTTGCCGAAGACCTTAAGATTACCCGCGCCCGGCTGGGAGCTTATGAAGAAGCCCGCAACGAACCGCCGATAGAAATACTGATCCGGCTTTCGGAATATTTTCATGTTTCCATCGACTTGCTGGTCAAGGCGGATCTGAGAAAAACAGATATAAACGCCCTGATGAAAGTTGGCGACAACCGTCTGCTTTTTCCTGTCGTTATTGACAAGGAAAACAACGACCGCATCGAGGTGGTTACCGCCAAAGCATCGGCCGGGTATCTGAACGGCTATGCCGATCCCGAATACGTTGAAAAAATGCCGTTCATGGAATTGCCCTTCAGGGTTAGCGGCAAACACCGTACGTTCCCCATAACAGGCGATTCAATGCCTCCGCTGGCTACAGGCGACTTTGTGGTGGGAAAATATGTCGAATCGTTGAAAGATATAGCAGACGGAAAGACCTATATTGTTCTCACCAAAGAAGAAGGGGTGGTTTATAAACGCCTTTATAAAAAACCATTCAACATCTTTGAGCTTCATTCGGACAACAAGGCCTATCAGCCATATACCGTGGTGGCACAGGATATCCTCGAGATATGGGAATTCGTGTGCAGCCTGAAGATATCCGACAAAAAAGAGGAGGAGATCAACCCCGAAAATATGATGAAATTGCTGCTGAGCATGAAGGTGGAACTTGAGCAGTTGAAGAAAAATGATGAGAAAATTTGGAAGTAAATGGATTTAAAAAAAATGATTTAAGAATATTGATTAACGATTTTTGATTTAAGAACATCAAAAATCTGCAGTCGCCAATCCTTGTTCGTTATTA
Source organism: Bacteroidales bacterium (assembly GCA_035353775.1). GTDB lineage: Bacteria > Bacteroidota > Bacteroidia > Bacteroidales > CAIWKO01 > CAIWKO01. The sequence continues at coordinate 9,181 of DAOQAF010000094.1, read as the reverse complement.
AAAAAAGTAAAATGATTTAAGAATATTGATTAATGATTTGGGATTTAAGAAGATCGAAAATCTAAAATCGTTAATCGGTGTTCGTTATTAAAAAGAACAAAAAAATGATGTAAGAATATT
>DAOQAF010000094.1:0-8961 GCA_035353775.1 Bacteroidales bacterium | reverse complement strand
GATTTGGGATTTAAGAAGATCGAAAATCTAAAATCGTTAATCGGTGTTCGTTATTAAAAAGAACAAAAAATGATGTAAGAATATCGATTAACGATTTATGATTTAAGAACATCAAAAATCTGCAATCGTTAATCGGTGTTCGTTATTAAAAAGAACAAAAAAATGATGTGAGAATATCGATTAACGATTTGTGATTTAAGAACATCAAAAATCTGCAATCGTTAATCGGTGTTCGTTATTAAAAAGAACAAAAAAATGATGTGAGAATATCGATTAACGATTTGTGATTTAAGAACATCAAAAATCTGCAATCGTTAATCGGTGTTCGTTATTAAAAAGAACAAAAAAAATGATGTAAGAATATTGATTAACGATTTGTGATTTAAGAAGATCAAAAATCTAAAATCGTTAATCCTTGTTCGTTATTAAAAAAGAATAAAATTAATCCGCATTCAATAAAGATGTTTGCCATCATTGACATAGAAACCTGCGGCGGTACTTATGAATTCCGCAAAGGAGCCATCACGGAGATATGTATCCTGGTGCACGACGGGCTTCAGGTGGTTGAGAAATTTACCACCCTGATCAATCCGCAGTGTCATATAAGTCATTTTTACCGGAATATTTCGGGTATTACGGACGCAATGGTGGCCGATGCCCCGAAGTTTTACGAAGTTGCCGGCAAGATACTTGAGATGACCGAGAACAAGGTTTTTGTGGCTCACAATGTCAGCTTTGATTATAACTTCATAAAAGCGGAATTTGCTTCCCTAGGCTATAAATACAAAAGAGAAACCCTTTGTACAGTCCGCCTGGCGCGCAAACTATTACCCGGGAGAATATCATACAGCCTGGGGCATTTGTGCGCTTCGCTGGGCATTGAAATTGAGGGTCGGCACCGGGCCGAAGGCGATGCCGTAGCCACGGCACAACTTTTTGATCTGTTGTTGCAACTCAAGGCCCAGGATCCTCAGTACAAGAACATGGGTGTTGAAGGGATCATGACAAGAAGGATCGACAAGATCAAAGAATATATTTTGAAAAAACTGCCCGAAGAATGTGGCGTGTACTATTTTCTTGATAAAGACCAGCAAATAATCTATATCGGCAAGAGCCTGAACATGTATAGCCGGGCGCTCAGCCATTTCAATACCCATGAGAAAAAAGGCAAGAACATGCTGAATGACTTGTACAATGTTGACTTTGTCCTTACAGGCAGTGAAGCTATTGCCCTGTTGCTCGAATCGGAAGAAATTAAAAAACATAAACCAAAATACAACCGCAGCCGGGTTACGGACACGTTTACACATTCCATCGACTGGTTCAAAGATGAAAAAGGCATCATCAATTTTAAGATTGTTCCCTTTGAAGAATCCGAAAATGCCTTACAATCTTTTACCAGCATGGTTTCCGCCAGGGAGCGGCTCGAATACTGGATTGAAGAATTTACCCTCTGCATCAATCATTGCGGGCTGATGTCAAAAGATGCCGTTTGCTTTAATCACCAGATAAAAAAGTGCAATGGCATCTGTGCGGGACAGGAAGAAGTTGAAGTATATAATGCACGTGCCAATGAAATTCTGAAACACTATTTATCTGAAGAAGAAAATTATGCTATTATTGACAGGGGCAGAACTGAGGAAGAGCGTTCGGTGATACTTGTTGAAAACCGGCGGTATTCGGGCTACGGATATATCGATGCCTCCTGTGTTGTATTCGCCCCGGAAGATTTCAGGGAGTACATCACCAAGGCTAATTACTATCCTGATGCGGATGTGCTGTTGCGGGGGTGGCTGAAGAAAGGACGGGGATTAAAGAAAATTGTTTGGTAGTATTTGAATAAATTATTTAAAATAGCCGTTTATAAACTTATAATCGGAACCTTCTTTTTTCCAAATAACGGTCGCTATATTTATTGTAGAATTTGTCGATAATTTAGTATACGTAATATTATACGTTTTATCAACGGTTGTGCCGGCCGAAGCACTTGCAGTGACAATAGTTTCTCCAAATGCACTATTAGTAGACGTCGCACGCAAAACACATTTATGCTTATAACCGGCTGCGGCACCTGTTTGTGTATATGCGCCGGATGTGCCATCAATTCCGCTTTCCAGAACATATACAGCTAAAACATAATTACCTGTTACTGCTGTAAAAAATTTAGTTCTTGTTTTCACGTTTACCGTTCCTGATTCTAAGGTATACATTAATGCGGTTTGAGCTACCACAGGGGTTTGAGCACATATCGTTGTAACCTGACTATTATTATATGTTTCGACATCTCCGATTCTAAAATACGGAATCCCAAATGTTCCATCGGGCAAAATAGGCCCAAAACCATAATATAAAGATTGAGGAGTCATATCATCATCGGTATGCACTGCAACCGGAACAACCTTGCCTGGGTTATTTGTCATTAATGCACTAAAAGTAGGCCCGCCCCAGCCCCCGCAGGAACCGCACCATGCCGCAGTAAACTCTATCACTAATGCTTTCTGAACCTGCTCGGGTATAACACAAGTACCATCGTCCGATGTGGCCAAAGGGTTAAAATTCAAAGCACCGGAGTCCGTGCATCCCAATACAGGATCTGCATCTTTGTCTTTTTTACATGCAGAAAAACTTACTGCAATTCCTATTGCAAGGATAAATAATGTTATTTTTTTCATGTTTTTATATTAATTATTTGTGATTTCTTCTAAACGGATAAACACGAAAAAAAACTGGTAGTAAAACGAAAAAAATGGTACAAACGTGATTAGACACTGTTTTAAAGTTTTAAAAACCTTTTCTAAGGATTTTCATAGTTTCCCTGAAATCGGTTCCGCTTATTGCTAAGAAATAAACTCCGGCCGGAAGATCTCCTGTTTCGATTTTATATTCAGTAACAGGAGAGATATTCTCAATAATTTTCATTGAGTTTCCAAGCACATCACAGATCTCGATTTTTTTTACTTCAGAGGCTTTATCTGAGAGTTTCAGGGTGATCGCATCGCTGAAAGGATTTGGAAAGAGCTCAAAATGATCGGTAGATACTTCACTAATAGCTGCTGCTCCGCTTAATTTAATGATCCATCCGTCGGCGCTTCCATAATTTACGGTTACGTCGTTATCGCCAGAATAAGTAAACCCGGTTACAACGCAAACTCCGGGTATTTCTTCGTAAACATGAAAACTCTCGTCCTGTCCGGATCCGCCACAGCAGCGCTGCCATTGCAATGTACCTGATGAGTGGATCTTAGCCACCCAAACATCCGGGTCAAAGAAACCGCTGCTGTGGAAGCCGGAAACGTCGCCATCTGTGGAATTTGTTAATCCGCACATAAAAAAGCCGCCATCGTTTGCAAGCGCCAGGCCGTTAGCCTGATCATCTCCGCTTCCGCCATAACATGCTGCTGAGGTGAATAAGCCCAAAGCGCTGATCTTTACCAGCCAGAAGTCGTCGGAGCCTTGTGATCCGTGATGCCCTGAAACATCACCGTTGTTTTGTGTGCTGGTATATCCGAGCGCGGCATAGCTACCGTCACCGAGTTGTACAATGGCATTGCATTCTTCTGTTTCAGAGCCACCGAAACATTTAGACCATTCCAGGCTGAGCGAAGCGGACAACTTTGCGATCAGCATATCTGACCCACTGTGGTAGCCAATGGCATCGCCGTCTGAGGAAGATGTTCTTCCGCATACGACGCATCCATTGTCGGCAGTAAGCGCCATGTTTATACCTTCATCATAGTCAGTACCCCCTATACACTTCTGGTACAGCAAAGTTCCGGAACTGCTTATTTTTATCACCCAGAAGTCTTCACTGCTGCCGTGATTACCGCTCACATCTCCGTCATCAGAATAAGTACTTCCGGCCACATAAAAATCACCTCCCGGTGTTCGGACCATAGCTGCCGCGGCGTCATCGTCGGTTCCGCCATAACATTCCGCCCACGACAGCGCCCCCGCAGAGGTTATTTTCAGCACCCACATATCACTGCCATAGGTTCCGTGATGTCCTGTTACATCGCCGTCAAACGAATCTGTCCAGCCGGCAACCATAAAGCCACTATCCGCGGTCTGAATAATATCGTGCCCTTCATCGTCCTCACTACCTCCAAAAAGTTTTGACCATTGAATAGTACCTGCTGCATTTGTTTTGCATACCCATAAATCGTTATTGGTGGTTGTTCCATGATGGCCGGAAAGATCGCCGTTGGTGGATTCTGAAAATCCCACAAAAGCATAGCCGCCGTCACTGGTGGGAATGGTTTTCCACGCATATTCGTGGCCCGTACCACCGTATGATTTCTGCCAGCTCAGGACAGGTTGTGCCTGCATGGTATGCGCTACCAGTACAAGGGCAATAAAAGCAAGTATTTTATTCATAATGAACTATTAAATTTTATCACGGGTTAATTGTTTATTTGACACTGTTTGCAGAAATAAAGACAGGATAACCATTACTTATCGTGTAATAAGAAGCATAAAAATAAGGATTAAATTAGAGGGGATGCTGAAAAATGTAAAATTGTTGAAAATACTGTTAAATCGAGGTGCCGAAATCATCAAATGATTTATTTTTAAATAATTATTATATTATAAAATGATTTATTTTTTGTATCTTGCAAGCTAATTAAAAACTAACATGATGAAAAAAATTTTTGTCTTAATGACAGCATTGTCAATGATCTTTGCTGGATACAGCCAAACGGCTGAGAAGTATTTAGCCGAGGGAAATGCGAAGTATGCTATTCTAGACTTCAAGGGAGCCATTGCCGACTATACCAAGGCGATAGAAATCAGCCCCAGGGTAACGGAGGCTTTTTATAACAGAGGTTTGGCAAAATATAACCTCCGGGACAACAATGGAGCAATTGCTGACTATACCACAGCGATAGAAATAAATCCTAAAAATGCAGATGCTTTTTATAACAGGGCGCTTGTAAAGGGAATACTATTGGACTTCGATGGTTCAGTTGCAGATTATTCCAAAGTTATAGATATTAACCCTGAAAATGCGGATGCTTATAATAACAGGGGTATTACAAAGAGCAATCTTAAAGATTATGCCGGCGCTATTGAAGATTATAGTAAAGCGATAGTGATCAACCCTGCATATGCATTGGCTTATATCAACAGAGGAGATGCAAAAATTGCATTGGGCCAAAAAGTCAGCGGTTGTTCAGATTTTAAAAAAGCCAAAGAACTGGGAGCCTTAAATATGGATGATATGATAAAAAAATACTGCAAATAATATTTGATTTCCATATTTATTTGGAAACTTCTGACAAATACCCCAATCATCTGAGGTAGTCTCTCGGCCGTTTATAACTTTAAAAATCCATATTCCGCATTTTAAATTTCCATCGCGTAGCGTTAGGAATAAATTAGGTAGCGTTTATAACAGGAATTCCATCGCCAAAATTCCATGTATCCATTGGTTATTTTAACCGAAGCTGTGCAATTTCAAGGAGAGGCACAGCCTGTAATCAGAGTTGTACAAATTAACAAACCACATATTGCCGTTTTGCAACTCCATACAGAAAAAAATCCTAAAATACCCGCTGGCCTTTTTAATTGATATATATTTGTATGATCGCATGTTAAAACGGAGTTTGTCTGACCGGCCTGAGTATTGGTATTTTTCAACCGTTTCCCGATCAAACAATAACCTGAAAATTTTTTATAAAATGAAAAAAACAATTTACATTCTCTGCATTTCACTAATGCTGGCGGGTTGCGCTTCGCTGACAAAAACACAAATCGTAGCCGTCAATCAATTTGCTCAGACGTCAAAAGATTTTTCGGCATATCCGAGTAAAATAATGACGGAATTGGCTGATGTCAGGCTGAAAAGAGGCATTTTTTATGCAAATTTATTTAACGACAAACCATCAAAATATATAAGTGTACTTGATTCTGCCTTCAATGAAAAAAAACAGGATTATCAATTATCCGAAAAAGTGGATGTTACCTTTAAGATCATTGATAAATATGCACAATCATTACAATTATTATCATCAGATCAATATACAACTGACCTTAAAGAACAAACCGAAACTTTTGGAGTTGATCTTGACTCCTTAATAACCTTGTATAACAGTATGGATAACGAAAAAAAGATCCCGAGTGGAATTGGGGGACTGGTAAGTCAGATAATATATTGGGGAGGTGATATATATATTAAAAACAAACAAGGAAAAAATTTAAAATCTTTTATACCAAAAGCCGATACGCTCATCGGAATGATGATAACGAACCTGAAGGAGTTTCTCGTTGGCAAGGTGTATATCCCGGCGATTAACGATTCTTTGAATATTCAGGACTTAATAAAAAATGAAGAAACCGGTATAAGAGAAAGTTACAAATTCTATGTATCCTCTTGTTCCAGACTTAACACTCTTCCTACTCTTGAAAGCGAAAATGAATATTTGAACACTTTGAAAGTTTTAGATGGAGTTAATACATTATTGGAACAGACTGTTTCGGCAACTGACGGTTTGAGAAAGGCACATCACGCACTCCTTAAAGCGATAGAGAAAAAGAAAACGCTGACTGAAAGTATTAAGGAGCTGCAATCGTATTATGATGAGATCAGGAAAATAAAAACGACCATAGAAAAAATAGAAAAAGTGAAAAAATAAATACCATGAATACAGAAAAAATCAACACCCTTGCAAAAATCCACGCAGCTCAAGATGTTATTATTGATGCGTTGGCCGATCCGCAGTTGACAAAAAATGAAATTTCTGCGCTTCAGGATTCTTCTTTAAAACTCCGAAATATGGAAAGAACTATAGTTGCTTTAGTGGGTCAAAAATTGGTTGATTCTTTAACAGCGGATACTAAAGATTTAAAAATTCTGATAAAACAAATTGAACAATCTGCTGAAAAGCTGTCAAAAGTAGCTAATGGTATTAAAAAAGCAGCCCGCGTTGTGGAAGCGCTGATAAAAATTGTTTCCGCAACAATTTCGATGGGCAAGCTATAAATTTTAAACACATAAAGCGGCTTCAGGGAAAAAGAAAAAAAACCAAAGATTGGCAATCAAAATCCCGGCATTTTTGTAAAGATATGTCAAAAACAAATTCATGTCGGATAAATTCATGAATTTATCCGACTGATATACAAATATGTAGTGTTTTTGCAGATTACGTAGTATCTCTGTCAAAATCCCCTGAGATTTGCTTTCCGGCAACTGTCTTTTTGTATTGCCGTACGTTTGTAGTTATAATCGTACACGGCTGATTCCCAGTCACCGTACATGGCATTTGGCAGCATTACAAAACGTTTCCCGAATTCATTTCGCAGGCTGTCAACCTTGTGCTCTCTTATGTTGGTGGGTTGTTTTTCAAAACCAACGACAAAATCAGATAAATTATCCCCGATCAGCAAGCTGATATGGTATGTTTCGGAGATCTGTTGTCTGTATATTTCTTTGGTCGAAGTCTTAGTTTTCAGCTTCAGGTGCTGGTTATCGGCAAAGGGAAAGCCTTTTTCTTTCAGGTTTTTCAAGGTGCCCTCGCGCTGATCTTCGGTGCGGTTGGAAACGTAAAATACCTCAGCGCCTTTACCGGCAATGAAATTCAACAGGTCAACAGCGCCGGGCAAGGCATCGGCAACACCCTTGTTGCACCAATCGTCCCACTGATCAGGGTAAGAGATGTTATCACGCACACATTTGGCTTCATAGGGGCTGTTGTCGAGCATGGTCTCGTCAATATCCACGACTATTGCGCGCTTTTTCGCCACATCTTTATTTGCAAGATCCTGTTCAAACATCAGTTTTGCCAGGTTGAACGACTGGTAATACAGGGCTTTTATCTCGGCAGAACGCTGATGATATAGTATGGCCAGTTCCATGTAATCGTTGTTCTGTACTTCTTCGGGAGCAACCGGAGCCGTGGCTTGTTCCGCATTTTTACATCCGCTTACCGCAATAAATAAAATACCGATAATAATAAGTAAATGGGGCGATTTTCTCATTTTCTGTTTTTTTGGTCTTTATTTTTAAAATTAGTGCTTTTATTCTTTCGTTTTTAAAAGTGATTATTTACCGGCTTTTACAACCTCCACCCTTTTTTCTCCCTGGTAATCAGGAATTTTTTTCAACTTTTTCAGATAATCTATGATGCCTTCGGCGGTAGTCCTGAACAAACCGCGTCCGCTATCTTTGTGTTCGTATTTATATACCGAAGACATATAATTGTTCATGACCACAGTGTATGTTTTATCCATTTCGAGCGGTTTGCCGTCGGTGGTAAAAAACTGCACATCGGCCAGTGCGCCTTTAACGGTGAGCAGGTATTTTGATTTTATTCCCGAAGGATAAATGGCGCTGCTGTCGTCAATGGTGAAGGCCGCCAGATGCAGCGCCTTCAGTTCGTATCCGGTGAGGTTAAACAATACCATCTCGTTGCCAAAGGGATCCATGGTATAAATGTCTTTTACGCTTACGCTGCCCTTGTTCAAATGGTCAATACGCACACCGCCTGGATTTGCCAGTGCAATATTTGCCCCTGCTGCCGAACGTATGCCGTCCACCATCAGGTAGCCCACCTGCTCGTAAGATGTAAAATCCGCAGTGGCCTCAGCAATGGTCTCACTGAGTGAAGGGTTGTTGTTATATTTATTCACCATATCGCGGATATCGCCGCGTTCCTTGCCTTTATTTCCAATCGTCAGCAGTTGCATGGTTTTGGTTTCCACCCGTTTATCTTTCAGGGTGAGTTTTATTAGCGTGGCAAATTTCAGTTTGCGTTCTGCCTGTGTGATAAGAATGCCATTGTGTATCTGTTCTTTATCCACGCGGGTATGCGAATGTCCGCCAATGACCAGATCCACTTTCCCGGCCGGCAGTTGTCCGGCCAGCGCCACATCCTCTTCAAAGCCCATGTGGTTAAGAAAGACAAAAACCTGGCAACTGTCGTACAGATAAAGGTATTCCTTAGCGGTGGCATAAGGTTCTTTGAA
>DAOQAF010000093.1:0-14348 GCA_035353775.1 Bacteroidales bacterium | reverse complement strand
TTTGTTTGCAGTTCTCGTAAGCATTTTCAAATTGCTCGATATTATTAAGAAATGCCGCTTCCAGCCGTGGATCCAGATTATTTGTCCTGTCTGATTCGGAAAAATGCGCTCCGTGTTCAAGGCTTAGCTTTATTTTTTTTACCTCGTTTTCGATACGGAGTTTTTCAATGTCGTCTTCGTTGTTTGTTTCTTGTGTCATGGGGTTGATGTCTTTCTGGTTGGTACAAACAGATGCTAAAATCAGGCTTTATGCCAAATAATAGCGTAAAGTTACTAATAAATTATATATGCGAATCAAGAATTAAGAATTATAACCATTTCATAGTTAGCCAGTAAGACACAAAGGCAGTAAGTTTCACAAAAAAAACAAAAAAATATATTTAATCCAACTTAGTGTCCGCCGAGGCGGACTTAGAGTCTTAGTGAATTTGTGGCAAAATATTTTTAATCCTTGATTCGTATTGTATATAAACAAAAACACCGATTTCCTCCCCAGGAATGAAACCGGCGTTTTCATAATGTACCGCATGGGTTTAAATGCAGACGCTTTTATTTTTTTATTACGGCCTTTTCATATCGTTCCTCAACCACTTTCCAGTTGATAATGTTCCAAAAGGCATTGATATAATCAACCCGCTTGTTCTGGTATTTTAAATAATAAGCATGTTCCCAAACGTCCATAGCAAGCAAGGGTGTTCCCCTTTTTTCGGCAACATCCATCAAAGGGTTGTCCTGGTTGGGTGTCGAACTTATAAAAAGATTTCCATTATCATCAACGCTAAGCCATGCCCAGCCACTGCCAAAACGTGTCATCCCGGCATTGGTAAAATCTTCTTTTAACTTTTCAAGTGATCCGAAATGTGTTATCAGCAGGGTTTTAAACTTTTCGGACATCCCGATGCCATTGGGCGCCATATTGTCCCAGTACAACTCATGGTTGAAATACCCGCCGCCGTTGTTACGCACAGCAGCAGGGAATTTACTTACTCCGGCGAATATTTCGCGGATAGACATCTGTTCTATCGGGGTGCCGCTTATGGCCTTTATAAAATTATCGAAATAGGCTTTGTGATGCCTCGAATAATGGATTTCCATGGTCATTTTGTCAATGAATGGCTCCAATGCGTCATAGCTGTATGGCAGGGATTTGAATTCAAATTCCGTTGCACGTTTGTTTTCTTTTGTTTCCATAATACTCATTTTTAAGTTTGATGTTCTGTTGTTTTGTTCATTTGTAAGTTGCGATAGATTAACCACTATTAATAGTGCCATCATCATTGTGTTCATATTATTTTTATTTAGACTGTTTCTTAATAACAAAAAATATGCCAATATTCCTTTTCTGACAAACTGTCAAAAGATATCCTGATAATTAATATTCCGATGATATGCCCGAACTATTTTTTTTCTTGTCTTCCTTTTTTTTCTCGTGCGAACGTGTATCTATTTTAAAGGGCAGATAAAGAGGGCAAGAGCCCAATAAGCTGGTTACAATAAAAAATCCGGCTAAGACAAGAAGGGCATAGCTCCACCACACACTATTGGGGATAGTTTTTGTAGCGAAAAGAATTATGAAAACGATAGCAATAATAAACCTGATAGATTTGTCGGCGATACCCATATTGTTTTTCATAACTTAAAATTTAAATATTTCTATTACTTATAAAAATTTACAATTCATTAAACAAAGATAATCTATTTTTAAAATGAAATCAAGTTATTACTCATATTTTTATTGATTATCGCACAGGGTTTTATACAAAAACCAAATCTCAAAGAGCCTAAAGTGAAATTTGGAATTAATAATGGTTATGCCAAAAAAGTCGCTGTTGGAGTTGAAATGTTCGAATACACTGCTGTACTTCTATTTCAAACAACTTATGTGCATTGTAGCAAACTTAAAAATTCTTTTGCCAATATCGCAATAATATCAAAACATGAAGGAAAACCCAACATCTATTCTTCAAACTCGATACGTACGGGGTCGTAAATGCCAAGGCCAAGCAGGTTGCGTGCGCTGCCCTTGCTGAGGGCAATTTCAAGTAGCCCTGTTGTTCCAAAAACCAGCACGATATCTGCATCTCCCGCTTCTGAGTACGTTTTCTTTATTTCATGAAGCTCCTCATTTTTGAAAAAAACCGAAAACTTACGGCCCTGCCCTATTTCATTAAATATTTTATCTGAAATATTAGTGATGGCATTATCATAAGAATCAAAATAAATTACAATGCCTTTTATCGAATTGGCCTCGCTCTGGGGCAGATAGCCGGTAAGCTTGTAAAGTTCATTTTTTTTATCGCCCAGATCTTCGGGATTTTTCCCTTCGGCAATATGGCAGGCCGCCACGGCGTAAATATCCAGCGAAGGAAAGGTGCGGTATTTGGGTTCGGGTAATTTAGTGATCGCTATGATTTTCTCAGGTGCGCTTTCGCAAAGAAGCGAAAATACTCCGTTGTCGGCACCTATAAAATAATGTCCATCGTAATATACTATTACATGTGTTGAGCCTTTTGATTCATCAGAATTTACACCGATTATATGTATGCTGCCTTCAGGAAAATTCTTATAAGCATATTTGATAATAAAAGCGGCTTCTGCTAAACTGTATTTTGTAATGCTGTGTGTGATATCCACGACGGTTGCCACAGAGGATTTGCTCATTATCGCGCCTTTCACGGCAGCAACATAATGATCGGTCAGGCCCCAATCGCTTGTCAATGTAATAATAGCCATTTTTAAGAATAGTAATACAGCCTCAAAATTACAAATTTTCAAAGGCGGCAACGCATTTTTTATTAATTTTGTTAAAATTTTATCCACCTTCAGACTTTTTGATGACCGAGAAAACCATAACCTTAGAATTTGTTGATCCCCTGGACTTTTTTGGCATCCACGATCAGCACTTACAACTGCTCAGAAGTCATTTCTCAAAGATCAAAATTGTTGCCCGCGACAATACCATTAAACTAATCGGCGACAAAAATGAAATAAAGCTTTTCGAGGAGCTTATTGATCTGTTGATAAAACATTACAACAGCAAAGGTTTTATTTCGCAGGAGGTGATCCGTCAATACCTTGATTCTGAAGCTAAAATTACTGACGATGAAAGCAGCATACAGGATGGCCTGATATTGCATGGTCAAAAAGGGCTGTTGATTAAAGCCCGGACGCCCAACCAGCGCCGCATGGCAGAAAGTTGTGCCAAAAACGATCTGATCTTTGCCGTCGGACCTGCCGGAACGGGCAAAACGTATACGGCGGTGGCTCTGGCCGTGAAGGCGCTGCGCGACAAAGAAGTGAAACGCATCATACTTACCCGCCCTGCCGTAGAAGCCGGTGAAAATCTCGGGTTTCTGCCCGGCGACCTGAAAGAAAAACTCGACCCCTATCTGCAACCGCTGTATGACGCACTCTGGGATATGATCCCCGCTCAAAAATTGAGTTTATATATCGAAGAACGCATCATTGAAATTGCCCCGCTGGCTTTTATGCGCGGACGTACCCTCGACAATGCTTTTGTCATCCTCGACGAAGCGCAGAACTCCACCGTCAATCAGATGAAAATGTTCCTGACACGCATGGGTCGTTCAGCCAAGTTTATCGTAACAGGAGATATCACCCAGATCGACCTCCCCAAAAACCAGGCGTCAGGACTGGTACATGCAGTGAAAATACTGAAAGATATTCAGGGTATCGACATTATCCAATTTGACAATTCGGATATTATTCGTCATAAACTTATTACAGAAATCATTAACGCTTATACAAACGAAGAATGAAAAATATCTTATTTTTTACGATCATGTCCATCGCAATTTTTTCCTGTAATAAATATGAGGATGGGCCATCTGTAAGCCTTCGTTCTGCTGAAAAAAGGCTTACCGGAAAATGGGAAATTTCAAATATATGGTTCAATGAAAAAGATATTTCACTCGGATTTTTCTCAAGCGAATTAAATTCTTATCCATTCAGCATTTATTCAGACTGGAGCAAGGATTATTTTATCGGAATTTCGCATACCGATGGTAATATTATTGCCAAATCCGACCTGATATTAAATGATAAAAAAACCACAATCACTTTTGCTCTTGTACCCCAGGAGCCCTACGAATCCTATTCAAATGATATCTTTTGCACGCTTCCGATCTTAAAGGACACCACCGAATGGAAGATCTTACGCTTAAAAAATGATGAGCTATGGATCGCCACAGATTTTGAATCCAATAATTATGAGCTTCATTTTGACCTATTAGCCGATTTTTCTGATTATTAAAATAAAATCTACATTTCAGATGAATAACGCCATTGTAAAAACAAATTTTCAGTTCCCCGGACAAAAAAGCCTTTACGAAGGAAAGGTCCGGGATGTTTACAACATAAATGACGAAGTATTGCTGATGGTGGTTACCGACCGCATATCAGCATTTGATGTAGTGTTGCCTGAAGGTATTCCTTATAAAGGACAGGTTTTGAACCAGATCGCGGCCAAGTTCCTGGATGCGACGGCAGATATTGTTCCCAACTGGAAAATTGCTGTCCCCGACCCTATGGTTACTGCCGGCATTAAATGCGAACCTTTCAAGGTGGAAATGGTGATACGCGGATACCTTTCGGGCCATGCCTGGCGCGAATACAAGACCGGAAAACGCTCTTTGTGCGGGGTTGTCATGCCAGAGGGCATGAAAGAAAATGACAAATTTCCCACCCCCATCATCACTCCTACTACGAAGGAATCTGTCGGACACGATGAAGATATTTCAAAGGAAGAAATCATTAGTTTGGGATTGGTTTCCAAAACCGATTACGAGCAGCTTGAAAAATATACGTATCAATTATTCCAGCGGGGTACTGAGATTGCTGCAAAGATGGGATTGATATTGGTGGACACCAAATATGAATTTGGAAAAAAAGACGGCAAAATCATTCTTATTGATGAAATACACACCCCTGACTCCTCGCGGTATTTTTATGGTTCGGGCTATGAAGAACGCCAGCAGGCGGCACTTCCCCAAAAACAATTATCCAAGGAATTTGTAAGGGAATGGCTGATGGAGAATGGTTTTCAGGGTAAGGAAGGACAGAAAGTTCCTGAAATGACGGCTCAGGTCGTTGAAAATATTTCAGAAAGATACATTGAACTTTACGAGAATATCACCGGCGAAAAGTTCGTCAGGGCTGATACCAGCAATATATTACAGCGGGTAGAGGAAAATCTCAGTAATTTTTTGAAGAAATAAGTTCAATTCTTTGTACTCCTATGGGTATAGGAAACGCTTGAATTACCAAGGGTTACGCATAAATAATTTATTAAGCCCTTGCTGTCGGCCCGCCGAAATTATAAGGGCTCAGGTCCACCGGGTTATTATCGTCAATAGCGCCAAAATTATCTTCAAATTTTGAAATATTGTCTTTCAGGGCATTCAGCAGGCGTTTGGCATGTTGCGGCGTAAGAATGATACGCGATTTAACTTTTGCCTTGGGAATGCCGGGCATAATTTTTACAAAATCCACGATAAACTCAGAGTGCGAATGGGTAATGATAGCAAGGTTTGAATAGATACCTTCCGCTACTTCCTCGTTCAATTCAATGTTCAATTGTTGTTCATTTTTATTCTCCATGGTTTTGTTTTTTAATAAAAAAAAGTATCGCCGGACAAATTGCCAGCGATACTTTTTATAATAGTTAAATTAATCTTTATCTTCTTTGATCTCTTCTTTTTCTTTTGAAGCTAACAGGTTTTCATATTCTTCTTTCGTACTGACGATAATTTTGTCGTACTCGCGCAAACCGGTACCGGCAGGTATTAAATGTCCTACAATAACGTTTTCTTTCAGTCCTGCCAGGTCATCTGATTTGGCAAAAACTGCCGCATCGGTAAGTACTTTTGTGGTTTCCTGGAAAGAAGCCGCGGATATCCAGCTCTTGGTCTGCAATGAAGCTCTGGTGATCCCCTGTAATATCTGCCGTGCAGTAGCAGGGTGAGCATCGCGGGCTTCAATAACCTTTTTATCCTTGCGTTTGAGGATGGAATTTTCGTCTCTCAGCTTACGTGCCGGTATGATCTGTCCCGGTTTATAATTTGTTTCATCGCCGGGGTTGACCACCACTTTTTTACCATAGATCCAGTCGTTTTCTTCCTGGAAATCGATCTTGTTGACCAGTTCGCCTTCCAAAAAGCGCGTATCGCCCGGGTCTTCGATCTCAACTTTGCGCATCATCTGACGAACAACAACTTCAAAATGTTTGTCGTTGATTTTCACACCCTGTAAACGGTACACTTCCTGAATTTCGTTCACGATATACTCCTGAACATTCGTCGGGCCTTTGATTGCAAGGATGTCGGCAGGTGTAATAGCGCCATCAGACAGTTTGTCGCCGGCTTTGATATAGTCGTTTTCCTGAGCAAGAATCTGTTTTGTTGTGGTAATAAGGTAACTTTTGCTTTCGCCTGTTCTTGAAGTGATGATAACTTCCTTACTTCCGCGTTTTAGTTTTTTACCAAATGATACCACACCGTCGATTTCTGAAACCACTGCAGGATCAGAAGGATTACGTGCTTCAAACAATTCGGTCACACGGGGAAGGCCCCCTGTGATGTCGCCTGATTTTCCGACAGATCTCGGGATCTTGCATAAATTGTCGCCAGCTTTTACTTTCTGGCCTTCGTCAACTTTTATGTGTGCACCCACCGGCATGTCGTATTGCTTGATGACTTCTTTCGTTTTTTCGTTAATAATCTTTAGCACCGGGTTTTTGGCTTTGTGCCGGGTTTCTATAATCACCTTATCGTGGAAGCCGGTCTGTTCGTCAGATTCCTCACGGAAAGTAACATTCTCAATCACATCCTCATACACAACTTTTCCGCTGACTTCTGAAACAATCAGGGCATTAAAAGGATCCCAGTCGCAAACCAGGTCATTCTTTTTAAGGGAATCACCATTTTTGAAATAGAGGTTTGCACCATAAGGAATATTGCTGGAAGCAAGCACTGTATTCGTATTCTTATCAACGATCTTCATTTCCGCTGAACGTCCGATAACCACTTGAAACGATTTCCCTTCTTCATCGGTGTAAGGAACGGAACGAAGTTCTTCGATCTCAAGCAACCCATCGTATTTTGCTTCTATCCTGGATGATGAAGCAATATTCACACCGGCCACACCACCGACGTGGAATGTTCGCAGGGTCAACTGAGTACCAGGCTCACCAATAGATTGTGCCGCAATGACTCCGACAGCTTCACCCCTTTGAACCAGTTGAGCGGTAGCAAGGTTTCTGCCGTAACATTTTGCACAAACACCATGATGTGATTCGCAGGTAAGTACAGAACGGATTTCGACACTATCAATAGGAGAGTCGGCTATAATGTCGCATATTTCCTCGGTAAGTTCTTCTCCTGCTTTAATGATCAGGACGCCTGTTTGCGGGTGATAAATATCATGAAGTGTAACACGTCCGAGAATACGGTCGTGCAGTGTTTCCACGATATCTTCATTCTTTTTGAGTGCTGAAATAGTCAAGCCCCTAAGCGTACCGCAGTCCTGCTCAGAGATAATAACATCCTGAGTAACATCCACTAAACGGCGTGTAAGATAACCGGCATCGGCAGTTTTCAGAGCGGTATCAGCGAGACCTTTACGGGCACCGTGGGTAGAAATAAAATACTCAAGTACGGACAAGCCTTCGCGGAAATTCGATAAAATAGGGTTTTCGATAATTTCACCGCCTGTAGCACCCGACTTCTGTGGTTTAGCCATCAAGCCTCTCATGCCGCATAACTGACGTATCTGTTCTTTTGAGCCACGGGCGCCTGAATCAAGCATCATATAAACAGGATTAAAACCCTGCATGTGCTGTGATAACTGGCTCATGAGTGTTTGTGTAAGCCTCGAGTTGGTATGTGTCCAGGCATCGATGATCTGGTTGTAACGCTCACTGTGTGTGATCAATCCTGCCGCATAATTGTTCTTAATTTCAGCAACTTCTTTTTCAGCTTTGCTAATCATTTCCGCTTTAACCGGCGGCACCACAAGATCACCTAAATTAAAGGACAGTCCTCCTTTAAATGCCATGGTAAATCCGAGGTTCTTGATATCATCAAGGAACTGGGCGGTACGTGCCGTTCCGGTAATTTTCAACACATCGCCGATGATATCACGCAATGCCTTTTTGGTCAGAAGCTGGTTAATATACCCATATTCTTTAGGCACTACCAGGTTGAACAATACTCTTCCAACAGTCGTTTCGATAAGTTTGTTTACAAGTTTATCTCCTTCTTTTACATCAACTTTGACTTTGATAAAAGCATGAAGATCTACTTTCTTTTCGTTAAATGCTATGATGACTTCTTCCGGGCCATAGAAAATCATTCCTTCACCTTTCACAGGGTTTTCAGGTATATGTTTTCTTCCTTTAGTGGTATAATATAATCCCAAAACCATGTCCTGTGAAGGAACAGTAACAGGAGCGCCGTTAGCAGGGTTAAGAATGTTATGTGAAGCCAGCATTAATATCTGGGCTTCCAAAACGGCGGCATTTCCGAGAGGTACATGCACAGCCATCTGGTCACCGTCGAAGTCGGCATTAAAAGCGGTACAGCATAAGGGATGCAACTGTATAGCCTTGCCTTCGATCAGTTTGGGCTGAAAAGCCTGAATACCCAAGCGGTGCAGTGTCGGAGCACGGTTGAGCATAACGGGATGCCCCTTCAATACGTTTTCGAGAATATCCCATACCACAGGATCTTTTCTGTCGACTATTTTTTTTGCTGATTTTACTGTTTTTACGATACCTCTTTCGAGCATTTTACGAATGATGAATGGCTTGAATAATTCAGAAGCCATTTCTTTAGGTATTCCACATTCATTTAATTTTAACTCGGGGCCGACCACAATTACTGAACGGCCAGAATAGTCAACACGCTTTCCGAGTAAGTTCTGACGGAAACGGCCTTGTTTTCCCTTCAAACTGTCGCTCAAAGATTTCAATGCGCGGTTCGATTCAGTTTTAACTGCTTTTGCTTTTCTGGAGTTGTCAAACAATGAATCTACGGCTTCCTGAAGCATACGTTTTTCGTTTCTCAGAATAACATCCGGAGCCTTGATCTCGATAAGTCTTTTCAACCTGTTGTTTCTGATGATCACCCGGCGGTAGAGGTCATTAAGGTCTGAGGTGGCAAATCTTCCACCATCAAGAGGTACCAATGGCCTTAATTCAGGGGGTATTACAGGAACTACTTTCACAATCATCCATCCGGGATTATTTTCCATACGGAGGTTGGCTTCGCGAAAAGCTTCCACAACCTGCAAACGTTTCAAGGCTTCCTGTTTGCGCTGCTGCGAGGTTTCATTATTAGCTTTATCTCTTAAAGTATATGAAAGTTCATCGAGGTTAATGCGGTTTAAAAGTTCGTAAACAGCTTCGGCACCCATTTTTGCAATAAATTTATTGGGATCATCGTCGTCAAGGGCCTGATTTTCTTTTGGCAGTTCATCGAGAACAGCAAAATATTCTTCTTCTGTCAAAAAGTCGAGAACATTTAATCCTTCTTTGATACCTGGATTTATCACGACATAACGCTCGTAATAAATAATGGTCTCGAGTTTTTTGGATGGTATCCCGAGTAAAGCGCCTATTTTATTAGGTAACGATCTGAAGAACCAGATATGGGCAACCGGAACGGTGAGCTGAATATGGCCTACACGTTCTCTTCTTACTTTCTTTTCAGTGACTTCTACCCCGCAGCGATCGCAAACGATGCCTTTATATCTGATGCGTTTATATTTTCCGCAATGGCATTCCCAATCTTTAACAGGACCAAAGATGCGTTCGCAGAACAAACCGTCGCGTTCAGGTTTATAGGTGCGGTAATTGATAGTTTCCGGTTTTAGCACCTCACCGCTTGATCTTTCAAGGATATGCTCGGGAGATGCCAAACTTATTGTAATTTTAGAAAAATTGCCTTTGGTGTTTAATTCTTTTCTAAAAGCCATAATGTTAATTTTCTATTTCCAAAATTTAGGAACAATAAAATTATTATTCAAATGTAATATTCAGGCCTAAGCCTCTCAATTCGTGAACAAGCACGTTGAATGATTCGGGGACGCCTGGTATGGACATGTTTTCGCCTTTTACTATAGCTTCATAGGCACGGGCACGTCCGGTAACATCATCGGATTTAATTGTCAGCACTTCCTGTAATATGTTGGCCGCTCCGAATGCTTCCAGTGCCCAGACCTCCATTTCTCCAAAACGCTGTCCGCCAAATTGAGCTTTTCCTCCAAGTGGCTGTTGTGTAATAAGTGAGTATGGACCTATTGAACGGGCATGCATTTTATCGTCAACCAGGTGATGCAGTTTCAGCATATAAATAATGCCTACCGTGGCAGGCTGGTCAAAACGCTCACCTGTTCCGCCATCCTGTAGATAAACTTTACCATTTGCCGGTAATCCTGCTTTTGCCATGTATTCATTGATATCTTCCAACGTAGCGCCGTTAAAAATCGGAGTTTCAAACGACATTCCGAGTTTCTTTCCAGCCCATCCAAGTACAGTTTCGTAGATCTGTCCAAGGTTCATACGCGATGGTACGCCCAGAGGGTTTAGAACGATATCTACAGGTGTTCCGTCTTCGAGGAATGGCATATCTTCATCGCGGATAATACGGGCGACAATACCTTTGTTACCATGACGGCCGGCCATTTTATCACCAACTTTAAGCTTACGTTTTTTGGCAATGTAAACTTTAGCCAGTTTTACAATTCCTGAGGGCAGATCATCACCGACAGTTTCGATGAACTTATTTCTGTTAAAAACTCCCAGTAGCTCACGATACTTTATCGTATAATTATGCAACAGCAGTTTTACAAGGTCATTGACATCTTTATCTGCCGTCCACTTGGTCGGGTTAATGACGGTATAATCGAGAGCCATCAAGGCTTTATTCGTAAATTTTGCCTTTTTGGGGATCAACTCTTCTTTTAAATTATTATAGACACCATGGGATGTTTTGTTGTCAAGGATATCTAACAGTTTTTCAACCAGTTTTAATTTCAACTCATGAGTTGATTTATTAAAATGGTCTTCAAAATCTTTCAGCGTTTCTTTTTCTTTGACTCTGTCTTTTTTATCCCTGAGAACCTTTGAGAAAAGCTTTTTATCAATTACAACGCCTTTCATCGATGGGGGTGCTTTTAATGAAGCATCTTTCACATCGCCTGCTTTATCGCCAAAAATAGCACGCAGCAGTTTTTCTTCAGGGGTTGGATCTGTTTCTCCTTTAGGAGTGATTTTACCGATAAGAATATCGCCTTCATTCACTTCTGCGCCAATTCTGATGATTCCATTTTCATCAAGGTCTTTGGTGGCTTCAAGGCTCACATTCGGAATATCGTTGGTAAGTTCTTCCATACCACGCTTTGTTTCGCGAACTTCCAGAACAAACTCTTCGACATGTAATGAAGTAAAAACATCTTCACGCACAACACGTTCCGAAATAACAATAGCATCTTCAAAATTATAACCTTTCCAGGGCATGAAAGCCACTTTCAGGTTACGGCCTAATGCGAGCTCACCATTTTGAGTTGCATAACCTTCACAGAGCACATCGCCTTTTTTAACTTTCTGGCCTTTGCGAACAATCGGTTTCAGGTTAACACAAGTGCTTTGGTTGGTTTTGACAAATTTAGGGAGGGTATATTTTTTAATATCTTCTTCAAAGCTAACTTTTCTGTCGCGCTCTGAACGTTCATATTCAATAACGATTTCGGTGGCGTCAACAAATTTGACCACGCCATTACCTTCGGCATTGATCAATACACGGGAATCTTTGGCAACTTTGCCTTCCAGGCCGGTCTGTACAATAGGTGCTTCAGGCACCATCAGAGGAACAGCCTGGCGCATCATGTTCGATCCCATTAGTGCCCTGTTAGCATCGTCATGTTCCAAAAACGGTATGAGGGATGCAGCAATAGAAGCTATTTGGTTGGGGGCAACATCTATCAGCCCGATCTTTGCAGGTTCCAGAATAGGATAATCAGCCTGAAAACGTGCTTTAACCTGTTCCGGAATTATTTTCCCGGTGGCATCGTAAGGAGTACTTGCCTGCGCGATGACCTTATCTTCTTCTTCCTCGGCTGTTAAATAGTGAGGTTCTTCGTTGATATCAATCTTACCGTTTTCTACAAATTGATAAGGTGTTTCAATGAATCCTAGTTTATTGATTTTTGCATAGACGCAAAGCGAAGAAATAAGCCCAATGTTGGGGCCTTCCGGTGTTTCAATCGTACATAAACGGCCATAATGGGTATAGTGAACGTCACGAACCTCAAAACCGGCTCTTTCGCGTGACAAACCTCCCGGGCCCAAAGCAGATATCCTTCTCTTATGGGTAAGCTCCGACAATGGGTTCGTCTGATCCATAAATTGTGAAAGCTGATTGGTTCCGAAGAAAGTATTGATAACCGATGAAAGAGTTTTGGCATTGATAAGATCGGCAGGAGTAAATACTTCATTATCGCGCACATTCATCCTTTCGCGGATAGTACGCGCCATACGTGCCAAACCAACTCCAAATTGTCCGTACAACTGTTCACCAACGGTGCGGACCCTACGGTTGCTCAAATGGTCAATATCATCAACATCCGTTTTTAAATTCTGAAGTTCGACCAGGTACTTGATGATGGATATAATATCTTCTTTAGTAAGTACCTTTGTGGTAACACTATTATCAAAGTTCAGTTTTTTATTAATTCTGTACCTGCCCACATCACCCAGATCATATCTTTTATCTGAGAAAAATAACTTATCAATGATTCCTCTGGCAGTATCTTCGTCGGGGGGCTCGGCATTTCTGAGCAGGCGATAGATAAATTCTACCGCTTCTTTTTCTGAGTTCGCTGTATCTTTCTGAAGCGTGTTGAAAATAATAGAATAATCGGTACTGTTATTCATTTCACTATGAATAAGTATCGTTTTCACACCGGCATCGATGATGGTGTCGATATGCTCGTTTTCAATCGCTGTCTCACGATCAATGAGAACTTCGGTACGTTCAATCGAAACGACTTCTCCGGTATCCTCATCCACAAAATCTTCGATCCACGAACGGACTACACGTGCGGCAAGTTTTCTGCCGACAAGTTTTTTCAAAGCTGATTTGCTGACTTTTACTTCGTCGGCAAGTTGAAATATTTCGAGTATCGCTTTGTCTGATTCGTAGCCAATAGCTCTCAGAAGAGTTGTTACGGGTAATTTCTTTTTACGGTCAATATACGCATACATGACATTGTTAATGTCCGTAGCGAACTCCATCCATGAACCTTTGAATGGTATGATACGCGCGGAATATAAGGGTTGTCCATTGGCATGCCTTGTTTTCCCGAAGAAAACTCCGGGTGAACGGTGCAACTGCGAAACGACAACTCTTTCGGCGCCATTAATGACAAAAGTACCTTTGGGAGTCATGTAAGGTATCATTCCAAGGTACACATCCTGAATGATGGTCTCGAAGTCCTCATGTTCCGGGTCGGTACAATAAAGTTTGAGTTTTGCTTTGAGCGGTACACTGAAGGTGAGGCCGCGTTCCAGACATTCCTCGAGCCCGTATCTTGGCGGGTCGATAAAATAGTCTAAAAATTCTAAAACAAAATTATTGCGGGCATCCGAAATGGGGAAGTTTTCTGCGAAAACCTTATATAATCCCTCATTTTGCCTGTTCTCAGGCGTTGTCTCTAATTGGAAAAAATCCTGAAATGCCTTGACTTGGATGTCAAGGAAGTCAGGATATTCTGCCTGGACTTTTGTGGATGCGAAATTGATTCTTTCAATTTTATTTGAAGCCAAAGTCTTAAGGTTTTAAGTGAAGAAAAAAAATTATTAATGAACGATAATAAAAACAATGTTCAGACACCCTGCCTTGAGGGTGCCTGAACTATTTTATCGGATATTTTTCTTTACTTAATTTCAACCTCAGCTCCGGCCTCCTCTAATTGTGATTTTAAAGCATTTGCTTCATCTTTGCTAATGCCTTCTTTTATCATTTTAGGTGCTGCATCCACTAATTCTTTAGCTTCTTTTAATCCTAAGCTGGTTAATTCTTTTACCAGTTTTACAACGCCTAATTTTGCCTGACCTGCTGATTTCAGGATCACATCAAAACGTGATTTTTCTTCAGCTTCTTCGCCTGCTGCTGCGGCTGCTGCGGGAGCGGCAACAACTGCTGCTGCTGCTGCGGGTTCGATCCCGTATTCTTCTTTCAATATTTTTGCTAATTCGTTAACTTCTTTAACTGTTAAATTAACTAATTGTTCTGCAAAAGCCTTTAAATCTGCCATTTTATTTAAGTTTT
>DAOQAF010000092.1:0-14419 GCA_035353775.1 Bacteroidales bacterium | reverse complement strand
TGACCGCAGGTGGAACTCAGACAAAATGTATCAATACGGCGATCACAACAACCACTTATGCCACCACTGGAGCGACAGGCGCTACAGTCACTGGTTTACCTGCCGGTGTCAGCGGCAGTTGGGCTTCAAATGTTGTGACCATCAGCGGCACACCAACTGCTTCGGGAGCATTTATCTACACGGTTACAACAACAGGTGGATGTACCTCACCCGCGGTAACAGCCACCGGAACTATAACCGTTACACCAAATAATACGGTAACTGCGGCATCTGCAACGCCGACACTCTGTATTAACACTGCATTGACAGCCATTACGCATACCACCACAGGGGCTACTGGTATCGGAGCCGCCACAGGGTTGCCGGCAGGGGTGACTGCATCATGGGCATCGAATACCATTACGATCAGCGGCACGCCAACGGCATCAGGAACCTTCAACTACAACATACCGCTGACTGGAGGATGCGGTACGGTAAATGCTACAGGAACGATTACGGTAACTCCGAATAATACGATCTCTTTGACCGCCGGAGGCACTCAGACAAAATGCATCAATACGGCTATCACAACGACTACCTATGCGACCACTGGAGCGACAGGCGCTACAGTCACTGGTTTACCTGCCGGTGTCAGCAGCAGTTGGGCTTCAAATGTTGTGACCATCAGCGGCACACCAACTGCTTCGGGAGCATTTATCTACACGGTTACAACAACAGGTGGATGTACCTCACCCGCGGTAACAGCCACCGGAACTATAACCGTTACACCAAATAATACGGTAACTGCGGCATCTGCAACGCCGACACTCTGTATTAACACTGCATTGACAGCCATTACGCATACCACCACAGGGGCTACTGGTATCGGAGCCGCCACAGGGTTGCCGGCAGGGGTGACTGCATCATGGGCATCGAATACCATTACGATCAGCGGCACGCCAACGGCATCAGGAACCTTCAACTACAACATACCGCTGACTGGAGGATGCGGTACGGTAAATGCTACAGGAACGATTACGGTAACTCCGAATAATACGATCTCTTTGACCGCCGGAGGCACTCAGACAAAATGCATCAATACGGCTATCACAACGACTACCTATGCAACCACCGGAGCGACAGGTGCTACAATTACAGGATTACCTGCCGGTGTCAGCGGAAGTTGGGCTTCAAATGTTGTTACCATCAGCGGCTCACCGTCAGTTGCCGGTACATTTACTTATACGGTAACGTTGACGGGC
Source organism: Bacteroidales bacterium (assembly GCA_035353775.1). Lineage (GTDB taxonomy): Bacteria > Bacteroidota > Bacteroidia > Bacteroidales > CAIWKO01 > CAIWKO01. The sequence goes on along the minus strand of DAOQAF010000092.1, from coordinate 13,178 downwards.
GGCTGCACCGGCGGCACAAATTCAGTTACGGGTACCATTACTGTAACAGCACAGCCGACCGCATCAGCCGGCGGCAGCCAGACCATTTGTGTTGGTGGAACTGCTACAGTAAGCGGCGCAAGCGCTTCCAACGGAACAATATCATGGACAGAAAACGGAGCGGGCTCAATAACAGCAGGAGGAACCACGACAACGCCCACCTATACTTCTGCAGCTGGTGATGCAGGTAATACGGTTACCTTAATAATGAATGTTTCTAACTCACCCTGTACGTCTGCTACAGCAACATATTCCGTTGTGGTAAAAGCCCAGCCGACCGCTTCAGCGGGCGGTAGTCAGACCATCTGCGTGGGTGGAACTGCCACGGTGAGCGGCGCAAGCGCTTCCAACGGAACAATATCATGGACAGAAAACGGAGCGGGATCAATAACAGCAGGAGGAACCACAATAACACCTACCTATACATCTGCAGCAGGTGATGCAGGTAATACAGTTACCTTAACTATGACAGTAACAAACAGTCCCTGTACTGCTGCTTCTGCTACATATTCTGTAATAGTAGCTGCTGATCCAAGTATATTTACCCAGCCAGTAGGGGCAACAATTTGTAATGGAGGAACACATACAATGAGCGTGGCAGCAGCCAATGGTACCGGCGGATATACCTATCAATGGCAGAGTTCACCCGATGGAACCAACTGGACAAATATTTCGGGAGCAACAAGTGCTTCTTACACAACTCCTCCCTTAACAGAAAATATATTTTATCACGTTATAACAGGTGCAAACGGAAACGGATGCGGTAATGTTACCAGCAATTCTACGGCAATAACTGTTTATGCACCCTTAGCTCCTGGAATCATTAGTACCGATCAGTCAATATGCAGCGGAGCCACCCCTGCACCATTGACAGGCAGCAGTCCAACCGGTGGAGATGGTAATTATACATATCAATGGCAGCAACAAGCCAATTGTACAGGAGCATGGACAACTATTTCCGGAGCCAATTCCGCCAACTATTCACCAGGTGCCCTAACGCAAAACACATGTTACAGAAGAATCGTCACAGATAATTTATGCGGAACAGCATATTCAACACCTCTTGCACCCTCAACCGGCCTGGTGCTGAATTATACTTTTGATGATATCCAGGAACCCGCCAGGAACTTGGTTAACAATCCGAATGGAACCATTATTTCTAATGGTACTCCCGGTAATTATCAGCCCGGCTGGGATGCTGCATTGCATACGGACGCAATTACTGTAAGTAATTGGAGTACCGGATATAATAGCGGAGTCCCCTCTGCTTCTATTGGTTACCATGCCCGTTGGATTTATGGCGGAACTGATGGCAGCAATGACCCATGTATGTTTTTTCAGGATCAAAACGATTTATATGGATTGGGGCACAGATGGCTTGGTATTTCTCAGTCTGTTGGAATTCCCAACAATCTGGGCTTGACTTATGGTGATATAGTTACTGTGTCCTGGTATCAGAAATCGAGTGTAGCCGGGAAAGGTGCAAATGTTGGATTATATCACTATAGAATTGCTGAAGCTTCGTATGGTTTTGAAACAAACATAACTACAATAAATGTAACTAGTGTTGGTACATGGGAAAGAGTTTCCTTTACAACAACAATTGGTGCCAATTGGGATTTATCTCAATCATTCAGTATTTACGTTTATGGACAGAGCGGAGCCTATGGTCAATTGTGGGTTGATAAAGTTCAAATTGAGGAAAATGACCAAGCTACTCCTTTTATTACCGGCACAAGCACCACCGCAACTGTAACAGACTATTCCGGCAATGGAAATCATGGAACTATTGATGCCGCCTCGTCGCCTTTATGGGTATCCGGTGGTGTAAGTGGAGGCGCCTATGATTTTAATGGAAATCAATATATTGATTGTAATTATGGTTCTGGACTTAATCCTTCCACAAACCCTCATACCTTTTCGATGTGGGTAAAATCCGATAATCCTGCAAACAATATGATGTACATGACAGCGGGACAAGTACCAAATTCTAATTATCGGTTCTATGTGGGAACGTATAATGGAAATTGGGATATGGGAATACAAGGCTCATCATGGGGTGGCGGAACAATTAATGCATCAACAAACTGGACACATATTGCAGTGGTTATGAACGGTTCGGTCGCTACTTTATATGTAAATGGCGTTGTTGGGAGGACAATAAATTACACTTCATATACTTTCAACAGGGATATTTATATTGCAAATCACGATAATAATTACTGGTGGTTAGGTTATGTGGATGATGTTCGAATATATAACACCGCATTAACACCGGCTCAGGTACAAGACATTTCTACCTCTTCCTCATTGATGATAACGGTTAATCCTATTCCAACGGTTACTTTGGCGGCTTTGCCGACAGCTGTGTGTATTGGTACCCAGGCTCAATTAAGTGCCAGCAGCCCGGTAACAGGAGCAGATTTTCTCTGGAATCCCGGATCGATGAATGGGAGCCCTGTTACTGTTGCGCCGATGTCTAACACAACTTATACCGTTACCAGTACTGCTGCTAGTTGTTCAGCTACTTCCACGGTGACGGTAACAGTACTTGCACCTCCAACAACGGGATTAAGCAGCGGCGACTATGTCTGGTCGGGAAATACCAGTATCAACTGGACGACCCCTTCCAACTGGCTGATATATGGCGGCGGTAGCAGTTATTCTGTAGCTTCAGGTATTCCGGACAATACACGAAATGTAATCATTCGGGCTTATGCTCCTTGTGCGTCGAATATTTCTCATGTCCCGACAGCTGTTTCCGGAAGTTGTAAGAACCTGACGATAGAAACCCAACTCGTTATGGATGGTGCCTCGAGTCTGGATGTTTATGGCAATTGGACCAATAGCGGTATTTTTAATGCCAGCGATGGAACTGTCAGCTTCAGAGGAAGTGTTACACCTGTAACGATCAATACCGGTGGTCTGGGAGCCGATCATGATTTTTACAACCTCACCATAAATAAATCGACCAATGCAGATTTGGTAAGGATAGGTTCAAATGATGTAAATGTTACAAACACACTTACCATGTTAAAAGGCAATATTGATGCTTTGACCAACAATAAACTCCTTATTCTGGGCACATCCACGGCAAATTTGGGTACGTTAGCCCATACAGATGGTTTTGTATATGGGAAGATGACACGTTGGTTTGCGGCTGCAACAAACGCCGGAAATTCAACAGGTTTATTCCCCTTTGGTTTGGGTACCAACAACCGTCATATGCTTGTAGAATTTACATCCTTAAAAACATCAGGTGGTTCGCTGACGGCATTTTTCAATGCCACTCCAATGGCGTGGTCGCCTTCATGGCTGGCACAACTGGAGCTGGTTCCTGCAGTTTCCGGATGTCCTCCTTTTTATATCGCATCATTAGATGATAAGGGATATTGGGATGTAACGCCGGGCAATAGTCTTTCTGGCGGAAACTATGATATCACACTTACCGGGGGAGGGATAACCTATACAAATCTATGCCAGCTTACGGCAGTGAAACGTGTTCAGAGTGCGGGTCCTGATTGGGTGCAGTCGGGGACCCATATGACCCCTTGGGTAGTCAGTGGTAATCCCAAAGTACAACGAACAGGCGCTACCGGGTGGAGTAATTGGGGTCTTGGCGGTGGTAACGACAATCCGCTTCCCATTAATTTGTTGAATTTCAATGCTGTCTGTGAAAACAATGAGGTAGCTATCACCTGGGCGACAGCCACCGAAACCAACAATGACTATTTCACCATACAACGCAGCACCGATGCCGGCACCTGGGAATTTGTGAAAAATATTCCGGGTAATGGCAACAGCAACACGGTGTTGTATTATGCCACCACCGATCCCGATCCTTACAGCGGGGTGTCTTATTACCGCTTGATGCAGACCGATTTCGACGGCAGCTCAGAGACTTTCAGTCCGGTGGCGGTTATTTGCCGTGAAGGCAACGAAGGGCAGGGGATAAGCTACTACCCGAATCCGTTTACCTCGGAAGTGGTTGTTGATATGCAAAACATCGATTTTGACAGGGCCGTGCTGAGAATTTACGACCTGTTGGGCAAGATAGTTTTTGAACAAGACCTGGAAAGCAGCGGCTTGCTTGACCAGAAGCTGACGTTAAATCTTAATTTTTTGCCTGCCGGTATCTATTCCGCCGAGTTTGTGACAGATGGGTATTCTAATGCTAGCAAGATTGTGAAGAATTATTAGAAAATTGCAGGTATAAAAAAAGCCCTGTAAGATTTGTACAGGGCTTTTTTTGTTAGCGCAAAACGCGTATACTTTCTGCTTTTATGGTCTGGGTTCATCCTGCACATTGAGCCTGTCTAACTGTCACAATACGATGGCTCAGCGTAGTCGAAGCCACCGTTTGAGCGTAGTCGAAGCCACCGTATGGAAGCCACAGCCCCCCTTCATGTATAGCAACTGAGGGTTGGAAGCTGCCGTACGACTTCGCGTAAGGCTTACACAACTGGCAGTCGAATAAGTTGCACAGCCGACAAAGCGAAACTGTCCTGTAGCCGTATCGGTGGCTTCGATTCCGCTCACCGTACCGGAGACTCAGCTACTTTCCATATTAATTGCTACGGAAAATTCTGACAAGGTAATAATCGGTGTTTTAACAAAACAAAAATGATTTATTTATCACGGACACAGGTAAAAAAGATAATTTTTTGGAATAATATTTGATAAATAGTAAGCCCTTAAATAAATCCGGAATTATGAAAAAAAACACCAAAATCCCTTTAAAAATTTTATTGACAATTTTCTGTTTAATTACGGTTTCAGGTGTTTTTGCACAATTGAAACCATATTCATGGGATTCTTTTAAAATTAAGTTCAAAGTACCCGAGAATTTTGTGGTTGATGAAGCTACTGCAAATACCTGGATAGGCCATAACAGCAAAATCACCCTGAGTATTTATCCCCGTAAGGGTGAAAACTTATCTGGTGAAAGCCTGAAAACAGCACTTAATAACTGGACTGTTGCCAATGGCGTGACAAATTTGGATGAGGGAACAGAAATTGACCCTGAAAAACTGAACAGATATAATGGGTATTTATACGAAGGAGTTTCTAATACCTTTTTAGTGGAGACGATGTTGATTGTTGATCCCGATTATCCCGGTATTAGCTTTTATATTTTCATTCATTATAAGGCAGGATCAGAAGATGATGTTTTAAATATTCTAACAAGTTTTACTCCCATATAAATTTTCTCAATTGTATTTAAAAATCCTTTCATTGCGGAAGGATTTTTTTATTTTTACAAAAAAAACCCATGAAAAAACCGGTCATAGTTTTAGCATCAGAAGATGTAAACAACCACTGGAAATGGCGGTACCAGATGGCGGAAGCCCTTGCCCGAACGATCAATAAGGATAACATGGGTGTGAAAGCTGTCTACCTGATTGGCAGCACGAAAAACGCAAACAGCGGGCCGGCAAGCGATATAGATCTGATGATACATTTTTCGGGAGACGAACAGCAAAAACTTTTGCTTCAGACCTGGATAGACGGTTGGAGCAGGTGTTTGGCAACACTCAACGAAATGCTCACCGGGCATCAGGATCACCGGGGATTGATTGACCTTCACCTGGTGACGGATGAAGATATAAAAGCCGGTGGTAGCTACACGGCAAAAATTAGCGCTCATACCGATCCGGCACGAAAATTATTATAAGCTTCCAAATGTGAATCAATAAAAAAATATTATTTTTGGATATCATTTCTGATAAGAGTAACCAAAAATAATGGTATGCTGATCGTATTTATTCTTTACCTACTGATATTAGTGGGAATCACAATTTACACAGCCAATAAGTCAAAAAATACTTCTGAATACGTCTTAGGCGGAAAGAAAATTCCGGGCATAGCGCTGGCACTTTCTGAAAGGTCGACCGGCGAATCAGCCTGGCTGATACTCGGGCTGACCGGTGAAGCTTTTGCCATAGGATTGCAATCCATTTGGGTGGCCATCGGGTGTGTTACCGGTATCATATTTATCTGGACATTCATGAGCAACCGTTTGCGCCTGGAAGCTGAAAAAACAGGTGCCCTGACGGTTTCCGGAATTTTGTACAAGCGTTTTCCGGGGACTGAAAAAACTATTGGCCTGATTTCAGCCTCCATTGTGGTGTTTTTCTTTTTGTTTTATGTGGAAGCACAATTTTATGGTAGTGGCAAAGTACTTGAGCAAACCATTGGTATTCCGGGATTCTGGGGAGTGATCATCGGCTCCCTGATCGTAGTTTTATATACCATGATAGGAGGGTTTATAACCGTTGTTTACACCGATGTTTTTCAGGCCATACTGATGATTATTACGCTCATCATCTTGCCAATTATCCTGATATTTATCATCGCATCCGGAAATGTTGACGTCAGCAAAGCCCTTATAGAAGCCGGAAACGGATATAACTCGGTAACAGGAGGGAAAACAGGTATTCCCGCACTTCTCCTGATTCTAAGTGGCCTGAGCTGGATGCTTGGATACACCGGGCAGCCACAACTGCTCACGCGAATGATGGCCATAAAAAACAAGAAAGACATCAGGAATGCCAAAGGTGTTGCTATAGCTTGGACATTGATTGCTTATGCCGGCGCATTGGCCATAGGGATTTTTGGTTTTGTACTTATGAAAAATCATTATTTCGAAGGCAGTGCAACGGCTCTTGCTGGTGATGCTGAAAAAATTCTGCCGGTGCTGATCAATACCTTTGTTGGGCCTGTTATTGCCGGGCTTATGCTGTCGGGAGCTATTTCCGCCATGATGTCCACAGCGTCTTCCGAGATCATCGTCAGTTCCTCGTCCATTACTGAGGACATCTATGGCAACCTCGCCAGAAAAAAGCAAAGCGGAAAAAAATTGCTTACGCTCAACCGCTTGGTAACCTTAGGCGTCGGGCTGTTTGCCTTTGTGCTGGCCATGACCGTTAAGGATTCTGTTTACGGACTGGTTTCTTATGCCTGGTCAGGCATAGGGTCTTCGTATGGGCCGGCTTTGTTGCTGATATTATTCTGGAAAAGGATATCGCGTGCCGGTGTCATCGCTTCACTGATTTCGGGAACGTTGGGAACAATTTTATGGAAAATGTTTTTACTTGGCCCCACAGGTATTTCAGAGCGCCTTAGCAGTTTTGTTTTTGCTTTGCTGATGTCCGTTTTATTTTCTTACATATTTCCTGAAAAAAATAAAAATATCCAATGATGGAAAACCAGAACGTACTGAGAAAAAGTCTCCGGCTTGTTGATTCCACGGCAATAGTGGCAGGTTCAATGATAGGCTCGGGAATTTTTATTGTCAGTGCCGATATGTCGCGTCAAATAGGTGCGCCGGGGTGGATGCTGGTGGTGTGGATCATTACCGGGGTCATGACACTGATTGCTGCATTGAGCTATGGCGAATTGGCTGGAATGATGCCCAAAGCAGGAGGTCAGTACGTTTACCTGCGCGAAGCTTACAACCCTCTTACAGGGTTTCTGTATGGCTGGACTTTATTTCTTGTAATCCAAACGGGAACAATTGCAGCTGTCGCCATGGCATTTGCGAAATTTACCGGCCTGCTGATACCGTGGGTTTCAGAAAAAAACTTCTGGCTCATTATTGGTTCGGTGAAGTTTAGTACAGTTCATATTGTTGCCATATCTTCATTGATTTTCATTACCTGGCTGAATTCAAAAGGTATAAGAACAGGAAAGATCGTTCAGAATACCTTTACTTTTACCAAGGTACTTTTGCTCCTCGCTTTTATCGTGGTTGGGCTGATAGTTTTCAATGGTAATGAGGCTTTTACAATTAATAAAGCGATTTTCTGGGAGGCACAATCAATTGATGGCCATGGCCTTGCAAAGTCATTGACCGGCTTTGCGCTTGTGGCTGTTTTAGGCACTTCTATGGTGGGGTCTTTGTTTTCGTCCGATGCCTGGAATAACATCACTTTTACGGCAGGGGAGATTATCAATCCTAAACGTAATATCCCGTTAAGCCTTTTCTTTGGCACGCTGATCGTGACGATTATTTATTTGCTGATAAATCTTGTTTATATTTATGCTTTGCCGTTGAGAGGCGATCCGGCAGCTACGGATGTGCTGGGACAGGGAATGCAATATGCCACCAACGATAGGCTCGGTACAGCTTCAATGTCAATGATTTTAGGCGAATCTGCCGCCATCGTGATGGCAATTCTGGTGATAATATCTACTTTCGGGTGTAACAACGGGCTGATCCTTTCAGGAGCGAGGGTATATTATGCCATGGCCCAGGATGGGCTGTTCTTTAAGAGTACAGGAAAAATCAATAAATCCGGGGTTCCTTCTGTGAGTTTATGGATACAGTGTTTATGGGCAAGTTTGCTTTGCCTCAGCGGAACTTATTCCAACTTACTTGATTATGTGGTATTTTCCGTACTGATCTTTTATATTCTGACAATCATCGCGGTATTTATCCTGCGCCGCAAACAACCCGGTGCTGAACGTCCTTATAAAGCATTTGGCTATCCCGTATTGCCGGCATTATATATTGTCTCCGCATTGTTTATTATGGTGCTATTGCTGATTTACAAGCCGATATATACGTGGCCGGGGCTTATCATTGTATGTGTGGGCTTTCCTGTTTACTATTTTTGGAAAAAAAATAAATCAAAAAAAATTGAATAAAAACCTTCTGTTTTTTGTTTCCGACCTTCACGGCAAAGAAAGCCGATACGAGAAATTATTTAATGTCATATCAACTGAAAAACCAGGATTGGTATTGATAGGAGGGGATATACTCCCTTCCGGAATTTTGAAAAACATCGTAAAAAATACTGAATATTTCGATTTTATTCAGTCCTATATCAAACCTGAACTTGAAGAACTTAGGAATAATCTGAAAGATGATTATCCAACTATGGGTGTCATACTCGGTAATGATGACCCGCGTTCGGAGGAGGCATCACTTTTGGAACTTGAAAAAGAGGAATTGTTGCATTATATTCATTTCAAAAGCATTCAATACCATGATTTCACCATCTGTGGATATTCATTTGTACCACCCACGCCATTCCGCCTGAAAGACTGGGAGCGTTATGATGTTTCACGTTATGTAGACCCAGGTTGTTCAGCGCCTTTTGAAGGTATCAGAACCGTAGAAATTTCCGATTATGACGCAGAATATGCTACCATAATGAAAGATATTGCCTTGCTTACCGAAAATCTGGATATGGAAAAAACTATCATGTTGTTTCATGCACCGCCCTATGATTCTTATCTCGACAGGACGGCTCTGGATGGAATGCAAGTAGATCGTGTTCCCCTGGATGTTCATACGGGCAGCATTGCTATACAACGTTTTATTGAGGAAAAACATCCATTCATAACCTTGCACGGGCATATTCACGAATCATCAACGATCACGGGCCATTGGAGTCAGAATTTTGGAAAAACCAGGTCTTTTTCTGCCGCATTTGACGGAGCACAACTGGCATTAGTAAAAATTGATCTGGAACATCCTGAGAATAACCGGAGAGATTTGATTTGATCTTTTGGGAAACAACTTGTTTGAATATAATATTCTGTGCAATTTTGTCAATAAATTTTGTTACTTTGTGGTAAATTAGATTTTGTTATTATGAAAATGATCAAAAAGATATTCGATACCGGCAAATATTATTCAATGGATCGCTCTTTCATGCTACTGATGCAGAAACGAATTTATAATGTTCTACTTGTTTGCAGCGCGTATGATTCATTTATGCTGGAAGAGGATGGCCGCATTGATGAACAGATATTTAACGAATATACGTCTTTAAACCTGCGATATCCGCCCCGTTTTTTCATGGCTTCTAATCAGGATGAAGCCATGCATTATTTACACAAGGAGCATATTGATTTGATCATTACAATGCTAAGTGTCAAAGATCCTCTTGAACTGACAAAAAAAATAAAAGCCAAATATCCAAACAAACCTGTCGTTGTTTTGTTCCCTTTTTCCAGGGAAATCACTGAAAAATATTCCGTCAAGGACTTGTCCATATATGATTATAAGTTTTGCTGGTTGGGTAATACTGATATTTTGCTTGCCATCATCAAACTGATCGAGGATAAGATGAATGTTAGCCACGATGTTAATGAAGTCGGGGTTCAGACAATTTTGTTAGTGGAAGATTCCACACGTTTTTATTCAAGTTATTTGCCCATACTATACAAAATTATTTTTCAACAATCGCGGGAATTTATGACTGAAGGACTGAATGAGCATCAGAAAATGGTGAGGATGCGCGGCCGCCCGAAGATATTACTCGCGAAGGACTTTGAAGAAGCAGAATACTTTTATGCAACATTTAAGAATAATTTACTCGGTATCATTACCGATATGTCATTTTCGAAAAATGGAGCAACAGATCCGGAAGCAGGTCTGAAAATTTGCAAAATGGCAAGAGATGATGACGAGATGATACCGGTGCTTATTCAATCATCTGACGAAGAGCATTATTATACTGCCCAGCAACTGAATGCTAAATTTTTAAATAAAAATTCGAAAACCCTGTCCATAGAGCTTCGCGATTTTATCAACGAATACATGGCTTTTGGCGATTTTATATTCAGAAATCCGATCACACAGGAGGAGATTTCAAGAGCGCCGGATTTGCAAACCCTGCAACAGAAAATTTTTGAAATTCCTGACGAATCATTAAAATTTCATTTTGAAAGAAACCATTTTTCAAAGTGGCTGAATGCAAGGGCATTGTTTACATTGGGAGAGATATTCAAACCAGCAAGGCTTGAAGATTTCATAAATATGGAAGAAACCAAGCATTACCTTTTTGATAATATCGCTAGTTACCGTATCCATAAGTCAAGAGGTATTATTGCAGAATTTGAACGGGATAGTTTTGACGAATATATATTCTTTTCAAGGATCGGAAAGGGATCCCTTGGTGGAAAAGCAAGAGGACTGGCATTTATCGATTCCCTGATCAAACGAAATAAGATCCTCGATAAGTTCGAAAATGTGATCATAGTCATTCCACTTACTGTTGTGCTTACTACTGATGTGTTTGATGAGTTTATGGAGGCCAATAAACTCTATAAAATCGGATTATCGGATATGTCTGATGAAGAGATACTCAAAGAATTTGTAAAAGCCCGGCTTCCTTATAGAATTCATGAAGATCTTGTGGCATTTATCAATGTAGTGAAGAATCCTATCGCCATACGTTCGTCAAGTTTACTCGAAGATTCGTATTATCAGCCTTTTGCAGGGATATATTCTACCTATATGATCCCTAAGGTAGCTAATGAACGTCAGATGATCGAAATGCTGAGTTGTTCGATCAAATCAGTTTATGCTTCGGTATTTTTTAAAGCCAGTAAATCATATATGACCTCCACTTCCAATATTATTGACCAGGAAAAAATGGCTATCATATTGCAGGAAGTTTGTGGTAATCAGTATGATAATATTTTTTATCCCACCATTTCAGGGGTAGCGCGTTCAATAAATTTTTACCCGGTTTATCCTGAAAAAAGTGAGGATGGTATAGCTAATATTGCATTCGGGCTTGGAAAGTATATCGTTGAGGGTGGTAATTCGATCAGATTTTCTCCGTTTTATCCTAAAAATATTCTTCAGTTATCTTCTGCGGAAATAGCATTGAAGGAAACTCAGAACAAATTTAATGCACTAAATCTTGATCCTGTTAGCTTTAAGCCATCAACCAATGATGGTATTAATATTCTTGAACTTCCTGTCAGTGGCGTAGTTAATGATAGTTCCCTGCGGTATGTTTCGTCCATTTACGACTACAATAACAATATCCTTCATGATACATATGATCCCAAGGGCAAAAAAGTGATTACTTTTTCTAAAATATTGAATTATAATACTTTTCCTTTGGCGGAAATTTTGAAAACCCTTCTGGAAACTGGACAACGTGAAATGAATAATCACGTAGAGATTGAATTCGCAGTCAATCTTGACGTGCCTGCAGGCTATCCGAAAGTATTTAATTTTTTGCAGATCAGGCCAATTGTTGAGAATAAAGAAGAGATACACGATAAACTTGATGAAGTTGATAACAGCGAGGTGATCATCAGTTCCAATCTGGCAATGGGAAATGGAATATACAATAATGTCTTTGATGTTGTTTATGTGAAATCCGAGAAATTTGATCCGTCAAAAACCAGAGATATTGCGGCGGTCATCGAAAAACTGAATGATGGTTTTCTTCGCGAGAACAGAAATTATGTCTTGATTGGCCCTGGCAGATGGGGCTCAAGCGATCCCTGGCTGGGTATACCTGTGAAATGGGCTCAGATTTCTGCCGCCCGGCTTATTGTAGAGTCGGGCCTCGACCGCTATCGTATCGACCCTTCTCAGGGTACACATTTTTTTCACAACCTCACTTCTTTCCGTGTCGGGTATTTTACGATCAACCCATATATCAATGACGGTTATTATGATATTGATTTTCTGAATAATTGCCCGGCCACCTATCAGGATGAATATGTCAGGGCGGTCAGGTTCGAAAATCCTGTAGTTTTCAAAATTGATGGCAAACGACAGATAGGAGTGCTCTGCAAACCCTAGGCAATCTGTTATTTAATGATGGTGGTTATTAACTAAAGCCGATTATAAGAGTTTCCCGTCTTTATGGGAAAAAATCTTTTTTTTATCATTGATTTGTAATTATTTGTATTAAAAAAATATTTTTGCTTACTTTGTTTGCTTTCAGAAAATAATGTATAATTTTGCCGTAAATTTATGGTCTCACTCACTAATTATAAATCAAAAAAATTATTATCATGAACGTAGAAAAAATTATGAACGAACTCGAGAAAAAACATCCGGGAGAACTGGAATATTTGCAGGCAGTTCGTGAAGTATTGGAATCAATCGAGGAAGTTGTTAACGAAAATCCTCAGTTCGAAGCAGCAGGTATCATTGACAGACTTGTTGAACCTGACAGAATTTTAACTTTCAAAGTTCCCTGGGTTGACGATAAAGGTGAGGTTCATGTTAACCTCGGATATCGTGTACAGTTTAATGGTGCCATTGGACCTTACAAGGGTGGCTTACGTTTCCACCCGAGCGTTAACCTCAGTATTTTAAAGTTTTTAGGTTTTGAGCAGATATTCAAGAACAGCTTAACCACATTACCTATGGG
>DAOQAF010000091.1:8715-14517 GCA_035353775.1 Bacteroidales bacterium | reverse complement strand
GACTGGTTTAAGGGCTATCCCGGCAGCAGCGGGGTGAGCGACCAAACAAATTCGTTCCGTGTGTTGCGCGGTGGTGGCTGGGACGACGGCGCCAGGTACTGCCGTGTTTCTTATCGCGGCAGCTACGGTCCCGGCTTCCGCTCCTACGACGACGACGGTTTTCGGTTGGTTCTTTCCCCATGATTCAATGGTTTGCTTTTCCGGTTTTGCCTGTGAGCTACCCTGTGAAATAAAGGAAATTTCACAGGGTAAAAGAAACGAGTTTTACAAATGGAGTGAATAATGAGCGTAACGTTTACCCCGTTAATTACGGAGTAATTTCAACGGGGGAGTGAAGCGAATAATGAACGTAATGGGTAAAACGAGTTAAAACCTTACCCCGCTTGCGGGGTCGAAAATTTTTTTAAAAAATGCAGATACAGATATTCACCGTGGTGGTACACAACAATTCCGAAGAATTAGCAAAACTGAACTCAGTTGTACGAAGTTTCCGAACTTCGCACCCAATAATCTAATACCCAGTTGTAAACTGATTTTCTGCAACTTCTCTTTGGGATAAAGGGCAAAAAGTCGCAGGACAAGAAAAACGGGGCTTTGGGGAGAGGACTTAATATTCATTTCTATTTGTTTTTATGCAAAAAAATCATATTTTTGTAAGCCTATAACGAACTAATAACAATGCCCGTTTTAAAACAAGGGATGCTCTTTGCCAATCGCTACAAACTGATCAAAAAGCTTGGCTCAGGCGGTTATTCGGAAGTGTGGCTGGCCGAAGATGCCAAAGCCGGCAATATGCCTGTTGCAGTAAAAATATTTGCTCCGGAAAAAGGCCTGGATGAAAAAGGGCTGGAACTTTTCAGCAAAGAATATGCACTGGTATTCAACCTCAAACATCCCGGGCTATTACGCGCAAGCCATTTCGACGATCATGAAGGCTCACCTTATCTGGTAATGCCCTATTGCAGAAACGGCTCTGCTTTGAGCCGTGCCGGCGAAATGGATGAAAAGCAACTGGCAGTTTTTATGCAGCAGGCGGCCTCTGCCCTCGCCTACCTGCATAAGCAAAACCCGCCTATCATTCATCAGGATATAAAGCCTGATAATTTTCTCATTGATGACGAAGGAAACTACCTGCTGGCCGATTTCGGCATCAGCAGCCGCATGCGGCGCACACTCACCAAAAGCATGGGTAAAACATCAGACAGTTCAGGAACCATCCCTTATATGGCCCCCGAGCGTTTCGGGAAATCGCCTGACCCAACCAGCAAGAGTGATATCTGGGCGCTCGGGGTTACTTTGTATGAGCTTCTCACCGGAAATCTTCCTTTTGGCGACCATGGTGGCTTAATACAAAAAAACGGCGCCGAAATACCCGACCTGCCTGACGGTTTTTCAGCCGGAATAAATGATATTCTGACCGCCTGCATGGCCTCTTTACCGGTACAACGACCCGATGCCAGACAGTTGGCTGAAGTGGCTGAAACCTTTTTAAAGACAGGCAAATGGCCACATATTGTCAAATATGAAGAAAATTGCAAAACGAAAGTTAAGCAAAACGGAGGTGAGGTTAAAGAAAAACACTCATGGGGAAAAATGGGATTTATTAATTCTCTGATGAAGATGTTTTCAGTGAATAACAAGAGCCAATGGCTCAAATGGTTGTTTATCGCTCTGATAATAGTCGTAATAGCGGGCATCCCCGGATTTTTATTTTTCAGATCAAACATTCCTACAGTAACCGCAAAATCCTTTGGCTCTAAATATTGGGATAAAGATCAGTGGAAACTTACAGGAAACAGTGCAACAAACTATTTTACATGGAATTGCAATACCGTTTGTTTGCCTGATAAAACCAAAATTTCTTCAAGTTCAGTGCTTCTCCCGCAGGGATATTGTGATTATTACCCTGAAAATATTGCTGATGACAATCCTGCGACAGCCTGGGTGGAAGGTGCAAAAGAGTATGGGATCGGGCAATATATTGAAATAATGGATTGGGCCATTTGTGACGCTAAAACCATATGGATTTTAAACGGATACCAATCAAGCCCCGGAGTGTGGGAAAACAATTCAAGAATAAAAAAAATGCTGATATCGTTCAATGATAAAGATATCTGTTATGTAAAACTTGCGGATAAAATGGGGCGGCAGGAAATAACCTTGCCTGTTGAAATTAAGGAAAAAGGTAAATTCAGGTTCACAATAATCGAAGTATATCCTGGTGCCAAATATAAGGACACTGCCATTTCGGGTTTATATAGCTGTAATGATTAAACCAGGGTTTATGGCCTGCCCTGCAAGTCCAGTTTGGTTTTTAAACCGGAAAAAGCTGCATTTACTGATGCAAATGCATGGTGTTGAGTTTGCCGGAGCAGGCATTATTAATTAACAGGAGGTTAAGAAAGAAAATGATGTTTGCTTACAAACACTATTCTATGCCTCAATCTCATACTCCCTGATCTTCTTTTTAAGCGTATTCAGCGATCCGTAGCCAAGCGCCAGCCATGTCCGGCGCTGATTGCCACGGCAAATGTTCAGCACTTTGATAATGTGGTTTTTCTCCGCATCGCGCCATAACAGCGAAGCCCCTTCCGCATTGGAATGAAACCGGGCAGGGATGTCTCCGGGTTTTACGGTACCTGTGCTGAACACGTACAGCGTCTCTATCAGGTTTTCCAGCTCCCTCACATTGCCGGGAAATGTATAGACAAGCAACAGTTTCATGGCTTCGGGGCTTAATGACAGCTTTTGCAGTTTGCGCAATTCTTTTTGTTTTTTAACGGTAAAATAATTTATCATCTTTTCAAGTTCTTTTCTGCCGCGGGCAAAAAGTGTTGGCAGCTCAAGTTCTGCCACCGCCAGCCTGTAATACAGATCCCACCTGAATTTGTTTTCCTTGCACAACGCGGTCAGGTCTTTGTTGGTGGCGGCTATCACACGCACATTGGTTTTTATGGGTTTCCCTCCGACAGGGTTGAATTCTTTTTCCTGCAACACCCTGAGCAGCGACTGTTGCATATATGGAGAAATATCCCCGATTTCGTCGAGGAAGATAGTGCCGGATTCTGCCTGTTCGAAAATGCCTTTACTATCGGTGACTGCTCCTGTGAAAGCGCCTTTTTTATGCCCGAACAACCTTGATTCGAGGATGGTGTCGGTAAAGGCCGAACAGTTGATCCCCAGAAAAGCCTCGTTGTTGCGTGCCGAATTATGATGGATAAAACGGGCCAGATGCTCTTTACCGGTGCCGCTTTCACCGAGTATCAGCGTGGTCACCTTGTCGGTCTGGGCAATTTTGTGTGCCTTATCATACACAGGTTTGATGCTGTCCGTGATCAGGTAATCACCGGTAAATTCATAAGGTGCATCCTGCCGTTCGCCGAGGTTCTGTTTGAGTATCGCAGTGTAAGGCATGGGTGATTGTTCCGTTTCAATGAACATCATTTCTGGTTTGCCCGACCGGGAAACTTTTTCAGATACTGTCTGTATCAGGCGTGTGTTGAGTTTAAGTGATGTGTGGCAAACATACCATGACACCTGCATAATCGACGTCCCCGGTGAGAAAAAAATGTCTATCTCCTTGTCAGCCATGGTCAGCAGGAGGTTTTCCACCTTGGTTTTGATTTCTTTCAGGTCGATGACATTTTTAATGTCCATACCTATTCCTTCGGCTTCATGGGTGGGAAAGTCGCGTTTGATACGGTTTGTCAGCAGGGCAAGCCGGATGTCGTCCTGTTTGAAGGATGAAAGAATAATGTGTTTGGCGTGATCGTAAAAATGTTTGTGAAACTGGTAATTCGGGCTGTTGTCAGTGTTAACCTGCCCGTCTTTAAAATCCTGGTTGAGGGCTACCCACGAAATTAATACTCTTTTCATATATCATAATTTGACACAAAAATACAAAAAATAATACAATACAAAAAATAATATCATTGATTTTCAATATTTTTAATTTTGGCAAATCTTTTGCAAATCCGGCATCGAATCAAAAAAACAATATGGAAGAAGCAAAAGGAATTTTCTGGGTATTCAACGGATTTGTTATCTGCAACAATTAAAAACAAATAGTAAAATGCAAATAAAAAATCATAAAATAACCCGTGTCATTGTCCTGAAAAAAATCCTGATTGCAGGATTAACCTTGAAACCAGGATAAAATGAACAGTAAATGAAAGGTTCACAAATAAAAAATTTTGCCATGAAAAAAGATGTGCACAACTACATAAAAGCCCGTAACCGGGAAAAGGCCAAAGAACAGGGTTTCTACGACGGCCGTTTCCGGAGCCGTGTAGTGGCCGACAAAAAAAAGAAGACCAGCGCCCGCAAATGCAGAGGACATTATAATATCACTATTGAAGATTAAAGAATAATCGTCATATGAAAACAGCAAACCGCTTCGATCAGCTGAATGTCAGCAAAACTGCTTTTTCAAAACCCTATATGGGATGGGATATTGACAAAGAATGTGCTAAAAGGATACGTCGTTCTTTAAACAGGAAAATTTGCGACATGATCATGAAAAGCAAAAAAACAGAAAAATAACAAAGCAACCAACAAAATTATTAAACTTTAAAATTATTAGCCATGCCGGGATGAAACCAATAAATGAATTAAATGGAGATCCACAAACTTGATAAAAATCAATACTAAAAATAAATCAAAAAAATATTAAAAAACATAATACTTAAAATCATGCCATTCACGTAACGATCATTTTTTTAGTTAAATGCACACAGGGCTAAAGCGTCTCAGTAGCAGATGCAATAGTACCGGCCGGGAGGGCTACGTCCAGACTGAGATGCTGCAAAAGGACCCCCTCGTTGAATTACTGGCTGGTCTTGCGACAAAAAAATTTGATTACTACGATATAAAAAGTGGCTGGAAAAAGTATATCTATGATGTTTTTTCCGCACTTACCAAAGAAAAAAGATTAGGAAAGTTTTTTGGCTTCTACGCGCATGTTTTGAGTATTCAGGACTTTCCCGTTCTTAATATCCCCGAAGTGGTGCTTCTCTACCGTATCTGGATGCGTAGCTATGAGGACTTACTTTATAATTTTATTGAAAATTATTCTGCTGCTGTGCCCGGGATGTTATTCTGGAAAAAACTCCTTAAAGGCCTGTATTATGCCGATGATAAAAAGTTGAACGCATACCTGGTATTTCTTCCCAAAATAGCGCTTCCTCAGTTTTTCTCCATTGAAAAAATTACAGGCATCAACAATATAGTGGAATCCTGGCTGGTCATGAAGCTCCCTTCGCATAATCCTTGTGATTTTGCCTCCGGCACTGCATACGAAGCGCATTTGCATGAAAAATATGCCATAACGTTTGAATCGCTCGAAAAAATTAATCAATTATATCTCGTTGTTTGCAGGCAGAATGATGGTAAGGCTTTTCAGGTTCTTTACGACTTTTTGCTGAGTTTTATTTCAAATTTTGATGCCGATATTCACGATAAAGAAATTACCGGTTTTTTGAGGCTTGAATTTTTTTGCAAATTGTTCCATTTATTAAATGCTGAGCAGTTGGCAAATATGGGAACTAAAAGAATTAACCACCTGGCAGATTTTTATAATAATAATAGCGGCCTTATTGTCAATACGATTGATACCCTGGCCGACAATTTTGATGCTTCAGATTTCAGTAACGATCCCTCACAGGAATTATTCTTGTTGTTGTTTATCCGCTTCCGCATCCCTAAGGTATTGGTCAGTCATTTTTATGTGCTTAATAGAACTGAATCAGGATGGCTTACTCATGTCCTTTCCGGCAACAATCTTTGCACTGCAGAGCATCTTCC
>DAOQAF010000091.1:3758-8615 GCA_035353775.1 Bacteroidales bacterium | reverse complement strand
CCATTGGTTGATTATATCAATTACTGTAAAAAACAGGACAGCAATTACTCGTTAAAAGGGCGTAATGCAAATACATTGCTGAGGGATATGCAGATATGGCACACAGAAACTATGCGACAGAAAGCTTTGGCGGGTTACCGCATCACATTCTGGCATGGCCATGATATAGATGATTACCAGTGCAATTCAGGTGATGATACATATACCATTACCCAACTCCATACTACCGAAGAGTTATTTGAAGAAGGCCTTAATCAGCATCATTGTGTATTGACATATACAAATTACTGTATCTCGGGCATGTGCAGCATCTGGTCATTACGTATGGTTACAGGGGAAGAAAAGCCGGAACGCATGGTTACCATGGAGATTCGCAACAGAAGAATAGTGCAGGCGCGTGGTAAATACAACAGGATGCCAACCCGTTTTGAACATGATATTATCAATGACTGGGCAGAAAAAAATAACATATTCTATGATTAAAATTCAGATGATGCTATGCATAATTCGGCAATTTCTTTTTTTGAGGTGCTGGTATATAAAACCCGAACAGAGTCTTGTTACAACATTACTTTTCTGTATTACTTTTTTGCGTGTCTCATTTTACAAATAATAATTATTTCTATTTATCAGATGCTTAAATAATACTATCCTGAAATTTTCAAAAAATACCCTGTCGTTTGAAAAAATAAACTATTTATTTGATATTAA
The DNA here is from genome assembly GCA_035353775.1 of Bacteroidales bacterium. Taxonomy (GTDB): domain Bacteria; phylum Bacteroidota; class Bacteroidia; order Bacteroidales; family CAIWKO01; genus CAIWKO01. The sequence continues at coordinate 7,904 of DAOQAF010000091.1, read as the reverse complement.
AGTATTTTTGTTTTCTTTGTATGATTAATGTTTTGTTAAATTCTAATTTTAAAAATACAAATGAAAGATTTGAGACAAGATGCAATTTTTGCGGAAAGGTATTTATTCCTGCAAAAAATAGGGATAGGCGGTTTTTCGGAGGTATGGAAAGCACAGGACCAGATGGCCGAAGACACCATAGTCGCCATAAAAATATACGCTCCTGAGCGTGGTATGGACGAAACCGGGCTGAAGCAGTTCAGTCGTGAATACAGCCTGCTGCTTAACATCAGTCATTCCAAACTTCTTACAGCAAGGCATTTCGATGTATGGGAAGGTTCACCATATTTGGTATTGCCTTTTTGTCCGAACGGTTCATTATATTCAAAGATTGTTGAAGAGGATAAATTGCCAGAAAAAGAAATTGCCACTATTCTTGTGGATATATGCAGCGGCCTTGCTCATCTTCATGCCAATGATATTTTGCATCAGGATATCAAACCTGAAAATATACTGATCAATGATAAAGGAAATTATCTGCTTACTGATTTTGGCATCAGCGGTCGTTTGCGCAGTACCTTGCGCAAGAGTGCCGTTGCCCAGAAAGCCCTTACCATGGCGTATGCCGCACCGGAATTATTCGGCGCACAAATGTCGAATACCGAAAAAAGCGACATATTCGCGCTTGGTGTGCTGATCTGTGAGATGGCCACAGGCGATGTTCCCTGGATGGGTAACGGAGGCGTGGTGTTGCGTGCAGACAGCGAATTGCCCGAACTGCCCGAACCATATAGCCGGGAATTGACCCTATGGATGCAAAAATGTATGAATTATATTCCTGCTGAAAGGCCAATAGCTCAGCAAATATTGAATGCAGCGAGCAATTATTTAAAAACGGGATACTGGCAAATAATTCAGCGTCAGTATCCCATTATGGATACAAAAGCCGAACCTAAGCATAAAGGCAGGCTGACAGAAGAATTGCCTGTTGCTGCAATTCAGGAAAATAAAACGCAGAGTATTGGCCGACAAACCGAAGTAAAATCCGAAGCCATTGCTTCCGAAACTGAGCCGGTTTTATCTGAGGTTCAAAAGAATAAACCATTTATGCTTGTCTGGATAATTATTTCAATTATTTTAATAATTACTATTTCTATCGTTACGGTCAAAGTTTTTTTATCATCTGAAAATCAAAATACACCTGAATTTGTCGCAAAGAAATATCTGAACCACATCAACAAAAAAGAATTTGCTGAAGCTAAAAAATTTGCCACTGAAGAAACCTGCCAGTTGCTTGACATGATGGCAAGTTTTTCGGGTGTAGGTACGCAGGAAGAAAAAGAAGCTAAGATCGAAAACCTGAAATGTGAAACTAATGAGGAATCATCTGTTTGCAAGTATCTGGTTGATGGAAAAGAAGAAAGTATTGATTTAGTGAAAAAAAACGGAAAATGGTTGGTAGATCAGAAGAAAGAAAGTGGGGAAGGAACAGAAGACGGCGATCAGTCCCAGGCTGGTCAAAGTAAAAGTACGAACAAAAAACAAGGTGCAAATAAGAACAATCAACCATTAGTTAATGTTGCTTCTGGTGAAAATGTAGTTGTCAATGAAGAAGATAACACAAATATAATCAAAGAGGAAGTTATTGAATCACCTATATATACTGTTGTAGAGGTTATGCCTTCATACCCGGGAGGTGAAGAAGCACGTATGAAGTTTCTTGCTCACAACATCAATTATCCCCAAATGGCAAAAGAAAGCGGAATTCAGGGAACAGTTTATGTTACTTTTGTTATTACTGAAGCAGGAAAAGTATCAGACGTGAAAGTTTTAAGAGGTATCGGAGGTGGCTGTGACGAGGAAGCCATAAGAGTGACGAAATTGATGCCTACATGGATCCCTGGAACACAAAGTGGAAAGCCCGTAAGAGTCCAATTCAATATGCCTGTCAGGTTTTTACTAAATTAAACATACAACATGGTTGAGTGGATTGATATCAATACAGTTTATTTAAGAATGTATTTTGTGAACATTCTGTTTTTTTCTCGCCAGAACAAAAGAACAAGGCTAAACAAGATTTCAAAAAAAATACTGGTATGGACTAATATTAATAATTTTATCAAATAAGAATAGATTATATGGACATATTAAAACCAGGAGACATTTTTGCTAACGATTATGTTTTAGTTGAGCATTTAGGCGGCGGCGGTTATAGCGATGTATGGTTAGCACAGCATAAGCTGGTGACCAGTGAAGAACATTATGTTGCAATCAAGATTTATGTGCCTGATAAAGGCCTTGACAAGAACGGAATTAAAACATTTATGGATGAATATATGTTGGTTAACAAATTGCGGCATCCATTTTTATTAAAAGCAAATTATTTCAGCATATACAAAAATTCGCCATTTCTTATACTGGATTATTGCAAAAACGGCTCGGTTTCAGGTAAAAGAGGCGAAATGAGCGAAAATGATATTGGTCTTTTTATGCAGCAGGCAGCCTCAGCGCTTGCATACCTGCATAAGCAGGACCCGCCCATCATCCATCAGGACATCAAACCGGATAATTTTCTGATCGACGACAACGGCAATTACCTTTTGGCTGATTTCGGCATCAGTAACCGCTTACGTATCTCTCTGACCAAAAGTATGAGTAGGCCGGTCGACAGCTCTGGTACCATTCCGTATATGGGGCCTGAACGATTCGGGAAACATCCTGGCTCCACCAAAGAAAGCGATATATGGTCTATGGGGGCTACCCTTTTTGAATTACTTACGGAAAATCCTCCTTTTGGCATACATGGTGGCGGGTTTCAAAAAAACGGGGCGGAAATACCCGAATTGCCGGAAACATTTTCCCCTGGTTTATGTCAGGTGATCTATCGTTGCCTTGATGCCACACCTGAAAACCGTCCTTCAGCCATGGAGTTGGAGGCAATAGCAGATGATTTTCTGCAATCGGGCAGATGGCCAAAAACAAAACAGGTAAAAAGAAAAAATGAATTTTCACTTAGAATACCATACCGTGCTAATGTAAAGAAAATATTAAAATGGACTTTTCTAAGCGCTTTTGTGCTTGCTATGGCATTTATTATCTGGAAAGTGTTGCCAACAGAGATGAAACAATGGGAGAATGCAAAAGCAGGTCATAGTATTGAGGCTTATGAGAACTTTATTAAGCAATATCCTGAAACTATATTCCGGGATTCTGCTGTTGCCTTTATGTTCACCATAGCAATTGCTAATAAAGACCTTAAAGAGTCTGAACGGCTTCTGGATGGCTATCCACAACACCCTGGCAGCGACAAAGCCCGGGCATTTTTGAAGCATAAAGCTATGGAAGAATATTCTGTAATTTTGAAACAAGCCAGTGGTGATATAAAAACCGGAATTTCAGAACTAAATACAGAACAGCGCAAATACGTATATACTGAGAATTATCAGGAAATTGTCAATAAATTGGCAGATGCTGTCAGCCGGCTCAACAAAACCCTTCAAATAAAATATGCCGATACCGCTGAGATCAGAAAGGAAATAGCACCGTTTATTAAAGAGTCCGATGATTTGATTGCGTATTACATAAAACGAAACCAGAAGGATAGAGGGCTTGATCCGGGTGACAAAACCATTTATAATAAAAGACTTGATGCCCTTGCATCATATAATGAGAAAACCAAAAATACGGGGATTAAATGAAATATATGCTGCTATTCAATAAATAACTTACTATGAAAATAATTACTACATCAATTATTATCCTGATGTTAATGATAGTAGCGCCCTCCATGATTAGTGCACAAAAGTGCTACAAAAATAACCTCGATGCTGGTAAAAAGGAATATTATGCAGGAAACTATGAAAAAGCGCTCAGTTATTTTTCAAGAGGATGTGAATGCAGTGAATGCAGCAGCGGTGAGGTGGATTGCACTGAGGGTAAGAAGTGGATAGATAAATGCAAAATTGTTCTCTTCGACGAAACAGTAATGGATATCGATGGCAATGTTTATCATCAGGTAATAATAGGAACTCAGATATGGATGGTTGAAAACCTGAAAACTACACATTACCGGGATGGCTCATTAATACCAAAAGTAACCGATGATACGGAATGGAGTGATCTTACAAAAGGCGCTTACTGCAACTATTACGAGGATCCCGGAGACAT
>DAOQAF010000091.1:0-3658 GCA_035353775.1 Bacteroidales bacterium | reverse complement strand
GGAGTGATCTTACAAAAGGCGCTTACTGCAACTATTACGAGGATCCCGGAGACATTCAGACTTATGGCCGTTTATATAATTGGGATGCTGTTAAAAATGAAAAAGGCATAGCACCTTTGGGATGGCATGTTCCTACCGTTGAAGAATGGATTACATTAATAAACTTTTTAGGCGATACAAGTATATCAGGAGGCAAACTAAAAGAAACCGGTACAACGCATTGGAAATCCCCAAACACCGGCGCTACAAATAATAGCGGTTTTTTCGCTCTGCCTGGTGGCTTTAAATATGTTAATGCAGGCGAGCATTTGCGAAAAGAAAATGGATTTTGGTGGTCATCCTCATCACATAGCATTGCCTATGCCTATGCAGTAGTATTATTTTTTGACTCCGCTAAAGTTGGTTTCGGAAAACACCTTGAATCCTCCGGTTTATCAGTGCGTTTAATAAAGGATTAAAAATTTTTTGAGATTATTATGAATTTGGATTTGATGAGCTTTCAGAATATTTTTGTGTAATTTTAAAAATTGATGTTAATAAAAACTACAATGAAAAACCTCGCTTTTATTTTCCTGTCAGTATCGTCAATGTTAGTCTCCGGACCGATTATTGCTCAGGGTTGCTACCAGAACAATCTCGCGGCAGGTAAAAGGGAATACTTGGCTAAGAACTATGAAAAAGCGCTCAGTTATTTTTCAAGAGGATGTGAATGCAGTGAATGCAGCAGCGGTGAGGTGGATTGCACTGAGGGTAAGAAGTGGATAGATAAATGCAAAATTGTTCTCTTCGACGAAACAGTAATGGATATCGATGGCAATGTTTATCATCAGGTAATAATAGGAACTCAGATATGGATGGTTGAAAACCTGAAAACTACACATTACCGGGATGGCTCATTAATACCAAAAGTAACCGATGATACGGAATGGAGTGATCTTACAAAAGGCGCTTACTGCAACTATTACGAGGATCCCGGAGACATACAGACTTATGGCCGTTTATATAATTGGGATGCAGTTAAAAATGAAAAAGGATTAGCGCCTTTGGGATGGCATGTTCCTACCGTAGAAGAATGGACCACATTAATAAACTTTTTAGGCGATACAAGTATATCGGGGGGCAAACTAAAAGAAGCCGGCACAACGCATTGGAAATCCCCAAACACCGGCGCTACAATTAATAGCGGTTTTTTCGCTCTGCCTGGTGGCTTTAGATATGTTAATGCAGGCGAGCATTTGCGAAATGAAAATGGATTTTGGTGGTCATCCTCAGCACATAGCATTGCCTATGCCTATGCAGTAGTATTATTTTTTGACTCCGCTAAAGTTGGTTTCGGAAAACACCTTGAATCCTCCGGTTTATCAGTGCGTTTAATAAAGGATTAAAAATTTTTTGAGATTATTATGAATTTGGATTTGATGAGCTTTCAGAATATTTTTGTGTAATTTTAAAAATTGATGTTAATAAAAACTACAATGAAAAACCTCGCTTTTATTTTCCTGTCAGTATCGTCAATGTTAGTCTCCGGACCGATTATTGCTCAGGGTTGCTACCAGAACAACCTCGCTGCCGGTAAAAAGGAATACATCGCTGGTAATTACGAAAAAGCATTGGTGTTTTTTACTAATAGTTGTAAATGTGGTTATTCCGGCAACTGCATAGAAGGCAAGTTGTGGATAACAAAATGTGATAGTGCCATTAAAGTTGCTATAGCTAAAAAATGTTATGATGAATGGTTTTTAAAAGGCAAAGCCGAATTTAATTCAAAAAAATATGATGCCGCAGAGTCTGCTTTCACTGAAACAAAAAAATGTGGAAATGATTCAAAAAAAGAAGAAGTTGATGCATGGTTAGCCAAGAGTTGCTATTATAAAAATCTGAAAGCAGGAGAAGGTGCGTTTGATTTGCAAAATTATTATGCGGCGAAAAATTATTTTAATAATGCAAAAAGTTGTGGATTTACATACAACAGTAATGAGATCGAAACATGGTTGAAGAAGTGCTGTTTTTCAGAGAATATGGCCTCTGGAATGAATGCCTATGATAAAAGTGAATATAAAACATCCATGAGTTTTTTCAGAAATGCTAAAAACTGTGGATACTATGAGGGGATTGAAGAGGCAGAAACATGGATAAATAAGAGCTACCGGGCAACTTATATATCTCCTGAATATGAGAAAAAATCATTGACAAGTATAGATATTATCAAAATTGAAATGACCGAAAACGATATAGTGGTATATTTAACCACAGCTAAATGCAGCAATGCATGCATTCAAAAAGATACTTATATTAAACCTACCGGTTCTGATGAAAAACTAACCTTAAAAAAGGCTGAGGATATTAATATGTGTGAAGGTGACAACTTCTCTCAAGTTGTGATGTTTAAACTGTTTTTTCCGAAACCGGAACCTGGCACAAATAAAATTGATTTAATTGAACCTGCAGGGAACCATCCATATCGCTTTTATGGAATTTCATTAGATAAAAATCAGGAAATTCAAAAAGTACTTTGTGTCCCGAAATTTGACAAGGCTGATTATCAGAATCTGCAGATCAATAAGGTGGAAATTACCTCCAAATATACCATTGTACATTTTTATTATTGTTCCGAAACAGCATGTGCCAATCAGAATTATTATATTTTAAACCAGAATACATCGCAAAAATATTCATTGATTAAAACTGAAAATATTCCTGTGTGTAAGGGTGAAAATCATGAAAATGTCAATGGATATTTCGCACTTTTTTTCAAACGAATTAACCTGAGCAAGAATACAAAAATTGACATTATTGAGAATCTTTCAGATAAAAATGCATTTAATTTTTACGGAGTTACATTTGGTTATGAGTTTTCGGTTGAAGATCAATGATATTGTTTATTTGAAATAAGTTTTGATAATAATAATATGAGAAAATATTTGTTGTTCAATATATCTTTTTTTCTATACATATTCAGTTGTGCGAAGTTTCCGAACTTCGCACCCAATAATCTAATACCCAGTTGTAGGCTGATTTTCTGCGACCTCCCTTTGGGATAAAGGGCAAAAAGGCGCAGGATAAGAAAAACGGGGCTTTTGGGAGAGGACCTAATATTCATTTCTATTTGTTTTTTATACAAAGAAAATATATTTTTGTAAGCCTATAACGAATTAATAACAATGCCTGTTTTAAAACAAGGGATGCTCTTTGCCAACCGCTATCAACTTAAGAAGTATATCGGTGTTGGCGGTTACAGCGAGGTGTGGCTTGCCGAAGATACCTATGCCGGCAGCCTGACCGTGGCGCTCAAAGTATTTGCCGCCGGAAACGGCCTCGATGAAAAAGGCCTGGACGTTTTCAGCAAGGAATATTCCCTGGTGTTCGACCTGCGTAACGAACACCTGCTGATACCCAAACACTTCGACATCTGCAACAATTCGCCCTACCTGGTGTTGCCTTATTGCCGAAATGGCTCAGCGCTCGGTAAAGCGGGTGAGATGAGTGAAAACGATATGGCATTATTCATGCATCAGGCGGCAGCAGCCCTCGATTTTTTGCATACCCGCCAGCCGCCTATCATCCACCAGGACATCAAGCCCGACAATTTCCTTATTGATGACGAAGGAAACTACCTGCTGGCCGATTTCGGCATCAGCAGCCGCATACGGCGTACGCT
>DAOQAF010000090.1:13405-14649 GCA_035353775.1 Bacteroidales bacterium | reverse complement strand
TTAAGAAAGACATATTTATAATATTTTTCATTCATCCCACTCCAGTGTATTATTAGATATTTATATTGCCAGGTTTGAAATAAATTTAACCTGATAAGAAGGAATAAAATGGTTATTAATAATATTCTGAATATAAATTTTATGACCTTTCGTTTTTCAAAAAATTTAAAACACCAGGAAATAAAAAGAGCAAAAGGAAATATTAAAACGGCATAGGATTGAATAAGCGCCCTGCACCCGAAAGATCCTCCAAACGCCCAATCCCACCAACAGCTTAAAATGTAAATGTTGGATATGGTAAAAATGATCAAAAAAACAAAATAGTCTTTTAAATATTTTTTTGAAAGTATAATACCTATCAAAGAAAAAAACATTATTGGAGTATAAACCAGCCACCCTTTTCGGAAACTAAATAGAAAATTTATTATTTGCGGGTCATTAAAGAAAAACCTTTCATTATTATAACTATAAAATATGTAATGACCTGAATATTTCTTCCAAAGAAGCATTTGTACCACAAGGGGAATTAAAAACAAGATTAACGAGAAAGATAGGTAATACGGATGTTTTAAAAAAGTAACTACCCTGTTTTTAAGTTCTTTGATCGTATTCGTTTTAAATAACAATGGAAAAAGAAAAATCAGCGCATCTGTTGGTCTTATTAATGTAATCATACCACCTATTAACCCTAACCACAATACATTCCGATATTTTTTTTTAAGAATTAATTGTAAGGAAATAAATATAAAGGCAGAATAAAGAAAAAACAGGTAGCAATGTGGCATTTCCCCATTGCTATAAGTATAGTAGAAAAGATTTGTTCCAAATAAAATACATGATAAAGAAATCAAGACAACTGTATCGCGAAAAAAGAACAACAAACTTTTCCTGCAAAATATTAATGCTGCAAAACAGATTAATATGCTTTCCCATCTGATTGCCCATTGATATGGTTCGGAATAACCATTTCTTTCTTGTCCCGTTTGCTCAGCAATAATTTGTCCCGCAAGAAATGCCGGGGAATACATGATGGCCATTCCTATTGTTGTTTTATTATTTGAAAAATTTTGGGCAATCTCATCCGAACTGCAATAAAACAGATTGGGCAAATAAGAGTAATATTTTGCAACATCACTTTCAAAAGGTCCTAAATCAGGGTTCGTGGTTGCTTCGTATCTATGATGCCTGTCAATAGTAAAAATTGCTAAAAAAACGAAGAAATATAAGGAGGTATTATTAAAAAT
>DAOQAF010000090.1:0-13305 GCA_035353775.1 Bacteroidales bacterium | reverse complement strand
GTCTTTTGATAATTCCATTTTAAAGGAAAATGTTCAAGAGAGGCTTCATAATTTTCTAACACAATAATGGGTTTGTCTGAACCTAAATAATTTGAAATGTGCCTGTAAATAAAATAATCCGAGTTAACAACAGGATATACGGTGCTGTATGGTTCTATTTGATCGGCGACAGCGTGAATTTCTTCCGCAAGTTCGCAGCCTTTGGAAACCGACTGGAAATTATGTAAAACCAATGCGTAATTCACATAATTTACCAATAAAAAAACGATGATCTTAAACCAGAGAGCGGTTTTTTGCGACGACAGCCAGATAATTAAAAAAATAAAAAAGAATAACAGCAGGCGCTGCGTCATAAATCCGATGGCCGCTCCTTTGCTGTCAGGGAAAACGAATACTAAAATCAGTGTGGCTAAGGTTATCCATAGCCATGGCTTATTTGTAAAAATGAATTTGTTTTCAGACCGGATACGGTATATTTTTAGACAAAGCATATATAGCATAACAGCAGCCAATACATAAAGAATCCAATTAGTAAAGATGGCCACTTTTCCATAATTAATGCCTTTGGCCGGTGCAACATCTATAAGCAAATTTATGATATCCTTCAATGGGAGATAAACAGCCGGAGAATTATCAGGTTGTGAGAATAATAAATATTTTGCCATTAAAAAAATTCCAAATAGTAAAGGAATGAATTGCAGTAAGGCTCGTTTGGTAAAATATTTTAATGAAAACTCATTTTTGCCTTTTGCAATAATAAGATCCTGAATATTGATCATAAAAATGAGCATAAGAAACATGGCAAATACAAACAAATGGGATAAGCAAATCAGTGAGCTGATGATGGTCAGTACTATTATTTTCAGCAGATTCAGATTGTTCAGGTATTTCAGCCACAAACAAATGCCGAAAATAAAAAGCACCAGGGCGATATTAAAATTATAGAAACCAAAATAAAATAAAAAAGAATAGGTGAACGGGAATATCAGATAGATCAGGTATTTATTTTCAATTGATAGTGTTTTGAACAAATACCTGATGCTAAGAGGCAGCCCGATCAAATAGATCAATAAGATTATTTTTTCTGCCATGAACCCGGGAAAGATCAATAATAACACCGATAATATAAAATGCCCGGACCAATTAGGATTTATATTTTCGTTAAAAATAAAAAAGTCTTTTAAAAGGCTGTCGGGATTTTGCAGAAGGTTGACGATCAGATTTGAATTGTACAGATGCGCGGGGCCATCAACGGTTGGGAAAAACTTATATGAAAGTACCGGGATCAGGTTTATTAAAAGAAAAAAATAAAAATAAAATGGTTCTATTTTGTTTAACCGGGCAATATTTTCTACGGCTTTAAATTTCATGTATTGAAATAATTATATTCCCGTCTTTATGATCTTGAAAATACTCCTGCTTTCTGAATCCGAAATCTCCACAAAATAAATGCCTCCGGCTTGGTTGGTAATATCTATATAATATAAACTTCCATTTGAAGGTGTATACTGGTCGCTGAAAATCACCTGCCCAAACAGGTTGTATACCGCTATACGACAGGTCTCATTCCTTTCCTTATTAAAATGGATGCTATAATGTCCATCCGACACAGAGGGGGAAAGCCCTGCAATTAATGACTGTTGTGAGATTGAAGGTTCTTCCACGGCAAGAATATGCTCGTCGGTGTTCGAAAAACTACAATCGCTACCTATTTTTGTAACGTAAATGTCTGATAATTCAGGCCCCGGGCCTTTTATTGTAGCCACTACGGCGTAACCTTTGTCTCTGGTTGGTATTACTTGAAAACCCTCGGCATCACCATCTGAACCTCTGACAAAACTACAAATGAAGCTCCAGTAAGATTTGAATTTGTAAAAGAATATGTCTTTTTTTCCTGATAAGTAGGCATAACCGGTTAATAATATATTTGCAGAATCATCAGTATTTACATCATTATAAGCGCGATCTATCCCACTGATATCCCAGGGTTCAGGCACTTTCCACATTATTGATTTGTTTTTATCGTATTTTCTTAGCCAGAACTCGGTCGAAGTCGCGCCATAACTTTTGGTGGAACCTACAAAAATAAAACCCGAGTCGGGCGTTTGTTTTATGGAATTAAGAAAGTCTTCTTTGTCTTCTCCGTAATTTTTTGTCCAGATAGTGTCTCCGCTCAGGGCAAGGTTCAATATGTACCCGTCGTAGTTTCCATATCCAAAACTGTTGGTATTGGCACCGATCAGGTATGTGCTGTCGTACAGTACATCCACGGATGTGGCATAATCAGTGCTGTCGCCTCCAAAAGTTTTTGTCCAGAGCGTGTCGCCTTGGTAATTTGTTTTCACAACATGGATATTTTCATTAGCAGGTCCATAGCTGTATGTTGAACCGACAATGACATAGGCGCTGTCCTTTGTTTCTATTACAGCGTTGGCAATATCCCAGCCTGCCCCGCCGTACTGTTTTTCCCATTCCACATTAATATTCGAGTCGGTTTTGATCAGTAAAAAATCATAACCATTGTCAGGAAATTTGTTGCTTAATCCGCAGATCAGAAAACCCTGGTCCGAAGTGCGTATAAAGTCGTTAGCCCAATATACCTGGCCATCACCAATGTATTTTTCAAAAACAATAATGCCCAGCGAATCAGTTTTGATAATACTGATATTGGTATTGCCTTCGTCGGCGCTTACATTGCCCAGAATAAACAAACTTCTGTCTCCGGATTCAATGATCCGCTTGCCGTAATTGTACTGCCTCGACCCGTAGAAATGATTGAACTTTATGGCCTGGGCAGATGTTCTGTGTGCTTCCAATAACAAGAATGCTGCGGTAATTAATAAGACTACCGGGATTTTTTTCATCTTACAAAGTTTTGATTATTGAAATATACCCGCCAATTCCGGCTGATTTTTTGGGACATAAATATGAATTAATATACGCCGTCTGGATTTCGATATAAAACTTTTTGTTTATGGCGGCGGATATACCCAAACCGTAGTTATACCGCCCGTATCCGCCTGCTTCTATGGAAGGGGAGACGCTGATCACCGAATTTTTTGCGGGAATATTCAATGACGGCACGAAACGAAGCTGAGGTCTGTACGCCGAGAATAAATAACTGTTTAAGCTCAACGAAAGCGACAACCAGCGTCTGCACAAATATCTTTTATAACTGAAGTTTAATCTCAAGGGTATCATGTCGGTAAAAGCAGCATTGGTTTTTGAAAATGCAAAAGCGTTCAAAATGCTGTCGGCGCCGCTTCCGGAGATTGTCTCCCCATTGATGTCAAGCAAGTTGTTGATCTCAATGCCGTCAAAATATATTGAGGTGTCTTTATCATAGCTTTGCGAATGTTTTTTCCACCTGATAAATCCAATATCTTCCAACTGGCACTGAAAAATATTGTTTTCATCCTGATAAACATAGGCAAGGTCGGCAGAGAACCCCCAGCCGTTTTCAGCGCCAAACTTAGAGTTGAGCGTGTCGGAACGCTTCATGCCGATATTCATATCGATGTCGATAAACTCAGCATCTTGCTGCGTAAATACAGTGCCATAGGGGATTTCATATTTCATGAAGTTTTGACCGTTATTGAAGCCCAAACCGGCAACCAAAACATATTTTGCATCATTTTTTTGCCAGGTTTTGCTGATGCCTGCTTTTATCTGCTGAAAATTCAGACGGGCCAGCGTAATGTCATCCAGTATTAAATCGCGATTCGTATAATCTTTATTGCCGAAAAAAAAGAGATGAAAAAAATTTTGATTAAAAGTTAATTCCATCAGGTTGTGGTTTTCGAATCCCGCATAAAAATTGGTGTTGTTTTTTTTGCCGGGGATGTTTAGGTACAGCTCGGTATTGAAAAAATACCCTAAAAGATTATCATTCGTGCTTAAACGATCCAGTGCTGCCGTTTTTATTGAGGAATCGAGAAATTGTCCTGTGTAGAATGCTCCGGCAAAATGATTGGAAATCCCGTCGGAGTTGTATCCCAGTTCTGAATTCAGCGAAAGATAATATCTGCTATCATCAATGTTCTCTGAAAAAAATAACTGCGAAAAACATGGACGTGCACAAACACTGAGCAGAAAAACAACAAGTAGGAGGGTTTTATATGTTTTTTCGAATATGAATGTCATATAATTACAACTGTATCAGATAATTAAAATCGCCGGTGAGTTTCAAGTCGAGTTTGTAATTATCGTAGATTTTTACATAATGGCCGGCAGTGCTGGTGTTGAAACGGGTCACTATAAACATTCTTTTTGTCTGATAAAGCAGGGGGATTTTGTCTTCCGGTAATGGAATCTGCAAAACCGAACGTAAAGGATTAATCACCCTGAAAACGTTATTCAGCGGCGGAGCTGAAATAAGGTCAGGGAACAACAGTGAGTCAGCGATCTGGTTATTTTCATTCAGCATATACAGCTGTATGCGTGCGCTGAAAGGAAATCCGTTATCGGCCAGCAGGCTCAGAGTTCCCGAACTTATGTTGCCGGAGTTCTCGCCCAAATCAAAATCAACCGTATCTGTAAGTGTCAGGCCGTTGGCGATGACCGACAATGGTATTTCCATATCTAAAGAGGCTTTCAGCGTATTTCCGTAGTAAATAAAATCATTTCCGGACGAAATGTTTCCCAGCGGATTGGACACCACTTTGATCTTATAGGAGAGCTTATCCGGAATATTTTCGATCATATCAAGGATATTAGAGTTGTCCAGATCGAAACTATATGCTGAAGGGTTCACGGGTTCGTTCGGAATGCCTGTTTCGGTTGCACGCGAAATGTTGATGGCCTGTCCGATGATAGGGTCGTTGAGAGAAACAGTATGTCCGGTTTTAGAGTTGATAGAAGTGAGATTGTCAAAAATGACCCGGGCATCTACTCCGAATGAGTTCTCCACATTCAGATCCAGTTTTATGCTTTCAAGATCGAAGGTGCCGGACGTTATTTTGTCGAAAATGTCAATAGCAGTGGTGTCCGGGCCGAAAGAAAAATTGCTGCTTCCAAAATACCCTTTTGCATATTGTATAGAAATGTCCTTAAAACGAACATTAAAACGAAATTCATCAAGGCTATCCAGCTCGTATGGATTCCCAGCCGGGTCGAGTGTTGCCTTGGTGGTATTGGTGATAATGTTCGAATTCAGGCCTGACGGGCCACGCATATCGATGGTGTATCCTGAGATATCATATGATTTTTCGAAGTGGACTACCGTGCCTGGCGCTGCGGCAGGAATGATCTCTGAAACATGGAATGGAATGCTATAAAGCCTGGCATAAGGTATATCGTAGGTCACGATGATGGGTTCTGTAAATGATGATTCTACTTCGAGGGCCAGAAACCCGGAATGAAAATCAACCCTCGATATCTGAGCGCCGGGAACTGCAAGATGGGAATTTTCAGTATAATTTAAAAATGTTTGTGCGGGATTTATTACAAATCCTGCTAATGGTGGAAGATATTTATGTGAAAGAGTGTCCGGAAAATCAACCAGGGAATCAAATGAAAAATCATAGAAAGAGTATTTATAGACCAGGCTTAACGAGTTGTCATTATTTACTTCGAGCAACGAGTCCGGAAGTATATTCCCCAATCCCATGGATGATTTCAGCAAAGGGGCGTTGATGTTCACTTCCCAGCTTGGGTCGATCTTTCTGCACGAAACCAGGTATAAGCAAAAGAGAATTAATATCAGATTTTTTTTTGATCTCATAACTTAGTACTTATACTTGTTTTTCCATCTTGTTTTCAGAAAATTACGCAGCTCATTTTCGCGGGCATTCTGCTGAGGTTCATATAGTTTTGTTCCGGAAATTTTTTCAGGTAAATACTCCATCTCGGTAAAGTTGTTCTCATAATCATGAGCATATTTATAACCCTTATGGTAGCCGATATCTTTCATCAGTTTGGTGGGTGCGTTACGGATATGCATCGGAACTGGCAGGTCGCCGGTTTCTTCGAACAGGGCATGAGCATTAAGTATCGCTTTGTAAGAAGCATTGCTTTTGGGCGAACAGGCAAGGTAAACGGCCGTCTGCGAGAGTATCAGTTCACATTCAGGGTATCCGATCATTTGCACAGCCTGAAAACAGTTGGTTGCAAGCAGCAGCGCGTTGGGGTTGGCATTGCCGATATCTTCCGATGCCAGGATAAGCATTCGCCTGGCAATGAATTTGGGGTCTTCGCCGCCATTCACCATCCGGGCGAGCCAGTAAACAGCGGCATTGGGATCGCTGCCGCGCAGTGATTTAATAAATGCAGAAATAATATCGTAATGCTGTTCGCCAAGTTTATCATAAAGTGCAATGTTCTGCTGAATGATCTTCAGCACTATGTTATCTGTGATTGTAATTATTTTTTCTTTATTGCTTTCAGCGCTTACAACAAGTTCGAGAGCATTCAGCAGTTTGCGGGCATCGCCGCCGGAGATCCTCAACAGCGCTTCATTTTCTATTATTTCAATTTTTTTCCCGCTTTGTTCAGAAAGGATATTTCTCCCTTTTTCAAGGATTTGCAGAAGTTCTTTTTTCTCGAGGTTTTTAAGGATATATACCTGGCACCTTGATAACAAAGGCGAGATCACTTCAAAAGAGGGGTTTTCTGTGGTAGCTCCAATAAGGATGATGACACCTTTTTCAACAGCGCTGAGCAGGGAATCCTGTTGTGCCTTATTAAAGCGATGGATCTCATCAATAAATAATACTGATTTTTCCTTGTCCTGGGCAGCCTGATCTATAACGTTTCTCACATCTTTTACCCCGGAATGAACGGCGCTTAGTGTGAAAAAAGGCCGGTTCAGTTGTTTTGAAATGATATAAGCAAGTGTAGTTTTGCCCACTCCCGGAGGGCCCCAGAGTATCATGGACGGTATGTTACCTGATTCGATGGCCTTGCGCAGTATTGCATTTTCACCAACCAGATGCTGCTGGCCAATGTAATCCCCTAAAGTTTCCGGGCGCATTTGTTCTGCAAGAGGAGCGGTTGTTGGCATTTTGTTTAAAAATACGAAAATACAAAAAAGTAATATTATACCATCAATAAAATAAAGAGGCTGTCCTTTTGAGACAGCCTCTTTGTTTAAAAAATATTGTCAATGATTAGCGGACAATACTGATTTTTTTAGTTACAACCTTAGAATTGGTCACAACTTTTACAATATATGCTCCGATGGACAAATCTGAAGTGTTGATCACGTTCAGGTTACCATAAGAAGCTACATTTTCACCGATCATGTTAAAAATTTCAACGGATTTAATACTGCCGGCAGCAATGTATAATTTATCATTGGCTGGATTCGGGAAAATAGATACCAGATCTTCTTTGGTTTCAGCAATTCCGGTACTATTATCAATCTTTACAAGGTCAATACCAATAAAAGCGCCATCATTCGTATTATCAGCCACGTGTTCGTTGAAAGCCAGATAAATATTCTGACTTGCATAAGCGGTTAAAGGAACAGTAAAAAGTGTCCAGTCATTTGTTGTGTATTGTGTTGTATCTGTTGCTAAAAGTGTAGTAGTAAAACTTGTGGATGCATTTGTGGTCGTGGAAACTTTAACGTCTACATTATCCATATAACCGCCATTCCAAAACAAATAAAATGACAATGCCTTGTTTGCTGGTACTGCAATTTGAGGAGTTATGAGCCACTGATCGTTAGATGCGGCACCACCTGTATTCCATGTGCAATAAGCTGCATTGTTGCCGCCACCGGTTGGTGTAGTCATGGTACCACCAGTCCAGCCTGGTAATGGGGTAGTACCTGAAGCAATCAGATCCCAGCCGGTTCCGCCATCAGGACTTTCAACTGCCCAGCAAACCGGGGGAAACGAAGATCCTTCAAAACTTTCAGTCCATGGGAATGTGGAAATTGTACTGCAGGTAACAGCATTACCTGTCAAAGGAATTGAAATATTTCCGGCATTTGTAGCAATTACAGCCGTCTGGTTGGTTGCTCCATCAGCGGTTGGGTGATAAGTAAATGTAAAAGTAGTAGATGCACCTCCGGCTAAATTAACACTTGCAGGAACTAATGATGTTGTGATAGGAGCGCTTAATCCTGTAATTCCGCTACATGTCAAAGCACCGCCCCCGGTATTTGTCAACGTGAAATCTTGTGATACTACTGTAGAACTCGTTTCTATGGTGCCAAAATCATATGTTAAAGGGGTACATGAGGCTGTAGGGTTTGTGAGCGCTGTTCCATCAACCAGTGCCCTGATGTTCCAATGTCCCCCGATACTGTATGTGCTTAAATTAGCCCAGTTTGTACCTAAATTTACCCAGTTGCCATTTGTATTTACGCTTGCGGCAGGAATTGAATCATGAAGCGCAGGATAACCTCCGGCACAAACGATCTCGCATCCGATATACAAACCAGCAGCCGGAATTGGAAAAGCAGTAGTCAATGTTACATCATTCCATCCAAGAACAGGTGTGAAAGCCTGAGAATAAAGAAGTGTGGTATGAGTGGCATCCATAATCTTTATTGTTGTGGTCGTAACACTATCTATAGCTATTAATATGTGAGTAATTGTATTTCCCAGTGCATTGTGAGGTGTTAATACTGATGCGGGAAAAAAAGCATAAATACCAAAAGTTCCCGTACCAACTCCTACACCACCGTAAGGATAAAAATCATAATGCAACGTGTCAACTATTGCCTTAGCATTGGAAGCGGGTAAATCGTAGATTCCTTTAATTGTGTTTGTTGCAGGTAGCCTATTGCCATCTGCTCTTTGTACTTGTGCGAAAATTACTCCGGATACAAGCAGCAAAGTGATTAACATGTAAATCTTTTTCATAATTTTTTTTTTTGGTTTATAATGATGCGAAAGTATAAAAAAAAACAATAAGAAAATAATTAAGTATTTTTTTTCAACAAATAATCTTTAAAGAACCCGGTACAATTTGTACTTCTATATTTCTCCCCAAATCTATTTCATCACCGTCGATATGGGCAATGTTATTTTTTGACTGGATAACCTTAATGTTTTTTGTTTTTATGATCTTCACAAACGGGGTTTTGTGAATTAATCCAAGAAATATAAACGGAATTACCAGGATAATCGAAAATAACCTGGGTTTATGTACGATACACAGATCAATAAAACCGTCATCAATAATGGCAGTAGGGGCAACACGTGCATTAAAACCAAACTGGTCGGAGTTAGCAAAAGTCAGCATGAAGGCGCTTTTCTTTAGTATTTTTCCGTCAACATAAATTTTAAAACGTTTGGGCTGATAGGTAAGATATTCGAGGAAAATAATTTTTGCATAGGCCCAGAATCCACGGATTTTGCTTTTTGAAAACAGATCGGCCACATGGGCGTCAAAACCAAGTCCTGCAACACTTACAAAGGCATGTCCATTGATGGTCCCGGTATCGATAGGCTTTACATTGAACCTGTTGATAACCTCTATCGCTTTCCGGGTATTCAGTGAAATGTTCAGAAAATGAGCAAGCCCGTTGCCCGAGCCGGCAGGGATAATTCCCAGGGCGGTATTGGTGCCTATAAGCCCGCGTGCCGCTTCGTTGATAGATCCATCGCCACCCACGATGATGACGGCATCAAAATTCATTTCCGATGCTTCCCTGCTTAATATGACGGCATGTTCCCTGGCTTTCGTATAACAAATTTCATGATCAAATTTTGACAGATCAAGGTGCTTGCCGATCAACCCCTCGATCTTCCTTTGCTTTCCTATACCCGACTTAGGATTGATAATGACCCGTATTTTCTTTTTTTGATCATTCATTGGTATCAGTCAGTTTGTTTTTGATCATCCTATTGTTATATGATTGTATGTATGCTTTCAAAAAGTTTTCGAGCTGAAAAAGTTTTTTCGGATCTTTATCAGACAAGTCATGTTCCAATAATTTATCTTCGACCACATTATATAGGTCCTGACTTTTTACTCCGTTAAATTGTAACAGGAAACTGTCTTTTATAATCTGGTAATTACTGCCGGAATAGCTCATGGAGAAATGATCCGCAGCCGTATCAAAAACACTGGTCCCGAAAGCAACATATTTTTCGTTATAGTTTAAAAAATCCAGCACAGAGGGTAATATGTCGGTTTGCTGGCAGATATGATGATTCATCCCTTTCAAATCACTGTTATGAATGTAAAATATCAGGGGAACAGCATAAGAGCCCGCGTTGTTCATATAATATTCGGTGCCGGCAATCGAGGTATGGTCAGCAGTTATAACAAATAAAGTACTGTCGAACCAGTTCGTCCCGGAGCAGGATTTGAAAAATTGTTTTATTGAATAATCAGTATACATGATGCTTTCGTGAATTTCAAGCGGTCCTTTTTTAAATTTATTTTTATATTTTTTTGGTATGGAATAAGGGTGGTGGGATGATAAAGTATATACGGCAGAAATAAATGGTAATTGAGTTTTGTCCATTGTTTTTACGGCATACTGTAGAAATTCTTCGTCATAAATACCCCATTTTCCATCGTAATCAGCATCATTGTTATATTCATCCTTTCCATAATAGTTGTCGAACCCTGCCATTTTTGAGTAAGCATCGAAGTTTAATGTTCCGTTTTTACCACCATGAAAAAACATGGAGCTATACCCGTATTTTTTCAACAAAAGCGGTAACGAATTGATCTTATTACCTGAATATGCTGAAGTAAGGTAGGCATCCTCCATATGTGAGGGTAATCCTGATAATATGGCAGGAATTCCTTCGATGGAACGTCTGCAATTGGCAAAACAATTGTCAAAACACAGGCTATGCGCTATCAGGGAGTCAAGAAAAGGGGTATATCCGGTGTATTTCTTTTCTTCAATGTCTTTGCTCATAATGCCGATATATTCTCTCGATAGGCTCTCCACAATTAGTATGACTACATTTAATTTTCGGAAAGAAGATGGATAGTGTAAATTCTTTTTTACAGGATCAAATATTCTTTTTGCCTGCTGATCATTAAAATATTTTTTTTCACTGAGTTTTTGTTTTTTTGATGTACAGTATATCGAAAAAGGAGTATTGATAATCAAAGGCACATTATCCGCTGTGGTATATTCACCGGCAGTAACAAGACTTATTGGCCGCAGTTGGAATCCTCCCCGTAATAATACAATCGACAAACTCAGGGTGAAAATAAACAAGAAAACAGCGGTCAGGTGTTGTACAAAAGACTTGTTGCGGACGATCAGAATGTGTTTTGTCTTTTTATATAAAAAGACCAACAGTACGATCAGCAGTATCCAGATAAAAATTACGTACCAGTAATCAACCAGATATTTCCAGAAAACCGTGCGGAAATCATCACCAATGAAAATGGATTTTATAATATCATAATTGGTACGTCTGAAAATATACTTGAAATAGGCGATATCAACACAATTTAACAGGATGGCAATGGCATTGGTAATGTAAAAGATAATTTCAAGGATTTTCTGATAAGTTTTATTGCTGCGGAAATTAAAAGGGATGGCCTGAAAGATAATGTAAACGGCATTTATAAGTACGATCGCTGAAATGTCAAACCGTACGCCGTTGATCAGTATCAGGCAGAACTTGCCAAAATCTATCGAAAAATTACCGGCATTGAAAATGTAAAAAATGATACGCGTTATCGAAAATAATAAAAGTAAAATAACGACCCTGGTTATCAGTACAAAATAAATATTATGTAAACTGAATAGTTTTTTCATGGATTGCAAATGTAATAAAATCGCTGATTTCGGGGGAAAACCATTTTCGAAAAAATGATCAAAATGATCTTAGAATATCGTCACCACAACTTTGCGCTTTACCTCTGTGGCATTATTTCCAGCATTATCGGCTACATTATAAGTAACATAATAAGTCCCTTCCGTATTGACATTTACAGGGTTATGTACTACAATTTTGGAAGTGATGTCCCCATCTGTTTCATCAAATGCAGTAGCACCTGGGTCGTTATAAACAGAGTCTTTAGGCGTAGCGACCTGAGATAACCCAATTAGTGAAATAACAGGTGGTGTACTATCGTCAGAACCGTTTTTTTTGCAGGAAAAAAAACTGATCAGCATCAGCAATGTTATTGTAAAGACTGATTTTTTCATCATGGATTTTTTTGTAAAATTATAAAAAACGGGTTTGAAGATCAAAACATTTTTTTATAAACCATATCTCCGCTTGTGATATTCCCCGATACGGAATCAGTGAAATGTATCTCAAAAATGGTGGTATCGCTGATGGTTTTGATCAAACCCAGGCCTTCGTACTTATGAAAAACTGCCGTATTCCCTACCATCGCTAATTGCGACGGAAAACGAATGCTATCATTAGAAATATCAGCAAATACGGATACGTTTTGGTGATCGGCAAAACCGGCTATCCAAATCCTTTTGTTCAATGTTGTTGAGATCATTGCTGCAGATAAAAAAGATGTAGTGTCTGATAATGTATAGCAGGTTCCGGTATATTCTCCGTTATATATTTCAGCTTCGTTTCTGACAACCACGGTGCGTACAGACTGTCCGGAATTACCTGCTGCATCAGTGGCGGAATAAACAATATAATATGTCCCGGCAAAATCAGGATTTACAGTTCCTGTAGTTTCCACATACAGGCTTCCATCGGTATTATCATAAGCATCTGCACCGGGATCTGTGAAATCAGAATTAAGGATGATTATCATAAATGAATTTCCTCTGAGAGTTACCACGGGCCTTTCCTCATCTTTTTTCTTGCATGAAGCTATACAGGAAATGATAACAAGTACTATTAGAAATTGTCTGATCTGTATCATTATTTTTAATTGTATTATTAGTTCATTCCGAACTTAGTTTCTTGAATAAATTCCGTGCCCGGAATATTCTGTTGTTCCGTTTGAGACGGAATAATATATTGTAAAGACCGAATCGTTAGAAAAGGTCCCGTAACCGGAAAAAGTTTTATTTTCGGGGATACTGCCGCAGTTTATTGTTTGTGATGGTATTGTTATCGTTATCCCGCTGATGTAAGCACAGACCTTCGCCTGGTCTATTCTCGCAAATTTTTTAAAACAAATAACATTTGTTGAAGTGTCGGGCGCAGAAATCGTGTCATTATATGAGCTGTCAGCGCTTACCCCGGTAAAATTTTCTATGGAGAAATTTCCGCTGAGATACGGTCCTGCATCAACAATAACAGTGCGTTTGGCTTCAACCGTATTTCCGGAATTATCGGCAGCAGTGTAAGTGTAGGTATAATTACCTGCCCGGTACATATCCACCGAACCATTCGCCGTAACTGTAAGGCTGCCATCCATATCATCGGTGGCTACAGCGCCGGGATCAATATA
>DAOQAF010000089.1:7335-14651 GCA_035353775.1 Bacteroidales bacterium | reverse complement strand
TTGTCCGTCACCGTCCACCTGCATGGCATAATCGTAATTATTTTCAAAGGCAAATATAAACCCGGTCTGCACCGCCCCGCCAATTCCAAGGTTGACCGGCAGGTCAAGCAGCGTGCATTTAAGCTTTGAGGTTATTAATGCCGTCTGATCAAGCGAACAATCATTTATGACAATTACATCAATATGGATATCTGTCCCGGGGGCTATAGCGTTTATTCCATTTACAACACCGGCAATAGCTTTTTCTTCGTTATACGCAGGAACAATGACCGCAACTTTTACCATGTTTGAATATGAAAAAATATGGTACAAATTTATCAAAATCTATTAGTATTTTAAAAAAATGTATTTTTATATTTTGTGAATGAATCAATTTCGTAAGTTTGTGGAAAATTGATGAGAAAATATCAATTAGTACGGAATACTGAGAAAAAAAATAAAAAAGTTTTTTTATCAATAGTAATTTTTTTTAATTTCGTAATATAATTACAGAAAATATTGTCAAATAGACGAAAACCTCGTATATTTACATAAAAAACAATAATAAGAGATGGCAGTAAAAGCAGACGTTACTTTACATAAAGTTCTGAAAGAGTTTTTTGGGTTTGATACCTTCAAGGGAAATCAGGAGGCGGTTATTAAAAACGTTCTGGCAGGGAATGATACTTTTGTAATCATGCCTACCGGGGGCGGAAAATCTCTGACCTACCAACTTCCCGCCCTGATTAGCGATGGGACGGCGATCATTATATCGCCTCTTATTTCGCTGATGAAGAACCAGGTGGATAATATCCGCAATTTTGGTGTGGACAAAGGCATTGCAAACTTTTTAAATTCATCGCTTTCCAAGCAGGAAATGATGGATGTTAAAGCAGACCTGCTGGCCGGAAAAACAAAACTGCTCTATGTCGCTCCCGAAACGCTGACAAAAAAAGATAATATTGAATTTTTTAAACAATTTAAAATTTCTTTTTATGCTATTGATGAGGCTCACTGTATTTCGGAATGGGGGCATGATTTTCGCCCGGAGTACAGAAATATAAGGCCAACCGTAAAAGCCATCGGAAAAAAGGTCCCCGTGATGGCCCTTACGGCTACGGCAACACCGAAAGTACAACACGATATTCAAAAAAATCTCGGCATGATGAATGCCACCTTGTACAAATCGTCGTTCAACCGCCCCAACCTGTATTACGAAGTACGTGCAAAAACCAAAGACGTTCAGCGTGACATTATAAAATTTATAAAAAGCAACAGCGGGAAATCGGGAATTATATATTGCCTGAGCAGGAAAAAAGTGGAAGAGCTTGCCGAAGCCCTGCAGGTAAACGGTATTAAAGCATTGCCTTATCATGCCGGACTGGAATCGGAAATCCGCAAAGCCAACCAGGATAAATTCCTGATGGAGGAAGTCGATGTTATTGTGGCCACTATTGCCTTCGGAATGGGAATTGACAAGCCCGACGTGCGTTTTGTCATTCACCATGATATGCCTAAAAGCCTGGAAGGATATTATCAGGAAACCGGGCGTTCGGGCCGCGACGACGGCGAAGGCAATTGCATTGCTTTTTATGCCTATGAAGATATACAAAAGCTCGAAAAATTCACATCGAAAAAATCGGTAAACGAACAGGAAATTGCCAAGCAACTGCTTCTCGAAACAATTGCATACGCCGAATCGTCGGTATGCAGGCGCAGATTGCTGCTTCATTATTTCGGAGAAGTTTATCAGGAAGAAAATTGCCAGTGCTGCGACAACTGTCTTCACCCGAAAACAAAATTTGACGGGACCGAATACGTTGAAATCGTACTCGAAGCAGTACAGGAAACCAAAGAACAATGTAAGGCTGCCCACCTCATCAATGTTATTATTGGTAAGACATCAGCACAAGTCAAATCGTTCAAGCACAATAAACTCAATGTCTTTGCCAAAGGTGCCGACCATGATGAGAAGTTCTGGAACGGAGTGATCCGCCAGACACTTGTCAACATGTTACTGACGAAGGATATCGAAAATTATGGCATTCTTAAACTGACAAAAGAAGGAAAAAAGTTTTTGGATGAGCCTGAAACAATCATGCTTACCCAGGATCACGATTATGATAACCAGGATGACGATGAGTTTTTTGCCGGTGGCGGAAAAACAAGCACTGCCGATAAAACATTATTTTCTCTTCTGAAGGATCTGAGAAAGCAGATCTCGCGAAAAGAAGACCTCCCGCCCTTTGTTATTTTTCAGGATCCTTCGCTCGAAGATATGGCAATACAGTATCCGATCAAGATGGATGAGCTGCTGCAGATAACAGGTGTGGGCTCGGGAAAAGCACAGAAATACGGAAAACCATTTTTGGATCTGATCGCAAAATATGTAGAGGAAAATGAGATAACACGGCCGATGGATATGGTCGTTAAGTCCGTGATAAATAAGTCCGGGTTGAAAGTATATATCATTCAGAATATAGATCGTAAAATTCCCTTAGAAGATATTGCCAATGCCAAAAGCCTGACGATAGAAGAACTGCTCATTGAACTGGAAAGTATCGTGGCTTCGGGCACAAAACTGGATATCAATTATTATATTGAAGAATATGTAGAGCCTTATCACCAGGAAGAAATATTCAATTATTTTTATGAAGCAGAAACCGATTCTATTGAAGACGCCTTGGCCGAGCTGGGAGAAGAAGAGTTCACCGAAGAGGAGATCCGGCTGGTACGTCTGAAATTTTTCTCTGAAGTTGGAAATTAAAAAACATTTTAAAACATATCATGATGAACGAAGAACCTATAAAGGAAAATCAGGAAGAAATTCCTTTGAAAACAGATGAAATTCACGAGGAAACAAAAGAAACACCAAACAAATGCTGTAATAAATCACAATGCATTTTAACAACAATAAGTGTGCTGGCTCTGATCGGGGTGATCGTTTTATTTATCCTGTTTTTTCTCTCCGGTAAAAAAACGGCAGAAAACACAAGCCCCAAAACTGTTGACAAGGTTACTTTTGCTTATGTGAACACCGACACGATCATGGAGCATTATGATTTTGTTCTCGATGTCCAGGTGGATCTGGCAAATTATGAAAAAGTATTGCAAAATCAATATGCCGCCAGGGTTAAAGGATTTGAGAAAGAATATAATGATTATATCAAAAGAGCAACGGCAGGATTGTTAACCCTTGACCAGCAAAAGAAAAAGGAAGAAGAACTATCAAAAAAACAACAGGAGATAAGCGGTCTTGAATCTCAATTAGCCATGCAATTGCAGGAAGAAAAATTAAAACGCAACATGGAAGTTCACGATACCATTGTGAACAATATCGCACGTTATAATAAAACCAGAAATTATACTTTTATTTTTGAAAAATCCTATGGCGGCGGCTTATTGTATGTAAATGACGCCCTGGATATTACAAGCGATATTCTGAAAAGCCTGAACAAAGAATATGAGGAAATAGTAAAGGCGAAAGAAACCGAACCGGAAAAGGCTAAATAGAATCAGAGAAAATGAAAATAAAGATTTTTTTGCTGTTTCTGATTGCTTTTTTATGTAACAGCTGCACCACGAAGATTGTTGAAGAAACCATCGAATCATATCCCGACGGCACACCCAGAATAGTACGTTTTTATAAAGACGATGGTAAAAACCGTGTTTTGTTCAAGGAAACTTTGTATTATTCCAATCGCCAGAAATACATGGAGGGGGAATACAAAAACGGTAAAAGAAACGGAAAGTGGACAAGTTGGTACCAGAACGGGAATAAATGGAGTGAGGGCTCTTATATTGAAGGTGTCGATGATGGCAAACGTGTCGGGTATCACGAAAACGGAAAAAAGTATTTTGAGGGAAATTATAAAGAGGGGAAAAAGATCGGTACTTGGAAATTCTGGGATGAACAAGGAGTCCGGCAGGATGATCAGAATTTTAATAAGTAGTGCCTGTCCATAAAGTCCGACTGTCCGCCAACTGGCGGATCAGGCAGGGAGGAAGTCGGACAGTATGGGCAAACTCTAAATGTTCAGAATTTATAACCCATGCCCAATTCCAATACTTCAGCCCTGGCAAGATGTGTTTTTATACCTACCTGGAATAAAAAATGATCCTTTACCGTATATTGTAACGCCACCCTGTCAAAAATGTAACCGTCACTGATTTCTTTGTTGTATAGGTATGCGCCAAGCTGAGCCACAAATGAAAGCCTTGAAAAATTCATCATGTAAACAAAACTCAGCCCAGGCCTGATGGCTTCCAGCTTGCTTTTTATTGCTATTTCACGCCTTCGTAACATTTCCGC
This sequence comes from Bacteroidales bacterium, assembly GCA_035353775.1. GTDB lineage: Bacteria > Bacteroidota > Bacteroidia > Bacteroidales > CAIWKO01 > CAIWKO01. Next base: position 10,360 of record DAOQAF010000089.1, on the reverse strand, counting down.
AACGGCTTCGCTGTAATAGACCTCAGTGCCGATGCCGATCTGTCTTTTAATGCTCAACGGCTTCATAAAATAACCGCTCAGGCAATAATACGGATATTTCCGTCCTCCGGCACCATACAACTCATTAACACCAAATCTTCCGATGATCGAATATTGCCATTTTTTATCAGCAGCGGGAATCTCATTTTTTATTACCTCCGGGGTGTCCTTATATAATTTGTAGGAGAACCCCATATTAAGCGTGGGGATGTTAATGCCAAAATTAGGGATTTTAAATGCGGCATTTGAGAAATGTGATAAAGCTATTCCTGCCGAAAGCCCAAGACGTCCGGTAATATTCCACCTCATCTCATACTTAAGCTGAATAAACAAGTTCAGGTGTGACCCGATGGCAATGTTTTTATAGTTTGTTTCCGCGTCAAATCTTTTTGTCAGGTAGCCCAGGCCCATGGCGACACGAAAATACAGATTCACTTTTTTACCTTTGGTAAGGCGAAAATTAAGGTAGGGATAAACAGAAATGGCGTGGCCCAGCGTTGGTGTGTTGCCCAATGGTGAATAGAAAACCCCGATACCTTTTAAAGGATATTTGAAAAGCTCTTCCCAGAGTTGTTTCCCGTGAGTTTGTTCCGACAAATTGATCTCAAAACAGGGAAAATGACTTTGTGCCAGGTGCTGCATGGTTTTGTGGTGTGGTACTACAAAACCGTAATGTGCCAGCGCGTCGATCCGCAGGTTTTTTGAATGTTTCTTTTGCTGCTGTGCTGATGCTGCAAAAAAAACAAAAACGAAAAGCAGGGTAATGATTTTTTTCACCATTTCTTGTCGTATGCCGCAAAGATAAAAAAATAGAATGATTACATTTGCCGAAAAATATAACAAGATGAGAGAAGAATTAAAAGCGTTTGAACGCCTGTTGGATATTATGGATGAATTGCGTGCCAAATGCCCCTGGGATAAATCACAGACAATAGAATCACTGAGATACCTGACCATAGAAGAAACTTACGAATTGTCGGATGCCATTATGGAAAAGAATATAAAAGGTATTTGTGGGGAGCTTGGCGACCTGTTGCTGCATATCGTTTTTTATTCAAAAATAGCTTCCGAAAACAACGACTTTACTATTTCCGATGTGTTGAACGGAATTTGTGAAAAGCTCATCGTCCGCCACCCTCATATATATTCTGATGTGAAAGTTTCGGGTGCCGGAGAAGTGAAAAGTAATTGGGAAAAGATAAAGCTGAAAAGCGGCGAAAAAGCTGTGCTTGCCGGCGTTCCAAAGTCGCTTCCGGCAATGGTCAAGGCTTATCGTATCCAGGAAAAAGTTAGCGGGGTGGGTTTCGATTGGGACAACCGCGATCAGGTTTTCGACAAAGTAACCGAAGAACTTGGGGAACTGAAAGCTGAAGTGGAAAATAAATCAGGACTCCGAAAAATTGAAGAAGAATTCGGCGACCTTTTTTTTGCATTAATTAATTATGCCCGTTTTATCAATGTTAATCCCGAAGATGCTTTAGAAAAGACTAATATAAAATTCCTGAAACGTTTTGCTTTTATTGAGAAAAAAGCAAAAGAATCCAATCGTAAAATACAAGACCTGACACTTGCTGAAATGGATGTCTATTGGAATGAATCAAAATTTTCGGAGTAAATATTCTAAAGCCTTTATACGTCCGGACGATCAATGGATCAGCATCGTTAATATGATCGTTGTTCCAAACCCTAACAGGATCACCATTAATTTGCGGAAATCAAAGTGATGGTGTTCGTCTGATTCGAAAAGAATGGTGGTGGAAATATGAAGAAAAATACCGACCACCATCGCCAATACATAATCAAAAAAGTGAGAAAAATTTTCTAATAGCGCCGCTCCTAAATAATTACTGATAATTGTTCCTGCCGGAGCGGATAATGCAAAGATCAGTAAAAGCAAAACAGGCAAGAGTTTGCTTTTTTTATTGTTGTGGAGCAATAAGCTGATAAGCACAATAGAGATTGGAATATTGTGAATAGCGATGCCTGTAAGCATGGTGGTCCTTAATTCGGGAATGGCGAAGTTTTCGGCCAGTGGCATTCCTTCAAGAAAAGAATGTATGCATATCCCGATCATGATCGGCAACGTATTCAAATAAGAAGGGCTGTGCGAAATGTCTTTTTCATGCAGGTGCTCGTGCCCGTGTTCAACGCCTTTGGTGATAAAATCGAGCAATAACTGAATAAAAAAACCAAGAAGTACAAATAATCCGATAGTAAAAGTTTCACCGGTGCTGTAGATCTCGGGAATTATTTCAAGAAAGCTGATCCCGAGCAGGTAAGCGCCACTGAAGGCGGTCAGTAATTTAAGGTAGGTAATGTTGGGCTTTATCAGAAAAACGGCAAGCCCGCTGATGATTACCGGGAAAAAAAGAATCGAAAAAACTAAAAACGACATAGTTTGTAATAATGATTATACAAAGATATTGATTTTGGGATGTACTGGGAACTAAACTTTTTTCTGTTTATAGCCCCATAGTGCATAAAACAAAATAACAAGATAACATGGTATAGCTATCCAGTAAGCTTGCTGGGTGCTGTGCAATAGTTGTGTCAGCCATCCGTAGACAAGCGGAAGTGTCGCTCCGCCGGCTATTGCCATAATTAGCAGGGCAGAGCCTATTTTCGTGTATTTTCCTGCGCCACCCAGCGCAAGAGGCCATATTGCAGGCCATACCAGCGAATTGGCCAGTCCGAGCATCGCCACGAATAACACCGTATATGGAATTGTTAATGTAAGCGTGCTAAAGCTTGTCAGATCGATAAATGGTATGTGGATGATCAATGCTGCGGGAACAAGAACAGCAGCAAGGGTAAATATTATTCCTAATACTGCACACACAGCCAAAGCATTTTTTTGAGAAATGACTTTTGGGATTAATGCTACGCCAAAGAAATACCCGATTACCATGAAGATCAGCATCAGTGATGTGAAATATTTAGCCGAACTCATCGCAATGTTCAAAGATTCACCATAACGGATGATCGT
>DAOQAF010000089.1:5753-7235 GCA_035353775.1 Bacteroidales bacterium | reverse complement strand
CGTTCAATGATCTTTGACGAAGGAATGGCCATTACAAAATACGATATATAAAAAGCAAATGTTACCAGGTAGGCCATCACATCTGTCAGTTCGCAGGCCGTTCTCAAGAAGGGAATCAACGCCCCGTTCAGCCATGTTACAAAACCAAAAATGAAAAATAAAATGCCGATTACGGTAATAGACAGGAAGTAATCTTTCTTACGCTGGGTTGAAACCGCTTTTTCCATAATATATTATTTAGTCTTGTTGAGGTTTTTTGCGAAAAGCAAAAATACAATTTTGATAAGACCATAGAAATAAAACCTGATGATATTGTCAACAGCTGATAGTTTGAAAACCGGACGTGTGTTTATCCTGAAAAGACGCTATTCCTTAGGCTCTTCCGGAATAATTTCTTCGTCTACTTCAAGTTTGAATCCCGTACCGTGTATGTTTGCAATACGGATCTTTTCATCGTCTTTAAGATATTTTCTTAAGCGGGTGATGAAAACATCCATGCTTCGCCCGGTAAAGTAATCACTGTCGCCCCATATGGACTTGAGGGCAATTTCTCTGTGAACCAGCCTGTTTTTATTTACACACAGAAGTTTCAGCAGGTCTGATTCTTTTCGTGTAAGATACTGATCTCCTGCAGGAGATTTCAGGATCATATTGGTATAATCAAAAGCAAAAGAACCCAGTTGGTAAACTTCCATGTTGTCGATCAGAGGAAACTGAGATTTCTTTACTGCCCGCCTGATGATAGCCTCGATTCGCAAGCTCAACTCTTCGGTGCTGAAAGGTTTGGTGATGTAATCATCGCATCCGATCTGAAATCCTTTGATGCGGTCCTCTTTAAGATTCTTGGCTGTCAGAAAAATAAAGGGAATTTCTTTGTCGCTTTTTCTTATTTCTTTGGCAACGGTAAAGCCATCCTTTTTGGGGAGCATTACATCCAAAATAATCAGGTCGAAATGTTGTGAATGAAACAATTCTATGGCGTCTTCACCATTTTCTGCAAAAACGGTTTCATACATCAGAATTTCGAGATAATCCTTTAAAACAAGGCTTAAATTGGGATCGTCTTCGACAAGTAAAATTTTTGTCTTGTTGCTGTTATTTGCTGCTGTGTTCATCGTTGTGGATTTTATTAAAATTTAGTGGAAAAAATAATTCAAATACAGAGCCTTTGTTCAGTTCGCTTTTCATTAAACGGACTGTCCCGTTATGGGCATTCATTACAGATTTAACATAGTACAAACCAAGGCCAAAGCCTTTTACATTGTGCACATCGCCGGTATGTACACGGTAGAATTTCTTAAAAAGATTTTTTTGATTACTGGCGCTGATGCCAATCCCTTGATCTTCTATCAAAATAGATATTCCCTGGTCTCTGTTGTTCGTGGTAATTTTTATTGATGGAGCACCTACAGAATACTTAATCGCATTGTCGAGCATATTGGTAAAGACATTTATAAAATGCAATTCGTCTGCTTTGATAAC
>DAOQAF010000089.1:0-5653 GCA_035353775.1 Bacteroidales bacterium | reverse complement strand
ATTTTCTTCTGCTTCAGTAGAGAAAATATGACGTATGTAAAGCAGGAAACCACAACAAAAAGAAAACATCCGGAGAGAATTATCAGCCACACCGAAAATTTACGCTTGATAATATGTTTTTCATTTTCAAAATATATCGCGATGGAAAAATTGTTCTTATTGTTCAACCGCGACAATGAAACATTGTGCTTTGAATTGGCTATTTGCTCCATATTTTCCATCGTATAGTTACCACATACCATATCTTTATTGTTGGTATCTATTATCGCATATGTGTACACTATCCTGGGTTGAAAACATCCGAATTCATTTTCCATCATCGTGTCCAATACCTGGCATAGGCCATCATTAAACCAGTTGCTCGCTAATAAGGAATCTTTTTTAGCAGATGAAGAATCATCCTGTGATGTCAAAATATATTTCTCGCGGTAATCATAAAGTTGTGATTCAATTTTTGTTAACCTGCTTTGAACCATATAGTTGAACTCGTTAGTGCGGAGTTTTATCACACGGTCAATCCATAAAACCTGTGTCAGCACAATACCCATAAGCGACAGGGTGGTGATGATCAATATGAATTGTATCAACCTTTTTTTCATAATACAAATATAAGCCTTTTAACAGTCATAGGTGCCAAATGTTAAAAAATAACGATTATTTAACACGACAAGCGATTGAAATCAATGTGTTTATATCATATTACATTGATTTCTAAACAATATCAGCATAAGTTATTTGATATTGACATATTAACAATTTAGCTTGTATAGAAATCCGAAAAAAAAGATTAAAAAATTATCTTTGTCCTGAAAAAAAGACTTGCTAAAAATAAAAAACATGTTTGAAAATATTAAACCCGGCCTCTCGCACCGTGAGGAAAAGAAAGTAACTTTTAACGATACGGCTGCTTATTACGGCTCGGGGCTGGTGGAAGTATTTGCCACGCCTGCCATGATCGCCCTTATGGAAAACACGGCTTTAAAAGCGGTAAGCGGGTATCTTCCCAAAGGGTATAACACCGTTGGCATTGAGGTACACATAAAACATTATAAAGCAACGCCTTTGAATATGACGGTTTTTTGTGAAGCCCGGCTGGAAAGCATCGAAGGGAAAAAACTGTTTTTTTCTGTTACTGCCCGTGATGAAGAAGGCCCGATAGGATCCGGGACACACTGCCGTTATATCATAAACACAAAAGATTTTATGGACGGGTTGAAGAAATAATTACAACCACTTCTTTCTGATAAAAAACCACAAAAAAAGTATCAGAACGGCCAGCATAATTCCCGAAACAATAAGGAAAGCTGCGGGATGCTCCTGAAACGGCAACCGGATATTCATCCCATAAGCGCTGGCAATAAAAGTCATCGGAAGCATGACCGTCGAGATCAGCGTGAGAATCTTGATTATTTCGTTGATTTTATTCGTCTGAAGTGAGTCGTAGGTTTTTGAAAGCCCTTCGATCATTTCTTTATAATCCTCGATCATGTCCCAGAGTTTCTGGTAATAGTCGAGGATGTTTCCCCAGTATTCTTCCATTTCCTCAGCAAAACCCTTTATTTCGCCCGATTCAAACTTGTGAAACAGTCGCAATTGGGGCCGGAAACTTGTATCTAAGAGAATCACGTTCTTACGTGTAACGGAAATTTTTTCAATTATTTTTTGCGATTTATCATTAAACAAGCCATAATTTATCTGGTCCACTTCGCTGCCAATGCGCCCTACCAAAGATATGGTGTCTTTCATCAGACGTTCCATGATTTCGTAAAGCAGGGCATCACTGGTTTCGGAGCTGAGCTCTTCTTTGAAAGCTTCCAGGTTTTCTTTTACCGTATTAAAGAATTTTTTTACGATCCAGTGCGAGTTCCCGATGGTGATAATAAAATCTTTACCCCAGAAAATTTTCACCTCCTTGGTATCAAGGAATCTATTGGCTTTATCAAAACTCGGGAAATGAAGTATCAGGAAATAATAATCGTCGTAGATATCGATCTTGGGTCTTTGAACTTTGCTCCGGCAGTCTTCTATGTCAAGGGGGTGAAAGTTGTAATTCTCAATTAAAAAGTCGAAATTTTCTTCACTGGGATTTAAAATATGTATCCAGTTGAACGTGTTAAATTTGATGGTTTCTATCATAGCCATCTCCCCCTTTTTTGCAAAATTCTACATTCCGTTAATTGTTGTTTTTTATGATGGCAAAGGTAAACACTTTTTCTTTTTATCCCAATCTTTTTTTCTTAAATGCCGGACAAATTCACGAAATTGTCCGACTACTGGCAGTTACAGCTTTTCGAAAAGTATATTTCCGTATTAGGTAATAAGTCCTGAATATGTTTTTGCTTTTCAAAATTCATAGCCATTACGCGCATATCAAGAACTTTCAGGGTATTGCTTAGTTTGCTGATATCTTCAGGCAATACGGTGATCGCGTTGCCCCATAGATCAAGGTAGTTAAGTTGCTGCAGATTGCCTATTTCGGAAGGTACAGCCTTAAGCAGATTTTGATTTATGATAAGCGACTTGAGCTGATAGAGGTTTCCTATAGTGGAGGGCAGTATGGTTATTTTGTTGTCGGAAGCATCAAAGCTGGAAAGGTTTGTCAGAAAACCGATGGTAACAGGCAGCATGTAAAGTTTGTTTTTTGAAAGATCCAGAATGCTCAGGCTTTTCAGATCGCCAATTTCAAGCGGAAGCTTGGTCAGTTTATTATGTGACAAATTGAGAATTTTCAATTGTTTCAGATTCCCGATCTGTGCCGGAAGTTCTTTGATCCTGTTGTGCGAAAGGTTCAGTTCCTCCAGATTTACGAATGAAAATATTTCTGACGGGAACTGTGTCAGTTTTTTCTTTTGTAAGTTCAATCTGTAAACGGCTGTTGGCGTTTTTAACGCTTCCTCAAGCGAAGTAAATTCCTTTTGGGTGTCAATAGCGGCCGTGTCAGTGTTTTGGGCGGTTACAACACACACATGGATGAAAAAAAAGACAACAAAAAACAATATTGTTGACCTAAAATTAAAGCCTTTGCTCATTGATTTTTTTGATGATATTTTGTTTGTCTTGTTCCAGTTGCGCTTTTAGCAGGTTGGCGCTTTCAAATTTTTGTTCGTTTCTGATGAAAGAAATAAAATAGAGGCGGATGTTTTCCCCGTAGATGTCTTTGTTGAATTTGAAAATATGTGTTTCTATGGTCAGGGGCTGTTTTTCAAAGGTGGGTTTAAAACCAATATTACACATGCCATCATACATCTCATTTCCGATACCGATCCTTACATAATACACGCCGGTTGCGGGAATTAACTTTGACGGGTCATCAACGGATAAATTTACTGTAGGAAACCCGAGTTTTTTCCCCGTTTGAGTTCCTTTAACTACTGTTCCTCCGAGGGTGTAATTGTAATTTAATAAAACATTTGCCTGTTCTATCTGACGATCCCGGATAAGGTTCCGGATCTTGGTGGAACTAATTTCGGAATTGTTATCAAATAAGGCTTTTACTTCAAAAACCTGATAGCCGTATTTTGCGCTTAGTTCAATAAGGGCCTGGTGGTTTCCCGAACGGTTTTCGCCGAAGCGGTGGTCGAAACCGATAACAATATATTTCGCACCTAATGAGTCAACCAGGTAGTTTTTTATAAAATCTTCATAAGGGATTTTGGCAAATTCGGGGGTGAAGTTGATGACAATGGTGTGGTCAATCCCTGAATTTTTGAGCTGTGCGATCTTTTCTTCAGTTGTTGAAAGGAGTCTCAGCTTTTCATGATCCTTTTCCAATGCATATCTTGGGTGAGGATCGAACGTAAGAACGACGGATACGAGATTGTTTTTTTTGGCAATATCCGTCATTTGCCTCAGGATAGCCTGATGTCCTTTATGGACACCGTCGAACGTTCCGACAGAAACTACCGTTGCCAGACCTTCAGGAAAATCTTTTATGTTGTTATATACTGTCAAAATGAAGACAAAAAAGGAAATTTTGAACAAAAATAAAAGATATTTTCCTTGCACGTCCTTTTTTATTTTTAAAAAATGTATTTTTGTTGGGTTAGTTTAATAAAAAAATTTCACGAAATAAGAAACTTAAGTAATGGCTGAAAAAAAGAACGGTAAAGTTTACCAGATCATTGGCGCTGTAGTAGATGTTATTTTTGAGAATGAGGAAGATCTTCCAAAAATATATGATGCCCTGGAAGTAAAAAAAGACAACGGAGATACGCTTGTACTTGAATGTGAGCAGGATATCGGTGAAAATACCATGCGCTGCATAGCCATGGATTCAACCGATGGACTTCGCAGGGGTATTGATGTGATCAATACCGGGAATCAGATCACCATGCCGGTCGGAGATTATATCCGGGGACGTTTGTTCAATGTTATCGGCGAGTCTATCGATGGTATCGGACCGGTTACCAAAGAAAAAACGTATAATATCCACAGGGAGCCGCCGAAATTTGAAAACCTGGCCACTTCAAAAGAAGTGCTGTACACAGGTATTAAAGTTATCGACCTCATCACACCATATTCTAAAGGAGGTAAAATCGGCTTGTTTGGCGGTGCCGGTGTCGGGAAGACGGTTATTATCATGGAGCTTATCAACAATATCGCCAAGAAATATTCAGGGATGTCCGTTTTCAGCGGCGTTGGGGAGCGTACCAGGGAAGGAAACGACCTCCTTCGTGATATGATCGAATCGGGCGTTATCCGCTATGGCGAAAAATTTAAAGAAGACATGGAAAAAGGCGGTTGGGATCTCTCACTGGTTGATGTTGAAGACCTTGCCAACTCACAGACCACACTTGTGTTCGGACAGATGAATGAACCTCCCGGAGCACGTGCACGAGTTGCTTTGTCGGGCCTGACATTAGCCGAATATTTCCGCGATGGCGATGAGAAAACCAGCGGAAGGGATATTTTGCTTTTTATTGATAATATTTTCCGTTTCACACAGGCAGGCTCAGAAGTTTCCGCATTACTTGGCCGTATGCCTTCAGCCGTTGGTTATCAGCCGACACTGGCCACGGAAATGGGAATTTTGCAGGAGCGTATCACCTCCACAAAGCGCGGCTCCATCACCTCCGTTCAGGCTATTTATGTTCCCGCCGATGACCTTACCGACCCGGCTCCGGCAACCACATTCTCGCATCTTGATGCCACTACGGTGCTCAGCCGTAAGATTGCTGAAATCGGTATTTATCCGGCTGTGGATCCCCTTGATTCCACATCGCGTATTCTCAGCCCGGATGTGGTAGGGGATGAGCATTACGATACCGCTCAACGTGTAAAAGCTATTTTACAGCGCTACAACGAGCTTCAGGATATCATTGCTATTCTTGGTATGGATGAGTTGTCTGATGAGGATAAACTTGTGGTACAACGTGCACGCCGTGTTCAGCGCTTCCTGTCGCAACCGTTTTTTGTGGCAACACAGTTTACAGGCCTCGAAGGAAAATTCGTGAATATTGAGGATACCATAAAAGGCTTTAAAATGATCCTCGACGGTGAAGTGGACGAATACCCTGAAGCCGCTTTTCACAATGTCGGGACTATTGAAGAAGCTATTGATAAAGGAAAGAACCTCTTAAATCAGGCATAATAAACCCTGTTAAGATAAATAGTAATTATATTTGTAGATGGTAAATAGGTTGGGCTGCTGGTT
>DAOQAF010000088.1:0-14861 GCA_035353775.1 Bacteroidales bacterium | reverse complement strand
CAGAGACTTTCACTCTGCAAGATTCAAAGAACTATGCCCGACGTACTAAAAAAAGCCGCCCCGTTTGGAGCGGCTTTTTTTTATATAGTATTTTCCAGAACCTTCCTTAGCAGGGCAAATTCATGAATTTGCCCTGCGTTTTTATTTTATATTTTCCAGAATCTTTTTTAGTATAAATCTGGAAGCATAGCCATCACCGTAAATTTCCGGAAACTTCAGGTCCTTCTTCCCCATCAGCTCCTTATACGACTGAACAATTTTTTCCTCATCGGCTCCGCAAAGCCTTGCAGTTCCTAATTCCAGAAGTTCAACCCATTCGGTTTCGTCCCTGATGATCAGGCATGGTTTTCCAAAAAAATAGGATTCTTTTTGTACACCGCCCGAGTCGGTCATGATGAGCCTCGAATTCTTTTCGAGAAAGATAAAATCAAAATACGAAACCGCGGGTATTATCGTAATCAGGTTGTTGTTTTCAATAATATCTTTCAGCGTATCGTCAGGCAATTCATTCCATTTTTTGCGGGTACGGGGATGTAATGGAATGACGAATTTTATATCACTTTTTTCGCTTATCCTTTCAATAGCCCTGAATATCGCGTTCAACCTTTCAGGATTGTCCGTATTGATGTCCCTGTGCAAGGTAACCAGCACATAGCCGTTGTTTTTCAGCTTAAGGCTTGCGAGCAAATTACTTTTATCATCGGCAATCTTGGAAAAATACAAAGCATTGTCGTACATGATGTCACCGCAATGGAAAACACCCGGGTTGTCGATGTGGAAAGGGTGTTCATTGTTTTCGTGAAAACCTTCTTTTGCAAGGTTATCAATACCTTTGACTGTGGGGGTAAATAAAAGTGTGGAGACATGATCGGTAACAATCCGGTTTATTTCTTCGGGCATTGATTTATTGAACGACCGGAGGCCGGCTTCAACATGCACCACGGGTATGTGCATTTTTGCTGCTGCGAGGGCGCCGGCCAGGGTAGAATTGGTATCGCCATAGATAAGAACAGCATCAGGAGCTTCCTTGGTCAAAATACTCTCTAATCCGGCCATCATATCGGCTGTCTGTTTTCCGTGTTTCCCCGACCCGACCTCAAGATTATACAAAGGTTCGGGAATTTCCATCTCCCGGAAAAAAACCGACGACATGTTATCATCGTAATGCTGACCGGTATGAACAATTACTTCAGTTATTTTATCCCAGAAGTCCTGCTTAATGGTTCTGCTGATAGCAGAAGCTTTGATAAACTGCGGGCGTGCGCCGACGATGGTGAGGATTTTGATCATGAGGTTATTAATAAAAAATAATAATTACTGTAAATAGTGCTGATTACCGTTGCAAAGCTAAGAAACTGTTTTGAATTTTTTCAAGATAATCTAATAATGTCTTTATCCGGTCTGATCGGGCCGTTCCCACTGTAACGAAAGCGGTAAAAAACTGAGTCCCTGCCCGCGCCTATGCGAATCCGTGTTAATAAATCCCAAGCTATTATATAAAATGTTTCTATTGCTAAGCATCAGAAATTTTCTTTTGCAGAATCCGGGTGAAATTATTCAGCATTTTTCATTAGCTGATCACATCACAAAATGTTTTTGGAGCTAAAGCCCATGCCTTATCTCATCTTCCATTGCTTAAAGAAAAAGATATAATAAAAATTTTTTTTGAAAAAACAGGATAATAGCTATTTTGCTTCAAACACTTTATATTAATTTCTATCTTTGTTCGTTTTCCACAAGCCCTGTTTGTCCATATCTAAAATGAAATCAAAATATATTTATATTACAACCTATCTGACAGAGTTTTCATTGCTGGTTGCCGGAATTTTAATTTATTATTTTGCTTTCAATATCTTTAGTGAAACCGATTTTGCCAGCTATTCACTCATTCGCCGGAATTTATCATTTTTCCAACCTGTTGTTTTTTTAGGATTAGCGGTCGGTATCACCCGCTTTGTTTCATTCAACCTGAGCGACAAGGTCAAATCAGGAAATTTTTTTATTGCAGGCGCAGTAATGGTTTTCATTTCGGTTGCTTTTTTCTCATCCCTGCTATACATTTTTAAAAATCAGATAGCACTGTTATTATTTGGAGATTCAAGCTTTAGTTATCTCATGCTGCCCCTGATTGTCCTGATTGCCGGAATATGCATCCATTCGTTGTCCTACGCTTATTTCCGGGGAGCTATGCTGATGTACAGGGCGAATTTGCTTCAGTTCATCAACTTGTTTGCAGGTAATCTCGCTGCTTTTTATTTATCCGATAACCTGACAGAAGTAATATATTATACAGGCCTGATATGGATTATCACCGGACTGGTTTTTTTTATTATCATTCTTTTCAGAATAGATTTCCAGCGCAAAAGTATATTGAAGGCAGCCAAAGAATTATTCCCCTATAGTATTTACAGAGTTCCCGGCGATGTTGCTTTAGCGGCTTTACTGACAGTGCCTTCATTAATTACTGCCCGTTATGCCGGGATTATTGCTGCCGGCTATATTGCATTTGGAATTACACTCATGAATATGGCCGGTGCAGCTTTTTCGCCTATATCGCTGCTATTGCTGCCCAAAATAAGCAACCTGGCAGCCAACAAGCACTATGAAACAATTTTTATAAAAGCAAAAAAAACAATAGAAATAACCTTATTAATATCGGTTTCTGCCATTGTAATTTTCGAAATTTTCGCAACTCAAATTATTAATATCTATCTGAAGGACGCCTCCCCTGATTTAATAATAACCGCGCGTATTATCGCTTTGGGTATTCCCGGATATGCCATTTATATTGTCTTGCGCAGCGTTCTGGATGCCTTACATTACCGGGCCATCAACACACGTAACCTGATCATTGCTTTTGGCGTTTATGCCATAGGAACCGCGGTTTTATTGTTGTACAGATTTGACGGCATGATCAATACTTTTATCTTTTCATTTTCCGTTACATTACTTGGCATTTTAAGCTATTTTGACCTTCGCAGATCGAAACGTTTTTTTCTGAAAAGTTCTGAAAATCCCCGCTGAGATTTTTGTTAATTTACCCATTTAAAAAGGGTTTGCAACAGGATTTTAATGTCCAGCCAAAAATTCTGTTTCCTGATATATTCGAGGTTCAGTTTAATTTTATCCGGCATCACGGTTTGTATGTATTCCTTTTCAGGATCATCAAACCTGGAAAGGTACTCGTTCTCATTATAGTATTTCAAGGATGCGAAATCGGTCAAGCCCGGTTTTACCGACAGTACGCGGCGTTGTTCTTCGTTATACAAATCAACGTATTTGCGTACTTCAGGACGAGGCCCGACAAAACTCATATCACCGGCAAGAATATTCATGAGTTGGGGGAATTCATCAATTTTATATTTTCTCAGAAAATACCCTATCCTTGTAATTCGGTTATCCCTTTCACCAATGGTCAGCAGCCCTTTTTTATCCGCATCTTTGAACATGGTTCTGATCTTGAATAATTTAAAATCGTCATTGTTTTTCCCAACCCTGATTTGTCTGTAAAACACGCCACCCTTGCTTTCGATAAGCACGAGTAAAAAAATGATCAGTAAAAACGGAAGAAGAATTATCAGCCCGAATAATGAAAAAATTATATCAAAAACCCGCTTAAGCATCATGTTTTTTTTGTAGACGTAAAAATATGTTCATTTTTTGTTTCACCATAAACGGCAATGCAAAGTTACTGTTTACTGAACTCCTTTTTTTAATTACTGGTTTAATGTCATCACATCTATAAACTGCTTTGCCAGTATATCATTCACGTGATGCGATAAAATATATTTTTTACCATTTTCGCCAAGAATAAAAAGTTCCTGATCGGACATGGCAAACATTTTTCTCACGGCCTCAGCAATGGCAGCAGAATTTTCGGGTTCAACGGATATTCCGCATCCTGCATCGGCCACCATATCATTTCCCGCTTTGATCGCCTGAATTACCGGCTTGCCTGACATCATATAATCCATGAGTTTATTCGGACTTATCCCGAACCTGAACAATGGCTTGTTTTGCAAGCCGATGTATAAAAAATCAAAAAATGAAATCAGAGCGGGGACGGACCTTTTAGGGACACTGTCAAAAATAAAAACGTTGCTGACTGATTCCTTTTCTATCCGTGACATCAGGTGTGCCTGTAACGGGCCTTTCCCGAACAAAACAAATGCAACGGAAATATCAGAAACCATTTTTGCTGCATCAATAAAGCTATCCAGCGCATTTGCCAAACCATAGGTGCCGGTGTAAGCCACAACTCGTGAATATTTTTCACGTATGCTAAGTAGTTGAGCGCTGACATCAGCGGGTATAGCTTTATGCTCCCCCCACTCCTCACGGGATATCCCGTTGGGAATGCAGTACCATTTTTCTTCTTTAAGACCGTGTTCCATCATGTGTTCCTTCGTTTTGGGCAAGAGCGATACCACTTTATCAGAATTCTTGTAAGCGAAATTTTCTGCATATTGCATCAACAAGATGAAGGGATGCCATTTGGAATACCCGCCGAGTTCCATTGGTGAAAGAGGCCACAAATCATGTACTTCATAAATAAGCTGAGCGCTGCATTTTTTAGCTATTTTTGAGGCAGGGAAAATATCAAGGGGATAGGTGGAAGAAGCAATAACAACATCATATTTTCGCTTTTTCAAAATTGTTTTAATCAAAAAAAACAGACGAAAGACAAAGGTCAGCATATTGATAAAGCGTTTCGGGCTGTTCGACTTATATCCGGGCGTTTTAATCCACAAATATTCAATACCTTCAATATCTTTATAGCTGTAATTGCCTTCAATCCCGGGGTTGCGGGTACGTATATGTGAATGAGTAGCGGCCACAACTGTGGTGTGATGGCCATACTTTTTCCATTCCTTGGCAAAATAATAGGGACGGTACTCCATCCCCATCTTATCCGATCCCGCATAATGATTTATCAGCAAAATATTCATGTCTGCAAACTATGATTCAAAAGCATTCAAAGGTTCAAAAATAAATAAAATTCCATCCATCGTCAGACACTTAAACTCGTAAAGATTTATTTTTGGGGTGAACATTCACTTCGATGAACCTTTCCAATAAATCCTGATTGAAAATTAACTAAAAATGCAACAAAAAAGCCAAAAAAAACGGTGCCCGCCTGTGTTTCCAGGATGGACTCGGTAAGCATGTTTCCTGTAATAATAATAAAAAATGAAAATAAAACGATATTCCGATTTTTAATGGAAATGATCAACATGGAACCCAATAATAATATCAGGAGAAGAAAACCAATAATTCCTGTTGACACAAATATTTGTAAAAACTGGTTATGGCAGTTGAGGTTTTTTTCAAAACCACGGGCAAATCCATTGTCGAGATAGGTTTTATTCAGGCTTGGCCTAACATCACCTGCCCCTACACCCGTAGGCCATGTATCCGAAATTATTTGTAAAGAATATTTCCAGATTAATAGGCGTTGTTCTGAGTCGTTGTCGGGATTTTTGTTTATTGCTTTGATATTATTTAATGAACTGCTCATTTCCTGAAAGCGATAATTTACGAAAGGCACCATACGAACCACCAAGAAACTGCAGGCGCTTACAGCCGCAATTAGTAAAACAAAAACATATATTTTTTTCCGGATCAGTGTATAATAAAAAATAATTCCTATAAAGTTCAGAAACAGTACCAGTATCCCTGCTTTGGAATTCAACATTAATATGAATGAAATAAAATAAATTATCAGGACGCTGATCCCTGTTTTCTTCTTCAGGTTCAGTTCACGCCACCGCTCAATAAGCCTGCTCAGCAAGACAGTAACAGACAAATTGATAAACATGGCAAAATAGGTTGGATGATGAAAACTTGCCAGGTAGGTATACGTAAAAAAATCAACTGTAAAAAAAATAGTGAAACACCGGTAAAACGCAATGATCAGGCAAACAATCGTTATGGTAAATGTGCCCAGGACAAAGGCCGACAATACATTATTAAAACGTTTTTTTTCGGAAATAAAATCATTGGTAAAAGACATCAATACCGGGAAAAACAGCAGGCTGAATTTTACTTCCAGATCGAAAAGTCCGGCCTTTATATCCGTCGTATATAATAAAGAAATAGCAATTACAGCATACAGCAGAACAGAAAACAAGCTTGTATAATTAAATTTAAAGTGTATTTTTTTCCGTTCCGCAATAATATATGCACACCAGGCCAGAAAAAACAACATGATGGCCACAGGAGCGATTTTTCTGTATAAAGGAACCGAGAACGAAACTAATAACAATGAAAAATAAAAGATAGTAAGCGCCGCGAATATTTTTTTAAATTTTTTCACCGTAAAAATTTATTTTTTGAGCGTTTTTGATTTGATGAAGGTAATTAAATCCATTTGTGCAACAAAAGCTATTACTGTCGGGATGATGAATGCTTCCAGAAGCAATGCTTTATATCCTTCGATGCCGTTTCGTATAAGGTTAGGAATGAAGGCAACAAATAGTGTAGGCGCTAAGACATATAAAATTATAAAAAATTTATTTTTCACCCTGCTGATCCGGAAGTTCTTTTTGATTACCAGGCCCCATACCAGGCCCCAAATGAGTCCGGCAAGCAGGGTGCCGATAATCCCGAAATTTATATACCATCCCGTTGCATGGTGGAGACTATAGCCCTGCCCCTGTTTTGCATGCACGGAGGTAGTATAATGCGTATAAGCATCTGCAGACCTTTCGGGAACAAGTACCCGCGGAATAAACGACTCGGCCAGATTCAGAAAACTTTTGCCGTGAGTAAGTTCCACATCTTTTGATAAGGTGCCGTACATCGAAAAATGAGCATAAAACATTTCGTTATTAAACAAGACATTCAGGTAACTTGGAACTTTTCCGCCCATATCGAACTTATCCACCGGCATTCTGGTAGCATAGTTAAGCAAAGGAAGCCCCCTGACGAAATCAGTCAGTGTCAAAGGAAAAACAATAATTACAATGAATAAAACGACTTTCTTCCATACAACGGCCAGGTTGTTGGCAAAATAAAACAAAAAACCAAACAATCCTGCAAAGATCAGATCGTGCTTGTTGCCTATCAGAACAAAATAAAGACTGATAATTGTTATGTTAACAAATATCAGGATTCCGAAAAAAATCTTTTTGTTTTTCAGATAAAAGTACTTTGCATTCTTCCCCGAAAGATACACAACGAGGGTCAGGTAAGCCGTAAAAACAGATATCATGTTGAATATCTGGTGTAAAGTTGCGAACCTGTTTGGCGTATGCCTGATCATATAATACAGTGATGTCTTCGTATCTATCGCCTCCTGAAATTTGTGATGCACGCACAGATAGGACAGGATCAGAGATACAAAACTGATCAGAAATAAATTAAAAGGAATAAGCCTGACCGGTAATTTATTGTTATTGATTTTAAAATCTATTTTTCTGGTAATCAAAAATAAAGTAAGCAGCAAGATAATATAAAAGATGCCGTAATATAGGACTGACAGGAGATAGTCATTGTCGAGGAACAGCGGAAACATTTTTCTCTCGATCACATAATAGGTGAATCCAATATTTTTTCCCTCATAGCCGCTTAATACATCAAAAACAAACAGCCACGCGCCATTGAATGTCCAGTAATAGATCAGCAATAAGCCAATGATGATAGCAACACTGCGCGTCTTTTTATAGATCAGGTAAGCCAGAAAAACAGATATGAGGGTAATAATACTTAAGAGAAAAATATATTTCATATCAGGGTGTTGTTATGTATTTTTTCATATACGCGGATTACTTCGTTACAGATACTCTGCTCCGAAAGTTTCTGGTTCAAAAAACTTTCACGCAGGTTAAAAAGGGTATTTTTACTCAGTATTTCTATGATCTTTTCCGAAATATCTTCAGGGTTTTGATTGGTCAATATGGCCCCATCCACATGCTCCAGGCGTTGTTGGGTATCGCCCACAATCGTGCTGACAATAGGCAAATTGCACGCCATAGCCTCCTTGATCATCATCGGGCTTCCTTCGCTGTCGCTGCATAAAAGCAGAACATCAGATGCATTAAGCAACCATGGTATTTTTTCAGGGTCGATACTGCCGTTCAACACTTCAAGCCGCGCTTCAGGAAGTTGCTTCTTTACATATTCTATGGCTTTCTCGGCAATATCCTTTCGTTTTATTACCGGATCATTACCGTTAAAAAGCACCACCTTCTCATTTAAATTCCATCCGAGCATTTTCTTTGCATCTCCGCGGGGCATAGGTTTGAACACATTTTCATCAACACCCATAGGGATTACAAAAGTCTTAGACCGGTATTTTTCGGGGACCTTATTTTTCAGATCTTCATTTACGATAATATTACAAACGCTGTTCTGCAAACAATAATCTGAAGCCTTCTTTGAAATAAACTTGCGTAAAAACCCCACTGAAGAAATATCGTTAATATCACTGCCGTGAAATGTTATTATGGTTTTAGGATGCCTGAGCCGCAGGGCAAAAAAACCATTGACCGAGCCATAATGGGCATGTATGATATCGGGCCTGAGATCATCAATTATTTTTTTTGCTTCTTTCCATGAACGGATTAATGAAAAAAGATTGGTGCGTGAATGCAAAAAATACGTCTTGCCTGATACGCCCATTTCCATTAATCTCCTGACCTGCCGCCGGGAAAAAATGAAACTGCTTCCTTCTTCTTTACCTGGTATTATCCACAAAACTTTCAAAGCATAATCATTTTATATAAAACATTAGGCACATTGTCCGGGTTAAAAAATGGCTACTTCTCAAGGATTAACGCTATTTTTTTCAACAGCAAATATAAGGCTTTCTATCACTTCATCGACCTGTTCGTCGGTCATGTTATAAAAAACAGGCAGTGAAATCTCACAGGAGTAGTGTTTAAAGGCATTTGGAAAGTCAGAAATCCGGTATCCTTTATCTTTATAGCACGTCAGCAAAGGCAAGGGCTGAAAATGCACATTGACAGAAACCTCTTTTTCAAATAACGTTTCAATGATCTGGTCTCTGACAGCTTCCGTTGTGTCTTTAATTCTCAAGTTATATACATGAAAAGAAGAATGTTTTTTTTCGGTTTCATGTTCGGGGAGCACAGCCCATTCATAAGTTTTCAATGCCCCGGAATACCTATCAAAAATGTGTTTGCGTTTTCGCATAATACCTTCGTATTCCGTCAACTGCGACAGTCCAATGGCAGCAAGTATATCTGTCATATTTACTTTATAGCCCGCTTCCAGCACATCGTAGCGCCAGCCTTTTTTGACGGTCTTGGCCAAAGCATCTTTGCTTTGCCCGTGCAGGCTTGAAATATTTAGTTGTTTGTAAATCTCTTCACAGTCAAATGGCTCAGGCAGATTCAATGCAATGGCCCCACCTTCGGAGGTTGTCAGGTTCTTCACTGCATGAAAAGAAAAGACGGAAACATCTGTCAGATTTCCCGTTTTTTTCCCTTGATACGAAGCCCCTACCGAATGGGCGGCATCCGCCATGACAAGAATTCTTCCTAATGTCTGCTGAACCTGATTTTCTGGCTGAAACATTTTTTTAACCGGTTCTTCCCTAACCAGGGCGTTGATCTCATCATAATCGCAGGGAATTCCAAATAAATCAACAGGAACAATTACTTTTGTCCTGGGGGAAATCGCTCTTCGTGTTCCTTCCACAGAGATATTGAAATCATGTGTACCTGAATCAACCATCACGGGAACTGCCCCGCAATGCACCACCACGTTGGCAGTAGCACAATAGGTGTAGGCAGGAATAATCACTTCGTCGCCCTCCCCTACGCCGAACCACCGCAATATTAGCTCCAGTCCGGCTGTGGCTGAATTGACACATAATGTTTTTTTATTACCGCAATATGCGGTCAACTGTTGTTCAAATTTTTTGGTCACAGGGCCTGTGGTGATCCACCCCGATCTTAGAACTTCTTCCACTGCCTTTATGGCATTTTCACTGATATACGGAGGAGAAAAAGGAATCATAGAATATTATTATTTAAAACGATTTTTAATAATTTAAAATCATATCACAAAGATAGTATTATTAACTTGAGTTTTGCATGATTTCTTTAAGTCACACAGAGCCGGACACAGCTTGGCATTGAGGGTTGAGTCCGTGTCTGACTGACCTTGGTTTTGTTCTTTTTGACTATATGTAAAAAATTATTTTTCATTTAGTTAGTATCTTTATAATTCATTATTGATAGGTAATTGACAATTTTATTATTATGCAAAACCTCAGTTGTTAATTTTTATTTTTTCGGTCTTTACCCGATCGTATGAAAAAGCGAAGTGATGTGATGCAAATAATATCTAACTTTGGAAATCCTTAATAATTGTATGAAGATTTTTATCACAGGATTTATGGGAAGCGGCAAGACCTTTATTGGCAGCATGCTTGCAGAAAAATGCGCTATGCGTTTTATTGATATGGACGAAATGATCGAAAAAAGATCCGGAAAGACAATAGCAGAAATTTTTCATTTGCAGGGAGAACCAGCTTTTCGTGAAGCCGAAAGAGAGATACTACAGCTAATCATTAAAGATACTGAAAACCTCGTTGTTTCTACAGGGGGCGGCACGGTCTGTTTTTATGATAATTTGGAGGTGATGAATTTAAACGGTACCATGGTTTACCTGAAACTCTCGCCTGACCTGCTCTTTAAAAGACTATCGGACAACCAACAAAACCGGCCATTACTAACCGGGCATCATGATCTTAAATCATTTATTGAAGAAAACCTTGCAAAACGCGAGCACTGTTACCGACAAGCATCTATTGTTGTTGAGGTAAAAGAAGGGGATTCTGTTGAATACCTATGCGATAAAATATTAAAATCACTCCCGGAACCACCAGCCCGCATATAAAATTTACTATTTATGACTTCTCAGGCTAAAAAATATCACATGAAAGAAAACAACTTGTTTAAAAAAATAGTATCAAACCCGCATACCTTATTCTGGCTCCTTGCATGTAGCATTTTAACCGGTTTAACGCTTCCTGTGCTATTAAAAGACGGCATGTTCATGGATGCCGTTCTTTATACAAGTGTTTCGCATAATTTAAGCATGGGAATAGGAAATTTCTGGTTTCCTCAATTTAGTTTGCATAATGTGGCAGACTTACCTGCGTTTCACGAGCAACCGCCACTTGTGTTTGGTATTCAATCGGTCTTTTTCAGATTACTTGGCGGCAGTTTGTATGTCGAACGCGTATATACGTTTTTAACAATGTGTGTTTCAGCTTTACTTATTGTCCTTTTATGGAGAGCGGTGTTTGTTAAAGAAAATAATTTAAAAAAAGCCGGATGGCTGCCTGTGATTTTATGGATCACGATTCCGGTCTGTTTCTGGTCCTATTCAAATAATATGCACGAAAACACCATGGGTATTTTTACATTAAGTTCCGCGTTGATCACCTATAAAACATTTCACAAAGAACGGTTTCAGATTATTCTAATTATATTTTCGGGGATTCTGATTTTCCTGGCCACCTTTAGCAAAGGAATTCCCGGATTTTTCCCGCTTACTTTGCCCTTTTTATATTGGCTGATAACAAAGAAGATCAGTTTTAAGAAAATGTTTGTTCAAACATTAATTCTCGTTTTTATTCCTATTCTGATTTACGTTATCTTGTTTCAATTTCCCGAAAGCAAAGAAAGTTTATCTGCTTATTTTTTCAAAAGGGCCTTGCACCGTATTAATGAAGTACCAACCGTTGACAGCAGGTTTTACATATTGTATCGTATCTTTACCGAGTTGCTGCCTCAGATGATAGTTGTTCTGATTTTCTTACTCATTGCCAGGATAAAAAAAATAAAAAATCATGTTTCAGAACACCTCAGGGAAAGTATTTTTTTTATCGCAGTCGGACTGAGTGCCTCTGTTCCTTTAATGCTCACACTGGTTCAAAAAGGTTTTTATTTTGTTCCTGCATTACCTTTTTTTGCTATTGGACTGTCCATATTAATAGGGCCTATCATTTCAAACTTCATAGAAAAAATAAAAAGCAATACTATCAAATACAAAGTTTTGTTGTTCCTGGTTTTCTTACTTTTTGCGGGGACTTGTACTTTTGCGCTGATGCAAAAAGGGAAGTTCAGCAGGAATGAAGATATGCTGCACGATATATACCTGATGGGATCTGTTATTCCACAACGATCAATAGCCGGCATCCCGGGAGAACTATGGAATGACTGGAGCCTGCAATGCTATATGATGCGGTATTTCAATATCAGTATGGATTGCACGATCAAATACGATTACGCGATACTCGACAAATCAATAAAGCCGACAGATAAAATGGACAATTACAAAAAGGTTGAAATAAACACGCTAATTTATGACTTGTACAGGCGGCAACAATAACCATCCGTTTGCAAGAAAAAAAAATAATAAAAATTTTCATCATGCAAAAAAATTATAAAGCACTGATCATAGGCGCTACCGGACTTTGTGGTAAAAATTGTTTATACCAACTCCTTAAAGATCCGGATTATAATAAAATTGATATCTGGGTAAGAAAAACTTCAGGAATCAGCCACCCGAAGCTTACTGAAAAAGTTATCGATTTCAATAATATAGAATCTCAAGAAAGAACGGACGCACAGCACGTTTTCTGCTGCCTTGGCACCACCATAAAAAAGGCCGGAAATCAGGAGAATTTCTACAAGACTGATCATGATTACGTGATCGCTGCGGCCAACATCGCAGCACGGTCTGGGGCAGAAAAGTTTTTGTACATCTCATCTATCGGGGCAAACAGTAATTCCAGAAACTTTTATTTGCGCACCAAAGGCAAAACTGAAGAAGACCTGAAAAAAGTATTTAAAGGCGGACTGATTATTTTCAGGCCTTCGATGCTGATGGGCAAAAGGCAGGAATTCCGTTTCGGCGAACTGATGGGAAAAGGATTTATGAAAGTTTTTGGCTTTTTATTTATTGGAAAAATGAAGAAATACAGGGGCATAGAAGCATCAACGGTAGCCGGGGCCATGATTCACTGTGCAAAATCAGAAAGAACTGGAATAAATATTATGGAATCTGACAAAATTTTTGAAATTGTAAACAATCAGTAAAAAATGAAATCGATCTTCCAATATATTATTACCGAAGCGACAAAATATAATATTCGCAAAAAAAAGCTCAAACCCACCCCTTCCTGTTATAAAAAAGAAAAAAATGACGCCGGAGTTGTCATTCAGGAATTGCTGAAAAGCATATTTTTCATAGTT
The DNA here is from genome assembly GCA_035353775.1 of Bacteroidales bacterium. GTDB lineage: Bacteria > Bacteroidota > Bacteroidia > Bacteroidales > CAIWKO01 > CAIWKO01. The sequence continues at coordinate 1,626 of DAOQAF010000088.1, read as the reverse complement.
CTTGGCGTGGTATCCGCCAGCTTTGGTCTAAAAAGCTTTCTGCTTCCCATCTCCTTTATTGATGGCGGCGTGACCGGCATATCGTTGATTACTGCAAAATTATCAGGAGTGCCTTTATCTGTGCTTCTGGTTGCCATAAATCTCCCCTTCCTGGTATTAGGATTTTCATCCGTTAGCAGACAGTTTGCCATACGCAGTATTATCGCGATCATTCTGCTTGCTCTTGCCGTAGAGTTTATTCCTTACCCCGATATGACTAACGATAAATTGCTGGTTGCCCTGTTCGGAGGTTTTTTTCTGGGCCTTGGCATAGGACTGGCCATACGCGGCGGATCGGTACTCGACGGCACTGAAGTACTTGCCGTGTACCTGAGCCGCAAGGTGTCCCTGAGCATCGGGGACATCATCCTTGTATTCAACATCCTGATTTTTGCAGCAGCAGCATGGGTATTTTCGGTTGAAATAGCCCTTTATGCCATCCTGACCTACTTTGCAGCATCCAAAACGGTAGACTTTGTTGTTGACGGGATCGAAGAATATATTGGCGTGACGATTATTTCTGAATTCAGTGAAGATATCAGGCTTGCCATCATCGAAAACCTTGGAAGGGGCTGCACCATTTATTCCGGCAAAAAAGGCTTTGCTGCGAGGGGTGAAACATTAAAAACAACCGATATCGTGTACACTTTGGTAACCCGGCTTGAACTCACTAAACTACAAACTGAAATTGATAAAATTGATAAATGTGCATTCATTATCATGAATCCTATTAAAGATGCCAAAGGCGGGATGATCAAGAAAAGGCCTCTGAAAAAGATCAAGAATTAGGGGTACCAGCAGGGCAGAACTGAAAAAGATGGTGTTCCTGTAACATAAACAATATCGTAGGTGCTAATTATCAAATCTTTTTATTAATTTTGAAAGAAAATAATGGTTATCAGGCTTACACTCACAATAATAATTGCATTTTTTTACAGCATTGTTTCGGCACAACATACAGATGCAGCAAAACTCAATGCTGCAGAACAGCAGAAATGGCTAAAAAAGACTGCTTCCGAAATGGTACAATTTCATCCGGATAGTTCCGCCCTACCTTTAATTCCACGTATTACCGAAACGGACGATTATTATCAGATTACATACAGGCTGACAGGAAAAGGCTGGATCAAACTTGCAAACGGAGAATGGATTTATATGATTTCTTCTTCAGCGCATACAAATCCTGAAGTTGGAGACATCACTCTTGGCATGGATGACAAAAAAAACTTTTACACCAACAAAAGCCATGTCTGCGGGGGGATTGTCCATTTTCAATGCCTGAAAAAATCTGAAATAAAGGCCCCTGCTGATTTCTTTAAAAACTTTGAAGGTGATACGGATAACGTGCCATGGGCACCAGTTAACATTAAATTAAAAAAACAGAAATAATTTAAAACCACATCAAATGAAAAAAATAGCTATACTACTTTGTTTGCTGCTCGCAGTCTTCTCCCAGCAATCATTTTCGCAGGAAAGTAAAGACAACGCAAAAACATCTATAAAGCCGGCACTCCTTGTAATTGACATTCAAAATGTGTACCTGCAGATGGTTCCTGAGCGGGAGAAAGAAGTGGCTTTGTATTACAT
>DAOQAF010000087.1:0-14925 GCA_035353775.1 Bacteroidales bacterium | reverse complement strand
TGATTGTTTTTATTTTTAAAGGTTTTACATTCAATATCTTATGCTGCTTTTTCAATAATTGATTTTTTTACGATTTCTATCGCCTCAAACGAGAAGGCTGTGATTTCAGTCACCTGGTGTTTTACTCCGTTTTTGTCGGTGTAAGGCCGGTTCACCATCTTGCCTTCGAGTTTTACAAAAGTTCCTTTTTTGATCTTGTCAAGTGCCAGTTCGGCAACTTTTCCCCACATTACAATGTTGTGCCAGGTAGTTTCGCGCACCCATTCTTCATTTTTGTTCTTGTAACTGCTGCTGGTGGCCAGAGAGAAGCGCAGCATCTGTGCGCCGTTGCTCATTGTTTTTACTTCGGGATCCATGCCTGCGAATCCGCTCAATTCTACTTTGTTAATTGATTTTTCCATGATTGTTTTTATTTTTAAAGGTTTTACATTCAATATCTTATGCTGCTTTTTCAACAATTGATTTTTTTACGATTTCTATCGCCTCAAACGAGAAGGCTGTGATTTCGGTCATCTGGTGCTTTACTCCGTTTTTATCGGTGTACGGCCGGTTCACGATCTTGCCTTCGAGTTTTACAAAAGTTCCTTTTTTGATCTTGTCAAGCGCCAGTTCGGCAACCTTTCCCCACATCACGATGTTGTGCCATGTGGTGTCGCGCACCCATTCTTCATTTTTGTTTTTATAACTGCTGCTGGTGGCCAGCGAAAAACGCAGCATCTGTGCGCCGTTGCTCATTGTTTTTACTTCGGGATCCATGCCTGCGAATCCGCTTAATTCTACTTTGTTGACTGATTTTTCCATGATAATTTATTTTTTTTGGTTAAACATTTTCGTTGTGAAAAATTGACGATGCAAAGTAACAACCGCCCAAAAAACTTATTCGGTTATTAAATATTTGTATTCGGATATAGTCGTTTGTAGTCGTTTGTAAACGGATAATTTGTATCTTTGGAGAAAATTTAAGGAAGATGAGCGGTTTAGGCTGTTAGGTGGTTAGGCTGTTAGGGGAATAGGAGAGCGAAGCATTGTTGGTAATAAAAAATGCCAATAGTCTTTTAATAATAATCCCAAGCAGTCGCTTTTAGCAATCGAAGCCATCGGAACAACCTAATAGTCTAACAGCCTAAACACCTAAAAGCCTAACAGCCTAACCACCTAACAGCCTAAACACCTAACAGCCTAACAGCCTAACAGCCTAAACACCTAAAAGTCCAACCCCAAAAACCCCCACCCCATGAGAGACCACAACAAACTAAGAGCATTCGAACTGTCTGACGAACTTGTCTTGCTTATTTATAAAATCACAAAACACTTTCCAAAAGAAGAAGTTTACGGATTAACATCACAACTCAGAAGGGCAGCGGTATCGGTTCCGTCAAATATTGTGGAAGGTTGTGCACGTAAAACAGACCCCGAATACAAAAGATTTCTTGATATGGCTTTCGGATCATTGCGGGAAGTAAAATACCAATTTAGCCTGGCTTGCCGCCTAGGTTACGTTATGAATAATGTTGCCAATGAATGTGAATTAAAAATAATCGAAACAGAAAAAGTTCTGGCCGCACTGATCCGCTCCCTTCGCTAACCCTAAAAAACTAACAACTCAAACCCCTAACAGCCTAACAGCCTAACAGTCTAACAGCCTAATAGCATAAACCCCCTAACAGCCTAACAGCCTAACAGTCTAACAGCCTAACAGCCTAAACCCCCTAACAGCCTAAAATCCTCCACCCCTATGGAAAAACGCACCTGCCTCGAATGCAACGAAGAATTCAGCGGACGAATTGACAAAAAATTCTGTTCCGACATGTGCCGCAATGCTTACAACAACAAGCTCAACAGCGACAACACCAATCTGGTTAGAAACATTAACAATATCCTGCGGAAAAACCGGCGTATACTGCAAAGCCTCAACAAAGCCGAAAAAACCAAAGTGCACAAGAAAAAACTGGTAGAAAAAGGTTTTGATTTTAACCATTTCACCAATATTTACCGCACCCAGAAAGGCAGCCAGTATTATTTCTGTTACGAACAGGGCTATCTGCCACTCGACAATGATTTCTATTTTTTGGTAATAAACAAGAGGGTTCATGAAGAATAGTACGCTGCTTGTTTATCAAATTTTTCCTGGAAAAAATCTTTGGATTTGACTAAAGGATCTTACAAATAATCACATCCTGAAACGTAAATAAATTTTTACTTTACTAAAAAACAATTACTTAAACCTGGAAAAGAAGTTTAACAAAAAAATAAATACCTTATGAAAAATCTGTGTTTTATTGTCGTACTACTTACATCTTATATAGCCACTGCACAGGACTGGCAATGGCTTTATCCTTTGCAACATGACAATTTTTTTAACAATATCCGATTCGTAAACAATAATGTTGGTTTTATCGCGGGCGGTGATGGAGAAATCCTGAAGACTTCAGATGCCGGAAACACATGGAGAAAAATTCCGACAAATGTTACAAAAAACATCAAAGATATTTGTTTTGCAGATGAAAAAAACGGGATTGCTGTTGGGGATAACGGGTTGATTATCTCAACTTCAAACGGGGGTGAAACCTGGATAGAGTTGAAATATCCGGACAACACCGATTTTTTATCGGTATGTTATTCTGCGCCGCATAAGATATGGATTACAGGTCATGAAGGAACGCTACTATCCAGTTATAACAATGGTTATAGCTGGACCCGAAACAAGGTCGGTTCATATAATTATGATAAGTTGGAAAAAGTTTTCTTCGTGAACGAAAATCTTGGGTTTATTGTAGGCAGCTATTCAGATAATGATTATAACACCATCCCGGTTATATTAAAAACAAGCAACGGTGGATTAAATTGGAAATTATGTTCAGGGGTGGGTTCAGAGCACCTGAAATCGGTTTTTTTTATTACTGCCTTGATAGGAATTGCTGTTGGTGACAATGGCCAGATTTTAAAAACCACTGATGGAGGCGAAACATGGGAAAAGAAAATTTCAAATGAAACAGGTAATCTGACTTCGGTATATTTCTACGATACAAATAACGGTTATGCAACAACTTCTTCATATTCAACGACATTAATAACTTCAGACGGAGGCAATTCGTGGAGTTATAAAAACACTGGAGGTAAAGATTTCAGTTCGCTTTATTTTTTAAGCACCTCCAATGGTTTTGCTGTAGGAGGTAGCGGAATTTTCAAGACTACCGATGCCGGTGCAAACTGGATTCCTCTTTTTTCAGATCAGTACATTCCTGCATCCAAAATATTATTTACTGATAATGAAAATGGATATGCATTAGGGCATAAAGGTTATATCCTTAAAACTACCAATGGCGGTAAAAACTGGGCCGATATTAAAATCGGGACGCAGAACACCGGTTTTAGAACCATGTATTTTCAGAACAGTAATAGCGGACTATTGATCGACAATAACGATATCATTTATCAAACCAATGATGCCGGAAAAAACTGGTTAAAACAAGGCAGTTTACCTAAAAATAAATCCATAAATGCTTTTCATTTTTTCGATACCAACTCGATGACTCTTTGTACTAACAACGGATCGATATTTAAAACAATAAACAAAGGAAAAGACTGGACGGAGAAAACATTTGATCTGGATGAAAATTTTTATGATATCTGTTTTACAGGCAGAGACACAGGCTATGTTGTGGGCAGATTGGGGATTTTTATTAAAACTTATGATGGCGAGCAAACCTGGCTTCCGGCTCCGCTCGACAGCAGGATGCCTGTACACGGGGTATTTTTTATCGATGGGCTGCATGGTTATACGATTGTTGACGACAAGATACAAAAAACGACAGATGGCGCAGTATCATGGACGAATTTTGAAATTGAAAGTGAAACATCGTTGCAGCTGAATGATGTCTTTTTTTCAGATAAAAACACGGGCTATGTCGTTGGTCAGAAAGGCCTGATTCTTAAAACCGAAGATGCTGGAATACATTGGAAGATACAAAACTCTGGTACCCGCCACGACCTTATAACAATATGCTCATACAACGGCCCTGGTAAAGTATGTATCATTGCCGACAACGGTAGTATATTAATTCCGAAATAGCAAATATGAGGTATCAGCTTCCTTGCAGGGTTATTAAGTTCAATACGATGATGTACAAATAGAAGCTAAACAGTTTATAAAAAACTTATCTTTGTTCAAAATTCATGGCATTGTCCGAAAACAAAAAAGATATCGCCGAAACCCCGCTGATGAAGCAACACAACGCCATCAAGGCCAAATACCCTGATGCGCTGCTGTTGTTCCGTGTGGGGGATTTTTACGAAACGTTCGGGGATGATGCAGTAAGGGCTTCCGGCATTTTGGGCATAGTGCTGACCAAACGGGCCAACGGCGCAGCTTCTTACATTGACCTTGCCGGATTTCCGCACCATGCGCTCGACACGTATTTGCCAAAACTGGTCAAGGCCGGCCTGCGCGTTGCAATCTGCGACCAGCTCGAAGACCCGAAACTCACCAAAAAAATTGTCAAGCGCGGCATTACAGAAATAGTAACACCCGGTGTGGCATACAACGACAAGGTCCTCGATCATAAAGAAAATAATTTCCTGGCTGGCATACACACGGGACCACGCATTACAGGGGTTTCTTTTCTCGATATTTCAACAGGAGAATTTTATCTGGCACAGGGAAGCAAAGAATACATTGACAACCTGTTACAGAGTTTTCATCCCAACGAGGTCATAGTCCAGAAAAACAAACAGCGGGAATTTATTGAAACATACGGAGATAAATTCTATACATCCACCTTTGAGGACTGGGTGTTTACACCGGATTTCGCCAATAACATCCTGCAAAACCATTTTCAGACCACTTCGCTCAAGGGCTTCGGCGTGGAAGAGCTCGAATACGGCATCATCGCTGCCGGCGCCGCCATGCATTACCTTGCTGAGACACAACACGATAAAATAAGTCATATCTCTAAACTCAGCAGGATCGAAGAAGATCATTATGTCTGGATCGATAAATTTTCTGTCCGGAATCTGGAATTACTGCATTCATCGAATGAACGGGCGCTGACACTTGTTGATGTGATCGACCAGACGCTGACACCTATGGGCAGCCGAAAGCTGAAGCGCTGGCTGGTGATGCCGCTGAAAGACAAACAACTCATCGATGAACGGCTCGACATCGTGGGGTATTTTCTGAAGGAAACCGCTTTTACGGAAGAACTCGGCAAAAATGTGAAGAACATCGGTGACCTGGAACGGCTGATATCAAAGGTTGCCATCGGGAAGATCAACCCGCGCGAGATCATACAGATCAAAAGGGCGTTAATGGCCGTGGAGTACATAAAAAACAGTTTTGAAAAAGCATCAAATCCCGCCCTGAACAAAATCGGAGAACAACTGAACAGTTGCAAACTCATCCGCGACCGCATCGAACACGATATGCAGCCCGACCCTCCCGCCCTTGCCAATAAAGGAAATGTCATCGCAGAAGGTGTTTCAGATGAGCTTGATGAACTCCGCAAACTGGCTTTTTCCGGCAAAGATTACCTCTTGCAGATACAGCAGCGCGAAAGCGAAAAAACCGGCATCCCTTCATTGAAAATAGCGTTTAACAACGTGTTCGGTTATTACATAGAAGTTACCAATACCCATAAAAACAAGGTGCCCGCCGAATGGACCCGCAAACAGACTCTGGCCAACTGCGAACGCTATATCACCGAAGAACTCAAAGAATATGAAGATAAAATACTGGGCGCTGAAGAAAAAATCCTGACACTGGAAGCTCAGCTTTACAACGATCTTATTGTAGCTTTATTCGACTACATCAAACCCATACAACTCAACGCATCACTAATCTCAAGGATTGACTGCCTTTTGTCGTTTGCATCGGTTGCTACACGCAATAATTATGTACGCCCCGAAATAAACGACTCGCTGATCATTGATATTAAAAACGGCAGGCACCCCGTCATAGAACAAAACCTTCCGGCAGGCGAAAAATATATTGCCAACGACATTTATCTGGATAACAGCAATCAGCAGATCATCATTATCACCGGGCCCAACATGTCGGGAAAATCCGCCTTGCTGAGGCAAACGGCTCTTATTGTCCTGCTGGCACAGACCGGATGTTATGTCCCCGCCGACGAGGCAAAAATAGGCTTAGTAGATAAAATCTTTACCCGTGTGGGCGCCTCCGACAATATCTCTTCGGGGGAATCAACCTTTATGGTCGAAATGAACGAAACGGCAAGCATCCTGAATAATATCTCGTCACGAAGCCTGATATTGCTCGACGAAATAGGCCGCGGCACCAGCACTTACGACGGGATATCCATTGCCTGGGCTATAGCCGAATACCTCCACGAAAACAAAGTCTTTAAACCCAAAGTTTTGTTCGCCACCCACTACCATGAGTTGAATGAAATGGCTAAAACCATGTCAGGCATAAAGAATTTTCATGTCAGTGTGAAAGAGATCAACAACAAAATCATTTTTCTTCGTAAGTTGGCTCAGGGTGGCACTGAACACAGCTTCGGGATACATGTGGCAAAAATGGCGGGCATCCCCCAGGTAGTTATCGACCGCGCCAACGATCTGCTCCACCAGCTCGAAAAAGACCACAGCGGCAACGAACTCGCACAAAAAGGAAAAAAATCACAGAAAGTCGCGGATGACCAGTTCCAGCTTAGTTTTATCCAGTTGAACGATCCGCTTCTTGAACAAATAAAAGAGGACATACTAAACACGGATATCAACACGCTAACCCCCGTGGAAGCGCTGATGAAGCTGAATGAGATAAAGAAGCTGCTCAACAGAAAATAAAACATCTTATTATTTCCCTGCGGGAAATTATTTTTACTTTTTTTTAATATTCTATTGATATTTTTCTCCTTTGGAGAAATTTTTTCCACGTATTATGAGCAAATAAAAAATGTTTATGAATAGCCCATAGGGCTTCAATATCAGGGCATCTCTAATAACTTGGATCGGGCGCCTTTAAAAACAAAAAGTTCGAGGCAGTCAAAGTTCTGAAAACCGCAGTGTACTGATCGTACATGAGGATTTGAAGAGCGAAGACGAACGAAGAAATTTGAAGTTTTTAGAGGTACCCATCAATAAAAAAACAAATCCTTTTTCTTTTTTTTATGATAAACTCCGATTTTTAAGCGTCCTTGTTTTTCTCAAAAACCTGCACCCTGCCCGAACTTTCAATAGCTTTTAACGCGATGTCTTTCACGCTGACTTCGGCAGTATTGGCTTTGGCTGTGAGTTCCTTAATGATGGCTTCGAGGTCTTTTATTTTATTTTGAAGCGTTTGAATGGTCTGTTCAAATAGTTTTTGTTCACCCTCATTTTGCTTGGCAGAAAGCTCCTTTTCAAACTTGTATTGTGCCTGAAGTTTCTCGGCAAGCAACTTCTCCGCCTGTTTAACTGCCTTATCAAGTTCAAGTGGAAAGGTTTCTGCTTTCTCACGTAATTGTTTCAATTCATTTTCGGTATCCTGAACTTTGGCCTGGTGTTGTGCGATTTCTATATCAAATAACGCTTTTTTATCTGAAAGTTCTTTTTCCAATTTAAGTTTTTGTTCCTGGTATTGATCCGTGTCTTTTTTACGGAGTAACTTTAAGTTATAGAGATATTCCTCTTCTTCTCGTTCGCGTTTCTTTTTCAGGCCTTCAGCTTCCTCTTTTGCCTGTTGTTCTGCCAAAGATTTCTCTTTCTTCCACTGTTCCCGTTTTTCTTTTATCTCTGTTTCAAACTGTAGTTTTTCCCTTTCTGTTTCATTTTCAAAGTTCTCTCGTTTTAAAGCTATTTCTGCCTCAAACTCTTCGCGTTTCACTTTTTGCGCCATAAGTAAGGCAGCCAGCGAATCGGCATTGGCGGTAATCTGATACAAGCTTTGCAGGTTGGCATTTTCAAAGGCGGTTGCTTCCTTTAATTCCTCATATTTGCCGAATTCTTCTAACAATTTATCTTCAAGTTTTTCGAGGGTGGAGGCAAGTTCAATCTTAAGTGCGGCAAAACCTTTGACAATCGCTTCATCCGACAATGATTCTACACGTTTGACAATTTCAGCCTTTTTTGTTTCTTCCTGTATCTTGCGGGGTTCTTCCTTTTTTTGTTGAGCTACTGTTTGCAGAAGTTCTTCATAAGCTTTCAGGATCTCTGATTTGGTTTTCTTTTCGTTGACTTTTGGTTCCATATTGATTGTATATTAAATTGGATGATAAAGTTATTAAAATTTTACATTCGATAAATGTTTTTTTGAAATCGATATCTATGTCCAGAAATAGATTTCTTCAAACAAAATCCATAAATTATTATAAATTTATGGAGCATGACTCCATAAATTTCGTCAAATTTGTGGACTTAATTATTTTTTTTATTATTTTTGCAACAAGAAAAAATTTATGATAAAAAGAGCTTACGAACTGGAAAAGATAATTATGCCGGAAAAAGTTCTGGTGATTTACGGCCCACGACAGGTAGGTAAAACCACGTTGGTGAAAAATTTTCTAGGAGAAACAAAACTCAGATACCGATATGACACGGGGGAAAACGCCCGGATACAGGAATACCTGTCAAAATCAGATTTGCTGAAAATACAGGAATACTGTGCCGGTTACGAACTCTTAGTTATTGACGAAGCTCAGGAAATTCCAAACATAGGACAGAGCCTGAAACTGATGGTTGATAATATCCGCGATTTAAGGATAATCGTAACAGGTTCGTCATCATTTGAGCTGGCAGGTGCTGTTGGTGAGCCATTAACAGGCCGGAAACGTACCCGGCTTCTATTTACAATTAGCCAGGGCGAATTAAACAATACACTGAATGATTATGAATTAAAAGAACACCTTGAAGAATATCTGATATATGGCTCCTATCCTGAAATTATAACGGCAAAAAATCTTTCGGAAAAAACAGAATGGATCGAAGAAATAGTCAACTCGTATTTGCTTAAAGACATTCTTGCTCATGAAAAGGTCAAATCGCCAGCACTCCTTTATGATTTACTTCGTTTGCTGGCTTTTCAGATCGGCAGCTTGGTATCTTTGAATGAATTGTCAAAGAGTCTAAAAATTGACATTAAAACAGTAAGCCGTTATCTTGATTTGCTCGAAAAATCCTTTGTAATTAAGAAAATATACGGTTATAGTAACAATATGCGCGATGAAGTAACCAGCAAGGCAAAATATTATTTTATTGATAATGGCATACGCAATGGGGTTATCCGGCGTTTTAACCCGCTAAACGAAAGAGATGATATCGGTCAGCTTTGGGAAAATTTTATTGTTATGGAGCGCATCAAATACCACACGTATAAAGGCACAAGACCTGTTGAATGGTATTTTTGGCGTACATATCAGGGTTATGAAATTGACCTGATTGAGGTAGAAAACGACAAACTGACAGCTTTTGAAATTAAATGGGATGAAAAAAGCAAAAGCAGAGGATTGTCAATTTTTCAGCAGCATTACAACAAAAGCGAAGGATATATTATCAATAAAGAAAATTATCTGAAATGGTTATTGTGAAATTTTTAGGAAAAACCTTTTTTAATTGGGTTCTAATAAAAATATGTTTACCAATATAAATGAAAACAATTAGAAAACAGAGGCTGTCTCAAAAGACCTCAGTGTAACTCTGTACGTCCTCAGTGTCGCTCTGTGTAATTTTTATTTCACTGTTACACAGAGCCTGCCCGACTGAAGTCATTCAGGCAGGGTTCACAGAGATAACACAGAGAACCACGGAGAAATATATCAATGAAAATAGGCTTTTGAGACAGGCTCAAACTTGCTCGCAACGATAAGAAGTGTTTTTCGCCAAAAAAATGTACGATGAGATTTTATTCGACTCCTGCCGGAGTCGTGTTTTTCCATATATAAGGTTTTATAAATATTTGACTTCTCCGAAGTCAAAAAACAAGCCGATGCCAAAGGTATCAAATATTTATAAAAAATAAATGTACAAAATTAATGCGGCCCCAGCGGGGTCGAACCCTTTCCAATATTTAGCAAATACGATTTATTGAAAAGCTACAACGAAAAGCTCAAAAATAATCCGATGAGTTTTGTACCTTCGCATTAATAAATACATTTTTAATTTCAACTACAAACAATTGAAAACAATACGCATTTATCTTTTTTTTTGGATTCTAATATGTTCTAATATCTCTTTTCTTTTTTCACAACAAATCTCACAAACCGATTCTGTTATCGTAGTTTTCGGCGATACCCGCTCCAATCCTGAGGTTCACCGCACAGTGGTAAACAAGATCATGCTGTATAAACCCTTAGCCGTATTTCACACCGGAGATCTGGTTTTCAACGGATCAAAAAAATCGGCCTGGGTTACATTCGAAGAAATTGAAGCGCCCATCATCAAAAACAGCCGTTTATATCCGTGTTACGGCAACCACGAACTACATTCCAAAATTATGTCGCGCGATTTTGCGCTTCCCAACAACGGCAAATGGTATTCCGTAGATATTGGCAACTGTCATTTTGTGGTTATCGATAATTTTTCGGACTACACCAAAGGTTCCGAACAATATCAATGGATTGAAAACGACCTGAATAATTGCCCGCCCGGCAAATTCCGCATGGTAATCATGCATTTGCCGGTGTACAGTTCGGGCCCGCACAACACTCAAAACAAAAAAATCAGAAAATACCTCGTGCCACTTTTCGAAAAGTACAAGGTAAGCTTTGTGTTCAGCGCACATAACCATTGTTACGAAAAGGCTTATTCACATGGTATCTATTATATCACCACAGCCGGTGGCGGAGCGCCTTTTTATAAAAAATCAAAAGACATTCCCGAATCGCAGTTTTTCATCAACACGTATCATTTCTGCACATTAAAAAATACCGGCCATACGCTTCATCTCGAAGCAATTGACACCAATCTCCGGGTGATTGACAAAATCGAAGTAAAACAGCCTTAAATACCTCTGCTGCGCACTATGCTATTGCCCACAAACAGAGAAAAAAAGCAAACTAAAAACCTTATTTCCGGATAAATAAATCATTGTTATTTTGTCAAAATACAAATTATTAATATTTTAATATTTGCCGCAGGCAATTAATATCAATAGAAAAACAAAAATGTGTAAAATATTTTGTCCGTAGGACATATACATTATTAAAACGTTAATCTCCTAACGGAGTAAAAAACAATATTTCTAACCCCAACTCAGGTTAACGCCTATTTTTTGATCATTATTTCATCAAGCATGCCTGCCGTCTTGTATGTGGCCTTTCCTTTATCGTCAAGATACCTGATAAGGTCGTACGCATATTTTACCACCTCGTTGGCACCTTCGGAATTGATCAGGGCACAATCATCCACCGCCTTGTGATAATCTTCATGCAGCCCCGTATGCAGAAAAATGGCAGGAATCTGATGCTGATTGAAAGACATATGGTCTGACCCGCCAACCCCTGTTTTTATTCTCGTGATTTTAAAACCTTTGTTTCCGACGTTGTCTATGCTTTTGTCCCATACGTCAGAGGTTCCCGTCCCATAGATCTTTATTTTTTTCTTAGCGTCCAGACGGCCAATCATATCAAGGTCAATCATATAGTTTATCCTTTCTTTGGGATAACTTCCGTTGGTTATGAACTTTTCAGAGCCGATCAGTCCTTTTTCTTCGCCGGAAAAAGCAAGAAAGATATAATTATTCTTTTTCAGGTCTGATACTTTCAGAAGACGGGCAAGTTCCAATACGCCTGCGACACCGCTGGCATTGTCATCGGCGCCGTTATGCACTTCGTATATTCCTTCATCACGCGAACCAAAAAATCCCATGCCAAGATGGTCGTAATGCGCACCAATCACCACAGTATTATCTGCCCCGTTATCAATAAACCCGCCGACATTATAAGCCTTTCTCGTTCCGGAGCGGTTGATGTCAGTCATAAGGATGGCTTTTCCCGGATTTTTTTTATCTATGATTCCGCTGTCGGCAACAAACACCACAGGGATCATCACACGGTCTTTATAAAAATTGGGATCCTTCGATGGGGTGCCGTAATTTTTCTCAGTAGAAATAAAAATTACGCCTATCGCACCATAACTCATAGCCCTGTTCACCCGTACGACCTTCTGTGCGCTGTCCCAAACGTTTTTCTTCTCCATGATTTTATTTGAAACCGCAAGGTCGATCACGGCGATCTTCCCGGCAAGGCTAAGATTCTGATAGTCGTTGATACCGGCTTCTTCGCAGTATATCCCGGTGCCGGTATAAATCATTTCTCCCGATACCGTATCATTTGATGAAAATCCTATCGGATAATAGTCTTTATATAGCTGGAGTTTTTTTCCGTTTACCTCCGCAGCGGTCCCCAACCCGAAAAAATCCACATCTGAATACGTAAAAGACTCAAAATAAGAAGTGTCAAACAGCGGTTTTAACCCTATCTCTTTATATTTTGCTTCGATGTATTTACGCGCCATCCATTCGCCCTGAGTTCCGCTTTCGCGCCCCATCAGCGAGTCAGAGGCTAAAACACAGATGTCTTTCTGTATCCTGAGTGCTGCAGCAGCATCAGTCATCGGGTACCCCTGTGCAAAGGAATTTAGTATCCCTGCAAAGAATAAAAACAGGAATGACCACATTAATTTTTTCATGGTAAAAGATTTATTTTCAGATAAACGCCAAAAACTGAGGCTTCTTGTAAAAAATAAATTAAAGCCCGAGAATTTCTTTGCCCTGCTCAAAAACGATGTCTTTCGGAATGTTAGCCGATTTCAGCCCGTCAAGTTCTTTTTGAAGTTGTGGATTTACCGTGGCATTTTCTTTCCGGTATTTGGCAGCTCCGTCATAATCGCCGTTACCCTCAAAAACCAGGATGGCGGCAGCCCATTGATTCATGGCTTCTTTCATTTTTACATTATCTACCGTGTAGAAACCTTTTTCATTGCGGGTAAAAGCGCCTGCTTTTTCAAAGAAATTAAAACACATCATGTTGGCCTTGCCATGGGCGCTGGCGGCACCAAAACGCACCGAGCGGAAAATGCCGGCCATAAAGGTAACAAAGCAATCCTCAACAGTTATTTCCTTAATCTCGCCTTTGCCAATCAGGTGGGTAACGATAAACAATCCCAGTATATCGGCCTTGGCTTCTTCGAGGGCCGAATATTCATCCTTCAACGCTTCGCGCACCGTGCCTTTTCCGTTGATCGTATTTTTTATACCGAGGCCATGGGCTACTTCGTGAAACATCACATTATTAAAAAACGCATCGAATTTTACATTTTTCAGTTGTGCAGGGTCTGTCAGTTTTTGAGCGATTGGCATCATGATATTGTCGAACTTTGCTTTCATGGCGTTTTTCAGTTGCAGCCTGCGTGAGCCTTTGGCAAGCTGAACTTCTTCATCATTCGGCAGGTTGATGGCAATAGTTTTGCTGCCGGCATCGCAATCTCCGGCATAATAAACGGCATCATAAACACCAAGGTCTGAAGCTGTTCCCGGGATTTCTTTTTTATATTTCTCTTCAACGGGTAATTGTTTTTGGATATCTGGCAACATGCTGATGTATTTATCCAGTTTTTTGCTCCATTCCATATCTTTGATCAGCACAAAAGATTCAAAGGCCGCTTTGTGTCCGAAAAGGGCGTCTTCGTAATTTTCGATCGGGCCAACCACAAAATCAATACGATTGGTTTTCATGTCCATCCATGCCATGTCGCTGGGCTGATAGTTACTGGTAATCAGGGCTTCTGAACGCAGTTCCAGGTATTTTTTCAGGCCTTCGTCTTCGGCGAGTTCCGAAGCTTTTTTAAGCAGTTTTGATGCTTTCTGAAGTTGTTCTTTGTACTCATCATGATACCAAACGACCTTTAAACTTTTATCTTCGTTGCGGCGGATAACCGTATACAGGCTGGTTTTATCTTTGTTGTCCAATTTTTCAAACTCCTCTTTAGTCATATCCTTAGGATAAAAGTTCGCACCGGCAGGTTTTTCGCCATATTTGGCTATGAAAGGCTTGTTGTCGTCGAGCCGGTCCCAGGGGCCGTAGTTGATAAGGGCAAATTGCTTTTCGTAATCGCTTTTGATGCTATCGAGAAAAGCCTTTTTATCGCCAAGAGTTTGCTGCCAGTAAAGATCGTCCATGATTTTGGCGATCTCAATAAGTTTCACAATAAGTTGTTTTTCTTTTTCGCTCAGCTTACTCAAATCGCTGATTAATTTTACTGTCGCGTATTCATTCACTTTCGACTGCATAACGGAATCTTCTTTGGTTAATTCTTTTTTGGTGGTTTTTGGTTGGCACCCTTGAAAAAGTAAGCTGCCAAGGGCAATCACGCTTAATAAAACAAAGATTTTTTTCATTTTTTTATTGGTTTTGGTTTTAAAAATTTTTTCGAAGACTAAATTAGGTATAATATTTAATATGAACTGATTTCTGGCATTTTTTTTGCTTAATCATAACCTCCTCTTTTACATTTTTTTATTTAAAAAAATCATTATGAAGAACTTATTTTTAGTTGCTTTTCTGCTGGTTTCAATAGGCGCATATTCACAAAATGAGCCAGCAAATACGGATGTCAGCATGTTGGGAAACCAGTTTCCGCAAGTCAATGCCAACAATATAAATTTATCAGAAGGAAATAATCCGCCGGCAAATCCTGTTATGAACGAAAGTAAAAACCAGCAGGTTCCTGAGGTGCAGATACAGGTTCAGGGGCAGGTTGCGATGAACATCAATCAAAATCAGCAGGTTTCCCTGCCACAACAAAAAACAACGGGACAGAGCACAATTAACGGAAATTCAAGAAATCCAGGATATTCGTCCGTGTCGGCAGGCTCAGGAGCCGGCTCTGTAAAAAACAAGGCACATAAACATAAGGTCAGCATTGACATGAAGGCCTTTGACAAACTTTTTGATAAAAAGTTCAAAAAGGTTCATCATTATAAAAAGAAAA
>DAOQAF010000086.1:0-15369 GCA_035353775.1 Bacteroidales bacterium | reverse complement strand
ATGTGAAAATTTTCCGCACTTTTTCAAATTTTCAACTTTCGGATAGTTGTGAAGATAATATAAAAAATTTTGTTTTCAAACAAAAATGTGAAAAAAAATCATATGAAGTATTGCTTAGTGTAAAATATGATAGGGAAAAACATCGTTCAAGCGATTACTTTGCAAGATGTATAAATAAAATTATAAATATTTATTAGGTGTATTTTTGCAAAATATTTTCTTGGGACTCCATAGTGTTTTATATGTCTGTTAATGGTTTTGGGCTGGTTTGACATTTAGCGATGATCCGATGATTTGGAAACTGTCAATGCGATAGAAAAACAGGTTCAAGAATAAACGGACTGATACATACACAACCTGTTCCGGGTGCACAGTTTCGTTTGGCATGGCAAGGAATTGTTCTGCTGCCTTTGTTGGCAGTTCCTCAACAAGTTAAATAAACATTCTGTTATTTTATCGTTAAGGGTTCTTAAATGCTAAAATACTTATACAAGTATGAAACAAAATGATTATTTTTGCATATCAATATAAAAATTCAGAGAATGAAATATGAAAAAATAGTTTCAAAAAGCAAATTTTGTGGTAAGGGGCAGGATAATAATTACCATTCTGGCCTTTGCAAAATGAAAAGCATGATAAGGATTTTTATTAATCCTCTTGCTGTTTTTTTAATCACATTATTATCTTCGAGCATTAATGCACAACATCCATCAATCGGAGGGTATAATGTTTATTTCGGCCATTTACATAATCATACATACTATTCTGATGGTACGGGAAGTCCGGCACAAGCGTATAGTTACGCCAGAGATACTGCAGGACTGGATTTTTTCGGATTGGCAGATCATGATTATATCGAAAACTATGCTGAATTAACAGCTCCTGAATACAGCGATATCATTGCTCAGGCAAATGCTAATAATTCCGACGGAGTGTTTACAACTTTCTATGGCTTTGAGTGGTCAGACTGGACAGGCCATATTGCTGTTGTTAACGCCGATGATTTTACTACGAACCAGGTAACAACAACAGTAAATTCCCTTATGAGCTGGATTTCTACAAGGCCTGGTGTTGTTGCGTTTTTTAATCACCCGAATAAATATGGGACACATGGTCAATATAGTTATAATGCTGCGATTCCGGCCTGCAAACAAATGGTTGGAATGGAATTATGGAATGCTCATGACGGTTTTTGGAGGCACTACTATGACATCGGATATGACTCGACAGATAATAAGGGTGATTTTGACGAGGCTCTTTCAAACGGATGGATGTTAGGCGCTTGCGGATCTGCTGATGATCATTCGGCTACATGGGGGACAGCCCAGAATTTTCGGATGGCAATACTGTCTGATAGTTTAACCCGTTCTCATTTACTTGCTGCTATGAAAGCACGGCGTTTTTATAGCACCCTCGAGCAGGATATACTATTATCATTTAAAATTAATGGACAGGAGATGGGTTCAGCGATTTTATCGGGAACGTATTCTCTTCAGATCCAGGGTTTAGATGGCGGGGGTGAGAATTTTACTAAAGTGGCTCTTTATGATAAAAACCATAATTGTATCAAAACCTGGTCACCGAATTCAAGTTCGTTCAATATCACTGATAGCCTTATAGTTACAGGAGGTGATTATTATTATGTTAAAGTGTTGCAGGCCGATTCTTCGTCTGATGCAGGGGAGGCGATAACCTCGCCGATATTTGTTTCTTCAATGAAGGTAAGCGGGTCACAGAACATAACGATGTGTGAGGGTTCGGATGTATATTTACAAAGCAATGTTACCGGAGGTGTTGGATCAATGCCTTATACATATACTTATGAATGGGCACCGGCAACGGGCTTAAACTCCACAACTGCGGCCAATCCAATTGCCAGTCCCGCTTCCGGAACTACTTATACGGTTACAGTAACCGATGAATTTGGAAATTCATTAACCAATTATGCCCTTGTTAATGTTTCGGCCTGCGACACCACTCAGCAAAGGCTGATCTATCTTAATTCTGCATGGAAATATAACGATACCGGCACCGATTTCGGAACAAGCTGGAAGGATGCCGGATATGACGATACATTCTGGTCAAACGGTAATACAATGATGGGCTATGGTACGATTGATGCGGAACCGATGGTTACAACAATCAATTATGGAAGCGATGTTAATAATAAATACCCGACATATTATTTCAGAAAAACTTTTAATTACAGTGTTACCGGTAACGAGGCATATTATGAGATCAATGCACTGGTGGATGATGGCGCTGTGTTTTATATTAATGGCGTTGAAGTTAAAAGGCTTACTATGCCTGAAGGGAGCATCGGTTATAATACATTTGCAACAACATACGCAAATGAAACTTATCAGCGGTTTTTCATTCCAAAGTATTGCATCCACAATGGAACGAATACCATTGCCGTGGAAGTCCATCAAAATAGCCTGACCAGTTCTGACCTGGGATTCAATATGGAACTTATTGTTCATGCCAACCCGATTTTGCGTAATGAAGTCTGGAAATATAACGATACCGGCACCGATCTCGGAACAAGCTGGAAAGAATTGAGCTATGACGATGCTGCGTGGTCCAGCGGGCATGCGCAATTGGGTTACGGATCAATTAATGCGGAGCCAATAACCACCCTTATAAATTATGGGGGAGTTGATACTAATAAATACCCGACATATTATTTCAGAAAAACTTTTGACTATACCGTCACAGGTGATGAAACTTTTTTTGAAATCAACGCCTTGATCGATGACGGGGCAGTTTTCTATATTAACGGTACTGAAGTCATGAGGTGTAATATGCCTGCAGGAACTATTGCTTATAATACATTTGCGACAACCTATGCGGATGAAGTTTACCAGCAATTTCTCATTCCGGCAAGTTATATTCAAAATGGAAGCAATACCATTGCTGTGGAGGTTCATCAGAATGTTCAGACCAGTTCCGATCTTGGATTTAATATGGAGCTTATACCTCATTCAAATCCGATTGAGTCTAACGACGTCTGGAAGTACAACGATACCGGCACTGATCTCGGAACCAACTGGAAAGATGTGGGGTATAACGATTCTTTATGGCCCGGAGGGAATGCTCTGTTGGGATATGGGCAAATCGACGCCGAACCTATCACTACCATCATCAGCTATGGCGGTGTTGATACTAACAAATACCCGACGTATTATTTCAGAAAAACGTTCAATTACCTGTTCACAGGAACCGAAACTTATTTTGATGTTAACGCTTTGATTGATGACGGGGCTGTGTTTTATATCAATGGCATTGAAGTTAAACGCTACAATATGCCTGACGGAACTATAAATTATAACACTTTTGCAACAACGAGTTCGTCTGAAACCTACCATCAATTCGCCATTCCGCTAAGTTATATTCAAAATGGGAGCAATACCATCGCTGTTGAAGTCCATCAAAATGTTCAAACCAGTTCTGATCTTGGGTTTAATATGAATATTATACCACAGACCGATATACCGGATATCAGCCAGATCCATTTTGGAACCACAGATCAGCCTCTTAATGGAGCCACAATAACCTGGCGCAGCCCGGGCGAAACGGACAGCATCAGGTGGGGATATGATACACTGTATTTATCTGGTAAATATGCCGGTATAATAAGAAGTAACTATTTTGAGTCTCTTTATGATTTCGCCTTTCCCTCACTACTCAATGATACCTTGATCCATTATTCCATTTGGAATTCATTTATACAAGCCTGGACACCTGATAAAGTATATTATACAGCCAAACAGCAGGATGCCGGTCATTTTACTTTTACGGCCTTTGGTGACAGCCGCACGAACTGGGACGACTGGAATGCCATTTCAAACGCGGTGAGGCCGTCAGATTTCGTGTTATTCCTCGGCGATATGGTAGATGCAGGCGGAACAACAAGTTCATGGGACACCTGGTTTGATCACGGAACCAATTTCTTTGAAAATAACATGGTGTATTATATCATAGGAAACCATGATATTAATGATGATCAGGGCGCATCCAATTTTCTCAACCTTATGGTTCAGCCGCCAACACCGGGAAATGAACTGTATTATTCTTTTTCAGTCGGGAACTCTGTCTTCATTGCCCTTAACAGCGAAGACCCGGGCAATACAGACCAGTACAACTGGCTGATTAATACCCTGGAAAGTAATAAAGATAAAAAATGGAGGTTTGTGTTCTTTCACAGACCATTTTATACCAGCCCGGCGCATGCAGGCGAAATGGATGCCTATTTTTCAACCTGGTGGAAAGCTTTTGATGATTACGGTGTGGAAGTTATCTTTAACGGACATACGCATAATTACCAAAGAACTATTCCTATAAACAGGAATATTTCTGAAACATCCGGTGTAGCCTCTTATGGCCATTGCCCTTTAAGTGGCCGCTGCCAGATTGTTGCCGGGTCGGCCGGGGCGCCGCAGTATGGAATTGGAACGGGCTGGTTCATGGCGAATAGCGCAAGCACTTTGAATTATGTTAATGTTATGGTTGCCGGTGATTCGCTCATCATAAAAACTTATGATCAGAACAATGTGGTTATTGACAGTCTCATGATCTTTGACACCATCCAATTAGATATTACGGCATCTGCAACTGAGGTTTGTTACGGAGATTCGGTGACCCTGACAGGAAGCGGCGCTCAGAGCCTTTCATGGGATCATGGTGTAATCAATGGAGTTCCTTTTATGCCGGAACAAACAGAAACCTATACGTTGATAGGTTCTGATAATGAACAATGCGCAGCACTAAGCGTACAAATCATTGTAAACCGATTTGACTCCATCCAAAACCAGAATATCTGTTTTGGTGAAACCTTTCATTGGCAGGGGGCAGATTACACTACGCCAGGAACCTATCATGCAGATTATTTATCAAGCCAGGGTTGTGACAGCACATACACTTTGATCCTTACTGTAAGCACGGCTGTCCCCGATTCAGTGGCGGTTATCGGCGGAGGCGCTGTATATGGCAGCACGGTGCTTACTGCCAGTGGAGGGACAGGCGGAACCATATACTGGCAGGGAACCACAGCCGATGGCACATCTACATCCACACCATCAGCTTCCCAATTAGTTTCCGCTCCGGGAACTTATTATTTCAGAGCTTATAATGCCTGTGGATGGGGACCCCAGGGAAGCGCGGTGGTGACGATGAAAACAAATCCGATCGAGCTGAATGAATCCTGGAAATATAATGATACCGGAACCGATTTGGGAACAAGCTGGAAAGATGCTGGATACGACGATACGTCCTGGCTAAATGGTAATGCACTGCTGGGTTATGGGACGATTGATGCAGAACCTGTTGTTACAATGATGAACTATGGAGGTGTAGATACCAATAAATACCCGACTTATTATTTCAGAAAAACTTTTAATTATCCTGTTACAGGTAATGAAGCCTTTTTGGAGATCAACGCACTGATAGACGATGGAGCAGTGTTTTATATCAATGGCGTTGAGGTCAAAAGGGTGAGTATGCCTGCCGGGACTGTTAGTTATAGCACGTATGCGACTTACGCGATAAATGAAGTTTATCAGAAATTTTTCATTCCTGCATCCTTCATTCAAAATGGAAATAATACCATCGCCGTAGAAGTCCACCAATGCAGCGGCACCAGCAGCGATCTTGGATTTAACATGAACCTTATCGTTCATAACAATCCAATTTTACGTAATGAGGTCTGGAAATATAACGATGCCGGAACTGATCTCGGAACTAACTGGAAAGAATCATGGTATGATGATACTTCATGGGCGAGTGGCAAAGCTCTTTTGGGCTATGGATCCATCGATGCAGAACCTGTCATCACTACGCTCAACTATGGAAGTGATGCCAACAATAAATACCCGACGTATTATTTTAGAAAAACTTTTGATTACACAGTTACGGGAGATGAAACTTATTATGAGATCAATGCCCTTATTGACGATGGAGCTGTGTTTTATTTCAATGGGAATGAGGCTTATACGGTGAATATGCCAGGCTGGATTAATAATTATAATACACTGGCTTCTTCTGCCGGAGATGAAGCCAGCTATCAGAAAATTTTCATTCCATCCTATTATATTCAGGATGGTACGAATACCATTGCTGTGGAAGTCCATCAATCAAGTGTTACCAGCACCGATCTTGGATTTAATATGGATATGATCCCTCGCACCGACCCAATAACCAGCATCTGTCAGATACATTTCGGTACTACAGATTCACCGCTTAACGGACTAACAGTAACCTGGCGCAATTGGAATCCCACTGACAGTATCAGATGGGGGTATGACACTTCTTATATGGAAGGTAAATCTGCAGGAATAATAAGAAACGATTATTATGGCTATCTTTATGACTTCACTTTTCCTGCTTTACTTAAAGACACGGTGATACATTATTCCATGTGGGATTCACACTACCTGGCCTGGACCCCCGATAAGGTATTTTACACGGCTAAAGGGCAGGATGCGGATCATTTTACTTTTTCTGCTTTTGGCGACAGTCAAACCAACTACGATGATTGGAATACAATATCTGAGGCAGTAAGGCCCTCTGACTTCGTGTTATTCCTTGGCGATGTGGTAGATGAAGGCGGAAAATCATGGTCCTGGGAACAATGGTTTGATAAAGGAACAAATTTCCTCGAGGATAATTTAGTGTATTATTCCTTGGGGAATCACGAGCTCATCGGCGATCCTGGTGCTACTAATTTTTTAAATAAAATGGTTTTGCCACCAAATCCGGGAAATGAATTGTATTATTCTTTTTCTGTCGGAAACTCAGTTTTTATCTGTCTTAATAGTGAAGATCCCGGAAGTACAGCTCAGTATAACTGGCTGATAAGTACCCTAGAAAGTAATAAAGATAAAAAGTGGCGATTTGTTTTCTTTCATAAGCCCTTTTATTACAGTCCTAGCTATCCAGGTGATTTGGATCCCTATTTTTCAACCTGGTGGAAAGCGTTTGATGATTATGGTGTAGAAGTCATTTTTAACGGTCATACTCATAATTATCAAAGAACTATTCCGCTCAACAGAAATGTTTCTGATACGTCTGGTGTTGCCACATATGGCCATTGCCCTTTAAATGGCCGCTGCCAGATAATTGCTTCAGGGGCTGGCGCTTCGAGAGAAGAAACTGGTACCGACTGGTTTTTAGCAAATGCTGCCAGCACATTACATTATGTCAATGGTACAGTTGCCGGCGATACGCTCATTTTAAGAGCTTACGATCAAAACAATTTGATGATAGACAGTTTCATGATCTTTAATACGTTTGATCTGAAAATCAGCGCTTCTGCAACAGAGGCCTGTTCCGGCGACCCGATAACTGTGACAGGAAGCGGCGCCCAGACATATTTATGGGATCATGGCGTAAGCAATGGCGTTCCTTTTATCCCGCTGCAGACAGATACCTATACGTTAATAGGTTCCAATGATGTTCAGTGTGCAGATACAATGGCTATTCAAATTACTGTAAAACCCAAATATAATTTCAACCAAAACCAGGTGATTTGTGACGGAGAAACCTATTCATGGCAAGGTACAGATTATTCTACCCCGGGTACGTACCAGGCAAATTATCAATCAATCCAAGGCTGCGACAGTACTTACACGCTAAACCTGTTGGTAACACCGGATAATACGATCACACTGACTGCCGGGGGGACACAGGCGAATTGTATCAATAGCGCGATCACAACTACCACCTATGCTACCACGGGTGGCACAGGAGCAACAATTACTGGTTTACCGGCGGGAGTAACAAGCGCCTGGGCATCGGATGTGGTGACGATAAGCGGCACCCCAACAGTAACAGGGACATTTACTTACACAATTACCTTGACAGGAGGTTGCGGAACTACAACAGCCGCAGGAACTATAACTGTAAATTTGATACCAACAGCAGAAGCAGGTGTAAATACAACATATACTGGCACTCCTTTACTGATCGGTGATCCTGCCAATAGCCCTGGAACATGCAGTTGGTTGCCTGCAACAGGGTTAAATAATCCGAATATCTGCCAGCCTTTAGCATCGCCAGCAACTACTACAACCTATACTTTAACAGTCAGCAATAATGGTTGTGTACGAACAGATACCGTTACAATTGTTTTTGGTGGATCAGGGCATGTCATCAGCGGTAAAACACGTTATCTGAAAAAGGCAACCGCAGGCACCCCGGCGCCAAATCAGCCTACTTACAGTCCTGCAATATACAATATCGATAATGTAGAAGTGATCCTGAAGAGTAGTCCGGGAGGAGCGGTACTCGCCACTACGATTAGTAATGGTAACGGGGAATATCAATTTACCGGTGTCCAGGATGGAGACTACATACTGGCTTACGATCATATCCCATATCCGGATACCATGCAATATGTTAATCATACGAATGCTGTTGACTTAGCCTTACTGAAATATCATATAGGCCACAATCCATTGACTGATCCGTCGAGAAATTTTTCAGACAAACACAGGAAAGCCGCGAATGTGGATAATAATGCGTCAATTAATACGGTCGACATTGCGAGAATCAGTGCAAAAATCGGCTCGCCAAACGATCCGTCCAAAAACTTCCCGAAAGGAAACTGGGTTGCTTTTGATACATTGGTAACTGTGGCTGGTTCAGACTTAAACGTTACCCTGCAAACGGTTGCCTATGGAGATTACGATGCTTCCAGTGCAAAATACCTGGGAGCAGCAACAAACTGGGGTATGGTAAAAGAATTACCTGATGAAAATATCATCGTCCGGTCAGAAGAATCCATCATGATGAGTGACCCTGACTATTTTGAAGTTCCCTTACGGATAAGCACTAAGATGAATGAACTTTCCGCAGTGGGCCTGGAGTTGAGCTATCCAAGCGATAAGTACAAACTTGTCAGCGCATCCATGTCAAATACCGGCAAAAAAGATGGTGCAATAAAGATCAATCCTACATTGGAAGAGATCATTGCCGCTAATAATGACTTGCTCGTGACAGATATAGATGGACTGATCAGAGTAGTATTTGCCACCACCGATCATTTTGATATTGCTGCAAATGAAGAACTGGTCAAGTTAGGTTTCCGTTCACTCATTGATCCGAGCCGCGGAGAGCTTGATTTTAATTTGAACGGTACAGGTTTGATTGCAAATCAATATGGTGAAATTAATGCAGATGCTTACCTTACGATGCCCAAGATCTTCGTACAGGGTGAGGATATGGAAGCCGGATTTGAGCTGGTTGGCTATCCCAATCCATTCAACGGTGATGCAACGTTGACTTACCTTATTCCGGAAAATGGAACTGTAAAACTGAGCGTTTATAATGCTATTGGCGAGTTGGTATCCGAACTTGTAAATGAAACCCAGATCAGCGGCAAGCATGAGGTCGTATTTTCACAAAAGAATTTGTCTGCAGGGATGTATACGTTCAAACTTGAATTTTCAGGTTTGACTGAATCAAGAAACCTGTTGTTGAAGATGATCAACTGGTTGCGGTAAAAGTTTGATTTTTTTAGGAGAGGTGGTCTTTAATTTGCGGCAGGTATTATTTACTGTTCATTTGCCGGTAAGCAAGTTCGCGGTTGTTATATGCCTCTGAATAACCAGGATTAATCCCGATCGCCTTTGAGTAATCGGCTATCGCTTTGTCCCATTGTTTAAGGTTCGCGAAAACAAGGCCACGGTTATTGTATGCTTTATCATGGGCTGGGTTTATCTCAATTGCCATGGAATAATCAGCAATTGCCTTTTGCCATTGCCTGAGTTTGTCATAAGACTCGCCACGTTTGAAATACGGGTCATAAGTATACGGATTTATTTCAATAGACCTGGTATAATCTGTTATCGCCTTGTCCCATTGCTGAAGAATACTATATGTAATTCCACGGTTCCAGATCGAGAATGAATCATCGGGGGCAAATTCGATGGCTTTGGTAAAATCCGCAATGGCCTTATTATATTGCCCCCGGGTACCGTAAATTATGCCACGGTTAGAATATGCGTCTGAATAGGCAGGGTCAATCTCTATTGCTTTGGAGTAATCGGCCAATGCCTTGTCCTGATGCCCGAGGCCATCGTATGCTATGCCCCGGTTGCAATACGGCCTGGCTTTATTTGGAGACTTTGATACAACGTTGGCCCATAACGTAAGTTCATCCTTCCAGACGTTGTTTCTTTCGTAGGTAAGAAATGAATTTGCTCCAATGATTAACACCAAAACAGAAACTGCAAGGAATTTATTTTTTTTCTGTAGCCAGGCATAAATGCCTGTGCT
Organism: Bacteroidales bacterium; assembly: GCA_035353775.1. GTDB lineage: Bacteria > Bacteroidota > Bacteroidia > Bacteroidales > CAIWKO01 > CAIWKO01. Next base: position 5,094 of record DAOQAF010000086.1, on the reverse strand, counting down.
ACACATCAGGAAAAAGCCGTATGAAGGGAGGTAGGTACGGTGTTCGAAAATGACATCATTAATTGGAATAATGCCCGACTCGATGGATAGGGTGAGAAAAAACCAGCATATACCGAATGAAAAAATCCTGTGCTTTTTAAAAAGGAATACTGCTAGGATGATCAGCCCAAAAAGCAACAAAAAGCTGAATAGCGTCCTTAGTTCGAAAAAGTTATCGGATATGGGAAAGTCATAGTCTAAATTCTGATTTATTGGAAGTATCAGAAGCTGGATATATTTAACAATGACGCTGAACTGGGTGAAAAGGTAATTCAGCGAAGTTATGGTATAGGTATTGCCCTGCGCAGGAGGGATTGGGCCGAAAATGCTTAATGGGAATTTAAAAAACAGGGAGATGATAAAGCATAGCAACGATGCTGTTAAGAGGATAAAGCGATAATCCTTTAAACGTATTGACTGTTTCTTTGTCTGCAGGAAAAATATTTCAAAGAGTACGATAGCTAAGGGAAGCGTAAATGCATTCTCCTTCGATAAAACAGCTAGCACTGAAGAGATCAGTGAACCGGCGAACAAAATGTATTTATTTTTGTTTTGCATCGCAGTCAGGCGGCCTTTTACATAAAGCGCCAGGGAAAGGATGTAAAACATGGCTGCCAATGAATTCTGCCGCTGTATGATATAGGTTACCGATTGGGTGGCAAGAGGGTGCGAGACAAAAAGCAGGGCGGTAAAAAAAGCCAGCACTTTTTTGTGTTTGCTTACAAGTTGATCTCTAAGGACAGGGGAAGAAAATATCAATAAGGTAAGCCACCATATCAAACAGGCATTTATAAGATGGATGAGGAGGTTAGCAATATGATAGTAAAAGACATCAAGCTGATGGAAATGATAATTCAGCGCAAAAGTAAATATACTGACAGGACGGTCGCTATAATTCCACCAGACTTTCGCATCCTGTAAATTCTTTATGGCAGGATTACCAACAATATGAATATTATCATCAAAATGGAATGAGCATTTAAAGGAGTTAGCATAAATAATGGTCCCCAGCAAAAGGATAATAGTTAAACCCAGCAAATCAAAGTACCTGTTTCTTATTAAAGATGTATCCTGTTGCTTATAATGGCTTTGTTTGTTTTTTTTCAGCGGCTCCTTATTCAGCGGTTTTTTTTTCACTTAAATTTTTTATTTTATCCCCGGATCAATCGACCAGTTCCAATCTGTTACTTTCGACTATTATTTCAGTGATGTTTTTCCGGAGTTCAATTTTTGAAAAGCTTTGTCCCTATTGTTTTTTGCTTCTGCGAAATTTGAATCAATTTCTATTGCTGCGAAGTAATCTGCCATTGCCTTTTCAAATTGTCCGGTATTCATATACGCATTCCCCCGATTGTTAAAGGTTGTAGCAAGATTTGGTTCCATTTCGAGCGCTTTAGAGTAATCGGCAATCGCTTTGTCCCATTCTCCCAGGTTAGCCCAGGCAGCGCCACGGTTCGAATATGACTTTGCATGATTTGGGTCCATTTCAATCACCTTTGTAAAATCATCAATCGACTTATCCCATTGTCCCTGGCTTAGGTAACAGACGCCACGGTTGTAAAATGCATTTTTATAGTCAGGTTGGATCTCCACCGCTTTTGAGAAATCTGCCATGGCGAGCTCCATCTGACCCATGTTTCCATAAACAATACCACGGTTGTAATAGGCTTCAGAATATTTTGGATCAATCCCGATTGCAGCAGAGTAATCAACTATAGATTTCTGCTGCTCTCCCAGTTTCTCATAAGCAACACCACGGTTGTAATAGGTAACAGCCCACTTGGGATAAATCTCGATAGCTTTTGAGAAGTCAGCAATTGCTTTCTCCCATTGCCCAAGGTTCAGGTATATAAATCCCCGGTTGTTCACCGGCCTGGCTTTACCCGGAGACTTTAATACAGCATCACTCCAAAGCGTCAGCTCATTCTTCCAGACTTTATTTCTTTCGTGGGTTAGAAATGAATTTGTTCCTATGATGAACAACAATATAGAAATGGCAAGGTATTTATATTTATTCCAGCGCAAAGCGTAAATACCCGAACTAAGGATCAGGAAAAAGCCAAATGATGGCAGATAGGTACGGTGTTCGTAAATCACATCGCTTATGGGAATAAAACCCGATTCTATCGATAAGGTGAGAAAAAACCAGAAAATGCCAAAGGAAAAAATCCTGTGCTTATTAAAAAGGAATACTGCGAGGATGATCAGCGCAAAAAGTAACAAAAAGCTGAATAGTGTCTTTAGTTCGAAAAAGTTGTCGGATATGGGAAAGTCGTAGTCTAAAGTCTGATTTACCGGCAGTATCAGAAGCTGGATATATTTAACAATGACGCTGAACTGGGTGAAAAGGTAATTCAGCGAAGTCACGGTATATGTATTGCCCTGCGTAGGAGGGATCGGATCGAAAATGCTTAATGGGAATTTAAAAAACAGGATGACAATAAAGATTAGAAATACTGCTATTAGCAGGATAATGCGATAATCCCTGAAACTTATTGAAAGCCTCTTTGTCTGCAGGAAAAATATTTCAACGAGTACGATGGCTAAGGGAAGTGTAAACGCATTTTCTTTGGATAAAACAGCCAGGAACGCAGCGATCAATGACCCGGCAAACAGAATGTATTTATGTTTGTTTGCTGTTTCTGGCAAGCGGCCTTTTAAATAAAGCGCCAGGGAAAGGATATAAAACATAGCCGCCATCGAATTCTGCCGCTGTATAATGTAAGTTACGGATTGGGTGGCGAGAGGGTGTGAGACAAAAAGCAGGGCGGTAAAAAAAGCCAGAACTTTTTTGTGTTTGCTGATTGGCTGGTCTCTAAGGGCAGGGGAAGAAAATATCAACAGGGTAAGCCACCAAATCAAAACAGCATTTATAAGATGGATGAGCAGGTTAACAATGTGATAGTAATAGACATCAAGTTGATGGAAATGATAATTAAGCGCAAAAGTAAATATACTGACAGGACGGTCGCTATAATTCCACCAGATTTTCACATCCTGTAAATTCTTTATGGCAGGATTATAAACTATATGGATAGTGTCGTCAAACTGGAATGAACATTTTAAGGAGTTGGAGTAAATAATAATTCCCAGCAGGATGATGACAGCCAAACCAACCCAGGCAAAAAGTTTTTTTTCTTCAAACAATTTTTTTTGTTGCTGTTTTTGCTTGAAATGATCCTTATTTGGGTGTCCCTTTTTTAATGGCTCTTTCTTCAATTTAACAGTATATTATTTAAACTTATGCATTAACATGAATTCAGCGTATAAACAATGAGCATATTCATTCATTCGTAATCAATAGAGAAATAATGCAGTGCAAATATATCACAAAAAACGTTGACTGGTAATATGTAATAATAAGCAGAATCTGACATGTATTTACGCGACATGAAATTGCCTGCCGGGAACAGAAACAACAGTTACATAATACAGACAATTAGTCCATGAGAAAAGGTGGTTTGGGTTGTGGCCAGGGCAATGATTATAAACGAAATATACAGACTAATAATCTTTACCCAAATCCGGCTTAGATTTCAAACAGAAAAAATAAATTACTTACCTTTGTCTGGATTTATATCTAAAATTATTCCCTAAGATCATGGAATAGCTTGTGGTACAAAAATGTTATGATAGCTAAACAACTTTCCCTGATATGCAGAGGACGAGGCAAATAATGATTCGTAAATGATTAAATTTCTCAGGAATATTGATAAGTATGCGGGATATATCATTGTCCTGTTTCTGTCATTTTTTAAAATTTTTGATAAACCAGGAAAAAATACTCGGAGAGTCCTGGTTATTAAACTTTGGGCATTGGGGGATTCAATTCTTACGCTTTCCCTGATCAAAGGAATTAAAGAATCTTTTAAAGATGCTACTGTTGATGTGGTTGTGCGGTCAAGAGTGAAAGATGTATTTGAATGTTATCCCCTTGATCGGATATACAATATTGATTCGTTTAAAGATTTATTGAAACTATTGAGGATGTACCGTAAATACGACATTGTTTTTGATTGTGAGCCGTATTTTAACCTTAGTGCCATCCTGGCATTTTTTCTTGGGAAAGAAAGGGTCGGATTTTCGAATCAGTTTCGATCACGTTTGTATACGAAGACCACCAGTTTCAGAAAGGATCAGCATATGGTTCAAAACTATATTGACATGCTGAGGATTTTCGGAAAGCAATATGATACGCAGGAACTGGAAAAATTGTCTGTCAGCAAGAAGGAAGGAATTAAAGTCGATGATTATATTTTGAAAAATCTTCAGGGAAAATCAATAATAGGCATTACAATAGGCATAGCGGGATCAGCAAAAAACAGGATGTGGTATGAGCATAGGTTTGCCGAACTGGCTGACAGGATTATTGAGCTTCTGAATTATCAGGTGATTTTTATTGATGGCCCCGGCAACAGAAAAACCGTTCAAAAGGTTATCTCCCTTATGAAGCAGAAAGCAGTTAATACCATGGGCATCTTCACGTTGAAGGAAACTTTTTATCTTATCTCAAAGTGCACTGTTTTCATTTGTAATGACTCCGGCCCGATGCATATAGCGGCAGCACAGGGCTGCAAAACCATCGGCCTTTTTGGCCCGAATACACCGGTGCTTTGGATGCCTTACGGAAAGGGCAATATTGCAATTTATAAAACCAAACTTAAACCGGCCATTCAGAATGATAAAGGGATATTTAAAGACGGTAACCGGGAAGGATATATGGGGCCGGTTACCATTGATGATGTTTTTGATGCAGTAAAGATTTGCCTGCAGTAAAGCAAAAAAAAGAAATATCTGCATTAATGTCAGGCTAACCATGGATGTTAGGTTGACATTTTTTTCTTCTGCTTTTTGCAGGTTCGTTTAAAAATATTTTGGGATTTTTTGGCTTTGGTAATACAATATTCTTATTCCGCCTCAAAATGATTATTAACCTGAGTTCGGGATAAATAAATCATTGTTATTTTGTCAAAATGCTAATTATTAATTTGTAATATCTGCCTTAGTAAAACTTTCAAAATAACTTCCTCAAATTTACGGATAAATTCGATAATT
>DAOQAF010000085.1:0-15487 GCA_035353775.1 Bacteroidales bacterium | reverse complement strand
GGGCAAACAAATTGATTTTCTAATATATTGCATAATTTAAAAAAGAGTAATTAATAAAACCAAAACAGTTTCTAAAAATTCAAATAGTCAAATTATCAAATAGACAATTTTAGTCCTGGAGGCAACGAACCGAAATACCCATCTCCTTGCTGCCGTAACTCATGTTAGCATTCTGAGTGAAGCTGTACATGTTCAGGCACCATGCGTGGTCCGTATTGTACTCCGACGACGACCACCAGAAGTCGTTGATCTCAATGTAGCCAAAAATTCCTTTGTAGCTACGCCAACCGCCCAAAAGAGCAGAAAAACCGCTGCTGCCGCCTTTTTTAAGGGCATTATACGCATTGGTTCCCCCGCCTCCAAATTTATTTAATAGTGTTTCAAATTCGCTTTTTGAGGGCAAATGCCAGCCCGGGGGGCATGCTTTCTTAGCTGCTTCCCAGGTGTATAGCCGCCCATATTTACTGCAATTGCTGCTACTGTTGTCATAACACCAACTACCGCTATTTGTAACGTAGTTCAGGTTTTCGGCCATCCATACCTGATTGCCAATTTTTACGGTTTTGTATGTTTTGCCATCGTGCGGGTCGGTAAAGGTTCCAAAAATAGATACACTTTTATCAGTGGTTTTTGCTACGGGTGTTTCGCCTACCGGGTTTGCGGTGCCTGTTTTTTTAGATTGTGCTTCAATTTGCGCTACAGAGTCGGCGATAGCAACATATCGCATAGAATCATCATAAGCCAGTTGTACCTCCGCAATTGAATCCTGTTTGGCTTTGTCTCTGGCAGCCATTTCTTCGTCAGTGGGGCTGCTATTTAGGGCAACTATGGTAACGATACCGGCAATAATGCCGAGTACCGCAAGTATTATAATCCACCTCAGCCAGGGGCGCCGGCTCTTTTGAGGAGGAAAGCCTGGTTTGCCATCATCTGCAGCAGAATCAGTATTATCAATGTCATTGGTTATTGGCGGCTTGGGGATTTTATTCACGGGCATTTCCTGTGTTTCCTGGCCTTTTCGCACAGGTATTGGCTCTGGTTTGCGCTCTGCTTCTTTTTCAGCAGAAGGCATGGCTTGCCATTGCCCGGTTCTCAGGTAATTGGTTGCAATGCTTTCAAGTTCCCTGGCAGTGGGGCGCTTGGCAGGGTCAATATCCATGCAGCGCCTCAGTATTTCGTTCAGGGCCTTCGGCAATTCACCCGGAAGATTGGGTATTTGTGCTCCGCTCAGCAGTACCATTCCTCCGTGGCTTCCAAAAGGCAGATCCCCGGTAAGGAATTCGTACATCGTGGCGCCGAGAGAAAATATATCACCTTCGCTGATGATACGTTTATCGGCCGAAAATTTTTCGGGGGGCATATAGGCCAGGGTGCCTGCCGACGACCTGTCGCCCATGCTTTTGGTAAGTGTGCGCCTTATCTGGCTGCTGATACCGAAGTCGGCCAAAAGGAAATTACCTTTGTTATCGATAAGAAAATTATCAGGTTTGATGTCCTGATGAATAATAGGCGGTGTCTGCTCGTGCAAATATGCCAAAGCAGAGGCGGCCTGCTGCATAAATACTGCCAGTTCATTTTCGGACATCTCGCCGATCTTATCTAATGCAGAACCATTTTTGCAGTATAACATCACTAAGTAAGGTGAGCCGTTATGCTCATCAAAATGGCTTGGGCGCAATAAGCCGGGATGGTATAAATTGAACACCAGCGAATATTCCTTACTGAATATTTTCAGTCCTTTTTCGTCGAGGCCTTTTTCGGGGGCAAAAACTTTTAAAGCGATTTGCATATCCCCTGCTTTGGTATCCTGGGCAAGCCATACTTCCGAATATCCCCCTGCCCCAATATATTGTACAAGAAAATACCGATTGGCAAAGAGCGAGCCCTGTTTTAAAACTGACATTTTTCTTTGATTTATTTTTAAGTTTTCAAAAATATGTTTTCTTTGCATAAAAAACAAATAAGTATGAGTTTAGAAAAATATATTATCCCATCGGCGCTGGTTGTTTTGAGCGGAGCTGCCGGATCTGCGGTTAACCATGATGCCCGGGACATAAAAGCAGGAGACCAAAAACATTGCAGCAAAGACAAACCCACGAAAGAAGAGATACGCAAAAAAATACATTTGATCATCATTGACAAGCTGGGGGTGAAAGTTGAAGAACTCAATGATAAAAAATGGTACACCAAGGACCTGAACGCCGATTCATTAGACACCGTTGAACTAATTATGGAATTCGAAAAAGCTTTCGGAATATTCATTTCAGATGATATAGCTGAAAGTATAGCCACCATAGGCGATACGGTAGATATTATTTATGATATACTTTATAACGGCATATCCTTTTTCAGTGAGAAAAATTTTGCCGGCAAAACCCTGATGATGGCGGGTGACTATTATCCGTATTCAGATATGACCGATCCAGTTGAGGGTGGCGTATCTTCACTCAGGGTACCCAGGGGGTACCGGGTGACATTTTTTGACAAGCCATCATATAAAGGGCAATTTATGTCAGTTACAGCCCTGGAAACCGAAGTAAAGATCAGCGACCTTTCGGCGGTGCAGCCATCATCAAATATCAAGCTTTCAACAAACAATAATGACTGGGACAATAAAATTGTTTCTGTAAAAGTTGAGCGCTTTTTAAAGTGAATGCATCATTGTTGTTTATCATTTTTTATCATAACAAGGGCATCAACCCTTAAAAAAAACCACCCGGTTTTCGGCAACGCTACTAACAGGGTGATTTCAGAAAACTATTTGTCCCATAAGGGCGGGAACAGGTCAACAATCTGTTCAATGGCGGCTATCCGGCTATGCCTGTGAGCTGGGGAAAGAACCAACCGAAAACCGTTGTTGTTGTTGTTGCGGTTGTCGGGACTGTTGTTGTTGCGATTAGAAACACGGCAGTTCCTGGCGTTGTTGTTCCAGCTACCACCGCGCAACACACGGTTCGAACCCACGACTGCTGACCTTTTCTTTATAAAAATAGTTCCTGCGTAATGCCCTTGATTCAGCATATTCTGTAAAAGATAGTAAGGGAAGTATATGCCTTGAATATTCTGATTGTGACCAAATTCCGTTATTTAATAATTTGCGGTAGTTCGCTATTTTTTTGCAAAATCTCCGTTTGCTATTTTTATTCAGTTTTACTAATGCAGGTAAAATACGATACCCCAGAAATGAAACTCCATATCGCTTGTTATTTAACACCGCCGGCTTAAATGATAAGCCCAGTTTACTTTCTACAAAAGTATTAAACTCGTTCAGGCAGTTTTTTAATTTGCTTTTATCATTGTCAAATAACAGTATATCATCCATGTAGCGAATATATCCCGGAATTTTTAATTCTTCTATTGCGTAATGATCGGCAGCCGAAAGATAGAAGTTGGCAAAATACTGGCTGGTTAAATTTCCAATGGGTATTCCTCTGGAAGGCGATGATTGATAGCTTGCAATGATTGAATCAAAAATCTTTATTAATTTTTCGTCCTTGAAAATTCGTAATAGTTTTTGTTTTAAAACGATATGCGAAATACTGTCAAAATATTTCTTAACATCCAGTTTTGCAAACCATGAGAATTTTTTTACATACACTTTTGCTTTATCCAATGCTGCATAAGTACCTTTTCCCGGTCTGGTAGCATAAGTATGATGTATCAACTGCCTTTCGAATACCGGATGACAAATATTCATGATAGCATGGTGCAACACTCTTTCGGGAAAAGATGCTGCACAAATAGTTCTTTCCTTGGGGTCGTTGATTTTGAAATAATGATAATTTCCAATTTCCACATTTTCTGATAATAATTGCTGTTGCAGAATTTTCAGGTTGTGATCGAGGGTTTGCTCATATTCGCGAACTTCAATTTTGGCTCTTTTATGTTTGGCTGCTTTGTAAAACGCAAGATACAGATTATCTATTTCTGAAATCTTATCTATCAGGTTTCCGGCTCTTTTCATTCTGTATCAGTTTTTGTTAATTCCTGAATTCGTTTTCCATATTTTTCTACTTTTTTGATGCCGATTCCTTTTATTTTAAGCATATCGTTATTATTAATTTCGGGCAGACGGGCAATGTTAGCCAGTTCTTCATCGGTAAACACAGCATAGGCCGGCACGGCATCTTCTTCAGCCAGTTTTTTTCGTATGCTGCGTAATTGGGAAAATGTTTTAAAAGTAGTTTCATCCAAAACATTTTTATAATCTGTTTTTTCGGTTTTTGCAACATTGGATAACGTAAGCCCATTTTCAATATATCTGATGCAAAAACTCCAGAACGACTCCTGTCCGTTGTTTACAAACTGCTTGTCAATATCAATAATTTTATGTCCCCTTAAAAAAGAGTTCAGTTTTGCTAATTCTTCAGAATTGTTGTGCACCACCACGGTGAAAATCTGTATCTGCATTTTTCAAAAAATTTTTCGACCCCGCAAGCGGGGTATAGTTTTAACTCGTTTTACCCATTACGTTCATTATTCGCTTCACTCCCCCGTTGAAATTACTCCGTAATTAACGGGGTAAACGTTACGCTCATTATTCACTCCATTTGTAAAACTCGTTTCTTTTACCCTGTGAAATTTCCTTTATTTCACAGGGTAGCTCACAGGCAAAACCGGAAAAGCAAACCATTGAATCATGGGGAAAGAACCAACCGAAAACCGTTGCTGATGTAGTCGCGGCTGACGGGACTGCCGTAGCTGCGATTAGAAACACGGCAGTACCTGGCGCTGTTGTACCAGCCACCACCGCGCAACACACGGAACGAATTTGTATAATCGCTTACGCCGCTGCTGCCTGGATAACCCTTATACCAGTCGCTGCACCATTCCCAGACATTGCCGCTCATATCGTAAATACCCAATTCGTTGGGGCTTTTCTGCCCTACCGGGTGGGTTTTGCTGCCACTGTTATCGGAGTACCATGCCACGCTGCCCACATTGTCGCTGCCGCTGTATTTATTGGCGGTGGCTGAGCCTGTCGAAGCCCCGCCTCGGGCAGCAAATTCCCACTCAGCTTCTTTTGGTAAACGGTATTTTTTTCCGGTCAATGAATTTAATTTCTTTATAAATTCCTGTACATCGTTCCAACTTACATTTTCCACAGGGCAGTTATCGCATCCTTTAAAACTGGAGGGGTTGCTACCCATAACAGATTTCCATTGTGCCTGTGTTACCTCGTATTTGCCTATATTAAAACTACCTACTGTTATACTATGGGACGGCTTTTCATCATCATAACAATCGCTGCCCTGCTCGCCGGTGCAGCCCATGGTATCGGTGCCGCCGGCTACCCAAACCAAGGGGTAATCAAATGTGAAGCCGGTGCCTGAAGTTGTAGTAGATGTTTGTGTTTCGCTGCCGACCTTGCCTGTGTTATTGATCGCTGCAGCAATCGAATCAGCTGTTGCAACAGCTTTCAGTGAATCAACTGTAGCAGCAACAGCAGCAATGGAATCGGCTTTTAATTTTTCCTTGGCGGCTATTTCTTCAGCACTGGGGCCGCTGTTTGAAACAATTATTCCTATAACAATGCCAAGCACTGCCAGCACTGCCAATATTATCAGCCACAGCAGCCAGGGGCGTTTGTGCTTTGCAGGCGGTACGTTGTCTATTCCGCTGTCGGCAAAGGGCGGTTTAATAGTGCCGCCGCTATCATCTTTTTTGTAATTACCAGGCTTGGGTAGTTTATCCACAGGTATTTCGGCGGTTTTGCGGGCTTTTGTTTTTTCAGCTTCCGGTTGTGCCGGCTCCGGTTTTATTGCTGTTATGGTTATAGCCGGCCATTGTTTTGTTTTTAAATAAGCAGTGGCGGCTTCGTATAATTGTTCTGCCGTGGGGCGTAAAGCCGGGTTTTTGTTCAGGCAGGCATTAATAATATTTCGCAATCCGCTGCTGTATCCGTCGGGCAGTCCTGCGCATTCCACGCCGGTGGCAGCCGCCATGCCGCCCAGGTTTCCATAAGGAAAATCGGTAGTGAGCAGTTCAAAAAATGTGACACCGAGCGAAAAAATGTCGTTGGCTTTGGTGGGCGCCCGTTCGTCGAGTTTGGGTGAGAAATTTTCGGGCGCCATATAAGGCGTGGTGCCGCTGCTCTGGCTGCGGTCGCCCATGCTTTTGGTGAGCGTACGCCGTATGCGGCTGCTGATGCCGAAATCGGTGAGCAGGTATTTTCCCTTGTCGTCAATCAAAAAGTTGTCGGGCTTAATGTCGCGGTGTATGATGGGCGGCTCCTGCTCATGAAGGTATGCAACAGCCGAAGCGGCCTGCTGCATAAACAGTGCCAGCTCGTTTTCATTCATATTGCCGCATAGTTTCAGGCAATTGCCATTTTTTAAATATTGCATGATAATGTAAGGCATGCCTTCCCACTTGTCGTAATGCATGGGCTTGCGCAGGTTGGGGTGGTTGAGGTTGAATACCAGCGAGTATTCGCTGGCAAAAATTTTCAGCCCGTCGGAGTCGAGTCCGCTGCCCGGCGCATATATTTTTAAGGCAACCTTAATACCGTTACTGTCGGTATCTTCGGCAAGCCATACTTCCGAATAACCGCCCGAACCCAGCTTTTCAAGAAGCTTGTAACGGTTGGCAAAAAGCATTTCTTTATAAATGTTCATAAGAATTTTATCAATTTCGGATAAGCAAAACTAAAAAATATTTTAATAAGTGGAAAGCAAAACCGTATCAATCACAAAACTATAATATGATTTTTCATTGTCGGTGATAATAAGCTTTATCTCCGCTTGTTTTTTGTTCTTTCAGTAAGTACTTTATCAATAATAATATGTGGATTGAAATCCCAAATATTTTTTATATCCTCACTGTAGCCATAGAAAACTTCGGGAGCATAGCTGCTCAGTATTTCTATTATTCTCTTTGCATTTCTTTCACCACCGCATTTAATGGTATGATTTTTCGCATTGGTATCATAAATTTCCAGATAATTCGTAGGAATTTTGTTAACAGAAAAGATGCGATGGTAGCACCAAACTATGTCTGAAATTTTCAACGCCCAAATTCTGGTAAAGGTTTTATTTACTATCCATTCTGGCGACATATAAAGGTTGTGAACCTTTATAGAATTGTTTTCAATTTCATTAAGAATCTTACTGCACATTGCGTCGTAATCACCATATTTACTAAGGTATTCTAGTAAAGGGTCTCGTTCCCTATTGATTAAATAGCCTATTTTAATAATTACATCTTTTAAGAATACTCCAAGAATAATTGACGAGATTATCACTATTACAATATCTCTGATTGGTTCTTCACCCTTTAAAATTTCGAATAACAAAATTATGATTATAATAAAAAAAGCAATTACAAAAACAGATTCGAAAAAAAGACCAATATAACCTCTTCGGATATTTCTTTTTTCGATTGGATTTGTATGCGTGGCAATTATGACTTTTTCCTTTATCCTTGAATTATTGCTTTTTAATTTGTTTTCTTTAAATCTACAGCAAGCATCATTAAACGCTGGTTTAATTCCCAGAGCACAATGGCCGGATGAATCCATAATGTCACGATTATAAGTGCAATTATCACAAATTAAATTTTCATTATTTTCCATAATAAAAAGTTTTAAACAATGAATGTTATAAATATACGGGGCGTAATTTATGTTGTAAACTATATTCTTTGCTTTTGTTAAACTCCTGATGTGTTATTTACTGCCTATATAAAACATAGTATATGGTAAAATTTTTTGTTAAATGTGCAAAACAAAAAAATGACTTCTTAAACAGGCAAAGCTAAGTAATTTCTTAAAAAGCAGGAAGAAAACAGGGATAAAAGGAATTTTTACGCAATAATTAATAATAATTATTTGAATTTAGATATATTTGCAGAATAAGAACAAAGAACCTGTTTTGGTATAAGACATGTATTGTCATATAAATAATACCAGAAGAGTTTTTCATGACCATCTGTTATCTCAAATATTAAAATGTTTGTTAAATAAAAAAAGTTATAGAAAAAATGAAAAATTGCATCAAAATAATCGTAATGTTTATGATTGTCATGCCATTGCATACATACGCACAGAACAATTCAAATCCATCATCGGAAGTAAGGTTTAAAAGTAAAGAAGATTCTCTCTGGTTTGTCATAAATAATGATCATTCTATTGCTGCGATGGAAAGCTATCTGCGATTTTATCCTCAGGGCGCCTATGCCGATAGCGTTTGGATTATTTATAAAAAACACCAGGATTTTGATGAGGTTTTTGTAGATGAAGATGTTGTAGATGAAAATGAAAATAGTTATGAGGGCATAACCGGGGTTGACGTACCACCAACTTTTCCGGGGGGTGATGATGCACGTATGAAGTTTATTTCAGACCATCTGAAATATCCATTGGCTGCAAAGGAGGCTGGCATTCAGGGCAGGGTTTATATTAAGTTTACTGTCAATGAAAATGGCAGTGTTTCTGATGTCTGGGTGCTGAAGGGTATAGGAGGCGGATGCGATGAGGAAGCTGTCAGGGTAATCAGCTCATTCCCGGCATGGAACCCAGGTACAAGTCATGGAAAACCAGTAAAATATGAGATGAATATTCCAATTTTTTTTGCACTGTGGTAACAGAAATAATTCATTAATAACCATTAACAAGAACATCTATGAACAGTAAGCTGATTTTAAAATTGACAATCCTATTTATTCTGATACATGTGTTTGTGGACTTGTCTATGATCATTTATGTAGTGATCTGGAAAATTAATAATATTTCAGACATCAATTTTCTGAATCCCAGATACCTGAGCGTTTACAATATGCCTGCCACCGACCTTGGCCTGATTGGTTTGTGTTTGTTGTTGTGGCAATGGATCCGTGACAACCTTACTGCCTTAAGCAAAACTATCTTTTTTTTGATAATTACGTTTACAGGCGTTTGGTGTATTTTTGGATTGCTCCATTTGTTATTTCACATGAATATGATGTATTATCATGGCGCCCCTCCCGCTCTTATCCCGCTGTTAAGATTTTTTGAACTTCTGGCCGCATTAATTCTTTCGATAATGATTATTATAATGACAATAAAAATATTAAGGAAAAAGGTACTCCCAAGTCTGGCTTTTTTGAGATTCACTGGCATTATTACTATGCTTTATGCAATCTTTACTGCTATAATAGAGTTTAGATTCCTGGGATTTAATTATTATCATCCCGATCCCCTTAATATAATTGTTAGAGCGCACAATTGGTTTTTTGTGTTGATGCTGGTTTTAATTATGATTTCATTTTTTGTAATGGCTAAAGACGAAAAAACTAATCATAAAACATTATAACATCAGCTTTTATCACACAGTTTGTCAATTCTCTGGTATTGTAATCCCTGCAACATATTATAGTTCTGATATTCAAATAAGTGGTGTCTCACACCACGGTATTAGGACCGAAACTTAGAAGTAATGGACATTTTTCAGGGTAAAAGCCGAAACTAATTTTTTTCAGCAGAAGCTGCGCATTGTTTTGGCACCATGGTGTTCATTCCCGGTTGCCGTCCCTTCCCCGGGATCTCTTAATGCAGGAACAAATAATACGAATACTAAATGAAAAGACAATTTATAGCCCATGTTTTTAACAACAATTATGTTGAGAACGCAAAAACAAAATATCGACTAAAATAATGAAATCCATTATCGAAGCTATTGGATGAACTATTATCCGGTTGATAATTTTAATTGTTTTCTTTATTTCAAGACCATTTATTTAATTTATAATAATAAATTTGCAAATATGAAAATATTATTGCGTTAAATACAAAAACTATTAATTCAGATAATAAATTAAATCAAATTGAACGACATTTTACATCAATTAGCCCCAGGAGTGAGGATTTCTGTGAGGGGCGAGGACTTTTTGGTTAACAGAAAGGAGCCAAATCACGATCATTCCTTTATCATATCTTGCCAGGGATTAAGCGAACTTGTTAAGGGTAAGTATTTTAAGTTTGATACGGCAATTGATAGCCAGATAACTGTTTTGGAACCCGATAACACTATATTGGAAGCCGATACTGAAAATGGCTACCAAAAAACCAAACTGTTTATTGAAACCATTTTACGCAATGCAAGCTTCACATCTAAAAAGATCGAAATATCGCATAAAGCGGCCATCAACGGAGCAAATTTTCAGTTTACTCCTACTCTGATGGCATTAAACCTGCCAAGACCACGTATCCTTATTGCAGATGCCGTTGGCCTCGGAAAAACCGTTGAAGCCGGAATATTCATGTCAGAACTCATCAAGCGGGGTCAGGGACAGCGGATTCTTGTTATTGCTTTAAAATCCATCCTGGCACAGTTTCAACAGGAGCTATGGAACCGGTTTGCCATCCCATTGGTCAGATTGGACTCGGAAGGTATTGCTAAGATTAAGGCAGAGCTTCCGGCCAATAAGAATCCCTTCGACTATTACGACAAAACCATTATTTCTATTGATACGCTTAAAAACAACGCCAAGTTTAAGCACTACCTGGAGAAATCCCGCTGGGATATTATTGCGATTGATGAAGTTCACACCGTTGCCAATGTAGACAGCTTAAGAGGGTCGTTGGCTCAATTCCTGGCCACACGTTGCCAGGCAATGGTTCTGACATCGGCCACACCGCATAACGGAAAAAAAGAAAGTTTTGCCAATATAATTACCATGCTTGAACCAACAGCAATACCGCGCAATGGTGATTATTCCAAAGCTGATGTCGGGCCGTACTATGTTCGCAGGTTCAAGAATGACATTATGGAGGCTTCTATTAAGGATAAGTTTCAAGACAGGGAGATCATTACCCTTAATCCGAAATTGTCGGAAGATGAAATTGCTTTCCTGAAATTCCAGCAGAACCTGAAACTTGATTCTTTTCAGAGGAAAGAGAATAAAAAGCGGAAGAAGGACCTGCTTTTCAGTATTGGTTTGTTTAAATCGTTTATGTCTTCACCACGAGCATGCCTGAAATCAGTCAACAACAGAATTGAAAAGGTGATAGCAAGTCCGGCTGAAGATGATTTAAAAGAAAACAACCTGTTGATTCTTGAACAAGCCAAAGCACTTGTGGAGGAAGTCATAAACAGCAAACAGGACAGCAAGTATATAAAGCTGAAAGAGCATCTGGTTGAGAGGGGATGGAAGGGCAGGAAATCAGATGACCGGATCATAATTTTTACGGAACGTATTGAAACCATGACTTACCTGGCCGAATCACTGTCGAATGATTTTGACATAGAAAAGGGTGCCAAAATTGAGGACATGAAGGTGATACAGTTGTTTGACGGAACAATGTCCGACATGGAGCAACAGTTTGCTGTAGAAGATTTCGGAAAAGAGGATTCTGATGTCCGTGTGTTCATTACTTCTGATGCCGGAGCGCAGGGCGTAAACCTTCACTATTATTGTAATCACTTATACAACTACGATGTGCCCTGGTCCATCATTACGCTTGAACAGCGCAATGGCCGGATTGACCGTTTTGGACAGGCAAAAACCCCTTATATTTACTATCTTCTGGCAGATGCGGATGTTCCCGGGCTTAAAACCGATTTACACATTGTCAAAAGATTGGTTGAAAAGGAAAATGAGGCATATAAAACCCTGGGGGATGCCGGTTCTGTTATGCACCTGTACGATGCCAGAAAGGAAGAACTGAAGGTTGAAAAGGCCATGATGAGCGGTGTGGAGGATGATCAGTTTCTGACCAAAACGGATGAGGAGTTCAGTTATCTTTCACTTTTTGATGAAGAAGATGATAAAACCCCGGGTGTAATTGACGATAAGCCCATTGAGCCGATAGAGAGTTTTTACAATTCCGATTACGATTTTTATAAAACGCTGATTCAATTTTTAATAAGTAATAATGCCCTCAGGTCTTCCGATGTTTCATTCGGTGCCGATGGCCTGATAGAGTTCCTGAATTCAGAGGACCTTGATCAGGTTTTATATGCCTTGCCCCCTGAATCGAAACCGAAAAGAAACGGGCTGTATAAACTCACTATTGACAAGAAAAAAGTGGATGAGGCCATTGCCAAAGCGAGAAAGAAAAAAGGTGAATGGGCGGAATTTCAGGTGATGTACGACCTGCACCCTATTATCCAATACATGATGACCAAGTTGGAAGCCCTTATTGACAAGGATAAAGCGATGGTGCTGAAAACGAATAAACTTCCGTCTAAAAATCGTTTCTATGTTTTCCACGGGCAGGTTTCCAATGACCTTGGCAATTCGGTATTGTCCGATTTCTTTGTGGTCGGATTGGATGAAGCCGGCGCCTTGCTTAAAACAGACAACAGATTTATGAGCCTGATGGACTTCATTAAACAGTATTCGCTCAACGACATGATTTACAATGAGGAGATGAGCAATTCAGAGATTTTTTCACTTCAGGAAAATGTGAAAGATGCTGTTGAGTACGCGAAAAATATTTACATGAAAAACATGCAGGATAACCTTACCAAAGATATGACACGCAAGAAGAACGAATATCAGGAAAAACTGAGCTTGTGGGAGAGGGCATCCCGGGATCAACTTCAGATTGAATTCGAAAATCAGAGTACGGTAATGCTGCGAAGCAAAAAAGAAAAAGCAGCCCGCGAAATTGAAACAATATTAAACGAACGTTCCCAATACGTGAAGGATCTCACAAGCCTCGGCAACGAAGCCTACCTGAAGTTAATCGGAGTATTGTACAATAGTTAATTTGCCATGCTGAAGTTTTTAGAAAATATAGGCGATTTTTTTAGCGGAAATTATTTTTCTGATGATTTTCACAAAAAAGTCATTGAAAAATCGGGATACTGCGACGATGACCTGAAGACCTTCGAAGCCGTTGTCAGGGCATTGAAAGAAAAGTATTACCTGTTCAAAAAGGAATACATCGGATTATCGCGATGTAAAGACCAAATAGAACGAACTCATAAGTTCCACACCCTTGTGTTGAATACATTGGGTTATAACTTTCCATCAAACGATTATTCCGAATTATTTCATCTTTCAGATGCTGAGGTTGTACCTGTGCGGCATAAGTTAAATCGTGGAGTTGATAACAAGCCCCATCTTTTTATAATGGAAATGAAGGCCATGATAAAAATTGATGATGCAGAACCTAAGGGGCTTTTTGAACAACGCTGGAACAGGGCTCAATGGGAGATGTTTCAGATACAGGACGGGGAAACACTGACACCAAGTGTTGTTAACGAGGCCATTAACGAGCTTTTTCTGATTGACCAGCACCTCCGGCCTGTTTACATCTTAGTTTTAGCCGGGAATGAAATATATCTGCTGCACTATGAGAAGTGGTTCAAGGGTTCATACCTCCGGATAAAACTCGAAGAACTGTTTGATGAAGCCACCCTGCACAAGGAATACTATCAGTTGTTTTATCTGTTATTATCAAAGGATATCCTTGCCCCTGACGCCGATATTATGCTGATGGAACAATTGGATGAGGATTCGCATAAAAGTGCGTATGCCGTTACTAAAGACCTCAAAGAAGGTATCATAAACGCCGTGGAGTTATTGGCCAATGAAGCCCTGTATTACAAAAAATCTGTTTTGCTTGAAGAATTTGATGAGAGCGATGATGTATTTGAACAGGAGATCAAGGACGACTGCCTGACCATTATCTATCGCCTTCTGTTTATCTTCTATGCCGAAAGCCGCCCGGAACTTGGCATTCTTCCTAATAACGACCCTGTTTATGCAAAAGGCTACAGCTTGGATATGCTTCGTGAACTTGAACAGGTTAAGTTGAACAGCCAAAGTTCAAAAGATGGATATTTCTTTCACGATACGTTACAAAATCTTTTTACACTTCTGAATCGGGGCTATCGCATAAATGATGTAAACAACAAAAGTTTTGCCATTAGCCGCCTGGACACTCCGTTATTCGATGAGGGAAAGTTTATTCATTTGCAGGGCATCAGGTTTAGAAATTTTGTTTGGCAGGATATCATTTGTCAGTTAAGCCTCTCACAAAAACAATCAGGAAGATCACGGGGGCGTATATCGTACGCAAACCTCGGAATTAACCAATTGGGAAGTGTATATGAGGGCTTGCTGGCATATCGCGGATTTTATGCCGAACAGGATTATATTGAAGTGCATGAGGCCGGTAAGCCCAATGAGGGAACTTATGTTGTTCCCCGCAGCCGCATTGATGATTTTGAATATGACGAAATACTGAAAGATAGTGACGACAAGGTTAAGGTCTTACCCAGGGGCACTTTTGTGTACCGCCTGAGTGGCCGCGACCGTCAGCAATCGGCTTCATATTATACCCCCGAAGTACTTACACGGACAACTGTAAAATACACCCTGAAACCCATTCTTGAACGGTTGGAGAAGAAAGAAATCACAGCAGATGAACTGTTGGAATTGAAAATTCTTGAACCGGCTCAGGGAGCATCGGCATTTCAGAACGAGGTGATCAACCAGATTGCTGAAGCATATCTGAATTACAAGCAAGTTGAATTAAACAGGAAAGTTCCTGCTAAGGATTATCAGGACCAGCGCCAAAGGGTAAAGGCATACATTGCCACCAATAATGTGTATGGTGTTGACATTAACCCGACAGCCATTGAACTTGGTAAGTTGAGCTTATGGCTGAACGTGATCCATAAGGACATGGAAGTTCCTTATTTCGGATACCGCCTGGGAGTGGGAAATGCCGTAGTTGGCGCCTGGTTAAAGGTGTATGAAAAGAAAGACTTTATTGGTGAATTTCCTAAAGAAGGAACTACCCGGCAGCGAAGCACATACATAACAAAGGAATGGTGGGAGCATGCCCCTGTGATGCGTGCTTATAAAAACGGAAAGTTGACACGCAAAGAGGATGAAATTTACCATTTCCTGCTGCCGGACAAGAACATGGTTCCAAGCGCCGGAATAAGACTTCTGAAAAGCGAATACCCAAATGAAGCAAGGCGTGTGACAGAGTGGAAACGGGAGTTTATAAAACCTATACATAAGGAAGAATTTATTAAACTCCAAAATATCTGTAAAAGAATAGATGCATTGCTGGATGAGCATTTCGAAATACAAAACCTGATTAATGAATACACCGGGGGCAAAAAGAATTTCTTCGGACATGAAAATAACCAACCGGAAATATTTACTGTTTATAACGAGAAAGACCAGCTGGCACAGCAGCGAAACAAACACAATGCCCCATATTTTAAGTTAAAGATGATCATGGATTATTGGTGCGCCCTGTGGTTTTGGGATGTGAGGAATGCCGCAGATTTACCAACAAGAAGCGAGTGGTATGCCGACATAGCCAATATTCTGGAACTTGATTTGGATGGCTTTTTATCAGGGCAAGACAATGAGGGTGAAGAAATATTCAAACCCCTGCCTGAGCAGGGCTCTCTTTTTCAGGAACCTAAACAACTTATTCTTAAATCCTATCGCGACACAAAAAAGAAAGATGTAAGCCTTGAAACCATAAAAAATTACACAGACAGAACCGATTTGTTTCAGAATAACCGCTTATCTA
>DAOQAF010000084.1:295-15654 GCA_035353775.1 Bacteroidales bacterium | reverse complement strand
GATATTGATTTACAATACTTTATATGGGTGTCCCGAAAAAGTGCGGAAAACAGGAGTTATACCAGGCCTTCCGCAGGTACTTATTATACAGTATTGGGGCTGTATGAATATGATTTTGGAGAATATGAATTAGTTGATTATAAGAATTTTAATGATACACGAACCTATTCTGCGGCAAGTACAACGCCAAGCTATCAGCAACCTTCTTTCCAACCCCTTCAACAGGATTATTCCTACTTAATTTCCCAATACCAATTTTGGGATGGGCAGGCCAGAAATTATTATCAACAATTGGGTTATACGACCGATGCTTCACAAAGGATGACTTATTTAAGCGCTTATAAAGATGCTCAGCACCAAATGCAGCAAATCAGGATGCAAGCCAATGGAAATATTCAGCAAAGCCAATTTGAATATGCTCCGGCTCCCGGCAATCCGGGACTATAAAAATGATATATGCAATGGATCAATTAAGCCCCCAGTTGTCCGTTGTTTGTAACTACGAAAATTTTTCCACGTTTTTCGTTGTTTGTAATTACAAACATTTTCAATTCTTTTTTTTGATTTGGTTTTTTCTTTGCCATCTGAAGCATAATATTTATTATTGCACCCCGTTAATAAATAGTGTTTGTCCATAATGTCCGATTTCTTCCCCGCCTGACTGACGCAGTCGGGCAGGGTACTCTTGTCTTTAAAACAGTCGTCCGCCGCGGCGGACTCCTTGATTTTAAAGACTGCGAAAGCCTCGAACTCAAACATTATGAACCAAACACTGACATTACGGATTGATTCTAATTAATGTTTTCAATAAAAAATTTAACAACATGAAAAAAATATTCGTCACAGCATTAGTACTTATAGTATTTTCAACTGCCTTTGCACAAAGCAAAGAAGAAAAAAAACTGGTCAACTGGCACAACAAAGACCTGAAATCGGACAAAGTTTTCGGGGTGAGCACCGAAAAGGCTTATAAGGAACTGTTGAAGAACAAAACCTCTCAACCGGTGATTGTAGCTGTGATTGATGGCGGTACTGATATAAATCATGAAGACCTGAAGGGAAATATCTGGACCAACCCAAAGGAAATACCAGGCAACGGAATCGACGATGACAAAAACGGTTATGTGGATGATATTCATGGCTGGAATTTCATTGGAAATGCAAAAGGAGAAAATGTGAATGCGGATAATTTTGAAGTAACACGCCTGTTCACTGAGCTTGATGCGAAATATAAAAACGCTGACCCGAACAACATTTCCGATAAAAACGAATTTGAGTTATACAACAAGGTGAAAGACGTTTACACCAAGAAATTGGATGAAGTAAAAGAAGAATCGGAAATGGTGAAAACGGGCCGGGAAATTAAAATAGCCGATAGTATTGTAAAAGCCTACCTTAAAAAACAGGATTATACCCTCAAGGATCTTAAAAAACTGAGCAAGGCGCCGGAAAATGTCTCGACCAGTGCAGAAAAACTGACCGTATGGTTGATGTTTGGCATTAAAGCGGCTGACCTGATCGCTTATGCTGAGCAAACCACCAATGACCTCAATTATCATTACAACACGGAATTCAATTCCAGGTCTATAGTTGGCGACAATTATAAAGATAACAGCAACCGTTTTTATGGAAATAGTGATGTCATCGGCCCAGATCCCGGGCATGGAACCTTTGTAGCCGGCGAAATAGGAGCCGTGCGCAATAACGGTAAAGGCGCGGATGGGATTGCTTCCAACGTTCAACTGATGATCATCCGTGTGGTTCCCGACGGGGATGAGCGTGATAAGGATGTGGCCAACGGTATCCGCTATGCCATTGAGAATGGCGCCAAGGTGATCAATATGAGTTTTGGTAAATCTTTTTCTCCCCAGAAAAAATTTGTGGACGAAGTGTTGCCTCTTGCGGATAAATACGATGTATTGCTGGTTCATGCGGCCGGTAACGATGCGGAGAACAACGATGACGTTGATAATTTTCCGACAAATATTGCTGACGACGGGACTCTTCTTACAGGAAACTGGCTGACAGTAGGTGCAAGCTCGATGCAAAAGGGAGATGATCTTGTCGGAAATTTTTCGAATTACGGTCAAAAAACGGTGGAAGTTTTTGCTCCGGGTGTGGATCTGTGGGGATTAAAACCACACAACGGCTATGAATCTGCCAGCGGCACATCAATGGCAAGCCCTGTTGTAGCAGGTGTTGCAGCGGTTATCAGAAGTTATTATCCAAATCTTACCGCAAAACAGGTAAAAGAAATCATCATGCAATCGGCTGAGAAAGTTGATATAATGGTTCAGAAACCTATGGAAACAGGCCGTAGCTATAAGGTGAATTTTAGTTCTCTTTCCGTTACGGGCGGCATTGTAAACCTTTATAATGCCTTGCTGATGGCCGAAAAGATGGGTACAGCAAAAAATTAAAGGTTCAGAAAACAATTGGTATTATTCAAAATGTTTTACTTAGTCTCACGATAGTAAAGAGATTCTTCGTTGCACTTGGAATCCATTAATTGCTAATTGTTTTTATAGCATGAATAGCAACAACAATTTGCTATTGTTCGTGTTCCGAAGATAAAAAACGTTCAACCTCAATGGCTGCCATACATCCGGTTCCTGCGGCGGTAACGGCCTGCATGTAAACATGATCGCGTACATCGCCGGCAGCAAACACGCCCTTCACGCTGGTTCTGGACGTTCCGGGGTGGGTATAGATATATCCTGTCTCGTCCATTTCAAGCTGCCCCTTGAAAATTCCTGAGTTAGGCGAGTGGCCGATAGCGACAAAAAGCCCGTCCACAGCAAGGTTTTCGGTAGCCCCGCTTTCTACGTTTTTGATGACAAGCCCTTCGACATTTTTTTCGCCAATAATTTCAACGGGCACGTATCCGAAAAGCCTTTCAATGTTCGAAGTACAAAAGACTTTGTTTTGCATGGCTTTCGATGCCCGCATGTCACCGCGGCGGTGTATCAGGTAAACTTTGCGGCAAAGCTTGGCGAGGTAGGTAGAATCTTCGGCAGCGGTATCGCCGCCACCAACTACTGCCACATCTTTTCCTTTGAAAAAGAATCCGTCGCAGACGGCACAGGCCGATAATCCGTAGCCTCTGTATTTATGTTCTGATTTAAGGCCGAGCCATTTGGCGGTAGCGCCGGTGGCGATAATGACGGTTTCGGCCATGATGGTCTTAGTTTCGTCAGCGATGATCTTAAACGGCCTTGAAGAAAAATCGACACTGGTAATTACGCCCCAGCGTATGTCTGTGCCAAAACGTTCGGCCTGTTTTTTCAGGTCTTCCATCATTTCAAACCCGCTGATACCTTCGGGGTAACCCGGAAAATTTTCCACATCAGTGGTTATGGTAAGCTGTCCGCCGGGCTGTAAGCCTTGGTACAAAACCGGTTTGAGATCAGCGCGGGCTGTGTAAATGGCTGCCGTATAACCGGCCGGGCCTGAGCCAATAATAAGGACTTTTACTTTTTCAATTTCTTCGGTCATATATGTGATTTAAGGTGTGCAAATGATGGTGTCGTAAGTGGCTGTGTATCCCGTCCAGCAACCAATAGCGCCTCCCTTGATGTTGGTGGGCACACTGGTGGTGGTCATGAATGGGTTGCTGCCGTATACAATTTCCGATTCTGCTGCAGACCAGAAATTATAACTGTCGTAGTCCATAGTACACAGTTTCGTTATCACCATATCACCGACTTTATAGCCCATCCCTCTGTCGTCATCTTCATCAAACATATCGGTAATATTGCTTGAAATACCATGATAAAGCTGTATGGTAAAAGACATACCGTTAAAAAATTTGTCGTCCCAAACGGATTCAAAAATAGGTACAAATTTATAATCAATAGTAGTGTTTTTGGTAAAAACACGGTAATAGTTGTACTCCGCTCCATTGTCGGTGCCAATGGCAAAAACATCGCCAATGGTATCGTTGTCTGGCGCCAGCCTGAACCAGAGTGAATCAAAGGCCACAGGATTGGGCAGTGTGGTTTGTGAGGTGTATGTTTGCCCGTTGACCACCACCGTTAAATAATAGGTTTTACCAATTTCGCCAATAATATTTTTGCCGACATAAACAATAGGAGGGATCGACATAACGGTATCAAACTGCAATTGTTCGGTGGTGGTTCCGTCGCTCACAGTTACCACAGCATTCAGAACCATGGAGCTTAACAGTGTAGTCGAATCGATCGGGTCAAAATACGGGGCGCTTTTCGTGATGGAGACGATGGCGGGCTGCCCGTTTTCGATATAACCTTCAATAACAATTTTTGGGGATTCTTCAGGCAGGTCGATCGTTATTTCTTTTTCGCATGAAATAAAAGCAAAAGCGCTAAACAAAAACAGGATCAGGAGTTTATATGATTTGAATTTCATAAGGTTAAAATTTAAAATTCCATGTTACAGATGGGATGATCGGGAACAATGAAACTTGTTTGGCAACGGTTTTCAGGTCAAATGTGGTCAAATCACCTGTAGTTTCAAAGTAAATATAGTACGGATTCATGCGGCTGTAAACGTTATACACGCCAAGATTCAGATCCCAGTGAAATCTTTTTCCCGGTTTATCTTTGCTTGAAAATGTAGCGGAAATATCCAGGCGATGGTAGGCGGGCATGCGGAAAGCGTTACGCGCACTGTATTCATTTACGATGCTGCCGGATAAGAAGTACCTTGACAGCGGCAGCGTCATGGCATTTCCGGTGGCATAAACCCAGACTGCAGAAATAGACCAGCGTTTGCCAAGCTGCTGTGTAACCACAATAGAGATGTCATGGCGGCGGTCGTATTTGGCAGGATATGTTTTTCCGCCGTTGATTTCAGGGAATTTACGTTGTGTCCAGGACAGGGTATATCCGATCCAGCCGGTGGTTTTACCCACGCGTTTTTTTATAAAAAGCTCGCCGCCGTAAGACCAGCCGCGGCCATAAGTAAAGTTGTTATCGGTATTGTTTTTAAGATTGTCGACTGCAGAGAACCCTTCCTTAAACTCGATCTGGTTGCGCATATCCTTGTAGTATATTTCAAAAGATGTTTCCCACATGTTTTTATAAAAGTTCCTGAAATAACCAAGGGAATATTGATACCCGATCTGAGGTTTCACTAGTGAAGTACTGGGTACCCAGATATCTGTAGGCAGCGAAACCGATGTGTACGAAGCCATATGAATGTACTGGTAATTCATGGTGAATGAGGCTTTGATCGACGACTTGGAATTGATGCCGAATTTCACCGACAGCCTGGGTTCGAGCCCATGGTACATTTTAATAAGTTCACCGGTTTTATAAGAGATTGTGTCGGTAATTATTCCGGTCTCATTTAAATTGTAGCGGTCGAATGGCCCGGTATGAAAGAACATGGAATAACGCAAACCGCCGCTGATCTTGATTTTTTCAGATACATCAAAATCGTCAGTGATAAAAATGGCTGCCTCATGAGTGTGTAGTTTCACGGTTCCGCCGAGATCAAATTCGGTGGTGTCGGAACGGGCAGAGGCGCTGTTGGGCATCATGACATGATAGGTGTATTGTCCGCCAAATTTTATATTATGGCGAATGGTCGGCAGGTATGAAAAGTCAAGCTTGGCGCTGTAATCAGTGATACCCGAATGGAGTTTCATTTCATAAAAATTCTGTTCGGCGCCCATATTGAATTTATAATTGCTGTAAATCAGCGTCGTGTTCAGAAATAATTTATCATTGAACAAATGGTTCCATCTTACTGTAGCTGTGGCATTACCCCAATCAATTTTGTTTGAAAACGATTCGCCGCCGTTCAGCGTAAAAACATCCTTGCCAAAATACCCGCTCAAAAACAAGCGGTCTTTATCAGAAAAATAGTAGTTGATTTTTGCGTTGATGTCATAAAAATAATATCCGCCTTTTTTAAAGGGAGAATCTTTTTTCAGGAAAGGCTGCATGACAAGGTCGAGATAAGTGCGGCGGCCGGAAACAATAAAGGAGCATTTTTCTTTTTTTATCGGGCCCTGTACTGTAAGCCGTGAAGAGATCAGCCCGATACCACCGTCAAATTCAAATTTTTTGTTGTTCCCTTCTTTCATGGAGATGTCAAGCACGGATGCCAGACGGCCGCCATAATTGGCAGGCATGCCGGCTTTGATCAGCTCGGCATTTTTCAAGGCATCGGCGTTAAAGACCGAAAAAAAACCGAGCAGGTGAGAAGCATTATAGACAACAGCTTCATCAAGCAAAATCAGGTTTTGGTCCGGGCCGCCGCCCCTGACGTAGAATCCTGTGTTTCCTTCTCCGGCCGACTGAACGCCCGGGGTCAGCTGAATAGCTTTGATGACGTCAGTCTCACCCAGCAAGGCCGGCAACTTTTTAATTCTATCTATAGGAATTTCTACACGGCCAACCTCGGTACTTTGTGTGTTTTTATCTTCACGCTCACCGGAAATCACTACCTCAGAAGTGGTTATGACATTCGGTTCAAGGTTGATATTTAATTTGACATTTTTATCCAGTGTGACCTTCTCGTCAACATCTTTATAACCTACAAAGGACGTTACCAGGTTATATTCACCTTTTTCAACCGTAATAGAGTAAAACCCATAAGTGTTGGTCGTTGTTCCTTTCATCAATTCCTTCAGGTAAACATTAGCGCCGATCAAAAATTCACCGGTGGCATTATCCTTAACATAGCCGCTGATCGTAAATTTCTGGGCAAATATGCTAAGGTTGATCAAAAAAAACAGAAATAGGAGCAGGGAAGTTTTATAAAAATTTTTTCTCATTTAAAAAAGTCTGGTTAAGAAGGTTGTAAAAATACACATTATAAGTAAAAACTCAAATGGATTAAAATCAAACATACAGAATAACGGCATTGTTGACCGAAAAGTATACCATTCTCAAAATCGATCATCAAACTGCCAAATTGTCTTTGATCCGGATTTTATAAAAATCGAAATTCCTGATTCCTGGATTATCTGTTAAACATCTTTAATACCAGACAATTTGATTTATTCCCGCTGATATATTCGAGTTTAAAAGTGTACATGCCGGAGGACAGGCTCTCTTGCGAGAATGGTACGGTATGTTTGCCGCTTTCCTGGACTTCATTTACAAGTTCCGAGATCAACCCGCCGATGGCATTGTATACCTTCAGTGTAACCGTCCCGTTTTCAGGCAGGGTGTAGTTAATAGTTGCCTGGCTTTTGAACGGATTCGGATAGCCTGTAAATTCAAGTCCTGCTTCCGTGTTGCTGCCCTGAACCAATACCTTTGGCATCAACAGGTAGGTATTTTCATTTTCTTCACCGTATTTGTTTCCGATCACGCCGGTCCCGGCCAGATTAAATTCTTTAGTTTCCTGATCTATATACATGAGCTTGCGGAAACCAAAAACAATCATCACATCATTGGCAGAAACATCATAATGATCTGTGGTAGCATAAACTACCCTGATGACGCCATCTTCATCAGTGACAAGCAGGTCATTGTTTTCAGCAATAACTTCGTCCAGGGTCTGGTTAATTTTTACGGGCCCCTTATCATTGCCTGATCCTGGCATAAATGCGCTGACAAGTTCGTAGCCCTTTGAATAAGTCAGTTCCAGCCCAAGGGCAGAAAATTCATTCATTTTCTCGCTGATACGTAAAGGTACCTCAAAATAGTGTGGATCGCTTGTCACCAAAGACTCTTCAGAAGTTAAAACAATATCAGTGGCAACTGATTTAAGGTTGCTCCAGGTGGTAAGTGAATCGCGGTATCTGCTGCTGGATGCATTAAAATCGCCGTAACAAATGGTTTTTAAAAGGACGTTGAAATCTGCTCCGGACATGGTCACCACCGTATCGAGGGCCGGCCAGTTTCCTTTCGGGAAGTTTTTAACAGCGTCGTATGGTGCACCGATCTTTGATTTTAACCGGGCAATATCCACTGCGTTGATGGCGGCGTTATTATCCACATTGGCAGCTCTTTTATATTTTGCGGAAAAACATCTGGAAGGATCCTGAATGGTATCGCTGCCGATAAAATATTTGAGCAGGGCCACGTCAATGGCATTCACATCGTTGCCCCATTGCATCGAATCGGCCGTATATTTATCGTAAGATAATCGATACGTTCCGTCCATGACATTGCTGAAATGGAAATTTCCAAGTGCATCGCTGGTATCCTTTGTGATAATATCTCCTTCCGGATAAGTCTTCAATATTACAATTACCTTACCTATAGTGTAGGTATCAGCATTATAGGATGGAGGGTTTGGTGCAGGGCTGCCGGCATTAGCTCTTCCGGCATAACGGGTTTTCCCGCTGAGGGTATGTCCGGTGCCAACCATAATTTTTCCCTGCTGCGTATAAAAACTTAACTCGCTTAAGGAAGTGTCCACTACTTCAATTGATGTTGGGGTACTGATCATATCGAGCAGGGTGAACGAACCTTCGTTACCGGCAACAGTGAACCTGACAGCAAATATGACCGACGAATCGCTTAACGTTTGGCCGGTGTAAGAGTCATCAGTCCATGAAAACATAAGTTTACCGGTATTTATCAGGGATGTGCCAAATGTCGTAAAATCCATAAAAGGTAAGCCATATTGAACCACGGTATCGAACAATGCCACAGCAGGATTGAAGGTAATGGTGCCCTGTAAAGAAACAATCTTTTTAAATTGCCACACTCTAACCGGCACCACAACCTGAAATCCTGGAGTTCCAATTACAGAATCGATTTTAATTCCTAACACCCCTGAGGATCCGGTAATTCTAATGTCCCCGCCTATAAGGCCTACCGACAGCAGGTTCAGTGAAGAATCGGAAATCTCTACCTGTGTTGGTGTGTCAGTCAAAGAAATGTTCGAGTGTTGTCCTGTATTGCCTGTCAAAACAAAATTCAATGAAAACACCGCTTCGCCGTTTGCAATGTCCCGTCCTTCAAGGTCGGGGTCGTTCCAGCTAAAGGTGATTTTTCCCTGTGAAAGTTGTGTAAGGCCAAAACTTGCCGCATTTAATCCGGGCAGGCCGCAATAACCTATCCCGTCAAATGAAACTACGGTATTATCAAAGAGTATTGTTCCCTGAGCAGAGTTAATGTTGGAGAAATTAAAAGCTCTGCAGGAAACTGTGACCTGGGAACCATGAATACCGCTCACAGAATCCAATTTCAAGGTTACCGCCGAAGGCAACACCATGTTCTGAATCGTTACACTGCCATTTATAAGACTGAGGGTTTCCTGATCAAATGAATTGTTCATGACTTCCATTGCCGTGGGTACGTTCACAAACGACAATGCGCTGGATTGTCCTGAAATCCCGATGACATTGAATCTGATGGTAAACAGAACTGCGCTGTCGGGCAGCGATTCTCCCCCAAGGTCAGGATCGGTCCAGCTGAACATCAATTTTCCGTTAGCGGCCTGGCTGATGCCAAAACTGCTCTCGTCAAGCGTGGCAAGCCCGAAATCCTGAACCGATACGAAAGAGATGACCGACTGGTCAAACTGCACCGTTCCCTGGGCAGAGACAATGGATGCAAAATCCACCACTTTAACAGGTACCATAACCTGAGTGCCTTCCGCAGCCGTTTGATTGCCCATCAGGAACGTCACATTTGCTGAACAACTAAAAGAGATCAGCAGCAGAAAAACAATATTAAAAAATAGTTTTTTCATAACTTTCAGTGGTAATGATATTTGTTAAATTCGTTATTTGAATAATATCATTTTCCTGACTTTAATATAATTTCCTGTCTGCAGGCGGCAGTAATAAGTTCCGACACTTAACCTGCTTCCGTATTGATCAGTGCCATCCCAGATAATACTGTGCTTTCCGCTGTCATAAATTCCTTTGAATTCAGCCACTTCTTTTCCAAAAATGTCATAAATAAAAATCGACACTTCATCCCTGACCGGAATGCTAAAGGTAATTTTTGTAGAAGAAGCAAAAGGATTTGGTTCGTTCTGGAACAATTGGCATTCTTCAGAACCAACCGGATCAATACCAGTCGTGCCGATAACTTTCACCAGTCCGGCTTCCACGTTTATGGTAACTTCCTCCAGGTCTTTATTCACAGCTTCCATAAGTGTAATATCAGAATTAATTGATATCGCGGAAGATGCTCCGGCATTGCCTATCACCCTGAATTTCAACACAAAAATGGCTTGCCCGTCGGGAATATTCAATCCGTTCAGGTCGTCTGTAGCCCATAATGTGGTGAGCTTTCCGTTCGAAGTTTGTAATGTCCCATAGTCCATATTTAAGGCAGCATTGTTGGCATCCACAAACTCGAGAACTTCAGGATCCCAGCTTAATGTGTACTGGAAGCCGCTGATATTGTTGAAATCTTTTACGGTAACTGGAACTTCTACAATAGCTCCGTTAACGGTTTCCATGCTTTGTGTGCTCATGGTAATGATCTCAGAGCTCAGCGCTTTTGAAACAAACGGGTCCCAACTGTTGTTAACATCACCGAGTTTTACTCCAATGAAGTTTTGGTCAGATGCCGCAGTGGCATTACTATAGGATCTTGAGTTTTCATAAGGGAATGGATGGATCGGATCAGCAAAAACATACGATGAATTTACAAACGACCATAGTTTGTTTCCCGGGAAACTTGTTATGTTCTGTAAAATCAAGGCTTTGGTCATTGAAATATCGATGACATTAACCGTCCCGGAGCTGTTAACATCGGCCGCAATGATTTTATATGGTGAGCCGAGTAATTGAGCAGCGCCGATATGCCGTTGCATAAGGATGATATCAAATGAAGAAATACCGTTATAACTGACAAGGTCGTTATTTTTTGATGGCGTGATCACCTGGCTTGCGCCCTGCAATACATCAAATTGGTATTGTCCGTTGGCTGAAGTGTACATGGAGTCAATCTCAGCACCAGTAAGTTTCAGTTTAACGCCGTTGATGAAGCTGCCGGCTTCGCTGATTGCCACCCCTGAAATGGTTACCGGCAATGGCGTAAATGATACTGTCACTACCGTGCTGTCTGCCGGGCTGGAGCATCCGTTAACCGTTGCAGAAACATAATATTTTCCGCTCATGGATGTAGTTGCATTGGGAATAACCGGGTTCTGAGCGGATGAACTGAAACCGTTCGGGCCTGTCCAATAATAGGTAGCATCTGCAATGGTACTGGCATAAAGGTTAAGGTCGGTACCCGAAGACACTGGTGAATTACTTGAAGCCACAGGCGCTGAAGGCGAAGGAAGAACAGTCATAGTAATAGCGCTTGAAGAAACCGGATTCACCGTGTTACAGGTATTACTGGAAATCACCGTGCAGGAAATCTGGTTGTTGTTTACCAATGTAGCGGACGTATACGTGCTGGAATTTGAACCGGTGTTCATACCATTGATTTTCCATTGATAGACAGGTGTTGTACCTGCGTTGTTTGCGGTTGCAGTAAATGCGGCGGTTGTTCCTGAGCAAATGGTGCTTGATGGTGTGGAAATAACTACCGTAGGTGTGGTATTCGGATTCACAGTCATTAATATGGAGTTGGAGGAAACAAGTTGCGGGCTTGCGCAGCTGGCATTCGACAACATCTCTACACTGATCAGGTCAAGATTTGCTAATGTCGCATCAGTATAGATATTGGAATTTGATCCCACATTATTGCCATTTTTCTTCCACTGGTACGATGGAGACGCCCCACCATTAACCGGGGTTGCAGTAAACGTTACATTTGTTCCTGCACAAACAGAGCTACTGGCGGTTGAAATAGAAACTGACGGGATGACATTCTGGAATACGGTCATCGTAACAGCATTTGAAGTAGCTGGGTTATTTGCAACACATTGTTCCGATGAGGTCAGAATACAAGTGATCACATCTCCTGAAGCCAGGCCGGAATCGGTGTACGTGTAAGTATTTGTTCCGACCGTTGTCCCATTCTTTTTCCAGGTATAGGCAGGTGTTGAACCTCCATTAGCAGGAGTAGCGACAAAAAGGACCGGGGTGCCGCTGCAAATTGCGGTACCTGTTGATGGGCTGATTGACACGCCTGCCGTGAGCCCGGTGCTTGGCAGTACGGTTAATAAAACCGTATCCTGCAGGAAGCAGCCGGATGAATTAGAGGTTACGGTATATTGTGTTGTGCCTGAAGGCGTAGCAATTGGATTAGGAATAGTCGTATTACTTAATCCTGCTGAAGGGGACCATGAATAATTTGATCCGCCGCTCGTATTAAGCTGAACAGAACTTCCCGAACAGATGGTAACGTCTTCATTGGTGAATAACCTTCCGGGTTTGATCATAAACAGGGCATTACTGTAATCGAAAACCAGTGGATTCAACCCTGACTGGACACGTATGAGGGCGCCGGAGACATTTACATTGGGAACTATCCAGTTGTAATATCCGGAAGTTGTAATAAGATTTGAAACTATTGGAACCCAGTTAACCCCGTAATCAATCGAATACGAAATGTTGTAATTACCGATCGGTGCACCTGATTCTGTCCAGGTAATATTGTATGCCTGGCAAGCGCTCAGTGTATCTCCGCCATCCGGGGCAGTAACTGTGATCGGATTTGCTGTGGCTGAAATTGTAAATGCCAGATCTGAGATATCTTCTTTACAGGAATTTACATTATCTCTTATTCTGAGGTAACAATTTGTGGATGGAGTATTTGGTACCGTCCAGCTGTACGTGTTGTTGGATGTATTAAATCCAAGAACTATATTGGTAAACGGGCCAGTAGGGCCTGCAGTCGAATATGCCAGGTCATAGATATTGGAGATGCCGTCACTCAGCCATTCGATAGGATAGGAGGAACCAATAACCAGAACACCGCCATAATTAGGCTGAACAATAGTCACCGCTTTCTTGATCGTAAAGGCAGCATCGCTGATATCGGCCTTTGCTGGGTATGAATAAGGAGTTACCCTTACCAAAGCCTGGGTTGTCGGACTGTTTGGGATAGTCCAGCTATAGGTATTAATGGTGTTGGTGTAAGTTTGATTTGTTTGTAACGCAATCCAGTTTGAACCATTATCAACAGAGTATTCAATATTGAAACTGGTATGAGTAGGCGCTTTTTCAAAGGCGATGGTAGTCTGGGTGCATGATCCAAGGATTTCTCCGCCGTTGGGAGTAATAATTCTAACCCAGGGCCTGAGTGTCAGGAGCGCATCGCTGACGTCATATACAGCAGTATTGGTATAATTGCTTACTTTGATCAATGCATTGGCAGAATTCAAGCTGGGAAGTGTCCAGGAGTATGAACCGGAGTTTGATTGATTGGTGGCTATGTTCACCCAGGTGCTTCCTGCATCCAGCGAATACTGGATGTTAACAGTATTACTAAAAAATGTTGCCGGCAGCCAGGTTATATTCTTAATTTCGCCTGCATACCAGGTTTCACCACCATTTGGTGAAGTCACGACCGGTGTCGGTACCAGAATTGTAAACGGAGCATCGCAGATATCATACAATGTGGGTTCACCGACCACACTGATCCTGATCTTAGCCTGTGTAGTCGGAACGTAAGGCAATGTCCAGCTATAACTGCCGGTGTTCGGAGTTGAGGCTATTACCGTATTATAAGTAACGCCATTGTCAAGTGAGTACTCAATAAATACACTTCCACCGGAAATGATGGTGTTCGTGTTCCAGGTTATATTATGTGTACTGTTTACATTCCAAACCTCGCCACCATTAGGGGATGTCAAAACCGGCATGGCTGCAGTTATGGTATTGGAAAAATCGCTGGCATCTTTGCGGCAGGTATTCTGATTGTCGCGCACACGCACAAATACGTTAGTTCCCGGGTTATTGTTAACATTCCACGCATAACTCGTTCCGGTAACATTGGTTGCTATCGTATTGTAGCTTGTGCCGCCGTTGGTGCTGTATAAAATGTCGTAAAAGCCGCTGGTGCCGTTACCGGTCCATGTAACATAATAAGTGGTAAGTGCATTTAGTGTGACACCACCATTAGGATTAGTCACGGTGATGGTGCCGCTTGGATTCACTGCCGGTGAAACGACATCCGAAGAATCGATCCAGTACAAGGCTCCACCCATATTGGCGTACCAATAACTTCTGATCATGATCTTTAGAGTAGAAGGCGCTACATCGGGCACCTGCCAGGAATAGCTGTAATTTGTAGCAGTGCTGTTGTACATTGTCGTTATGCTGTTCCAACTGCCGTTATCTACCTTGTATAACAACTCGTAGGTGTTCTTATAATAAGTCTGGGTCTCATTATAATTTGCAAAATTAGTCGTACGGCTCCATTGAATATTGATATTCGAACAAGTGGTCAGGCTTGTCCCCAGGTTTGGATAATCAACGGTTACCGGTGCAAGTATGGTAAACACGGCGTCTGATACATCCTGTATCGTGCCAACTGTCGTATTCGTGATTCTTACCAGGCATGTAGTGGTTGTCACAATCTGTGGTGTTGTCCAGCTGTAGCTTCCTGTATTTGAATAAGATGCGACAATGGTGTTCCATGTGCTGCCGCTATTTAACGAATATTCCAGCTTCACAGGTGAGATAAAAGCATTAGCATCCCAGGTGATGTTATATGCCTGTACCGCCCGCAGTTGTTCGCCTCCGTTTGGATAGGTCAGGAAATTTTGTGGCGTTTGAATCGTAAATACGGCATTACTTACATCATTGTTGCTCAGGTAACCCACATTGCTGATACGGACCAAAGCCTGCGTAGTTGGAATATTGGGAATGGTCCATGCATAGGAACCAGTGTTCGATGTTCCGGAAGAAATAATATTCCAATTGGTTCCGTTGTCTGAAGAATATTCAATGTATACACTTCCACCGCTGATAATAGTACTTGTGTTCCATGTGATATTTTGAGTGCTGTTCACGTTCCACACTTCGCCACCATTGGGGCTTGTTAAAGCGGGTGTTGCCACCACGATGGTATTGGCGGCATCACTGGCATCTTTGCGGCAGTTGTTCTGGTTGTCGCGAACCCTGATAAGCACATTGGCGCCGGGGTTGTTGACCACGTTCCAGGAATAAGCGGTTCCGGTGATATTTGAAACAATGGTACTGTAACTCGTACCGCCGTTGGTACTGTATTGTACATCATAAAATCCGCTGGTTCCGTTGGCCGTCCAGGTAATATTGTAATTTGTAAGTGCATTCATTGAAACACCTCCATTTGGTGTCAGTACCGTGATGGTACCGCTGGGATTTACCGAGGGTGAAACCACATCCGAAGAATCGGTCCAGTACAAGGCTCCACCCATATTGGCATACCAATAACTCCTGATCATGATCTTTAGATTAGAAGGCGCTACATCGGGCACCTGCCAGGAATAGCTGTAATTTGTAGCAGTGGTGTTGTATATTGTCGTTATGCTGTTCCAACTGCCGTTATCTACCTTGTATAACAACTCGTAGG
>DAOQAF010000084.1:0-195 GCA_035353775.1 Bacteroidales bacterium | reverse complement strand
AATAAGTCTGGGTCTCATTATAATTTGCAAAATTAGTCGTACGGCTCCATTGAATGTTTATAGAGGAACAACCTGTGAGGGATTCTCCAATGTTTGGGTAATCAACCGTTACCGGTGCAAGTATTGTAAACACAGCATTTGATGTATCAATTATATTGGAAGGCCAGGTGGTATTTGTGATTCTGATCAGAGCCT
>DAOQAF010000083.1:0-16071 GCA_035353775.1 Bacteroidales bacterium | reverse complement strand
AGGACCGTATTATTTGTAAGCCATAATATGGCCTCCATCAGCCAACTGTGCTCAAGGGGCATGTTGTTGAAAAACGGGAAGATCGAATATGCGGGAGATATCCATAATGTGGTCAACAACTATATAGAATCCTTAAATTCCGGTACTGACATTGTAATCCGCGAAAATTCAAACGCTGCAATATATTTCAAAGATATCGTAAGTTGTAACAATAATCTGACATTAAAATCTGTTTTCCGGCATGATGAGGATATATACGTAAAGGTCGACATTAAAATTAATAATTGGCCCGGGAATACCTATATGGGCTTTTATATCCAGGATTTGAAAAACAGAAAAATATTTACGAATAATAACCTTCTCTGGGAAAATATGGAACCTCCGCAGGAATCACTGGTTTCGACCCTGTTGAAAATTCCCGGCAATTTTCTTGTTCCGGGCACGTACCGGCTTTCTTTTGCCATAACATCTATGCAAAAAATTACACTTGGATTTATTGAAAATGCTGTTTCTTTTACGATCATTGATACAGGCACAGTTTTTAATCAATATGATGGATTTGATTATGGCTGCGTGTTTGCAAATTGCGAATGGTCCTTTATAAAATAATTTTATATCAGTAAACACATAAAAAATATATGATCCGCGCATTAAAAAATCTGACCAGAAAAATAGTTTTCAGGTACATCAAGCCCGAGATAAAGGTCAGATACAGACTAAATACATACAGCCAGGCGGGTGAGGATGCGGTACTGACTTTTTTGTTTGCGGATAAAAAAAAGTTGTCTCTGACCTATCTGGATATCGGAACCAATGAACCCGATACCTGCAATAACACTTACCTGTTCTATACCAGAGGGAACAGGGGCGTCTGCGTGGAGGCGGATAAAACGCTGATCCCCAAAATTAAAAATATCAGGCCGGAGGATAAGGTGATACATGCCGGGGTTTCCGTCAGCGAAATGAAAGAAGCGGATTTTTATATCTTCGACATCAAAGGCATCAGTACTTTTGATAAAGGCG
This sequence comes from Bacteroidales bacterium, assembly GCA_035353775.1. Taxonomy (GTDB): domain Bacteria; phylum Bacteroidota; class Bacteroidia; order Bacteroidales; family CAIWKO01; genus CAIWKO01. The sequence goes on along the minus strand of DAOQAF010000083.1, from coordinate 15,048 downwards.
AAGCTGAAAGAAGGATTGCCGGAGGTACTTATAAGATCACCAGGGTGGATAGAGTGCCTTTAATGACCATTAACCAGCTCATCAAGGAAAATTTTGACACTTACCCTGATCTTCTTTCTATCGATATTGAGGGTCTTGACCTGGATGTGCTGAAATCACTTGATTTTGAAAAATATCCCATACCCGTGATCTGCGCGGAAACATGCGCATACGGCGAAAATCATATCAGGCCAAAGGATAAGTCGATTGAATCATTCCTGGTCGCTGAGGGTTATGAGATCTATGCGGATACCTATATAAACACTATCTTTGTTAACAAAAACTGGTTTTATACATTATGATGAAAGCAATTATTTTTGGCATACACGGCCAGGACGGGTACTATTTGAATGAACTTTTAATTCAAAATAATGTTCAGGTGATCGGCGTGTCCCGTTCTGAAGGAGATTGGATCCCTGGTAGTGTAAGCAACAGAACTTTTGTAGAAGAGCTGATCAAAAAGCATCAGCCGGATTATATTTTCCATTTGGCGGCAAATTCTACCAGGCAGCATTCCGCCTTATTTGAAAATCATGAAACAATCAGCACGGGAACTATAAACATACTGGAAAGCGTTTATAAATACAGTCAGGGAACAAAAGTGTTCTTAGCAGGAAGTTGTTTGCAATTTATGAATGATGGCAGGCCTATTGATGAGTCTGCCCCGTTTAATGCCAATGATGTTTACTCCGCAGAACGAATATATTCGGTTTATTTAGCCCGTTATTACAGACAATTAGGGCTTAAGATTTATGTTGGGTATTTATTTCATCACGACAGCCCTTTTCGATCAGAAAGACATATTTCTATGGCTGTGGTTTGTGCAGCAAAAAGAATTAAAAAAGGATCGAATGAAATATTTGAAATAGGAAACCCTGACGTAATTAAAGAGTTTAATCATGCAAAAGACCTGATGCGTGCCGTTTGGATATTAGTTAATCAGGAAGATTTGTTTGAAACAGTTTTAGGTTGCGGTGTTGGACACCGTATTGGAGAATGGATAACCACCTGTTTCAGGATTTTAGAAATAAATGAGCAGTCCCATATAAAACTAAAAGAACATTTCAAATCTGATTTTTCTGTTATGGTATCTTCCCCTGAATCTATAATGGGCCTGGGCTGGGTTCCCGAATATAACATGGAGGATCTTGCCCATGAAATGATAAATCATCAAAATAAAATTGATTTATGAAAGAATATTTAATAGTATTTACCTTTCCCCATTTTGCCTATTCACCTACAACGCTGAACCTGTTTAATGAATTAAAAAAACATTATGCCGTAGAACTCGTTACCCCCCGGCCGGTAAAAGCTTATTCGCTTCATGAAATTGATGATCCCTGTGTAAAATATTTTGATGAAATTGGCCAACTGACAATTTTCGAGCGCATGACGGAAACCTTAAAAAAAATAAAAGATAAATTCAATAAACCATCAGCCAGACGATTATTTGAAAGAGAGATCATTTCTTACATAAAAAAAAAGAAAAACAAAGAAATAATTGCCGTTGACTATATGGCATTATGGTGTGCACAAATGGCAGGTAGAAAAGCACACCTGGTATCTCTCGAAATTTTCGAAAACCAGAATTATAAAAATTTAAACAATATACTTTCGGTAATTATTCAATCCGAAGAAAGGATGAATTATTTATTTCCGGATAATAAACCGCCTTATTTTCTTGTACAGAATGCGCCAAAATATATTGATTTTGCCCCGTCTTATGAGTCAAGAGAAAAAACGGACCTGATTTATTGTGGCAGTGCCGTGCCGGGATTCGGGCTTATCAGTTGTCTGGATTTTATCAAAGATCACAAAGAATACACCCTGACAACGGTAGGCGCCATGCCCGATGAAACTAAGCTTGTAATTGATAAATTTTATAGTGACTTATTAGTTGAAAAAAGATTAATCATCAATAAGGATTATTTCTCAGCAACCGAATTAACCCATTATGTTTCCAAATTCAGAATAGGATTTGCGTTCTACGATTTTTACAGATACGCCCATCTGCGAACATTTAATTATTTTAGCGTCCCTTCAGGCAAGGTTTTTCAATACCTGAACAGCGGCTTGCCTGTAATTGCAAACAATATGTCCGGGTTAAAATTTATTGAAGATACTCAGTGCGGAAAACTTATAGACTATATCAGCAGTATACAGATAAAAGCCGCCATAGATGCCATAGAAAGGGATTACGAACATTTTGCAAAAAATGCAAAATCCTTTTCCAAAGAGAACGATTTTGAAACACAGATAAATCCTTTCATCAAATATCTGGAAGGGCTTGATTAAGCCCTTCGGCAACCTCACGGTATCAATTGTCGAAGCCATTCTGCATTTTGGCAAGTGGCGGTTCGACAATGCGCTGAAAGTGCTTATTGCAAGTCGTGCTGCCAAAATAACCCGTTCGCCAATAAACAAGGAAAATATAATTGAATATCGAACAAGGATTGAAGATATTCGATTTATGATTCGACTGGCCGGGATGCAACACGCGAATGTTTAAACCTTAGGCGATCCATACAGGAAACATGAGGGCCTTTGGAGTAACGGTGCATTTTTGCAAAATTCAAAAATCAAAATAATTACAAATATCGAACAAGGAACGATGATTTTTGATTTATGATGTTGCCCATCCTGTGCACGTAGCTGACGGTGGCTGAGGCTCTCGAAGTCACCGATAAGCTTTGTGATAGGATGACTGCCTTCAGCGGCTGACCGGCGCGCTCCGCAGGTCCGAAGGACTCCTATGGAGAGCTCCTTCGGAGCAGTCATCCTACCACTTGCATTCCGTATGGTAAAAGTCAATCAACCGCCACAACAAATTTCCCCGCAGGGGATGAACTCTGCAAAACACCCCGAACGAGAGTCTTCCATAAAGGTGACGGCACAAAGTGTGTGAAAACGCAAATAGCAAAATGTGCTGTCACGATAACCACAATGTCTGCTGAAATACCGAATGACTGGCAGGGGCACTTAGGTTTAATGAAACATATTGCTTGTAGTTTGAGGTATAAAAAAAACAATTATCTTTGAAATCGCAAATTCAGAACAATTAAAAAATGCCTTTTATCAGCGTTGTAACACCCGTATATAAATGCGCCGCTTCCATAGAAGAATTATACTCACGCTTATGCCTGGTATTGCCCCGGATTGATGAAAATTACGAAATAGTTTTCGTCAACGATGGCAGCCCCGATGATGCCTGGGAAAAGATTTGCCTTCTGGGAAATAAAGATAAAAAGGTCAAAGGCATCAATCTGAGCAGAAATTTTGGTCAGCATTATGCCATTACTGCCGGGCTTGATCACGCCCAGGGTGAGTGGGTGGTGGTGATGGATTGCGACCTGCAGGACCAGCCCGAGGAGATCATAAAATTATATGAAAAAACAAAAGAAGGATATGATATTGTTTTTGGCAGAAGATATCTCAGAAAAGATACTTTTTTCAAAAAACTTTTTTCAAAATTATTTTACTTTCTCTTCAGCTATCTGACAAATACAAAACAGGATTTTACTGTTTCAAATTTCGGCATCTTTCATAAAAACGTAATAAAAGCCGTGCTCGATATGGGGGATTATTTCAGGGTTTTCCCAATTTTGATCCAATGGGTGGGTTTTAAAAAAACACTTATTAATATCGAGCATAGCCAAAGGACCACAGGAAGATCAGGCTACACATACAAAAAACTTTTCAAACTTGCTTTTGATATGATCGTATCCTTTTCAGAAAAACCACTAAAACTTGGATTAAAACTCGGAATCCTGGTATCCTGTACCTCTTTTATTATCGGCGTTTATTATCTTATCATGTATTTATCAGGCAGGATTTTAGTCCCGGGTTATGCCAGCCTGATCATTACTATCGCGTTTTCTACCGGGATGATCATGACATTTTTAGGATTACTGGGCACCTATATGGGAAATATATCCATGCAGGTTAAAAACAGGCCTAAATATATCGTAAGCCAAAAGGTTAATTCCGATTAAGATACAAATGAATTCCGGTTGTTTTTCCGATCAAAAGCAGGGCAAAAGGTTGCACGAAAACTAAACACTGAATTGAATAAAAAGTTTACTTATAGACGCTTTCAAATTTTATCATATGGATGAAAATAAATATTTAAGCGAAATGGACTCCCGCAGATTTGGGTTTAAGATCGCTAAGGTCGATTTCAGTGATGACGCGAATGATCCAGGGGAAATTGTTTCTTTTTTAAAAGAAAAAGAATTTCGTTTAATAATCACCAAAACGATTTGCGAAGATATTCCCCTGATCAACCGGCTTGAAAAACTTGGTTTTGAAACCATGGACTTTCAGGTGGGTTATGATTATTACGTCAAAAAAGATACAGGCTCCGCAATCAAATTCAACAGCGATTTTCCGGTTCATGCCATTGATCCAGCGGATGTGGAACCCCTCGTTATCCTGGCAGGGCAAGCGTTTGACGGGTTCGGCCATTATTTCGCGGATAAAAGGCTCGACCGGAAATTATGCCTTGAAATATATAAAGACTGGACCCGGAATGTCTGTACCAACAAGGATTTTGCAGAGATCGTTTATGCGGCCTACGATGAAGGAAGGCCGATCGGGTATTTTGCTTTTACGGAAAGGCTTCTAAACAAAGTTCCGATAGCCAGCGGCGTGATGGGAGCCGTAGCATCATCATACAACGGAAAAGGAATTTTCCAGTCGTTGCTTGCCCGGGGTGTTGAATGGGCGGCAGCGAAAGGAATGGTGCTGAAAGACATGAAAGTACACACTACAAATTATCCGATCAATACGGCTTTTTCCAAGCTGGGGTTTAGAATTGGCAACAGTTGTATCACCATGCATTGTTGGTTATAACTGAAGTGGTAGCACTTCTACATTGCCGACTTCCTGAAAAATAGAAATTATTAACAGTGGCTTAGTCCCCCTACGGTGGCTGAGGCTCTCGAAGCCACCGTGTTTCCGCCCCTACCCGTGGCTCAGCGGTCACAGTGAGCTTGTCTGAACTGAAGTCGAAGCCACCGTAATTCCGCCCCCACCGGTGGCTGAGGCTCTCGAAGCCACCGTGCACTATATGTCGTACTGGCAGTTCAAGCAAATATCTGATTTTGCACAACAAAAATTCCAAATTTTGCACAACAAACATCCTTAAATTTGCACAATAAAAAACCTAAATTTTGCACAAAAGAAACTTTATTATACCCTTTTCAGCTTTGTATCTCCAGCCTGTATATTTGATCGTTTTTCATAAAAATGTCAAATGCAAAATTCCTTCTTACCTATGGGCTTCCAATCCGGCTCAAATAAAATGTGGATACATTGTTTTATCTGTGTTTTTAAAGTTTTTACTAATTAAAAACCAGTTTTTAATACCTATAGATTGAGCTATTTTTGTTAATCGGGTTAAGTCGTTTATTGTTGCATTTATCTTCACTTCAAAAGCATATTCATTGTTTAGTATAAAATCAATTTCGGCAGTGTTACGCTTATTATAAAATGACAACTTGCCGTAATTGGATAATTGATTACATACAGCAGTTTCAAATAATTGTCCATCTGTAATATTTGAAATTAAATTTAATATACCTGTATCTGAAAAATATATCTTTTTCCCCGCTGCTACTCCTCTGTCAATGCTTCTAGAAAATTTTGGTATCAGTTTTAAAAAAAATATGCCCTGTAAGAACTCTATGTAATTATATGCCTTCACCCTGTTAATTCCTAATTCTGAAGATAATTTTGTAATATCCAACATGCTGCCATTACGGGGAGCCAATAACAATATCAGATCCCGCAATTCCCTGACGTCTTTAAGCTCCGTAAACACCTTGATATCCTTTTCAAAAAAGGAAGCAAAGATATTTTTTAACACCAGTTTTTTAGTGGCAAGATCACCCGTGAGTGCAACCTCAGGAAAGCCTCCATATTCAACAAATTCATTGTAATAAATATTCCTTTTTAAATAATCATATTCTGTTTTTTCTTTCAAAAGGACATTCATTTCAAAATTAACAATTTCATTCTCAGACAAAAACCCTTTAAAATATAAAAACTCAGCAAATGACAATGGTTTGAGTTCATATAAAAATTTTCTCCCACTCAAGGATTCGGGAAATAAATTACGCATATAATAATTAGACGAACCTGTAACTATAAACTTAAGCCCATAATGGTCAATCAGGTATTTGATAATTTTTGTTATTTCCGGATAGTTTTGAATCTCATCAATAAATACAATAATTTTTTTATTTTGATTTGCCTGGCTGACCAGTTCCTGATAAATTTTATTGTAATCTTTCGATTCAAATGGGAGGATGTCCATAGGATTGTCAAAGTCAAACCATAATTTTGCTTCTTTAATTTCATTGTAAATCATTTTCATCAAGGTGGTTTTACCTACCTGACGCATACCGGTTATAATGATAGCATTCTTATGATTTAATTGTTTTATGATTTCAAAATATAGAGTCCTTTTCATTTTTGTAAAATATTTTTTACAAATATACGCATTTTTGTAAATATTATTTTATATCAAGAGCCCACTCCGAAAAGTATGATTTTTGAAAACAGCTTTGCCCCGATCCGCCAACTGGCGGAAGGCTGATTTTCTGCGACTTCCCTTTGGAATTAAGGGTAAAAAGTTGCAGGATAAGAAAACCGGGGCTTTTCGGAGTGGACTCAGAAATCAAAAAACAACAAATATCGAACAAGGATTGAAGATTCCGCCGCGGCGGACGGTGGCTGAGGCTCCAGACGGTGGGTGAGGCTCTTTTTAGTGATAGGATGACTGCCTTCTGCGGCAGGCCAGCGCGCAGTCATCCTATCACTTGCCTGAATGAGCGGTGGCGGAGTCGAAGCCACCGGAACTATTTTGTTTTTTAAGGCCAACAAAAAATTTTAGTATTTTTGCTTTTTATATTATTAATAAACAGGTGATCCCTTTCAACAAACCATACCTCACAGGTAAAGAAACATCCTACATTGAAGATGCTGTCCGCTTGGGCAAAATCTCCGGCAACGGGATGTTCACACAAAAATGCCAATCTTTTTTTCAGGACAGGTACGGCTTTGGCAAATGCCTGCTGACCACATCCTGTACGGACGCTCTGGAAATGGCCGCCTTATTGCTCGATATCAAACCGGGCGATGAAGTCATAATTCCCTCCTATACTTTTGTATCTACCGCACTGGCATTTGTGCGGCAGGGCGCGGTGATAAGGTTTATCGACAGCAGGCCGGATCATCCGGGTATGGATGAAAATGTGCTCGAAGAAGTTATTACTGATAGAACAAAGGCGATTGTTGCGGTTCATTATGCCGGTGTTGCCTGCGATTTGGACAAAATCATGGACATTGCCGAAAAACACAAGCTTTGGGTGGTGGAAGATGCCGCACAGGCCATCGATGGGTTTTACAAAGGCAGGCCGCTGGGCGGGATCGGCCATCTGGGCTGTTTTTCGTTTCACGAAACTAAAAACATACAATGCGGCGAAGGCGGCATGCTGACAATTAACCATCAGGCATTCGAAAAACGCGCGGAAATAATATGGGAAAAAGGTACTAACCGCGCTGAATTTTTCCGTGGTGAAGTAAACAAATACGGCTGGGTGGATACCGGATCGTCATTTTTACCCTCAGAAATAACGGCGGCTTTTTTATGGGCGCAAATTGAGAACCTAGGGGATATCCAGAGCAAACGCAAACAAATATGGCAACAGTATTATGACCGCTTTAAACTGTTACCTGCTGCCTTAGTCAGGCTGCCCGTCATTCCGGATTACGCCACGAACAACGCGCATAACTTTTATTTGCTGTGCCGCGACATCAGCCAAAGAACAAAACTAATCGCTGATTTAAAACAGAAGGACATCTATTCGGTATTTCACTATTTGTGCTTGCACAAATCTGAATTTTATAAAGCAAAACACGACGGCAGATCCCTGCCGAACAGCCAGTATTATGAGGAGTGCTTAGTGCGGTTGCCATTTTATTATGAACTCAACCAACCGGCTATCGAAGATATTTTAGCAATAATTAACACGAGTCTTTTATGATCTATTTTCTTGTGTTTATTATCGCATTGAATTTCTTTTACGCTTTCGGGGCATTCGTTTTAAACGTTTTTTTTCATAACTATCTGAAAGATGAGGAAAATCAATGGATCAAAACTTTTATTAACCTCTTTGCCGGAATTTTTGCCTCCGTATTTATTTATTCTGTTATAATGACAAAGGGTATCACAGTAAATATCCTTACCATAATACCCTTGTGTTTTATTTTGTACAGGTATCCTCCATCATTGAATTTCAAAGGGCTCCGTGGTAGAAGTTTTTTTAATTACAGGATCAACCTCATCGCGATACCGGTGTTCCTCATCCAGCTTGTTTTTGTCCTGGAGGGTTTTCGTTCTCTCCGGCTGGATTTTTATCCCGACATTGATTATTACGCGGGGGTTTCCTATTTTATAAATATGGGTTTTGAAAATACATACAAGGCCTTAAATACAGTTTGTTTTGACGGACTTACTATCAGGACGCCCTATCATTACCAGGAATTATGGATCAGCGCACTGCTGGCAAAAACATTTCATCTATCCAGCCACAGCTACCTGCTGGTACTAGTGGTCAGCCCACTGCTGTTTGTGCTGACAAATACAGGTATTATCGCTATCTGGGGCCATTATAATAACAACAAGGCCGGATTTATCATCATGCTGCTTTCCTTTATGATGATGTTTGTTGGCCCGATGAACGAATTTTTTAATGGATTTATTCTTAAACACATGGGCTTGTATTTTGATGATACGGTCGTGGTTTTTGAAAACAGCACACACCTGAATCATTTTCTGCTGCTCAAGTACCTTCCATTTTATGCATTAAGTTGTTTGTTTGTCATCACCATGTTGAAGAAAAATTTTGAGCTGGCCCTTGTTATCATGTCGTATGCTTTAATAATCAATGTCGGCCTGATACCCGGGGTTTATGCCGGTGTTTTTATTTATTGTTTTTATCTGATCTGTCTTAAAAAATATGCATTAAAAAAATTGTTGCTGCCTTTATTGGTTTGCATCTTATCAGCCATTTCATTCATTGCGTTTTATAATTACTTTGGCGCGGAAAATCAGGGAGTGTCTTTTTTTAAGGAAGTAGATGAATATACATATAAATTTTTTAATGGGTTATCTCTGAAGGCAGAATTTCTCAGGTTTGTTTTCAGGTCTTTTTTCGCAATGATATGGGTAATGGTTTTATATGCTGTTTATATTATTTTCTTTCTGTTCACAAAAAACAAAATAAAAACATCATTGGATAAAGAAGAAAAATGGATCATTCTAATTGTCGCGGCCATAGTTGTGGCGGGTTTTTTAATAAGGCCTTTTATGCAGAGCATGGATTCGGTGCAGTTTCTGAGCTGCCTGCTGCCACTGTTGAACGTGTTAATAATTGTCTTTTTAATAAAGTGTTTCTTTCATTATAAAAAAGCAGTGGTGTTATTAATGTTTTTTAGTTTAATTTTAAATTTTTCCGAATTCAGTGTTTATACCAAAACGATCAGGTTATTCAATAAGAGTAACGATTATTCCGAAGAATATATTCATTCCGTAAGTTCAGAACTGGGTGAAAAATTCGACACCAAAATAGCCTGGCTTGCAGAGGATGATTTTGTGAAAAATACCCCGCACAATATTTGGTTTTTTTCCGTTCCTGCAAAATTTTTAAAAACGATGGGCTATCATAGTTTTTATAATATCAATAATCCTTTTATTGAATATCCCGATCACCTGTTAACACCCCAGGGAAGTATACTTGATAAACTGTTTGAACATCCGGAAAAAATAAAACATGAAGAATTGCTCATGTATTTTATAGACACATACGATATCAGATATGTCGTTGCCCATCAGAATGTTGTTTTGCCGGATGTGTTGCAAAACAGGGTTGACAGATGTATCGTAGACAGCATATCAAAGGAACATTTTTTTGTATTAAAAAATGCCGGTATGGTTGAACATCAGAACAGCCATGATCTAAAAAGGAACGACACCCCGGATATTCATCGTTTTAGGCGCTTACACTCATTTTTTTCTGAAAAAATTCAGGATGGAAAATCCGGACAAAGCAAGCCAAATAAGCATCCCTTGTCGCGTTTGCCGGTCTGCAGCGAGACCGGAAATAGCGGCAATGATAACATTTTTACAAAAATTAATACGGCTCTTTTATGATCTATTTTCTTGTGTTTATTGTCGCATTGAATTTCTTTTACGCCTCCGGGAAGTTAATTATAGATGTTTTTTTTCGTAAATATCTGAAAGAGGAAGAAAACAAATGGTTAAAAACCTTTGTATACCTTCTTGCCGGAATTTCTGCTTCGGTATTTATTTATTCCATAATAATAAGCACGGGCATTACAGTAAATATCCTTTCTTTAATACCCTTGTGTTTTATTTTGTACAGGTATCCTCCATCAGTGAATATCAAAGGGCTTAGGGTCAAAAATTTTTTTAATTACAGGATCAACCTCATCGCCATACCGGTGTTCCTCATCCAGCTTGTTTTTGTTCTGGATGGGTTTCGTTCTCTCAGGCTGGATTTTTATCCTGATATTGACGTTTACGCTGAACTTTCCTATTTCCTGAACATGGGCTTCGAAAACATATACAAGGGTTTGAATACGGTTTGTTTTAATGGCGTCACTATCAGGACTCCCTATCATTATCCGGAATTATGGCTCTGTGCGCTGCTTGCAAAGACATTTCATATCAGCAGTTACAGCTATTTGCTGGTACTGGTGGTCAGTCCCCTGCTGTTCGTGCTGACAAATACAGGGATCATTGCCATCTGGAGCCATTATAACAACAAGCGGGTTGGATTCTGGGCGTTGCTGTTTTCGTTTATGCTGATGTTTGTCGGCCCGATGAATGCTTTTTTCAATGAATATATTCTGAAATTTTTGAATTCCTATTTTAATGTAACGACCATTGTTTTTGAAAACAGCACCCACTTCAATCATTTTTTACTTTTTAAATATTTGCCTTTTTATTCCTTAAGCTGTTTGTTCATCCTGTTAATGCTGAGAAAAAAGCATGAGGCGGCCATCATCATCATGTCGTTTTCTTTAATTTTGAATATAGGCTTGCTGCCCGGTGTATTTGGCGGCATCTTTGTTTTTTGTTTATATTTAATAGTCACAAAAAAATGCACATTAAAAAAGTTAACGATGCCTTTATTGGCCTATATTCTTTTATCCGCATCGTTTCTGGTGTTTTATTATGTTTTTAGTGCGGGCAACCAGGGAATTTCTTCATCAGATGCCATAACCGGGTCTGTGTATAAATTTTTCCACACCTTAAATTTTAAAGGAGAAATTGTAAGATTTGTTATCAGGATATTTTTCGCTCTTATCTGGTTACTGATTTTATATTTTGCTTATGTTGTTTTTTTAGTGTTCACAAAAAAGAACCTCCTCGGATCACTGAATAAAGAAGAAAAACAGATCGTGGCGTTTGCACTGTTCGCATTAATGATCGGCTTACTGACAAGGCCTTTTTTGCAGGGCACCAACTCCCCGCAGTTTCTCAGTTGTCTATTGCCGCTGTTCAATTTATCGCTGATCGTATTATTAATAAAGGGCTTTCATTATTATAAAAAAACGGTGCTGTTTTTACTGCTTTTCGGACTGGTAATAAATTTTTCGGAATTCAGTGTTTATACCAAAGAAATACGGGTATTTAACAAAAATGAATTTTATTCACAGGAATATGTAAATTCACTGAAGTCTGAATTAGGCAGCCAATACAACACAAAAATAGCCTGGCTTGCCGATGATGGCTTATTTAAAAACAACACACCCGATGCCTGGTATTTTTCATTGCCTGCAAAATTTTTAAAGTCCCTGGGCTACTATAATTTTTATAATATCAACAATCCTTATACGGATAATTATCCTGAAAATACTTATGTGGCGGAAGGAAGCGTATTGGATAAACTCCGAATTTTTAAAGAGGATAAAAATATAAAATACGAAGAGCTGCTGACCGGATTTATGGACGCCTATGCTGTAGAATATTTAGTGGCCGGGCCGGGTGTCGTTTTGCCGGATGTTTTACAAAAAAGGGTTGAAAGGTGTATAATAGACAGCATTTCAAAAGAACAGTTTTTTGTGCTAAAATAAAAATTTTTATTCAAAGATAAAATGCTCTTTAATTCATTAGACTTCGCCATATTTTTACCCATAGTTTTTATCCTCTATTGGTTTGTGGTGAACCGTAATTTACGATTACAGAATTTATTTATTGTTGTCGCCAGCTTTGTTTTTTATGGCTGGTGGGACTGGCGTTTTCTGGCCTTGTTGTTTTCCAGTTGTGTTATAATTACCGTGCTTTTTATTCATAAGTATCGTTAATCATTTTAATCATTTTATTCAAATCAATAGAGGATATTAAAATATAAATAAAATAAGCAACGATTAGTATAATAAATGGATAGCTTGGTAATAACAAGCGATTAACAGCTTCAATAGGTGCATAAGCATTTAAAGAGAATTGCCCAATTACAATTATTATTGTAGCAAATTGTGCCGAAACAAATAAAATACAAAAGAAAAGTGACCATAGTATTTTTTTATTTTTAAAATAGGCAATTAAAAGAAAGATTAATTCTAATATGATTATTGAAAACAAAACCTTATAATCTAAAAATGTATTCAAGAAGCGCCTAATCAGGTATTTTAAATAGGGAAATGTATATTGAGACTTCTTTACAAACTTATTAATTCTTTCGGGCGAATAATTTACCGTATTCGGTATACTTAAACAAAAATTCATATCTTTTGTTGGCTTTAAATATTGGGGAAAATTTTCATTACTGCATAAATAATTATCAATACACCCATTATTTAATAAGAAGACAGAAACGTAAACTCCGTTCTGTTTTGTTGTATCAATTAAGTTAATCAACTCTTTATCGCCACCTTGTTTATATGTTTCACTAGTAATTATATTAGACAAAGAGTTGTTTAACTCCACTTTACTTAAAACAAATTCACCATTATATATTTTATTCATTTCGCAATAGCTTAAAACGCCGATAACAGCAATGAACCATCCTAACAATCCCCAACAAAGCTCTTTTTTTTCTTTTCTAAAAAATAGATATCTCAGAATTAAAAAGATAAAAAAGATAAGCATAACAATAACATAAGTTGGTTTCAACATTATCAATATAAAAGGAAAAAGTCCTAATAAAAAAGCAGTATGTTTTGTCGGTTTCTCAATATAACGCACAAACAAGAACAATATTAAGACAGAACCTATAATACATAAACTTTCGGGATTAATGTTAATATTTTGTATTATTATAAAAGAGTAACAGCCATAAAATAGAACTGTCAAAATAACTAAGTATTTATTTTTGAGAATTTTTTTAGAAATATAATAGAACGGTATAATAGAAAAAAATGATAATGCTTGCTGAAAAAGAACCAGATACTGAATAAAATGTTCACTTGAAATACATTTAAAAAATTTTATTATATAGGGATATACGGGGGTTCTATATAAATCAATATTGCCATTAAAGATATTGATTGGAGCAAAATATGAAACACTATCAGAATTATAAAAAATATCCGGATTAATGAATTTGAAATAATATAAACGATAAAAAAAACAAAAAAACAAGACACCCCCCAATAAAAAATAATCAGGTCTCCGATTAATTGTATTATGTAACCAATTGTTTTTCTTCACGATATCCTTCCTCAATGTTAATATTTCCAATGGTTAGTTTTCGTTTTTTTACAAAAGTATTATAAATTCTTCAGGACAAAAAAAATATTCCGGCATATTTTACGAAATGACCAAAAAAGAAATGAATTTGTTTGATGAGAACTATAAATGGTTTAAATAGCTGGTGGTTGAGTCTGTTTGCAAGTGGCGTTACGACTGCTCCGAGCCCATGGCTTGCGCCGGAAAGCCTTAGCAAGTCGTGCTGCCACTAAAACCAATGCCGGCCTATTATATTAATCCAATCTATATAACACGCTATTAAAACGCACATAATCAAACACTTAATAACACTTTTTTTTCAATTGTCCTTTTTGTCTTGAAACAAAAAGTACCAAAAAATTCAAGAAAATATATATCGAGCCTTCGCACAGGCCACTCCCTGACACCGACATATTTTCTTGCCACCGCACTTTGTTTCTACGAAACAATTCGGTTTTTTTCGGGATAGGTTTGCCGATATTTGGCGCGCTGGCAATTCCTGGCGTGCGGGCCAGCGGTGGCGTGAATCAGAAAACATTTGAAAATCTGCAAAGGCCCCGCCTCTGGCGGGGTTTCACGGCTCCTTTTCGGAGTCGTGACTACTTTGCTTAGATTTTCAATGTTTTCTGAGGGCGGGCAGAAGCATTCGCCAGGAGGTCGTTTTTTGCTTACTTTTTTGGACAAGCAAAAAAGTATGAGAAAAATCTCATGTTTACATCAGAAACAAAAGCGTAATTATAAGTTATAAACGCTTTTCTAATTTGCTGAATACTGGCAATCGGTACAATTTTGTGTAAATTACTAAGCATCACAATCAGAAAACTGGTGGTTGAGCAGTTCGGCAAGCTCACTTTATCACCCGTCGAAACCACAATAGAAAATGCAGTTCGACAAGTTCACTGTATCACCCGTCAAAACACCATACATCACTTCCACATTTTGGCACCTCAAAAAATGATTTAGCCTTTATGTTCAATAATTTCGTATTTTAGCTTAATCATTTATTATTAAATTCAGCCCTATGTTCTCACTTAACATTTCAAAAAAATTATTTTGGGATGTAGATACTAGCAAAATTGATGATATTCAAAATAAACGCCTCATTATCGAGAGAGTATTCACTATGGGCGATTTGCAGGATGTCGCTGCCGTCATACAGTTTTATGGATTAAAAACCGTTAAACATGAATTAATTAATGCCGGATATCTTGACAATAAAACCCTGTCGTGGGTAAGTACTTTTTTCAATA
>DAOQAF010000082.1:0-16272 GCA_035353775.1 Bacteroidales bacterium | reverse complement strand
GAAGTAAAGTTACAAACTTTTCCTTTTTGGTTCCGGCTTGTCCGGCTTAGGATTATGAAAAACATTTTATAAATATTTTCCCAAATACCTCAATATACTATGAACCAGCATAATACTATACAAACCCACCGAACACTTGCTAATTGCATCAAGAAATTATATCTCAAAATTCTCTTACAAAAACCTCCATCTTGATATTAATTGCTAATTTTGAAAAAAAATTTTCAACCATGAATTATTTATCAAACAGGATCAACAATTTATCGGAGTCGGAAACCCTTGCCATGACTCAGAAAAGCCGTGAGTTAAGCGCTCAGGGCTTCGATGTTATAAACCTCAGCATCGGCGAACCGGATTTTAATACGCCTGAATTTATAAAAACTGCAGCCAAAGATGCCATAGATAAAAACTTTACTCATTATCCTCCCGTACCGGGCTATCCCGAACTACGTCAGGCCATCTGTAAAAAACTGAAACGTGATAATAACCTTGATTATGCCCCCGAACAGGTGGTGGTTTCCACCGGAGCTAAACACTCCATCGCCAACGTCATGCTGGCGCTGGTCAACCCCGGTGACGAGGTGATAGTGCCTGCCCCCTACTGGGTTTCCTACAAAGAGCTTGTAAAACTTGCCGATGGTAAAGCCGTGTTCCTGCCCGCCGGCATCGAAACCAATTTTAAAGTCAGCCCGCAGCAAATTGAAGCTGCTATTACCGAAAAAACAAAGGTTTTTATCTTCAGCAGCCCTTGTAACCCCACAGGCACAGTATATACAAAGGATGAGCTTCATGCTTTTGCTGAAGTGTTTGCCCGTCACAAAAATGTTTTTATCATCTCCGACGAAATTTATGAATATATCAATTTCTTAGGCAGACACGAAAGTATCGCACAGTTTGATTTTATCAAAGACCAGGTCATCGTCATCAACGGGGTGTCGAAAGGTTATGCCATGACCGGCTGGCGTATCGGGTACATTGCCGCACCATTACCTATTGCCAGGGCTTGTAACAAGCTGCAGGGACAGGTAACTTCCGGCGCTTGTTCCATTGCCCAGAAAGCGTCATTTACCGCTATCGACACGGATCCCAAACTCACACCAGAATTTAAGACCATGCTCGATGCATTCCATGAACGCCGCGACCTGCTGCTAAGCCTGCTGAAAGAAATCCCCGGCATCATTACCAACACGCCCGACGGCGCTTTTTATGTTTTTATGGATGTAAAACATTATTTCGGAAAAACCGACGGAGATGTTACGATCAAAGGCAGCGAAGACCTGAGCATGTACCTGCTCAACAAAGCTTATGTGGCCATGGTGCCCGGAACAGCTTTCGGAGACGCCAACTGCCTGCGCTTTTCGTATGCCACATCAAAAGAAAAAATCATCGAAGCCGTAAAACGCATCAAAGAAACATTAAGTAAATTTAAATAAACATTATGTCTATCGCGGTCCTTAGTGGGTTGTATTTATTACTTTCCGATTTATTAATCGGATTCGGGCTTCTGTTACTCATCCTCGGTATTGTTCAGAAAAAAGCGGGACAGTGGGTACCGGGAATACTGATCACGATTTTCGCCCTGGTATTTTGTATCGCCGGATTAATCTATTTAATAGACAAATCGGCTAATAACGGCAATTGCGACATGTCTTATAATTATGAGTATTCCGATACACCCTACGACCGCTACGAAGAAGACACAGACACCGCAAAGACATCAGACGAAACGGACAACTATAATGAAGGCTACATCAGCGGCTTCATTCAGGATGACGATAAAAGCCTGGTACATATCAAACTCATACCCGATCCGGTGCTTGAGGATTTAGGAATCACGGCCGTCAAAATTGATACGTATGCAGCCGGCGGCAACAAAACCATTCCCCTGAACCTCGATTTTTCGAAAAAATTCAAAGGGGAGTTGCAACTGATATTGTATTCGTCCGACGACGAAGAGATCGGGAAAAGCCTTGTACAGATCAACCAGAACGAAAACTCAGCTTTCACCGTAAAATTTCTTTTTGATAAAAATACCAACTTTCTGAAAACCGAATATGCACGTTTAAAATCGAGCTACTGATGCTGACCATTGACAAATTTTCTGTTGAAAAGCTCTTCGCGGATTTCTCAGGGATGAAAGCCCTCGTTATCGGCGATATCATGATTGATTCCTACATCTGGGGCAAGGTGGAACGTATATCGCCCGAAGCGCCCGTGCCGGTAGTGTCGGTCACCAAACGCGAAAACCGCCTTGGCGGAGCCGCCAATGTCGCTTTAAACCTGCAATCCCTCGGAGCAGTGCCCCTGCTGTGCAGTATCAGCGGCAACGATCTTAAAGGCACCGAATTCAATCAGTTGCTGGAAAAGAATCATATCAGCACCGCCGGCATACTCCGCAGCGAAAAACGTATCACCACCACCAAATTTCGTATTATCGGCAATAACTACCAGATGCTGCGCGTGGATGAAGAAGTGGCACATACGCTCAGCCAGGATGAAACACGCGGTTTTTATAACCATATCGAACGTATCGTGCTGGCTGAAAAACCAGAGGTAATACTGTTCGAAGATTACGACAAGGGCGTTATAGACCAGGCCCTGATCACCTGGGTGGTTGATCTGGCTGAGCGACTAAAAATTCCTGTGGTGGCCGATCCCAAAAAGAAAAATTTTTCTTTTTACAAAAATATCACGCTGTTCAAGCCAAATTATAAGGAGCTCTGTGAAGGACTGAAAATAGAAAATATCCACAGGCAGCCGGAAGACCTGCTCAGGATATGCTCGGGATTTCAGCATCACATGAATATTTCTAAAATGATGCTCACCTTATCCGAGCTGGGTGTTTTTATCTCGTCACATAACAAGACCGGGATGGCTGAGGGTGCATTAATACCCTCGCGGGTAAGAAATGTCGCGGATGTTTCCGGGGCCGGCGATACGGTGATCTCGGTAGCCGCCCTCTGTACTGCTTTAAACCTGCCACTTTACGATACCGCGTTCATTGCAAATATAGCCGGCGGACTGGTGTGCGAAGAAGCCGGGGTAGTTCCTGTCAACAAAGAAAAGTTCTTAAAAGAACTGCTGAATACGCTATAACCCGGTAAATTCAAAACTTTGAGCACCCTGGTGCAAAGCTTTGTGAATTAATCCCGCCATATATTTTTTCATGATGGATCCGTTGTTGAAAGACAAAAAAAACGAAGATATCGCAAAAATGTTCGACGATATCGCCCCCGGATATGATTTTCTGAATCATTTCCTTTCTTTCAATATTGATAAGTGCTGGAGAAAAAAACTCATCAAGCTGATGAAGCAGGAAGAACCCGTCAGTATGCTTGATGTAGCGACAGGCACTGCGGATCTGGCGATTATGGCGGCGGGCAAAATACCGGAGTCAGAAATCACAGGTGTTGATATTTCTGAAAAGATGCTTGAATCAGGCCGGACAAAAATCAGCAGGATAAAACCGGAAAAAAATATCACTTTGCTTTCTGCTGCTGCCGAAAAACTCCCATTTTCGGATAATTCGTTCGATACCGCCATGGCGGCCTTTGGGGTGCGCAACTTTCAGGATGTGAATGCCGGTCTGAAAGAAATGTTGCGCGTGATAAAACCCGGAAAAAAAATATTTATCCTCGAATTTTCTAAACCACGTGGATTTTTCAAGCTGATCTATTCTATTTATTTCAGACTCTATCTGCCCGTTGCCGGACGCATTATTTCCGGAAACAAATCCGCTTACCAATACCTGCACGACAGTGTTGCCGGGTTTCCCGAAGGCCTTGCTTTTATGGATATCATGCAGCAAGCCGGTTTTGATAATTGCAGGCAAAAAAGGCTCAGCGGCGGCATAGCCACCATATATGTTGGTGAAAAACAAAAAAAATTATAATTTTGCAATACTTTTTGATGCAATGCGTTATATAAAGTTTAAAATCATCCATTGAAAAAAATAGTTAAAAATAGTCTCTGTCTGCTTATTCTTTTAGCGATGTTCGACACCTCCTCTTTTGCCCAGAGAAAGGGAAGATCTGTTACTGAAAACCTCCCGAAATTCGACAGAAGAATGTACCATTTTGGATTTCTGCTGGGTGCGAACCATATGAACTTTGCCATAAAAACCGTTGAAGACCTCACCCCTTTCGACTCTCTGACTAATGTAACCACCAAACCGGATTTTGGCTTTGACATCGGCATCGTTTCCAGTTTAAGGCTTACCAAATACCTCAGTCTTCGTTTTGTGCCTACCCTGTCGTTTGGAAACCGCACGGTGGAATATACGTTCAGGTACCGGGATTCGATATCATACATTCAAAACAAGAAGATAGAATCGACGTTTATGACTTTTCCGTTATACATCAAATACCAGTCGAAACGCCTCGGAAACTTCAGGGCTTATATTATTGGCGGTGCCAAATACAGCATCGACATGGCTTCGCAGGCCAAGAAACGGAACAAGGAAGGCGAAGCGCCTATCAAACTTGCCCGCAACGATTATATGGTGGATGTAGGAACAGGAGTCGACTTTTTTCTGCCCTATTTTAAATTCGGCATCGAACTCAAGATGTCGTACGGCCTGCGCGACCTGCTGATCAAAGAAAACACCATCTACACCAACAGCGTCAAACGCCTGAATTCAAAAATTTTCCAGCTCTCATTCACGTTTGAAGGGTAAGGCACAGGGCTTGACATGCCTGCCGTATCATGCTGCGCCCATGTACGAAGCTGTTTCAGAAGTCAACATTTGTGCATAGAACCTTCGTGTCCGCCGCGGCGGACTTCGTGGTTAAGTTTTTTTTACCACTAAGGCGCGCAAAGGCTGGCACAAAGGCGCTCAAAGGACTTTTGAGTCAGTCTCTTTTTTTCCGCACCGGCGGAGGTGTGTTCCGGCCGTTATGCCTGTGTTATCGGCTGGCATTTTTTCATTGTATTTCTCAAAATCAGCACAAAAAACCTTTCGTGTGTAATTGCTCACACACGAAAGGAATTTTCTATATCCTGTTATTTACAAACAACAGATTTATTACTTATTTCACCATATTTTAAATCTTCCTTCCGATATAAAACACATAGCCGTAATAGGCTTTGTATTTGTAATACAACTCAGCCTCATAGCGCTGGGAATCGACAAATTCTTCTATGGCTTTGTTGCCATGATATTTTTTCAGAAAGGATTCGCGTCGCAATGCTTGCAATGTATAATAGTCTGTCCAGATAGTTTCGGGCAGGATATAACTGGCAAGCGGAAGATAACCTGCTTTTTGCATTTGAACAACCTTATTGGAAATAGTATCTATTTCGGGATAGATTTTTTGCCAAAAATCCTGAATTTCGGCAGGCCGTTCTTCGGTAAACCAGGTATTCTCTGTTACTGCGATATATCCGCCCTGTTTCAGAAATTTTCGCCACTCGTTCAGCCCACGCTCAAATCCAATGTTATAAATGGAGCCTTCCGACCAGATCAAGTCGAGTTCTTCTTCATGAAACGGAAGATTTTCCATATTGCCGACTATGCCTTTCACTCTGTCCTGAAGATTTTTGATTTGGGCATTTTTGTTGAACTGATTGATGAAACCCGGCCAGGTATCAATACCAACAATTTCGCATGATGTATTTTGCCCTAATACCATGGTTTGTCCGCCTGTTCCGCAACCGATATCAGCAATTTTTGACTTTTCGGTAAGGCCGCTGATAAAACCGAGGGCTTTGAGCGTTTCTTCGGGGCTTCCGGGACCCTGCCGGTCTGTATCTGAAAAAAATTCATAAATAATATTCAGGTCAAATTCGTGAATTGTTTGTTTTTCGTTGTTCATTTTCTTTATTTTGTTGCGTACACAAAAAGCATCAAAGGCTCTTAACAATGTACGCAGATTAAAAATTAAATTAATTATAACTGCTCCGGACAAGGATTATCCGGGAAACAAATAAAAATAAGGCTGACTCAAAAGCCATTTTTCATTGATATATTACTCTATGTCCACCTTGACAGTTTCTGTGTAAAATCAAAATTTAATTACACAGAGCGACACTGAGGAAACACGGAGTTACACAGAGACATTTTAAGGCAGCCTCTTACAGAACAATATCCAGATTAAAAATAAACATCCAATTGTTTTAGTGAGTCCAAAGGTATAAAAAAAACAATTCATTTAAGGTGAGGCTATCTCAAAAGTCAATATTTAGGAGCATTTAACCTTCGTGTCCGCCGCGGCGGACTTCGTGGTTTTATTTTTTTTACCACAAAGGCGCGCAAAGGCTGACACAAAGGCGCTCAAAGGACTTTTGAGACCGCCTCTTTTTTCCCACTGCGGCGGAGGAATGTTTCGGTTACCTATACTTGTGTTTAGGTGTTGTTGTTCCTATTAATTTTATATCCTATGAGGTAGTAACAGTTCTTCTCTTTTGTATGTTCAATGGTTTCAATACTTCTGAATCCTGCCTGCCCCATTTCTTTCATTACTTGATCTATTCTGTAAAGGTTAAATATTTTTTTGCCGGAAGCTTGCCTGATATCCTTAAAACACGCTGCATCAGCCATGAATATGATGACTTTCCCCTTGGGTTTCAGGATGGAGTATATTTTCTTCAACCAGGTTTCCATTTCGTCCCAGAAGTATATCACATTTAAAAAATAAACGCAATCAAAAATGTCATTTTCGTAAGTATAAGCATCGAAATCGGCACATTGCAGGATGACTTTACCCCGCTTGACATTTTCATGGTTCAACTTCAGTGCTTTCTTATACATTAAGCGTGAAAAATCAATCCCATGAAAAGTACAATCATACTTTTGTGCGTAATCAAAAATGCCCTTACCTAATCCATAGCCAATTTCAAGGACAACATCGTTATTATTCAGCCTGAGTAAAGCATCCATTTCATCATATTCTATCTGATTTTTTCTTAGAAATCTGATGATATACCGTCCGATCAGTCCACCCGGCTTTCTGAAATTTTTGTCTATGAGTTTTTTTAACATAGTATTGTTGAATAACAATTATAATAAGCGCCCCTCCGCAAGCATCGGCGAATTTTTACACATTTTTTATCAAAAATAACTATTTTCCTAAAACTTTGCGGGAACAGAAACTTTTAGGAATTTTTACCTCTTTTTGCTCTACTTTATTATACCAAAGTGAATTTGTAGATAGTCCATGGTTGCTGAGCTTGCCGAAGCAAAGACGTACTACAAATTCTTACTTTGGTTATGCCGATAGAAAAATAAATAGTACAAACAATTGAAATGAAGTTTGGACTATATTGTTTTTCAAATCGGTATTATTTCCAAAAAGTGGCATAGTTTGCCCCGGAATGTTCAGGCTTATGGGGCTTGGGGGCCTTACGGCGAAGGAGGTTTCCGGCTATCGCTCTATGTGTTACCAAACGTTATTTCCTTCCACCAAACCCTATTGTCATTGCTATGCCGTCATTTTCTCTTAAGCATTTTGCCTTTATTTAGGATATTGCCTTCAGCGGTAGTCAGGCGATAAATATACAGTCCGTTTGGTAAATCTGAAATGCTTATAATTTTTGTTTTTTCTGTAACAAGAATAGTTTTGATTTTACTGCCGGTCAGGTCATAAAATTCAAGGGTCATGGTGCCTTGGATGTCTTTTTCAATAGTAATAAATTTTTCTGCCGGGTTCGGATAAAGGGTACTATGTTCAGTGGGATCTGTTTGTTCAGGAACACCGGTTGACACATTTTCAAGTTTGGCAATAAAACCATTATTGAAGTTCAGATAAGGACTGTTGCACGTGAGATCATACCCGCCAAATGTTGCTGTCTGACCGGATCCGCATTCAAAATAATTTCCCAGATAGCAATTTCCTGAATTATCAACATCCATCATATCCGTCAGTTCGGAAGCAACCGTTGCAACATACGATCCGCCTTGAGTCACCCACTGCCAGGCCCCGGAGGAATTTGTCTTTGCAACATAGTAGGTATAAATTCCGGGCGATGAAATCGTATCTCCCCCGATTATTGCTATCTGGCAACATCCTGAAATGTAGCAGTTATCAGCCGTATCTGCAATAACAGAACTGGGGCTCCCTTGTGAAGTGCAGAATGTTTGATGCCATAAACGATTGCCTTGTGCATCCAGCTTTGCAATAAATTGTGCATTGGAACTGCCTGCAATATAAGTTGTGTCGAAAAAAATGACAGCTCCGCTTCCGCAGGCGCCACCAATGAAAACAGTGCCATTAGCATTTACATCAACTGCCTGAATCACTTGAGATCCGCTTCCCTGTATGCATTTTATCCATTTGTTGATGCCGCTTGAATCATACTTTGCCACAAAGGCATCGTAATCTCCGGGATTTCCGAGGTTATTGACCGTGCTGATACCATTGGTTAAATACAGTGCAGTACCCGACCAGATACCGGTAATATAACAATTGTCATTGCGATCAATCGCCACCTGATACGAGTAATCGTAGTAATCACTGTGTGCAACGCCGGCCCACCGGAAAGTACCATCAGCATTGAAACATGCATAATAAATATCCGGTTGTCCCAGGTTTGGATATTCGGTGCCTCCGATTTTAATGGTATTTTTATATTGCCCCGATATAATAATAGTGCCTTTGTTGTTTACATCAATTTTTGAAACAGTACCGTGTGATGTGTCTTCCATGACTTTCAATGCCCATTTAACGGTTCCTGTTGAATCGTATTTTGCTATAAATGCTTTGCTGCCGCCATCACTGTTGGTAAGTGTATCGGTTCCAAAAATACCTGCATTACTGTTAAAATAGCCGGCAACATAAATGTTTCCAAAAGAATCTGTTGCTACGGACTGAGGGATTTCATGGTGTGATCCTGTAATTGTCCGTGCCCAGATGAAATTTCCATCAGTGTTGTATCGGGCAACAAAACCATCGTATGAAATTGCTACCAGACTGTCTGTTGGCGTAAAAAATACCGTACTCGAAAAATTTCCTGTAATATATACCGATCCGGCATTGTCCACCGCAACTCCGTTTACTTCATCATTGCCGATTCCCCCGATATTGTCAGCCCATTGCCACGCAGGGGCTTGCGCAAACAGTGTTGTTTTAAACAATACCAATAACCCGAACAGGAGGAAACTTAATAAGGTTGTTTTCATAATTGAGCTGCTTAGTTTATCGAAGCATTCTGTGAGAGGTTTGGGGGTGAGATTCCCCCTAACCTACTCGCTTTTCTATTAAAATTATCATTACCAAGGTATTCTTGTGCCTTTGTGCACTAATTGACCGTGAGGAAATTGTTCTCTTGCAATTGTCACAAGACTAACTACTGTACTTGCTCCTTCTTCAACTTCCATAGGGGCAGCATCTGAGCCTAAGTCAGTCTTTACCCAACCGGGATGCGCTGCTGCAACTGCAATTCCCTTAGCTTCTAATGTTTTTGATTGAATTTGTGTAAGCATATTAAGACCTGCCTTAGATGTTGCATATCCTACGGTCATGAATCCCGAAATATACTGCCACATGTTTTCTGCTGCATCAATAGAACCCAATTGCGACGAATGGTTAATAACCCTTGCATCTTTGCTCAATGAAAGCAGAGGCACTAATGCTTCTGTGATTGCATAAGGGGCGATAAGATTGGTTTCCAGTGTACGACGAACTTTTTCCGAATTTGTTGGTTGTCCGTCCCATTCAATAGCGATTCCAGCGTTATTCACTAAAATGTCCAGTTTCCCGAATTTTTTTTCAAGATATATCGCAAGATTGGCAATATCGGAAGCACTGGTAACTTCAAGTGCCACAGTATGAGCATCGCAACCTGCTGCAACAAGTTCTCCAACCGCTTTTGCGCCTGCATTTTGGTCACGAGCTGTGAGTACAACTGTATATCCGAGTAGACCTAATTGACGTGCTATTTCTTTGCCAATTCCTTTGTTTGCCCCTGTAATCAGGGCTACTTTCCCATTTTTATTTTCCATAAGATTACTACATTAATTTATTAATATTTATCAATATTTTTGTTTAAGACTATGTTGCAGCTAAGGTTTGGCGGTATGTTTTTGTCGCCGTTTGCCGCGGCGGAGGAGCTTTTCGGCTATCGCGCTATGTGTTATGGGCTGGTGTTCGGTCTTCAAGTCCTGTAAACCCTTGTCAATATTCAGTTTCCGTGTCATTGTTATTTTTTTGTTTCTTAGTTGTACTCGTTGTTTACAGTTAAGAATGTCAAGGTGTTGTATAAAAAAGTCTTACAAATGATAATTTATTTTCAATTTTTCTTTAACCCCATTTTGAAAAACAAATGATAAAATACTTCTTTCAAAAACAGGATTTGTTTTGTGAATTAATCGATGAAAATTTGGACTCAAAATAATAATATTATCAGAATCATTGTTCATAGATTTTGTAAAATAATCTATATGATGAGCTTCGGAAACTTCACTATTATATTTATCTCCAAACTTTTCTCCGGTAACTTGACAACGATAATCATATAGGGATTTCAAATTATTACATATTGACCTGTCTAATTTTCTGATTTTAACCAATTGATTTTTCAAAGTAATGTCTGCAGTATTATCTTCCTTTTTATAATTTGTTGAGTACTCAAATTCTTCTTCTGTTATTGTTAAAATGTTTTGTTTATCTTGATTTTTCTCGACTGTTGTAATACAATCTAATGCAAAGACGTCTTCAAAATCAGTCGTATAAATTGCTAAATATTCTTTTCTGTTCTCCGGGATTTTTATCTGTTTCTTTTTATTTTCCAATTTTTCCCTCATATCTTTAAGAAAATTAAAACTTTCAAAAAATATTGCGCGCATTTTGATTGCTGTTGCACTGTTGGGAGCATATCGTATTTGTAAAAGCTCCTTATGCCCCGGATATTTTCTCACATCAAATAAAATATTTGTCATTTTTGCAGGATACTCAACACCTTCAATCAGCAATTTAATATCTTTTGTATCACCTTTTTTCATAAAAGACTGCATTGATTTATAAAAAACCACCTGCAATGAAATTGGGATATTCACACCGTAATGAAGTGCAGACCAATCAACTTCTTTTTTAAATAAATAACAATCGTTTTGCAACATTCTGTAATTAAAGTTTACTATTTAGAAAGTTTATATAAATTACATTCCTGCTTGATAAAAAATCTTTAATTCTGCATAGTCAAAATTGGTAGTCAGTTCTTGATTTGAAATTTCCAGTCGGAAAATAAACACGGTAATTTGATAAAGAAATGAACGGAGAATTGTCTTGTATAATATCAATAATACCGCGCAAGAGTGCAAATTTGTATGTTGTGGACTTACTATCCCTCTCAATGATTTTACTGATATTTTGAAATACAACATTATCCATTCAACGGTTTTGTCGGTTTGTGGTTAAGCCGCATTTTTGTTTTATCTTGTTAAAATATTCCCTCAAAAATAAAAAATATTTATATTACAATAAACATTATTATCATTTCTTTTTTGAAGCATTATGTAATCAAGCATTTTGCTATATTTGTAGTTCACACAAAATTTAGTTTTTATGAGATATAAAATAGTTTTTACCCTGCTCCTGTCCTTTTGTATGGCCGCAAGCACCTTTGCCCAGAACGAGATGAGGCTGCTGCGCTTTCCGACCATTCACGGAAATAAAATTGTGTTTTCTTATGCCGGCGACCTCTATATCGTGGATAAAAACGGCGGCATCGCCCGCAAACTCACCAACGACATAGGTTATGAGATGTTTGCAAAATTTTCGCCCGACGGAAAAAACATAGGTTTTACCGCCCAATACGATGGCAACACCGAAATCTATGTGATGCCGGCAGAAGGCGGCGTCCCCAGGCGCCTGACATACACCGCCACGCTCGGCCGCGATGACCTCAGCGACCGCATGGGTCCCAACAACATCCTGATGGTCTGGAAAGATGATCAGACACTGGTGTTCCGCTCACGCATGAAATCCTTTAATGATTTCAAGGGACAGTTGTACCAGGTGGATGCCGGCGGCGGCATGTGCGAAGAGCTGCCCCTGCCCTGCGGCGGATTCTGCAGCTACTCGCCGGACAAAACCAAACTGGCCTACAACAGGGTGTTCCGCGAATTCCGCACCTGGAAATACTACAAAGGAGGTATGGCCGACGACATCTGGATCTATGATTTCAATGAAAAAACCACCATCAACATCACCGGTAATATAGCCCAGGATGTTTACCCGATGTGGGTTGGCGATCGCATCTATTTTCTTTCCGACAGGGACCGCACCATGAACCTCTTCAGCTATGACCTGAACAACAAAGAGACAAAAAAGCTCACCGACTTCACCGAATTCGACATCAAGTTCCCTTCGCTCGGCGACAGCGCCATCGTCTTTGAAAACGGCGGGTACATCTACACTTTTGACCTGAAGACTCAAAAATCCGTAAAAGTAACCATCCAGATCGCCGACGACCTGAACACCGGCCGTAACGAGATGAAAGACGCTTCAAAAAATATTTCTTCATACGATATCGCCTCTGACGGCAAGAGACTTGTCTTCAGCGGCAGAGGCGATGTTTATACCGTTCCTGCAAAAAGCGGCATCACGCGCAACCTCACACAGAGCTCCGGTGTCCACGACCGCAACGCCACCTGGTCGCCTGATGGAAAATATATTGCCTACATTTCCGATGCCAGCGGAGAAGATGAGATTTACATCATCGCTCAGGACGGCTCGTCGGCTCCGCTGAAAATCACGGACAAATCAGACACCTATAAGTACCAGCCGGTATGGTCGCCCGACAGTAAAAAACTGCTGTGGGCCGATAAAATGCTAAGAATCAGGTATGTCGATATTGACAGCAAAAAGATTACAGAGGTAGATAAATCTGCCGACGGGGAATTTACAGAATTTGGCTGGGCACCCGACAGCAAATGGCTGGCATACGCCAAGCCGGATAAATCCGCCGAAACAAAAATTTACCTATACGACCTCGCCGCTTCAAAATCATACCCAATCACCGATGGCTGGTACGACTGCGGAGAACCGACTTTCAGCGCCGACGGAAAATATCTTTTCTTCACATCAAGCCGCGACTATAACCCCACCTATAGCTGGACGGAATGGAATCACGCTTATACCAACATGACCAAAGTTTACATGCTGACACTCGCCAAAGCAACACAGTCGCCTTTCAAGCCTGTGGACGACGAAGTGAATGCTCCGGCAGAAACAAAAGATGCGGAAACCAAAACGGTGGAAGTCAGCGTTGACCTTGACGGCATCGTTGACCGCATCATTGCACTGCCTGTTGGCGCCGGTCGTTACTGGAATATTAACAGCGCCGGCAATTCTGTATATTATTGCCGAACAACGGCTTCCGAAACCAAGGCATCACTGATGGTTTATGACCTGAAAGAAAAGAAAGAAACCAACCTTGGCGCATACAGCAGTTACATCATTTCATTCGACAAAAAGAAAATGGTCATCAACGACGGAGGCAAATATGCCGTAACGGACCTTCCCAAATCTAAAATAGAATTAAAAGATTATACAGACCTTTCTAATATGAAGGTTTGGGTCAACCTGAAAGAAGAATGGAAACAGATATTCACCGAATCGTGGCGTCAGATGCGCGATTTCTTTTATGATCCCGGCATGCACGGCGTCAACTGGAAGGCGATCTATAAAAAATACGAGCCGCTCACCGCTTATGTAAACCATCGTGCCGACCTGACCTACCTCATCGGGGAGATGATCGGAGAATTAAGCGTGGGCCATGCATACACCGGCGGGGGCGACAAACCGGAAGCTGCTAAAATTAAAATGGGGCTGTTGGGGGCAACGATCAACAAAGACAAATCAGGTTTTTATAAAATAGAAAAGATCCTCCGCGGAGAAAACTGGACCAACAACACGCGCTCACCGCTCACCGAAGTCGGCGTGGATGTAAAGGAAGGCGACTACATCATCGCGGTAAACGGGAAGTCGGTAGTCAACAAAAAAAATATTAATGAATTGCTGGTCAATACGGCTGGCGAACAGGTTGAACTCACCATCAACAGCTCGGCTACCGATCAGGGAACACATAAGGTCATTGTAATTCCCGCCGAGGATGAATCAGGATTGTATTATTATAACTGGGTACAAAACAACATTAAAAAGGTGAACGAGGCCACCAACGGCAAAGTGGGCTATATTCACATACCCGATATGGGTGTTGGTGGGCTGAACGAGTTTGTAAAACATTTTTATCCGCAGCTCAGCAAAAGCGCACTGATCATCGACGACCGCGGCAACGGCGGCGGCAACGTCTCTCCTATGATCATCGAACGGCTGAACCGCGAGCTGGTTTACATGAAAATGGCCCGCAATACCAGCCAGACCACAGCGGGTATCGGGCAGCAATACGGCCCTAAAATCTGCCTGATCGACCAATATTCAGCTTCGGACGGCGACCTGTTCCCCTATCAGTTCAAGGAATTAAAAATCGGAAAACTTGTGGGACAGCGCACCTGGGGAGGCGTGGTCGGCATCAGGGGCTCACTCCCACTGATCGACGGTGGCTTTCTGAACAAACCTGAATTTGCACATTACGACGCCGAAGGGAAAAAATGGATCATCGAAGGCCACGGCGTAGATCCGGATGTGGTTATCATCAATGATCCGGCTAAGGAATATGCCGGTGAAGACGAGCAACTGAACAAAGCCATAGAGCTGATACTGGAAGAACTGAAAAAAGTGGACACTAAACTGCCGCCTATACCGGATTTCCCGGATAAGACGAAATAAAAAATTGTTATCTGGAAAATATTACGTTTCAAAAGAACTTAAGAACCTTTGTATCACTATTTGCTTGCTAGTATTCAATCCCAAAGAGATTGCCCCGTCAGGGGCATAAAAACAATTTCTTATAGAAAAAACGCTGGAAGTAAATTTATAGACCTATTTCAATTAATTCCTTCTGATTTTATATATCTCCCAACAATTCAGAGACAAAACACAAGAGCGTTTATCTGACAACTTATGTCAGCAATTTTGTAATTTATTGTCATCTTTAGTTAACGTTTTTTTCATATTTTGTTATCTATAGTTAACGTTTTTAATAAACAAAACCAAACAGCCAGAGCGGTATTTTAAAACCAATCCCGCACTCAATATCATCTGAAGCGATAAATGAATTCTTTATTTTTTTTCATACTGATCGGCAAAAATACTTTTCAAATGTGTATGCTTTGCTATATCATGAGGCTGTCTCAAAAGCCTATTTTCATTGATATTTTTCTCTGTGGTTCTCTGTGTTATCTCTATGTCCGCCTTGGCGGACTCTGTGTAACAGTGAAATAAAAAAAGGCTGTAACAAATACAGCCTTTGGGGGAGGGAAAAAGTAGCTATGGAAATCATTAAAAAGTGGTTTTCGGGCATCCTCCTTTTTCGTTTTTTTTTCCCGGTTAAATCGAAATATAAAATGAGACTGTCTCAAAAGTCAAAATTTAGGAGTATTTAACCTTTGTATCCGCCGCGGCGGACTTCGTGGTTAAGTTTTTTTTACCACAAAGGCGCGCAAAGGTCAATACAAAGGCGCACAAAGGACTTTTGAGACAGCATCATTTTTCATCACAATCACAATGCGCCTTCATCGTAGGCATGCTCTCCATGAAGAGAAACATCCAGGCCCTGCTTCTCAGCCGTTTCAGAAACTCTTACCGGAGTTACCAGATTAATTAATATTAACATGATATAGGTAAAAATAAATGCATAAGCAGAGGCAATCACTACTGCGAGGATTTCTTTACCGAAAAAAGCAGCATTACCGAAAAATAATCCATCGGCGCCCGCGCCGTTTACCGCTTTAGAAGCAAAAACTGCCAGCAACACGCATCCTAAAAAACCGCCGACACCATGCACGCCCCATACGTCAAGCGCATCATCCCATTTTCTTTTATTTTTAAACTGAACAGCAAGATAGCAAACCCCGCCGGCAACAATTCCGATAATCGGAGAAGCCCATAAAGGAACAAATCCGGCACAGGGAGTAATGGTTGCCAGGCCCGCGATAGAACCCGTTAACATACCAATGAATTTGGGCTTTTTCATTTGTATCCACTCAATGATCACCCAAGTGACTGTCGCAAACGATGCCGCAATATCAGTATTTAAAAACGCCAATGAAGTAATAAAATCAACAGCCACCTCACTGCCGGCGTTGAATCCATACCATCCAAACCACAACAGGCCACTTCCGATAGCAACTAAAGGAATACTGTTGGGAGTATTGTTTTTTTCGACACGCGCCCCGACATAAAAAACAGAAGCAAGCGCTGCAAAACCAGCAGT
>DAOQAF010000081.1:0-17273 GCA_035353775.1 Bacteroidales bacterium | reverse complement strand
CTGTAACATCAGGTTCTGGCGGTCATGCTTTTGGTCTGTGGAATCAAGTTTCAGGCTGGGATGCTATTGCCATCGGAAATGGTGTGATCAACTCTATAGATAACACATTACAATTGGGCTGGAATGCAACACAGGCTGAAGGTACAATGACTTTTACAGACGCAGGTTATGTTGGTATCGGCACAACTGCTCCGGCATATAAACTCCAAATTGACAACTTTGCTAATGGCAATACTCAAGTAAAAATCGGAGGAAATAACATTTGGAGTAGCGGACATGATAATGTTCTGTATTTTGGTGATGGTTCATTTGCTTATGTTGGTGAAACATATGCTGATGACGCCTTGACACTGTATGGTGCAGGAGGTATGAGAATTGCTCCTGGTGGCAATTATGGAAGCGCAGGCCAGGTACTCACTTCAGATGGAACTTATGCTTATTGGAGCACGCCCTCCGGCGGCGGTATTACAGGTAGCGGAACAACAAATTATATTCCCCTCTGGACACCAAATGGAACCACTCTTGGTAATTCAAGGTTCAATCAGATTGATGCCAACTCAATTTGTTTAAGTGGCGTTAATTCATGGCAAGCTTGTGCCATATCTATTTATCCTGTAAATACAAATACAAAATGGGCTATTGATGGATCTTCCCTTTATGGCAGCACCACAAGTGGAACAGGTTGGCAATTTGCAACAGCCGGTGGTGGTGGTATTATGGGAATACTTGAAACGGCAGGTTCTTATAAAGCTGGCCTTTTGGGCTTAATCTATACAACTGGAAATGAAAATACTGCCGGTGTTGTCGGAAGTAATGAAGACCAGACTTATTTTGGCGCTCTTTCAATGTATAAAAATGCTCAATGGTATGCCGGATGGTTCGATGGCGAAGTGGATATTACCTCCAATGCAAGCAGCAGAAATACTTTGAACGTTTCCGGTTCGGTGGCAAGTCCCCAGGCTATTGGTAAATTCACAAATAACTATACGAGTACCTCTGATGCCTATGGCGTTTATGGATATAGCCGCCCGCAAGATTATTGGGGCATTGGCGGGCAATTCGAAGGCGGATATTATGGTGTTAATGGCGTGGTTTATCCTACTGGCAGCAATTTTTATTATGGAACCCGGGGACTTGTATCGGGTGGCAGCGGCTATAACTATGGGCTTTATGGATATGCATATGGTTCTGGAACTAATTATGGCGTATATGGTTATGCAGGTGGTGGAACAAACTGGGCCGGCTATTTTAGCGGAAATGTGGCACTCACAGGCGCATTGCAAGCCAACGGCAGTTTCGGAACCGCCGGGCAGATTCTCACTTCCAACGGCACCGGGGCCGCATATTGGGCAACACCTTCGGGTGGTGGTACAAATTATTGGACAAATTCAGGCTCATACATTTATCCGAATACGCCAAGTGCAAATACCAATATACAATTCTGGCCTTCAACCAATTCGAGCTATCAAATGTATATTAACCATGGCTCAACTGACCGGTACGGTCTTTCAGTTTATGAGGGAACATATACGGCAGGCTCAGGTTATGGAACAGGGTCTTCCCGTGCATGTATTGAGGCACATGATTGGGATGGCTCAAATTACGAATTTGGTATAGCTGGGTATAATTATAATGATTATGAACGAACTGCAGGAGTTATAGGCGCACAATACAGTGCAAGTTACTGGGGGGCACTTGGCTATTACAGTAGTAGCAATAATACCTATGGCGGATATTTTACATCACACACTGATGGAACAGGATTCATGCCTAATAGTAATACGATTGGAATTGGTAGCGGTTCTTATGGCGGAATTATGGGAAGCTGGTCCAGAGGAGAGGTTCTTGGTTCAACCTCCTGCGGAGAATTATATGCTTCTTATAATATCGGAAATGTGTATACATCCGGCCACCAGGCTGAAATTGTTGCCGTAAATGATAAAAAAGTTGCCGCTTATGCAATGACTTCCACCGAAGTGAATATTTACAAATCCGGGAAAGGGAAATTAGCAAACGGCAATGCATCAATAACATTTGATGAGACTTTTGTACAGATGCTTGCACAGGGAGAAACGCCTAATGTTACTATTACACCTATTGGTGACTGTAACGGCATACATATAGTTTCGATGGATGAAAAAGGGTTTGTGGTGGCCGAAAATAAAGGCGGGACTTCAGATGTCGAATTTACCTGGATAGCTATCGGCAAAAGGATTGATGCTGATGATGCACAACTTCCTGCCAGCCTCAGTGATAAAAACTTTGATGCCAATATGAAAGCTGTGATGTTCAATGAAAACAATACGGATAATTCTGCTAAACCAATATGGTGGGATGGCTCAAAAATCAGGTTTGACAAAATTCCGGTGATAAAAACGGATAAGAAAGAAGAAATAAAAAATTAGGATGGTGCCGTGAAAAGCAGGTTGTTAAATTTAAATTATTAAATGAAAACTGATGAATTGTTTTTGAAAACAGTAATTTTAAAAGCCATGAAAGCAATATTGATTATTATCCTGATATTTTGTTTTAAAATTTCTTTTTCACAGACCAGTGAATCTGAGAAAATTAACAAAGAACAGATTGAAAAACAAAAACAACAAAATATTGAAGATAACAGCAAAAAGATGAATGCAGCATCGGAAGCTAATTACAAAAAATATCTGGAGGAAAATGAAAGAGCAAAAAACCAAAATACAGTAAAGTATTCCTCGACACAGAAGGACGCTAAACCAATTGCGCCCAACCCGGGGAATACCGGCAATAACCAGATACCGGATAATAAGGATGTTCAGGTGCAGCCTGATTTTTCAAAAATGTCAGCCGGCGAAAAACAGGCTTTCGAGAAACAAAAACAACAAAATATCGAGGATGACAGTAAAAAGATGAATGCTGAATCGGAAGCTAATTACAAAAAATATCTGGAGGAAAAAGAAAGGGCAAATAAGCAAAATTCAATAAAGTATTCCTCGACACAGAAAGACGCTAAAGTGATTGAACCCAACTTGAGGAATACCGGCAATAACCAGATACCGGATAATAAGGATGTTCAGGTGCAACCTGATTTTTCAAAAATGTCAGCCGGCGAAAAAGAGGCTTTCGAAAAACAAAAACAACAAAATATTGAAGATGTCTCCAAAAAGCTGAATGCGGAATCAGACGCTAAGTATAAAAAATATCTGGAAGAACAGGAACGTTTAAAGAAGCAGCCAAAATCACAGGGTTCAACTTCAACAAAAATGGCTGAAGAGAAAAAATAGAAAAACAAACAGTTGATCTAAACCTCATTTCAGGAGGCTATTTTAGAACTTTGCTCTGACATGGTGTGATATTTTACAAGCTCTGTTTGGGTGTACTGGGTGTCATCTCTTTTCAGTATATAATACCAATGCTTATTATGAAATTATCCTTTGAACAATTTCATAATATTGCAGTGCCCGCCAGAACTGCAGAACATCAGACTGGATGGAGGCCTGCCTGAATGACCAGTTAGATGCGACTTTCAGTATGACTCTGGCGGACTGGTCAATGCTAATACCCGAATTATTCCCAATTCCAATATTTCAAAGAAATAAAATAGGATATCATACTGGTTCACTCCGGAGGAGTGAAATATTGGTAGAAAATAATTCGGGAAAACAAAACCGACTCCATAGGAGTCGAACATTAAAAAAGAATCCTTATATTGTATAACATCGGTCAATTACATAGATTTATTAACGCTACGCAATAGGAATTTTTAATGCATAATTTGGGATTAATATTGAATTAATCAACAGAAAAAATTTTATATTTGTAGAAACAATTCAGACCGAACAAAATCAGTTTATAAAAGCTTCCACAATTAACATACCCATGACCATGGAAAATAAAAACCCTTTTTCTGAAATGACCGACAGCGGATATATTCTTTCAGAGGATACAACAGAATTTTTATTGGAATTAGCCGGAATTTATGATGATAAGACTGATTTTTACAATAAGGCTAAAGAAATATCCGAAAAGTATGACTATGAAAAACGGATGCATATAATTTTATTGTACATTGATCATACCCTGACCGATAATCTGATCAGCAATGATGAGTTTCTGTTCATCCGGGATATTAAAAATGCTTTTTCTATCGAAAAAGGCCATTTTTACAATAAGAAATTTTCTGATGTTCAACGTATCCTTGCCATTCAGTATCACCTTTATTATCTTGATCACCGGATCAATTTTGAAGAATCCCGGGAGTTAGAATATTTGAAAGAAATATTTGATCTGGAGGCAATGCAAATGAATTCCTTTGTATTAGGGGATTGAGTTTGCTGGATTTTTTCCGGTGTGGTAAAAAGTCATAAAATGACGCAGTTATATTCAACATTAGCCCGTGTTTATCATGAGATGTATCAGCATGTCTTTGACTATGACAAAGAATATAGCTTTTATGATGCCATTTTAAAAAGTAACGGTTGCAAAAAGATCTTAGAGGTCGGTTGCGGCTCCGGCATGCTTGCCAAACGGTTTATGAAAAACGGTTACGACTATCTGGGGCTGGATTTATTCAGCGAAATGCTGGATATAGCCAGGGCGGAAGTAAAATCCGAAGCATTTATTCAGTGTGATATGCGCAAGCTGCCATTTGACCGGGAATTTGATTCGGTTTTAATAACAGGCCGTTCTTTAGCTTACGTTACCGACAATAAAGGAATTATTGATACATTCACAGGCGTTCACCGGTCGCTGAAAGATAAGGGCTTGTTTGTTTTCGGTGTTTTTGAAGCCAACGGTATCTTTGATAACTTCTCAGACTTCGAGCAAATTATTGATCACAATGATAAACATATCCGGAGAATAAGCAAATTAAAAAAGAACCTTGAAACAGGATGGACTTATGATTGGTATGCAAAGTATCTTATTGAAGAGAATGGAAAAGTTTCAGAATATAACGATCTGACCACGTTAAGGGCTTTTACCAAAGACGAGATCCTGCTTTTTCTGAAATTAACAGGTTTTAAGGTAAAAGAAATCATTGAGGAAGAAAAAACAATAACCTTGATCACAGAAAAAAAATAATACCAAATTCAGATAACGAAAAAAACTTTAAGGATTTATTCAAAGACATTATTGTTCGATGAAATAAACATATCGTCCCTGACACTTGCCTGCCGCCAGCAGGGGACTTTTACTCACTTTTATTGTTCTCTTAACCAATATTTTGTTCCTAACTGGACAGTTCCGGAGGAACTGAATATTGGTAGAACAAAAAAGGAACTCCCGAGACAACAAGTTCCGTAGGGACGAGATATATTAAGCATTACACGTTTTCTGTTTATTTTATCCGGACAACAGTGATTCAAAAACAAAATTAAAACCATTTTAAACTGCTCTGAAAATCTTCCAGATATCCGTGTCGGGTAAAGGCGCCACTATGCTCATTTTTTCTTTGCTCACCGGATGAACAAATTCTACTTTACGTGCATGCAGGCATATCGACCCGTCGGGATTGGTGCGCGCAAAACCGTATTTAACATCGCCTTTAATTGGGCAATCCATTGCTGCCAGTTGTGCGCGTATCTGGTGGTGGCGCCCGGTCATGAGGTCAATTTCCAGTAAATAATACCGGTCGCTGCACGCAATAAGCCTGTACTTAAGCTCCGCCAACAGGGAACCTTTGACAGGCATATTATAAACAAGGCTTTTATTTTGCTTCTGGTTTCTTAAAATGTATTGCGAAAGCAGCCCCTCATCTTGCGGTGGTTTGGTTTTTACAACGGCCCAATAGGTTTTTTGTAATTCATGTCTCTTCAGCATTTCATTCAGGCGTATCAGCGCCTTGCTTGTTTTTGCAAACACTACCGCACCACTGACCGGCCTGTCCAGACGGTGTGCCACGCCCAGAAAAGCCTCGCCGGGCTTATTGTATTTCTGCTTTAAAAATAATTTTATTTCCTCTTCCAGCGAGTCATCACCCGAATTGTCGGGCTGGACAAGCTGTGCAGGTCTTTTATTGATAATGATAAGATGATTGTCTTCAAAAAGTACTTGCGAAGCAATATCAAAAGACATGTTTAGTATTGTTCTTTTTCGTTCGGGAAATCACGGGATTTAACATCTTTTATATACTCCGCAACAGCTCCCATGACTTCTTCATGCAGGTTGTGGTAACGGCGTAAAAAGCGCGGGGAGAAATCCATGTTGAGGCCAAGCATATCATGCAGTACCAGCACTTGTCCGTCAACTTCACCACCTGCGCCGATACCGATAATCGGGGTTTTTATTTCTTTGGTTACCTGTGCGGCAAGTTTGGCAGGGATTTTTTCCAGCACGATACCGAAACATCCCGCCTCATCAAGCAGGTGGGCGTCTTCTATCAGTTTCCGGGCCTCCTTTTCTTCGGTGGCGCGAACAACATAGGTGCCGAATTTATGTATGGATTGCGGGGTGAGCCCTAAATGCCCCATAACGGGGATCCCGGCAGAGAGTATCCTTTCAATAGATTCAAGAACTTCTCTGCCTCCTTCAAGTTTCACCGCATCAGCTCCTGTCTCTTTCATGATCCTGATCGCTGAGGATAAGGCCTTTATAGAGTTACCCTGATAAGTTCCGAAAGGCAGGTCAACCACGACAAGGGCGCGGGTCACACCACGCATCACCGATGCCGCATGGTAGATCATCTGGTCGAGAGTGATCGGAAGTGTGGAGCTGTGACCTGCCATGACATTCGAAGCGGAATCCCCAACAAGAATTATATCTATTTCCGCAGCGTCAAGAATTTTTGCAAAAGAAAAATCATAAGCGGTAAGCATGGCAATTTTTTTCCCGCGTAATTTCATTTCCCGCAAAACATGAGTGGTGATCTTTGCAATTTTTGCTGGTTCTGTTGTCATAATTTCTGAATTATTGATGCAAAGGTATCAATTCAGATAATAATTCGGGGCAATTATCATTTTTTTTAATGGATTATTATTTGAATATTGGCAACTTAATCTGATTATTTTTTACTTTTGCAACAAATTCATGATTTTTATGCGTAAAGCAATTTTCCTGCTTCTTCTTATTTTATGTTGGTTTTGTTATTCGTGTTCAACAGATTTTGACATTAATGCCGAAAAAAAAGATATTACAATAGTCTACGGTTTGTTGGATCAAACACAATCTGTTCAATACGTTAAAATAACCAAAGCTTTTCTGGGCGAAGGCAATGCTATAGAAATGGCTGCCGACCCGGCTTTGAGTTCGTATGGCAATGATTTGGAAGTGACCATTACCCAGATATCAAATGGTAACGAAGTAAATTTATTTACGCTGGAAAAAACAACGGTCTCTGATAAAGATTCGGGAATGTTTTATTACCCGGCACAGGATGTCTATAAATTCACACCGGGCACTCCTCTGGCTCCTGCGGATTCGTTCAGATTAAAGATAAAGAACATTTATACCGGAAATGTTGTTACGGGGGCCACAAATCTGATACACGATTTCGTGATCGTAAAACCAAGTTATAACCCCGACTACCCTCAATTAGGCTTTGTTAGCCCCACCATGGCCTATAACACACTTGATGCAGAGTGGCGCTCCGGGAAAAACGGACGCATTTATGAACCCTGGTTCCGTTTTCATTACAAAGAAGTTAATCTTACAACCCATGATACCACCGATAAGTTTGTAGACTGGCACCTGGCTACTGTGAAGTCAGAAAAGCTTACCGGAGGAGAACCTTTGATAACAACGTATAATTCTGAAGATTTTTACAGGAATGTGGCGGCAAAAGTACCTGTCGACAATAATGTGGTTCGCCTGATCGGTATGATCGATTTTGTTATTTCAGCTGGCGGCGATGAGCTAAGTATATATATTGATCTGAACAAACCATCAAGTTCCATCATACAGGAAAGACCTTTATATACCAATATTGGCAATGGCCTGGGGATTTTTTCCTCACGGTATACAAAACAGCTTTCTTATAATCTGACATCCTTTTCGAAGGACAAACTGATACATGGAGAACATACATCGCAGCTTGGTTTTCAATAATTTTAAAAAAAAAATCAATAAATTTGTTTTCATAACAATAATATTTGTACTTTTGCACTCCAAATTTAATATTTAAGAAAAAATGTATTTAACAAGCGACGTTAAGAAAAATCTCTTCAAACAATACGGTAAATCAGAATTTGACACAGGTTCCTCTGAAGGACAGATAGCATTGTTTACCTACAGGATTCAACATCTTACCAATCATTTAAAAGAAAATGATAAAGACCACTTTACCCGCCGGTCTTTGGTCCGCCTTGTTGGAAAAAGAAGATGTATGCTTGATTATCTGAAAGAAAAGGATATTAACCGCTACAGAGCTATTATCAAGGAACTCAAGTTAAGAAAATAAATAACCACTACCCGGAAAAAGGCAATGTAAATTGCCTTTTTTTATTTAAAGAGGCACATTGTAATTTAAAGAGGTATATTAATAAAAAAAACAAATAATTATGAATGGAATAAACAAATCGTTTGATATTGGCGATGGAAGAATGATAAATATGGAAACCGGCAAGCTTGCTAAACAGGCCGATGGTTCGGTAGTAGTAAAAATGGGCGACACCATGTTGCTGGCAACGGTGGTGTCAAAAAAAGAAGCCGGCGAAAACGTTGATTTTATGCCCCTTTCTGTGGATTATCAGGAAAAATATGCAGCCACTGGCCGTTTCCCTGGAGGTTTTTTTAAACGCGAAGCCCGTCCCTCGGAATATGAAATACTGGTGTCGCGCCTTATCGACAGGGCATTGCGTCCCCTGTTCCCCGATAACTATCATGCCGAAACACAGGTATTGGTAACCCTGATATCCGGCGATAAAGAATGTATGCCCGACGCCCTGGCCTGCCTGGCAGCTTCTACCGCCCTTACCATTTCCGACATCCCTTTCAACGGACCTATCTCCGAAGTGAGAGTGGGAAGAATTAATGGCAAATTTGTTGTTAATCCCAGCACTTCCGACATTTTATTGTCCGATTTTGACATCATGGTGGCTGCCTCCATTGACAACATCGTGATGGTGGAAGGCGAAATGAAAGAAGTCTCCGAAAACGACCTGCTCGAAGCCCTCAAATTTGCTCACGAAATCATACGTACCCAATGCCGTGCACAGCTCGAACTGGCCGCCATGATAGAAAAATCAAAAGTTAAACGGGAATATTGTCACGAAAAAAATGACGATACTGTAAAGGAAAATCTGAGAAATTATGCTTATCAGAAAATTTACGATGTTGCCAGCAAAGCCTCATCAAAACACGAACGAACCGAGGCAATAGAAAAAATTAAAGCTGATTTTTTGCTGACTATCCCCGAAGAAGAACGTGCCGAGAAAGAGCCTATGATCAACAGGTATTATTTTCAGGTTGAAAAAGAAGCTGTTCGTACCATGATACTCAACGACAGAAAACGCCTCGACGGACGTCAACTTGATGAAGTGCGCCCTATCTGGTCAGAAGTTGATTATTTGCCTGCTGCTCACGGATCGGCAATTTTCACGCGTGGCGAAACACAGTCGCTGACCACAGTTACATTAGGCACTAAGCTCGACGAGCAAATAATTGACGGCGTTATCTTTGACGGTAAGAACAAATTCATGCTTCATTATAATTTTCCTCCTTTTTCTACAGGCGAAGTAAAAATGATGCGTGGAACAGGCCGTAGGGAGATCGGGCATGGAAATCTTGCCCACCGCGCATTAAAAAATATGATCCCCTGGGGTGAAGAAAATCCTTACACGATCAGAATCGTTTCTGATATTCTCGAATCGAACGGTTCGTCTTCTATGGCTACCGTATGTGCAGGAACACTGGCCTTGATGGATGCCGGCGTAAAACTTAAAAAGCCGGTTTCTGGTATCGCTATGGGACTGATTAGCGGGAGCGACGGCAAATACGCCATTCTTTCCGATATTCTTGGTGATGAAGACCATTTAGGTGATATGGACTTCAAAGTTACCGGCACAAGAGATGGAATTACTGCATGTCAAATGGACATTAAGGTCGATGGACTATCGTACGAAATATTATCGGAAGCCCTGACTCAGGCGCATGCCGGACGTATGCACATTATGAACGAGCTGGAAAAAACCATTGCCGTGCCAAGAGCTGATTACAAGCCTCATGTTCCCCGCATCGTTCAGATGACCATTCCAAAGGAATTCATCGGAGCCGTGATAGGACCGGGCGGAAAAATTATTCAGGAAATTCAAAATTCAACAGGCGCTACGATTGTTATCGAAGAAGAAGGCGAATTCGGTATTGTTGATATCGTTTCAAACGACAAGGAATCTACCGATAAGGCGATAAACTGGATAAAGAAGATCGTTGCAGTACCCGAAGTAGGAGAGATTTATACCGGGAAAGTCCGTAATATCCAGCCTTTTGGAGCTTTTATCGAAATACTTCCCGGAAAAGACGGCCTGCTCCATATTTCTGAGATAGACTGGAAAAGAACCGCCGATGTTGAAAAAGTATTTAAAATCGGCGATGAAGTTCAGGTAAAACTTATTGAGGTTGACAAAAAAACAGGGAAATTAAAATTGTCCCGTAAAGTTATATTGCCAAAACCAACCCAGGAATAATTTTTTTGCAAAAATTGTATTTCTAAGCAACCTTTTTTTATTAATAATTGTCTTGTTAAAGATAAAGGTATGAGATTTTTGCAGGTATAATACTTGCAGCGTTGATTATCGATATTTGAATGTGCTCAATTTAATAGGATAAAAAGGAAGGTTCTATGAGACAGTTAAAGATTGCAAAGCAGGTTACAAACCGCGAAACAGCTTCTCTTGACAAATACCTTCAGGAAATTAGTAAAGTAGAACTGATCACCGCGGATGAAGAGGTGTTATTGGCCCAGCGAATAAAACAGGGCGATCATGCCGCATTACATAAACTCACAAAAGCGAACCTGCGTTTTGTGGTATCGGTAGCCAAGCAGTATCAAAATCAGGGGTTAAGTCTGCCCGATCTGATAAATGAGGGAAATCTCGGCTTGATAAAGGCAGCCAAGCGCTTTGATGAAACCAAGGGATTTAAATTTATTTCTTATGCCGTATGGTGGATACGGCAATCGATTTTGCAGGCAATAGCAGAACAGTCAAGGATCGTTCGCTTGCCGCTGAATAAGATCGGAACATTGAACCGTATCAATAAAGCTTACACCCTCTTCGAACAGGCCAACCAGCGCGAGCCCAATGCCGATGAAATTGCCGAAATACTGGATGTTTCCGAAAATGAAATCAGAGACTCGCTCAGACACGGTGGTAAACATATTTCGATGGATGCACCTATTGTTGATGATGAGGAAACTACCATGATCGACTTACTCAGGACGGATGAACTTTTCGATCCTGATACCGGACTGATACTTGATTCATTGAGGATTGAAATTGAAAGGGCTTTCTCAACCCTTACTTTCCGGGAAGCCGAAATTTTAAGATATTCTTTTGGATTAAAAGGGAGTCTGCCACTGACTCTTGATGAAATATCCAACAAATTCGACCTTACACC
Organism: Bacteroidales bacterium; assembly: GCA_035353775.1. Lineage (GTDB taxonomy): Bacteria > Bacteroidota > Bacteroidia > Bacteroidales > CAIWKO01 > CAIWKO01. The sequence continues at coordinate 5,747 of DAOQAF010000081.1, read as the reverse complement.
CGAACGTGTAAGACAGATCAGGGAAAAATCAATACGAAAACTTAAGATCACTTCCCGGAGTAAAAATTTAAAATCTTATCTCGGGTAGTAAAAGCTTTTAGTACATTTGTGAAAACAAAAAATAAAGCTAATGGCCTTTTTACTCTCTCCTTCAATATTATCAGCCGATTTTGGCCTACTTAAGGAACAAATAGAAATTATCAACACCAGCGATGCAGATCTGATCCATGTCGATGTGATGGATGGCGTTTTTGTTCCCAATATCTCATTCGGATTCACAGTCCTCGACTCATTGGCACGATATATCAAAAAACCTTTGGATATCCACCTGATGATCGTTAATCCTGATAAATATATAGAGCGTTTTGCGGGTTACAGGCCGGAGTATCTTACCGTTCATTTTGAAAGTTGCCGGCATCTGAACAGATCTGTTAACCTTATTAAATCATTAGGTGTAAAGGCGGGAATAGCATTAAATCCGCATACGCCGGTTTTATTGCTTGAGGAAATCATTACAGAGGCGGATCTTGTGCTTGTCATGTCCGTAAATCCGGGTTACGGCGGGCAAAAGTTTATTACAAAGGCTGTTCAAAAGATCAGTAAGGCAAAAGAACTGATCACAAAAAATAATTCACGTGCTTTGATTGAAGTGGACGGAGGCATTAATATTTCTAATATTAAACAAGTGCTTGGTGCCGGAGCAGATATTATTGTTGCAGGTAATGCTGTTTTTGGTGCGGAGAATATTGATGAAGCAATAAAGAAACTGAAGAACTGCGATCTGTAAAATCTCCTGTACTAATGGCGTCTTTTTTTCAATATGCAGCTTACTTTTGATAAAACTCCCTGCAAAGCACCTGAAGAAATTATGATAAAAAAAACATTTATCTGGTTTGTAATTAAAAAACCAGTCAAAGCCGATCTGTTGATGCAGCGAATTATGCATGCGTCCGGAAATTGTGGTTTTGCCTTTTATGATACGGTAATTGATAAAATTGATACGGGACTGCTGCAATTTTTAAAATCTTCATGCAATGTTCCCCTCGCTGTTTATATTTCGGGAGAAAATCATCTTAAGGCCGTTTACCCTGCATGTTTTAAAACAAAAATTTATTCATACAGGACCCGCTCACGAACATTCGGAAAGTCAGATGTGGCAAGAGTTAACGTGCGTTTTAATAAAAAAAGCAGCCTGCAGCCTGCGGAATTGCTGGATCAGTTAAGCGGCTATTTTTCTTTTAAGGCTGAACATCCCAGAATCAAAACTGCATTGGAATTTACTCCGTATGATATCAGAGGCTTTGAACATTTTCCTGAAATAGCTGCCCGGTTGGGTTTCCAAAATTTTATCATTCCATATAGCCTGAAAAATCTTAATGATACTAAAAAACTTTTTTCACTGGCTGAATTTGATGAAAAGTCCGGCGATGCAAAAGACAAAGAGTTGTTTGATCGATGGCGTAGCCAGATTGACGTCCTCGACAAAATCCTGATAGATACATTAAATCAAAGGATGCAAATTGTCCTCGAAATGGGCAAATACAAAAAACAAAATAATTTGCCATACTTTCAGCCTGAACGCTGGCACGACATCATCACTTCAAGAAAAAAAACCGCTAAAGCAGCAAATATTGATCAAGAACTGATCGAAAAGATTTTCGTAACCATCCACCTCAATAATTTAAAGCTAATGCTTGGTTAGAAATATGTATGAAATAAATTCCTGGAAAAAATTGAATATCAAATAGGGAGTAACCCTGCCTGCTGCAAGCAGAGATTATAGAAAATCGAAAATCAGATACTTCTAAAATCAAAAATCAGGGTTCCTTGTTCATTATTCATTAAGAACATTATTACATACCTGTTACTTGGAAAAATCAGGTAAGCCCGTTCTCTTTCATCAGGGCTTCTATTTCAGCAATTTCTTTAGGTATGGGTTTTCCCAGAACTCTATTCCCTGTTTCGGTAACAAGAACATCGTCTTCGATACGGATGCCCCCGAACCCAAGATATTCTTCCACCTTATCATAATTGATGTATTCGGTGAATTTGTTTTCGGATTTCCACAATTTGAAAAGTTCGGGAATGAAATAGATGCCCGGTTCAACGGTAATGACAAAACCCGGCTGCAGCCTTCTGCCCATGCGCAGATAAGCGGTGCCAAACTGATCAATCGGACGGACCTCGTCATCATAACCTACATAGATCTGGCCGATATCTTCCATGTCGTGAACATCCATGCCCATCATATGTCCCAGGCCGTGAGGAAGGAAAAAAGCATGTGCGCCCTGTTTTACGGCCTCATTAATATCGCCTTTCATCAGGCCGAGTTTTTTCAGCCCCTCAGCGATGACGCTGCATGAGAGCAGATGAACCTCCTGGTATTTTACACCTGGTTTTATAGCCTCGATAGCTGCAAGTTGTGCATCCAGCACGATCTGATATATCTCTTTCTGTTTTTGTGTGAATTTTCCGCCGACAGGCACCGTACGCGTATGGTCCGTGGCGTAATGTTCAGGCGTTTCAAAGCCCGCGTCAATAACCAGCAAATCCCCCTCTTTCATAAGGTTGCTATGGTCATGTCCGTGAAGGATCTCGCCTCTTACGGACAAGATCGTGGGAAACGACAATGTCCCGTTTTTTGCCAGGGCGATACCTTCCATAAGGCCGGCAACTTCATATTCGTATTTTTCGGGTTTAACAAGTTTGATCCCCTTAGTGAACATTTCATAGGCTGTCTCTATGCCTTTTTCAATGTTGGCAACTTCTTCATCACTTTTGACGGAGCGTAGCTTTATAACAGCCAGCATCAGCTCTATCGAAGCGGTTTCTTTTAATTTGTCAACCGGCAGGCCAAGCACATTGCTAAGATAAATCTTTGTGTTAGGGTTATAAGGAGGTAAAAAATGGACTTGACGATTTTGTTTTTTTGCATCAGAAATATAGGATGAATATGCTGAAAATGGCGCAGAATGGGCCACACCGAATTTTTTAATTTTTTCTGAAAGTAGTGGCAGGGGGCCGGTCCATACCACATCTTCGATATCGACATCGTCGCCAAAAAGAATTTCTTTGTTGTTGTCAATGTCAATGACAGCGCCTAATCCGGGTTCGTTAAGTCCGAAAAAATATAAGAAGGAACTGTCCTGCCTGAAATGATAAATGTTCTGAGGATAATTCATCGGAAGTTCGGTGTTGCCGGTGAAGATGATCACGCCGCTTTTGAGGAGGTCTCTTAATTTTTTTCTTCTTTCGGTATATACATTTGCTGGAAACATGGTTTTGATTTTTAGGGTTATGGTTAATATTTGTTTTAGTTGTGAGTTGAGAGTTGTGAGTTGAGAGTTGTGAGTTGAGAGTTGGGAGTTGAGAGTTGGGAGTTAGGATTTAGGAGTTAGGAGTCAGGAGTTAGGAGTCAGGAGTTAGGAGTTGGAAGTCAGAAGTCGGAAGTCGGAAGCCAGAAGTAAGAAGTCGGAAGTCAGTCCGCCGCGGCGGATCAGAAGTCAGAATTACCAGACAACCCTTTCTCCTTATTATTTTTTCTTCATTAGTTTTTCGATCTCGTCAGCTTCTATAGGAATATTTTTTGTCAAATCTATTGGCCCTTTATTGCTGACAAGGATGTCATTTTCAATCCGGATGCCGATCTCTTCTTCTTTGATGTATAATCCGGGTTCACAGCTTAGCACCATTCCGGGTTTCAGAATATCCTGACGTGTCCCTACATCATGTACGTCGAGCCCGATAAAATGCGAATTGCCGTGCATGTAATATTTAAAGTACAGAGGATTTTCAGGATCCTGGTTTTTTACGTCCTTTGCCGTGAAAAGCCCCAGTTTTATCATTTCGGCTTCCAGAAGCAGGGTTACCGCTTTGTTGATTTTTTCAATCGTGGTGCCTGGAACGATCAGTTGTTTTGCCTGTTTGTGTACGTTCAGTACCGCATGGTAACACTCTTTCTGACGCTTGGTAAACTTGCCGTTTGCAGGAATGGTCCGCGTTACATCTGCTGCATAATTTCCGTATTCGGCACCATAATCAATCAAAACCAGATCGCCATTTTTAATTTTCACATCATTTTTAATATAGTGCAATACGCATCCGTTAATTCCTGAAGCGACAATAGGTAAAAATGAGTGCCGGTCTGCGCCGTTGCGGATAAATTCGTGAGTAATTTCTGCTTCGACTTCGTATTCCATCATTCCCGGGTGTATCCTTTCAAGAATCCTTCTGAAGGCTTTTTCAGTGATATTGCAGGCGTGCTGCATCATTTCAATTTCTTCGGGTTCTTTGCATAAACGGCATTCAGTAATAATTGGATTGAGCCGCTCAAAATTATGAAGGGGATATTCCTTTTTCAGACGCCTGGTAAAACGCAGCTCATTTGAAATAACGTCTGTAGAAAAACGTGCGTTTTCATAGAGATTGATATAAAGATTTTTTGAAAACAGAATAAGCTCTTTTAAGGTGTCTTCAAAATTGTCAAGCCATTTGATATTTTTTACTCCCGAAACTTGCTTTGCCTGTTCAAGCGTGTATTTATGCCCGTACCAGGTAACCATTTTTTCGCTGGTCTGAACGGTAAAAACAATTTCGCGCATGGCTTCTTTGGGATGGTCGGGGCAAAGTAAGAGTATGCATTTTTCCTGATCCAGCCCGGTCAGATATAACATATCGGAATTTTGTCTGTAAGGATGTAACTGGTCGCCGTTTCTTTGGAATTCATCATTGGAAAGAACAATAGCCAGCGAATTGGGTTTCAGCTTTTTTGCAAGTTTTTTACGATTACGGATAAACAGATCCGGATCAATTTGTTTGTAACGCATATTATTTATAAAGGTTATAATTTATTAAAAAAATTAACTTTTAATTTGGAAAAATGAATTCAACTTATATCTTTGTATCCATAAAATACAAAGAAAAATAATTTTTAGAAATACAGGGAGTTTTTTTATTTTTTTTTTCAAAATAGAATATTATGAGCAATTTATTAGTGTATTCTTCAATCACAAAAAAGATCATCATGGGTGCTTTCGGGCTTTTTCTGGCCTTGTTTTTACTGGTACATCTGACAATTAACCTGTTGCTGATCGCAGGGGATGGTGGCAAGATGTTTACGGCAGCCTCCGATTTTATGACCACCAACATACTGATTAAGATCTTTGAGTATGTATTGTTCGGCGGAATTCTGATACATATGCTGATCGGAGTTATCCTGACCATCAAAAACTGGGCTTCACGTCCGGTCCGTTATCATGTGGTTAACAAATCACAAACAGAGTTTTTCTCAAAATACATGATTTATACCGGGGCTATTATTATGATATTTTTGCTCCTGCATTTCATGCATTTCTTTTTTATTAAAATGGGTTGGGTTCAGCCACCGGCAGGAGTGGATACCCACAATTTTTATCTGATGGCGATTTTGCTTTTTCAGAATAAAGCGTATTCTTTTATTTATATCGCTTTTTTTATTTTTCTTGGCTTTCACCTGAACCACGCCATATTATCAGGATTCCAGACTTTCGGTCTGAATCACAGTAAATACAATAAAACAATAAAAATCGTCAGTATGATTTACGCCTTGGTCGTTACTGTTGGCTTTTCAATAATTCCGATCTATTTCATGTTTTTCTTTAAATAAAACTTAGCATTGAAATTATAATTTAAATCAAAATAAACCACCCCGGCTATGACAAAATTAAATTCCAAAATACCTGAAGGCCCTTTAGCTGAAAAATGGACAA
>DAOQAF010000080.1:0-17304 GCA_035353775.1 Bacteroidales bacterium | reverse complement strand
CCCACGACCTACGCATTACGAATGCGTTGCTCTACCAACTGAGCTAAAGTGGCAAAAAAAATAAAAAAGAACGACTTGGCAAAAGTAAACAAATATTTCCGAAAAATATCGAAATATAACCCAAATATCATAATGTATCAGGGAATTTTCCCGAAGATTATTTTAAAATCAGCGTTTCACCGGTTACCCGCCCTTAGTTAATGTATGTCCATTAAGTCAGAGTTTGAGTCAGCATGTTCGAATTCGAGGCCTGTCCGACTTGCGTCAGCCAGGCGGGCCTGCCCGTCTGTCCGCCAAATGGCGGATCAGACGGGCCTGTCTGACTGGCTCAGCCAGGCAGGCTTTCGACGACCTGAAAAACAGGAGTCCGCCAGCTGGCGGATGACTGGTTTGAAGGTCAAGAATAACCCTGCCTGACTGGCGTCAGTCAGGCGGGGATGAAGTCGGACATTATGGACAAACTCTGGTTGTGCATAAAATTAAGGAATAGGAATGATCTCCCTGTGATATAAAAAAATATGTTATTTGTAAGCAAAAGGTTATTAAATTTGTAAAAAACATTTATGAAAGTAGTCATATTAGCAGGAGGGTTAGGAACAAGATTAAGTGAAGAAACCGGCCTGAAACCCAAACCCATGGTCGAAATAGGCGGAAAACCCATACTTTGGCACATCATGAAAATATATTCTCATTATGGCTACAATGAATTTATCGTTTGTTGTGGTTATAAAGGGTTCATGATAAAGGAATATTTTGCCAACTATTTCCTGCATCAGGCCGATGTTACCATTGACCTGCAAAAAAACAAAATTGATATTCACCAGTCAAATGCTGAACCCTGGAAGATCACTCTGGTTGATACCGGGCTGGATACCATGACCGGAGGCAGAATAAAAAGAGTGCAGGAGTATATCGGCAATGAAACCTTTATGCTAACATACGGTGATGGGGTTGGTAATGTTAATATCAAAGAACTGGTTGATTTTCATCATAACCAAAAAAAACTGGCCACAGTCACTGTCACGCAACCCACCGGACGGTTTGGAGCCATTCAATTCAACGGTGAAAATTCAGTGGAGATCTTTGCGTTTCAGGAAAAACCCAAAGGGGATAATGCCTGGATCAACGCCGGATTTTTTGTTCTTCAGCCCGAAGTTTTCCACTACATCAGAGGCGATTCCACGATCTGGGAACGAGAGCCGTTGGAAGCTCTGTCCAGGGAGGGTCAGTTGTATGCGTACAAGCATTATGGCTTCTGGAGGCCCATGGATACCATCCGTGATAAAGAAGATTTAGAAAAAATATGGTCGTCAGACAAATGTGAGTGGAAATTATGGTAATAAAAATACAAACGGAAAAATTCTGGGTCGGCAAAAAAGTTTTAATTACCGGTCACACTGGGTTTAAAGGTTCATGGCTCTGCCTGCTGCTCAAAAAACTGGGCGCCGATGTGTATGGTTATGCCCTTGAACCACCTACAAACCCGAGCTTATTTGCGGATGCCCGGATCCATGAATGTATCACCTCATATATCGGTGATATCAGGGATTATGAAAAAGTGCTGGCAACGATCAAAAAAGTTAGGCCCGGAATCATCATCCATATGGCTGCCCAGGCGCTGGTACTCAGGTCATATCACGACCCGGTGCAAACCTATTCCACTAATGTGATGGGGACGGTGAATGTGCTGGAAGCCTTGCGGCATGTTCCCGGTATAAAAGCCGTGATCAATGTCACCACCGATAAATGTTACGAAAACCGTGAATGGTTTTGGGGATACCGGGAATATGAACCCATGGGGGGCTATGATCCCTATTCCAACAGCAAAGCCTGTTCGGAACTGGTCACTTCGGCATTCAGGAGTTCTTTTTTTAATGCAGAAGATTACAGTAAGCACGGTGTGGCCGTTGCATCGGCACGGGCCGGTAATGTTATCGGCGGCGGCGACTGGGCTGAGGACCGCTTGATCCCTGACTTTGTGAAAGCGGTTTCCAGGGGAAAAAAACTTACGGTGCGCAATCCCGGCGCCATACGTCCCTGGCAGCACGTCCTTGAACCTTTGTCGGGCTACCTGAAACTGGCTGAAAAACTATATACCGATGGCGTTAAATATGCGGAAGCCTGGAATTTCGGCCCGGAAGACAAGGATGCAAGAAGTGTGGAATGGATCATTACTGCATTGTGCAGCTATTGGGGCAAAGACGCTTCATTCCGGATGGGTAAAAATACCGGGCCACATGAGGCCACATACCTGAAACTGGATTGTTCCAAGGCAAAAAACGAACTGGGATGGCAGCCGCAATGGAATATAGAAACAGCACTTCGGAACATCGTCGATTGGAACAAAGCTTATCTTTCAGGTCAAAACATACAAAAAGTTACTGAAGCCCAGATTTCGGAATATTACAACCATCTGTTGTAAATTGTCCCATCATGCTTAATAATATTGTTATGTCTGATCATAAACAACTACGGAAAGAAATTCTGGAAAAAACAGCGGAATATTATCGTGCGTATTTTGAACAGAAAGAATTTATCCCGGGAAAAACCCTGATAAACTATGCCGGCCGGGTTTTTGATGAATGCGAACTCATCAATGCTGTGGAGGCCTCGCTTGATTTCTGGCTCACCGAAGGCCGTTTTTCAGAACAATTTGCTGCTAAGATTTCGGAGTTTTTAAAAGTAAAACACATCTTACTCGTCAATTCGGGTTCTTCAGCCAACCTGCTGGCATTATCAGCCCTGATGTCCGAAAAACTCGGCGAACGTAAGCTGAACACTGGTGATGAGGTGATAACAGTTGCAGCAGGTTTCCCGTCAACGGTGACCCCAATTCTTCAAAATGGGTTGGTACCAGTATTCGTTGATGTGGAAATTCCCGGGTATAACATTGACGTTGACATGATGCGCAGGGCCATCACTCCACGTACCCGGTGCATTTTCATTGCCCATACCCTTGGGAATCCGTTCAATGTCGATGCGGTTATGGAATTTTCCCGCAAACATAATTTATGGGTTATTGAAGACAACTGCGATGCTTTTGGCAGTAAATACAAATCCGGGTTCACCGGAACGTTCGGTCATATCTCAACCCTTTCTTTTTATCCTGCCCACCATATCACTACCGGCGAAGGGGGTGCCGTATGCACCAACGACCCGCAACTGGCAAGGATAATTCGCTCTTTCCGCGACTGGGGCCGCGATTGCTATTGTGCCGGGGGCGGTAACAACACCTGTGGCAGCCGTTTTTCACGACAATTCGGACAACTGCCTTCAGGATACGACCATAAATACGTGTATTCGGAGGTCGGTTATAATATGAAAATGACCGATATACAGGCTGCTATAGGAGCCGCACAAATAGACAAACTCCCTGATTTCTGCGAAAAACGTAAAAAGCATTTCAGGGAATGGACCCGTATCTTTGCTAAATATCCTGATTACTTTATTTTACCTGAAGCCACTGAGCGGACAGAACCTGCATGGTTTGCATTTATTGTGACGGTAAAGGATAAATCCCCTTTCACACGCGACACTTTAACCACATTCCTGAATGAAAAATTAATCGAAACCCGGAACCTGTTTGCAGGGAACATCATAAAACAGCCCGCTTTTGCTGATAAACCATGGCGTGTTGCCGACCATCTGCTGAACACAGAAACCATTATGAACAATACGTTCTTTTTGGGGACATACCCCGGATTGACAAAAGAAATGTTTGATTATGCAGAAGTCATACTGGATGACTTTGTCAAAGAACTGTAAATTGGACAACTATTGAAATACTTTGTGTAATTTTGAAAAAGATATCGAAATCTAAACCAGCAGATTGAATTTTCGAAACAACAAATTTGATGAACATGAAACCAGGTGAAAAACCATTGTTTGTATTTGAACTTGCAAATAATCACATGGGTGATGCAGGACATGGATGTAAAATTATTGATGAAATTGCGGCGATAACAAAAGAGTTCAGCTTTGATTTTGCATTCAAGTTACAGTACAGGCAGCTGGATACGTTTATACATCCGGATTTTCATGAACGGAAGGATATAAAATACATAAAACGTTTTGTGGAAACCCGCCTTGACCCCGGCGATTTCAGGAATATCAAAGACCACATCAAAGCAAAAGGATTCCTGGCGGTATGCACCCCTTTCGACGAGGCCTCTGTGGATATGGTCGAAGAACATGATTTTGATTTTTTAAAGATAGCAAGCTGCTCATTTACCGACTGGCCTTTGCTCGAAAGAATTTCCCAAACCCGTTTGCCGTTGATTGCATCCACGGCGGGAGTCGAATTATTCAATATCGACAGGGTGGTCAGTTTTTTTGAACACCGGGACAAGAGCCTCGCATTGATGCACTGTATAGCAGAATATCCAACCCCGGCGAAAAATTCCAACCTGAATCAAATAGACCTGTTCAGAAAAAGATACCCCGATCATACTATTGGATATTCTACGCATGAAAGTCCGGACGAGCTGACTTCTATTAAGTTAGCGGTGGCAAAAGGGGCGCGGATATTTGAAAAACATGTCGGCCTTGAAACAGGGCAATATAAACTGAATGCCTATTCGGCAAATCCCGAACAGGTTTACAAATGGCTGAAAGCTGCCGGAGAAGCCTTTGAATATTGCGGTGAGCAAGATGAAAGACATGCCTTTTCGCAAAAAGAAACGGATGACCTCCGCGGATTGAGGCGCGGGGTTTTTGCACGCCACGACCTGAAAAAGGGAGAAAAAATTGAAACGGAAGATGTGTTTTTTGCCATACCGGTGGGTGAAGGGCAAATAACGGCCAATGATTTTTCAAAATATACCGAATTCCGGCTGCTGAAAGACATCAGAAAAAATGAAGCGGTACTGTTTGCGGATACCGAAAAAACGGAGCTTAGAGAAAAAGTGCTCGCTATTACCAGAGATGTCAGCAAGTTTATCATCGAAAGCAGGATGGCTGTTCCCGATAAGGTGGATTTCGAAATCTCGCATCATTATGGGATAGATAAGTATTATGAGGTAGGGACCACCATAATTAATTTTATCAACCGTGAATACTGCAAAAAACTCATTATCCTTTTGCCAGGGCAGACCCATCCTGAACAATACCATAAGCAAAAAGAAGAAACTTTCCACATCATGTACGGAACCCTTGAACTGACGCTTGATGGGGTTGCCAGATTGTTTAAAAGCGGCGATATCATTGTGATTGAGCGGGGAGTAAAGCATAAAATGTTTACCCAAGCAGGTGTCATCATCGAGGAAATTTCTTCAACGCATTATAAAGACGATTCGTATTATACCGATGAAACCATTACCCGCAACAAAAACCGGAAGACAGAGATCACCCTGTGGCTGAAATCAATCAAATAAGAAGGAATGCAGACAATAATCTGGGACGTTGATGATGTGTTGAACCACCTGACCCGCGAATGGTTTAAGGGTTACTGGCTGAAGAACAACCTCAATTGTAAGGTGGCGTTTGCGAATATTGATCAGATACCACCCCATGAGATATTTCACATATCCCGGGAAAAATATTTAGAAACGCTTGATGAGTTCAGGATAAAGCACGGGGCGGCGCTGCAGCCGGATACGGAGGTACTGGAATGGTTCAGGGCATATGGCCATCAGTTCCGTCATGCGGTATTAACGGCCACACCGCGTTTTTATGCCCCTTGTTCAGCACAATGGGTTTTTAAACACTTTGGTGACTGGATCAGGACCTATCACTTTGTTCCGTCAAAACGCGCTGATGACGATTTTCCATGCTATAATGCTAATAAGGCAGGATTTTTACGCACACTCGGCAATGTGGATATTTTCATCGACGATAATGAGAGTCATATCAATGATGCAAAAAAAGACGGAATACGGACATTGTTGTTTCCTCAGCCGTGGAACAGCAATTCATCGGAAAGCGTAGTTGATTTTCTCAAAAAAATTACAGTTTAAAATGCAAAAATTATCTGATTTTATTTTTGATTATCTGGCAGATACGGGAGTAAAACATGTATTCATGCTTCCCGGCGGAGGATGTATGCACCTGGTGGACTCGCTGGGCAATCATCCTGCCATTGAATATACGGTAAACCTGCATGAACAGGCCTGTGCCGTCGCCGCTGAAGCATACGCCCAATATACCAACGATATAGGTGTCGCCCTTGTTACCACAGGGCCGGGAGCCACCAATGCCATCACCGGGGTGGCCTCTGCATGGCTCGATTCGATACCGGTTCTCGTCCTTTCGGGACAGGTGAAGAGGGATGACCTGATAGGCAACAGAAAGGTGCGGCAGATGGGTTTCCAGGAGATCAACATTGTTGACATGGTGAAGCCCGTGACAAAATATGCCGTTACCATCACAGATCCGGAGTCTGTAAAATATCACCTGCAAAAGGCGCTTTACCTGGCAAAATCCGGCAGGCCGGGTCCGGTATGGCTTGATGTCCCCTTGGATGTGCAGGATGCACGTATCGATGAAACAAAATTAAAATGTTTTTCTGAAGAGGAGCAGATGGAAAAAGCGGATGCCGCATTTCTGAAAGAACAAGTGGCCGGAACCATTGAAAAGCTTAATAATTCTGAACGGCCGGTGATTTTGGCGGGCAACGGGATAAGGCTGGCAAAAGCAGAGTCTATATTTCTCGATCTCGTAAAAAAACTTCAGGTACCCGTGCTTACCACCTGGAAAACGATAGATTTTTTTGATGAAAATGATGAGTGGTATTTTGGCCGCCCGGGCAGTGTCGGACAACGAGGCGCCAACTTCGTACAACAAAACGCTGACTTCATTATGATCATCGGGGCGCGGCTTGATTTTGGCCAGACAGGTTACAATCATAAGAATTTTGCCCGCGAAGCCCGAAAAATAATGGTCGATGCCGATATACACGAAATCAATAAAATGATGACCCCTATTGATGTGCCCGTTTGTGCAGATGCCGGATTATTTATCGAAGAACTTCAAAAGAAAATCACACTGGTCGAAAATAAGGACAGGAACTACTGGATCGGCAGGTGTAAGGAATGGAAAGCCCGGTATCCCGTGGTATTGCCTGAATATAAAGAACAAAAGGATTTTGTAAATGATTATTACCTCATTGATCTGCTGTCGGATGAACTGACCGCTGATGATGTTATTATTCCGGGCAGTTCGGGCGCATGCAGCGAAAGGACTATGCAGGCGTTCAGGGTCAAAAAAGGGATGCGCCTGTTCAACAGCGAAGGGCTGGGGCCTATGGGATTTGGCTTGCCGGCTGCTATCGGCGGCTGCCTGGCAAGCGGAAAAAAACGCACGGTATGCATTGACGGCGACGGTGGTTTCGTGATGAATATTCAGGAGCTGGAAACCCTGAAACGGCTTGAACTTCCGGTCAAAATATTTGTTTTGGACAATAAAGGATACGGCTCAATACGCATTACACAAAAAGCCTACTTCGAAGGACGATTCGTCGGCAGCAGCACCGGCAGCGGCCTTACACTGCCGGATTTCTGCAGGGTGGCCGATGCACACGGGATCAAAACATTCCGGATCGCCAATAACACCGAATTAAAAGAAAACATCCGGCAGATACTGGAGTACAACGGGCCGGTATTGTGTGAGCTTCTGATCAACCCCGACCAGGTGACAGCGCCGCGGATGATGAGCTATAAAACAGAGGACGGCAGAATGATCTCGAGGCCGCTGGAAGACCTTTGGCCTTTTCTCGACAGGGACGAATTCAGACAGAATATGATCATAAAACCATTGGAAGACAAATGATGAAACTGTTGATCACCGGTGGAAATGGTTTTATTGCCCGAAATCTGGCCGGGGAGTTTCAGGACAAATACAAGTTTCATGCACCCGCCCGGCAGGAACTGGATCTGCTGGGCACATCAAAAGTTGAGGATTATATTAAAAAACACCGCTTCGATGTCGTTATACATACCGCCACCTACGATGCCGCGCCGCGGCATTCTGTGAAAGATCCGCTGATGGTGCTGGAAAACAACCTGAAAATGTTTTTTAATGTTGCAAGATGCAGCGGTTTTTTCGGCAAGATGATCTATTTCGGCAGCGGGGCCGAATTCGGGCGCGAAAACTGGATCCCCCGGATGAAGGAAAATTACTTCGATACTTTTGTCCCTTCCGACCAGTATGGCTTTTCGAAATACCTGATGACAAAATTCACCCTGCTGAACAACAATATTTACAACCTGAGGCTTTTTGGCGTATACGGGAAATTTGACGACTGGAAAACCCGTTTGATACCGAATGTCTGTTGCCAGGCAGTCATGAACATGCCTGTCCGTATATGCCAGAATAAATTTGTTGATCATTTGTTCTCCGGCGACCTGGTAAAAATTGTGGAGTGGTTTATTGAACATACCCCGTTGCAAAAAGTTTATAACGTCTGTTCGGGCAATGTTGCTGATTTTAAGACCATTGCCGGAAAAATTGTGGAGCTATCCGGAAAAAAATTGAGCATTAATTTTCAGAAAGAAGGACTTGGAACAGAATACAGCGGCGACAATACACTGCTTCTTAAAGAACTGAAAAGTTTTGAATTCACACCCATTGATGTGGGTTTAAAAATGTTGTACGAATGGTATGTGTCGAACAAACACATTTATGATAAAGATACAGGTTTTATTGAACAGCCTTTTTAAAACTATGAAAATCAACGATGCTTTAGAATTAATAGATGCCAGCATTTCCAACCCCAGTGAAGGTTTGCCGGAAGATATTTTTTTGTTTATCAGCCGTTATACTCCGCTGATCAATGTTGACCTGCTTATAATAGATGACAGCAACAGAATACTCCTGTCGTGGCGTGATGATGAGTACTGCGGCACCGGCTGGCATGTCCCCGGCGGAATTATCCGGTTTAGGGAAACCCTGGAGCACAGGATACTGAAAGTGGCCGAAACAGAAATAGGGACGGCAGTGAAATTTGACGCAACCCCCATGGCTATAAATCAGATATTTATAAAAGAAAGAAATACAAGGGGACATTATATTTCTTTGTTATATCGCTGCACCGTGCCGGAAAATTTTATACCGCAGAATGCAGGATTAAAAGAAGATGCCCCCGGTTATCTCAAATGGCATGATGTATTCCCCGAAAACATGATCACGGTGCATCATATATATAAACCTTATTTTAAACAGGAGATTTAATAACTTTGACTGAAAATTTATATGTCGCAGAATAAATGCAGGATATGCGGAAGCGCTTTTTTTAAGGCGCCCTTGATCCGGATGGAGAATATGCCCGGGTCAGCTCAGAATTTTCCTGATGCTGATTCGTTGGGCAACGACAAAGGAATAGATCTGGAAGTCTGCCAGTGCCCGGGCTGCGGCATTGTCCAGCTCAGCAACGATCCGGTACCTTATTACCGGGAGGTGATACGAGCTGCCGCATTTTCAGAGGAAATGAAACAATTCCGATTACAACAGTTTGAGCAGTTTGCCCACCGGTACTCTCTTGAAAATAAGAAAATTATCGAAATCGGTTGCGGGTGCGGGGAGTACTTGTCCCTGATGAAAAATTTTGTTCCACAGGCTTACGGGCTTGAGTATTCAACGGTTTCTGTAAATATCTGTAAGGACTCAGGGTTGAAGGTTCAGCAGGGCTATATTGATGCTGAGAAGTTTCTTATACATGACGCACCCTTTAATGCTTTTTTTATATTGAATTTTCTTGAGCATCTGCCCGATATTAATACGGTGCTGAGGGGCATTGCTCATAATCTGACTGATGATGCGGTCGGGCTGATAGAGGTGCCCAATTTCGACATGATACTCAGGAAAAACCTGTTCTCTGAATTCATCAGCGACCACCTGTTTTATTTTACAGAAGAAACACTGTCTTCAGTTTTGGCCGTTAATGGGTTTCATGTCCTGGAATGTAAGGCTGTATGGCATGATTACCTCCTCTCTGCCGTGGTCAGAAAACGATGTCCCGTTGATATATCGGATTTTTCCGGATTTCAATCAAAACTTAAGGACGAACTGCATGAATTTATCGGCCGCTATAAGGAGGTGGCTATCTGGGGGGCCGGGCACCAGGCGCTTACCGTTCTATCCCTGGCCGGATTATCAGGGAAAATCAAATATGTGGTGGATTCGGCGTCTTTTAAACAAAACAAATATACACCCGCTTCGCATATCCCCATAGTCGCACCGGAGATGCTTCGCACAAACAAGGTGGATGCCGTAATTATAATGGCTGCTGCCTATTCGGATGAAATTGCGGGTTTTTTGATGAACAATTACAGCAAACAAATAGCCATCGCCATTCTGAGGGATTATGGCTTGGAAAAAATAAACTAAACATACATATATGCCCCAAACAAATGATCCGCTGAAAGCCGGCGAAAAAGAAAAAAGAAATCAGCTAAAACTTGATAAGCCTTACGTCTATGAAAAAATTATGAAGTACGACGACACGGTGAAAAGAGGCGAAAGCATTGCCATACTTCAGTTTCAGTATAATTATACATGTAATTTTGTATGTCAGCATTGTTCCATCAAAGGTTTTCAGGGGAAAAAAGGCGGCAGGAAGTTCACCATAGACGATGTGAAAGAATTGTCGCGGCAGGCCGATGAACTGGGCCTGGCACACCTGGTGATCACCGGAGGGGAGCCCTTGGTATTTAAAGATTTTGACGAACTGGTCGCGGCTATTGACCCCCAGAAGTTTTATATTACTTCAGATACCAACGGATGGTTTCTCGACGAAAAAAAAGCCTTGCATTTAAAAAAGATCTGGGTTGACAAAATACAGCTCAGTCTGGATAGCTTATCAGCCGGAGAGCATGATGATTTCAGGAATGCCAGGGGTTCGCACAGCCGGGCGTTGAAAGCCATTGACGCATCCTATAAAGCCGGGTTGAACCTGATCGTTCAGACCGTTGTTACCAAACAAAGAGTCAGATCGCAGGAGTTTATTGAGTTTTTGGAGTTTTTGAACGACAAAAATGTTGGGGTATTTGTCACCTATGCCAAGCCCGTGGGCGCATGGGAAGGCAATTTTGATTCGCTGGTCACACGGGATGATATGGATTATATGAGGGAACTTGAAAAAAAATATAACGTTTTTACACACCTTACCCCGTCCTATGGATTGAATTTAGGATGTATTGCGGTAAAAAGAATGATCTCCATCACCCAATACGGCGATGTGCTGCCATGCCCGTATATTCATACCTCCATCGGGAATTTGTTTGAGGAACCGCTAAAGGATATTATTCAAAGGGGAATGAACATCAAATATTTCGGCAACTATTCAGATACCTGTGTTATTGCCGAGGACAGGCATTTTATCGACAAGTATGTGGTCAAAAAAATTTACGGAAAGAAACTGCCTGTTCCCTGTTATGAGGTATTTACGGAAGAAGACCTGATTGATAAAAATATCAAACTCAAGAAAAACAAGTGATTGCCATATGAACAAAAAGATTTCTGTACTGACGCCCTGTTTCAACGAAGAAGAAAATGTTGAGATACTGTGCAACGAGGTAAAAAAGGTTTTCGACGGCTTACCCGGATACGAATACGAGCATGTTTTCATTGACAACAACTCCCAGGATAAAACCGTTGAGATACTTAAAGAGATTGCTGCACAGGACAAACATGTACGGATCATTGTCAATGTCCGTAATTTCGGGCATATCCGTTCGCCATACTATGGTTTGCTCCAGGTAACCGGCGACTGTGTTATCGTTATGGCGGCCGACATGCAGGACCCTCCGGAGGTTATCCCTGCCTTAGTGGAAAAATGGGAGCAGGGGTATAAAATTGTCACAGCTGTGAAGAAAAAGTCCAGGGAAAACCCGGTCATGTTCCTTTTGCGGAAAGTGTATTATAATATGCTTGAGAAATTTTCCGAAGGCGAACAGATAAAGAATTTTACGGGTTTCGGGCTTTACGACCGCTCATTTATCGAAGTGATACGCCGGATTGATGATCCTTATCCTTATTTCCGGGGACTGATCTCCGAAGTTGGATTTCAGATCTCTTCGGTAGAATATGTCCAGCCGAAACGTCTGCATGGAAAAACTAAAAATAATTTCTACACGCTTTATGATATCGGGATGCTCGGCTTTGTAAATCATTCAAAGCTGCCGCTGCGGCTGGCCAGTTTCATCGGTTTTACCGTTGCCATCTTCAGTCTGTTGATCGCCATCGGTTATTTGATCTACAAACTTATTTACTGGAATGAATTTAAGCTCGGGACGGCTCCGCTGGTGATCGGCCTGTTTTTCTTTTCCTCGGTGCAGCTTTTTTTTATCGGTATTATTGGCGAATATATTGGTGCAATACATACTCAGGTTAGAAAAAGGCCTCTGGTAATCGAAAAAGAAAGAATAAATTTTGATGAAAAATAAATTGCAAAAGCTTTTTACTGATTGCCTGAACCGGTTTAATTTATTACCCTTTTACACCAGGCATAAAACAAAAATAAAATTTTTATTGGTTGGTGCATGGAATACCATTTTTGGCTTCGTTGTCTTTATAGCGTTATATAAAGTATTTGTGAATATATTTAAAGTGGATTATTTTGCATATACCACAGCGCAGGTTCTTTCCAATATTTTAGCCATTATTAATGCGTATGTTTGCCACAAATACATTACTTTTCAATCCAAAGCGCGGGGTAAAAAAATGATCATGGAGTTTCTGAGGTTTTCATCAACTTATATCACTGTCTTTTTGCTTGGGCTTATACTAATGCCTTTTTTTGTTGAAATTCTAAAGATAAACCCGATCGTCTCTTCCATAATTCTGAATGTCATTGTTGTGTTGAGCAGTTATCTGGCTCATTCGAGATTTTCGTTTAAAAATGGCCGTAATAATTATTAATAATACGAATCAAAGGTTAAAAATATTTTTGCACAAAATCACTAAGGCTCTAAGTCCGCCTCAGCGGACACTAAGTTGGATTGAGTAACTATTTTTTTGTGGAACTTATGGGTCGTATTGATATTTCTTAATTGCCTGCCCTGTCTGCGACAGTCTGACAGGGTAATGCCGATGTAAAATATCCGTCGCGGCGGATATTTTATTAAATCGGTTTTAATCCCCTTGTTTTGTTGCGTTTTTCTTTAAAAGGTCAGCACCCGAAAAGCGCTTTACCCATATCATCCATAAAATAAAAACAAAGGTAAAAACGATGATATTGAAAATGAATTTATGGTTGATGTCCATCCATTCCGGACGGTAGATTTTTGTAAGGCATAAGGCCGCAATCCTTAAAACATTTATCAAGTGTATAGCCAATAAACCTAAGGGGATGAACCACAATTTTGTTTTCCACCTGCCGGGATAGGCGATGATAAAAGCGGCAAACAGACACATGACATCGGCGCAGAGGCAGGGATTGCCGACATACAGATACCCGTGGTTCTCAATCAGGAAATATCTGTAAGTCGTTGTTATATTGGTATCAGTAAAAAGAGACGATAAATGAAGGCTTAAAAACATAGTGCTTTTTAGTAAAATATGATAGCCAAACCACCATATTCTGACAATAAGCGGCTCGCCGTCTGATGCCCGCATGTATTCGTCAACATAGTACCATGTAAGATATATGGCCAGTAATTTTATAACGAAAAATACAACTTTACCGGCAGGAGATAAGTTTTTTAACCAGGCTGAAACAGAAAATCTGTGCGACATTTATGCTCTTTTTTTATAATTCCTAAATAGCATTAATTCAAAAGTACAAGATTGACGGGGTAAAAGTAACTATTATTAAAAAAAGTTTTGTTTTTTTTTATTGAGCATGAGACGCAAACGCTGACTTATCAATCATTTTTTCTTCAGTATAAGTCTGAAGTCGAACAGCAAAAGCGATGTGAATTTTTGAGGATTGTTGTGATGATCACTAAAGTGGCATGTCTATTCATCATGTACCGAACTTTTTCTGATCAACGACAACTGTTCGGCAATGATACCCATCAGGAAAAATAATACAGATGTGATGAAAAGAAGCGCAGTTCCTCCGCTTACACCCCCGCCCTGTACTATTATAGGCAATCCCCAGATCAAAGAAAATAACAGCAGGACAAAGGATATCGGCAGAAATATTTTTAAAGGATTAAACATTAGTGCGATATTAAATATTTGCCTTATCGTTTCTATTGCTGTCTTTGTCCCTATGGTGCTTTTTCCGGCTATCCTGCCGATAATCCTTATATCGTGCTCGAGCACCCGGTGCCTGAAATTGGTGAAAACAATGGCGATAACATCGCTGTAAGGCATTCCGTCAGGACAAAGCTTTACATATTTTTTTGCCAGCTCCGTATCATAAATTTTCATTCCGGAATTAATATCATGAATATGTATGGGCACCAGCATTTTTGCAATGGATCGGATGATTGATTTCCCAAGTCTCCTGTAAAAACTTTCCGATTTGAGTTTTGCCCTGCTTCCTACCACCATGTCCGCATCTTTCTCTATAATAACCTTGTGCAGCGTTCCCACATCCTCCAAAAAATGCTGCCCATCGGCATCAATGGTAATGACATATCTTGTGTCGGCAATGCTTATTCCTGATTTTATTGCGGCGCCGTAACCCTTGTTTACTTTGTGAGAAACGATGGTCAGGTCGCTTTCATACTGCTTCAGAACCTGAAGTGTCCCGTCCTTTGAGCCATCATTGATAATAATTATTTTATACTCATTCTTTTTAGCAAAAGCGGTAAGTTCAGGCAAAAATAAAGCAAGCGCCTTTTCTTCATTATATGCCGGGATCACAATGGTCAAATCTTTTTTTACGTTTTCTTTTTGCATAGCAGTAATTTAAAAACAAAGAAATTTTTTCCGGATCGTTATAACAAATACCTGATGTATAAAAATGCCACCAGGCAATACATAACAATGGAGCCAAAAATCTTTCAAAACTTTTTACAATAAAATTATCACGATGGCAACAACAATTTTAATCTCTCAAAAATTCAGGTTAATAACCTGAATTTAACCATGTAAAAGTAAATAAAAAAATTTAAAAGTCTTGATTTTTAATTTATCGGCAAAATCATAATTTGAGGCGCTGAAACTAATCAATGGTTGCAAATAATTATTATATTAATTTTAAAAATAATTTTACTGGAAAGTGCCGGCGATCATTTCACTTGTTTTTATTGTCATTCTCGCTGACATTATTCTACCGGAATATCCCTGTCTGAGTAATAACAGGTGCAGAGCACCGTAATATCTATAGTAATTATTAACGTTTGAAAATTAAGGTACGGCGTACCGGAATATGTGGCTCCTGATAATGGCCAGACCTATTTGCAATGATGGGTAAATCTTGTATTTAGTGCCTGAACGAAAACTCCATTTTCTTCGTTACGCTTGCTCCAAAAATGCTCATCCGCCAGCTGGCGGACTCCGCTTTTTGTCGCTTCGCAAGCCTCGAAACTGAACTTTTCGATTCAGACACTGGGTTTCCGCTCAGATTCTATTTACAATCGAAAAAAATTGCATTGTTACCAAACACATTGCTGACAAAAATCTTTAACATGCTTCCCACAACCGAAAGTCTGCATTTGTGAGTGTGTAGCCGATGGTATGTTACGGTGCTCTGCACCTTACTTTTTTGGGGGTACCATTTCTAACAAATATTTCGGGGCTCTGCCCCTGATAAAGCCTTTTTTCTAATATAATGTTTGAAAAAAACATGAGATTCTCAGACAAATTTGAGTTATCATTTTTTTACCAGCACCTCAGAAAAAGAAATTACCAATTTCAATTTATCGTCCGATGAATAGGCTGGAACAGGCCGTGATGTCTCGTACTTAGACCTTATTAGGATGCCTTCCTCGCTGTTTATAAGGATTTTGATTTTTGCTGATGAGTTGGCTGCAGCCTAAAAAGTTTCCGGTTTCGGGACTGGTGATACACAGTCAGTCATATTGATTTTTTCAGACAGAAACCTCTTAAAGAGATATAAAAAGTAATGGCATCCTTGCAGTTGTTGCAATTAATAAAAACTTTCCGATGTGTTTAAAATAAAGATAATTAAGCAGAAAATGCCTAATTTTGTTACGCAAACAAATAGTTGAGCTAAAGTATAATGGTTATTTTAAAGCTAATAGACGGAATTGACTGGGTAACCTTCGACATGGCCGACTATTTCTATACGCCAATGTTAATTATTATTATTCTGGTCGCCGGCTCTTTGCACCAGAAGAAAAAAATTGAAGACAATCCCGCTTACAAGTATTATTTTTCCGGCTTAGCCGCAAAATTATTTTCTGCTTTGATCTTTTTGTTGATTTTCACGGAATACTATGGCTGGGGCGATACCTGTGATTATATTTCAGCCTGCATGTCGATGGCTAAGCTTTTTTATAAAGACTCATCGGAGTATTGGGCGATTTTTTTTAATCAGGTTGACTGGGAAAAATCTTATAGTTTCTTTGATGCTGATATGGGTTTTCCTGCCTATCATATGTGGCGGGGTGCTGAAACAAGGTTTGTTATTTCAATATCAAGCTTATTCTGCATGTTGGGGATGGGGTCGTATATGCCTACCACCATATTGGTGGCGACATTTTCATATTTTGGTGTCTGGAAATTGTATCTTTTTTTTACCAACTATTATGCGCATCTCAAAAAACAAATAGCAATAGCAGTACTCTTTTTCCCCTCATTGCTTTTCTGGGGGTCGGGAGTGATGAAGGACACTTATACATTTGCGGCATCAGGATGGCTGGTTTACAATATTTTTATGATCTTTTTCAAAAAGCAAAAGATCCCGATCAATATAATCTTTGCCCTTTTAAATATTTATATTATTATTTCGATCAAGCCTTATATTTTTGTTGCCTTATTTCCCGGTATCGTTGTATGGGCTTTGTTTAGAAAGATAAAGAACATTAAGAATAAAGTTGTCGCTACCATGGCCATGCCTGTAATGATTGTTCTGGGCTTTGGCATTACCATGGTTGTTATGTCCTCTTTGTCGAGTTCTATGGGGACCTACGGCAATGTTGATCAGTCAATTAAAAAGGCTCAAACCATACAGCAGGACCTTACGCGTTCCGAGCAATACGGAGAAAATTCTTACAATATCGGAACTATCGACGGAACCACTGCAGGAATGTTGAAAATTGCACCAGCGGCAATTATGGCAGGAATGTACAGGCCTTTTTTATGGGAAGCACGAAACCCGGTCATGCTTATTTCCGGATTAGAAAATTTTATATTATTGATCATGACCCTATATCTGTTGTTTAAACTTAAAGTCATACGCTTTTTCGGGTATATTTTTTCCGATCCCATTTTATTGTTTGCCATGATCTTTAC
>DAOQAF010000079.1:0-17333 GCA_035353775.1 Bacteroidales bacterium | reverse complement strand
CGTCAAACCCTTGTATTTATTAACAATCTGAGTTTAAAGACAGACTCTAATTAGAGCAGGCTATACATTTTTCCCGGAAGAATCTTTACGATACCTTCAAATTCTAAATTCAGCAGGGCGGCAGCCACCAGGCTGGTAGTCGTCTGAAGCTCCATGCAAATAGCATCAACACTCAGTTGAATGTTCTTTTCAAGGAGTTTTACGATGGCGTCTTCGTCGGGGCTGAGATTCACGAATAGTTTTCTTTGCACAACCGGGCTTTTATGTTTTTTTGTATCCCAGCCCATGATGTATTTTATATCCGCGGCCGACTGGATAAGAGCGGCTTTGTTGGTTTTTATAAAATGGTTACATCCCTCGGAATACGTATCTGAAATTTTTCCGGGCACGGCAAAAACATCACGGTTGTATGAATTGGCAATATCTGCGGTGATCAACGCCCCTCCTTTCCTGGCCGCTTCAACGACTATGGTGGCATCGGAAAGGCCGGCAATGATCCTGTTCCTTTTAGGGAAATTTTCCCTGTCGGGATTAGTTTCACTAATGTAGTCTGTGATAAGCCCTCCTTTTTCCAGCATTTTCTGTGCAATAGTCCTGTTAACCGCCGGATATATCCTGTCAAGCCCGTGGGCTAAGACACCTACTGTTTCCAGGTTGTTTTTCAGCGCTTCTTTGTGTGCATAAGAATCAATTCCATGAGCCAGGCCGCTGACAATAAGCACGTCACTATCAGCCAGCCCTTCCACAATGTTTTTGCAGCATTCCTTCCCGTAATCAGTGGCGCTGCGGGTACCGATGATGCTTACTATTTTTGATTTGTTTAATTCTGCATTCCCTTTAAAGTAAAGCATCATCGGAGAATCGATGCAATTTTTCAGCCGGTGAGGATAGGAGTCTTCAGTAAAGAAGAAACAGCCGATCTTATATTTTTCAATAAACCTGATTTCTTTTTCTGCCCTTTTCAGCGCGTCATTACGTCCGTTAATTATAGAGTTGGCAAGAATTTCCCGTATTCCGGGGATCTTCATCAAATGTTGTTTTTTTTCTTCAAAAACCGCCTCCACCCCTCCGCAGTATGCAATCAGTTTTTTACCAGTAATGTCGCCAATTCCGGGTATCAATGTAACAGCGATCTGAAATAACATCATGATAAAAGCATTATGTTTTATTAAGGAAAAAAGAGCATAAAACTAACAAAATATTTGAAATCAGCATTTTTTTATAAAAAATGATTTGAAAAACAAATAAGAATTATTTTTTAATCATTAGAAAATCAGTTATTTAATTGCCGGGTTACAAGAACAGGGTTATTGTAGTAAATAATACATAAATTTGTAGCGCTAAAAAATGAGCTTAAAAATTTTTATATGAAAAGAAGATATTTTTTTCTCACTTTAATTTCTCTGTTTATTTCAGCCGGTTCAGTTTTTTCTCAGGATGCTACCGTAAAAGGAGTAATATATAATGGCACTACAAAAGAAACCATCCCGGGTGTCAGTGTGCTCACCAGCGAAAAAACAGGCGTAACCTCGGAGCTTGATGGTTCTTTTACGGTCAAAGTTCATAGTGGAAAAGCGGTAAGGCTGGTTTTTAAATTGCTTGGATATGGCAATACCACTAAATTATTAGAAATAAAACCCGGCGAAACAAAGGTTTTCGATATTGAAATGTTTGAGAAGTCTACTGCTATTGAGGGTGTCGTGGTAAGCGCCGGTAAATTCGAGCAAAAAATTTCTGATGTTACCATGTCAATGGATGTGATAAAGCCCAGCCAGATCGAAAACCGAAATACAAATAATATAACTGCTTCTCTGAATAAAATTTCGGGTGTGGACATTAATGACAATCAGCCCAGTATCCGCGGAGGCAGCGGTTACAGCTACGGGGCGGGGAGCCGGGTAATGGTGCTTGTAGACGACCTCCCGATGCTTTCGCCGGATGGTGGGGATTCCAAATGGAACTATTTACCAATTGAAAACCTGTCGCAGGTGGAGGTTATCAAAGGTGCATCGTCGGCACTTTTTGGCTCCTCGGCATTAAATGGCGTGATAAACCTCAGAACAGCCTATCCGAAAGCAAAACCTGAAACTAAAATATCTGTAAATACCGGGATTTACCTGAATCCGAAAAGAAGACAAGCGGCCTGGTGGTATGATGATGATTATATCTATGCAAACACGGTCATGGGTAAAATAATTAACCCGCTTTCACTGTTTGGGGTCAAGAACCCGGGATTTGGCGGTGTGAGTTTTTCACATTCCCGGCAAATAGGACAATTTGATCTTGTCGTAGGTGGCAATATTTTCGAATTTCAGAGTTTCCGCCAGGATGAAGGTGAAGCAAGAGGAAGAGCCAACATTAACTTCAGGTACAGGGCAAAAAAAATCGAAGGGCTTTCGGTGGGATTGAATGCTAATTATATGTATCAGGACAAGCATAATTTCTTTTTATGGAGGGATTCTGATTCGGGGATTTACCGTCAGAACAATCCGGCTGTTCCCATTACTGGTTACCGTGTTAATGTAGATCCTTATTTTTTGTACTTTAATAAACGCGGCAGTAAGTACACTCTTAAAACGAGGTATTACAGACAAACCAATCATAATTCGGCTGACAGCTCCATGAATAATGATTCTGATATTATATATGCAGATTATCAGTACCAGCATAAATTCCAGGATAAATACAACCTGACAGCGGGTTTAATGGGCAGTTACAGCAGATCAACCGCCTTACTGTATCAGACCGACCATCATGGCACAAATGCTGCGATTTACATACAATTTGATGCAAAAGTCTGGAAAAGGGTGTCTTTTTCACTTGGGTTAAGAGGGGAATATTCCCGCATTGATAAGGATGAAACGGAATCTTCTTTCTCTATCAGATCAAAAAAAGACACCATAATAATACCCATAGAACCGGTTTTAAGAGCCGGGGTAAATGTTGAATTGGGCGAATATACTTTTCTCAGGGCATCGTATGGCCAGGGGTACCGCTTTCCATCAATTGCCGAGAAATATATCAAAACATCCATCGGTGGCCTTAATATTTTCCCCAACCCGAAGTTGGAAGCAGAATCAGGATGGAGTGCTGAAATAGGATTAAAACAAGGTTTCAGGGTTGGCTCGTGGTTGGGTTTTGTTGATGTGGCCGGTTTTTGGACACAATATAAAAATATGATGGAGTTTACCTTCGGTATTTATAAACCGGATACCGCACTGTATCCGACATTGAATGATGTGGGCTTAAAATCCTTAAATGTAGGACATGCCAGGATTGCCGGTGTTGATGCCTCCATAACAGCAAAGGGAATGATCTTTGGCTTTCCGTCGACACTGGGCTTGAGTTACATATATACAGATCCGGTAAATCTTGATTACGACCCTGCAGATACCAATAGTGTTAAAGTGCTGAAATACCGCTATTATCATGCTGTAAAAAGCGATTTTGAGGTACAATTCTATTTTTTTACCATTGGCCTGTCTTATATTTATAACAGCCGTGTGATTAATATTGATAAAGCCTTTGAAGGAGAACTGATCCCGGGGGTTTCATCATCGAACCTGTTACCGGGTCTTAAAGCATACAGAAAAGAACATGATAAAGGTTATCACGTGCTTGATCTGAGAATGCTTTTTGATATTAATAAAAATCACCGGATCGGATTGTTTGTTAATAATATTCTGAATTCTGAATACATGACCCGTCCCGGCTTTATTGAAGCACCAATTAATGTTGCGGTTCAGTACTTTTTGAAATTTTAATGAGCCGGTTTTTTATTCATCGTTTTTATTATTTGTTTAATCATTCATTTTAAGTGATTTGACCGTCTTATTAAGATTTTTTAACAAAAAAAATATTAATCAGTAATTATTGTTTTTTTTTAATCAAACAGCACAAATCCTTAGATAAACAGCATGTATAGAAGCGTTTTGAAAACGGCATTTTTTAAGCCGGATGCCAATATTTTGATTAACAGGATGTTGTGTTGGGATAATTGTATGAATTATTTTGTAATTTTGCAGCGCTAAAAAACGTAGTCAACGAAAAGCTTTTTTATGAAAAAAATATTACTTTTTTTATTTGTCAGTTTAGTATGCTTCATCAGTTCTTTTGCCCAGCAGGCCACCATTAAGGGAACGATCTTTAACGGAAAGTCGAAAGAAACCATACCCGGAGTGAACGTTATTCTGAATCAAACCACAGGCGTCGTTTCAGATATTGATGGCCGTTATTCTTTGAAGGTTGACCCCGGCAAAGTAACCATCACCTATAAATATATCGGGTTCACTACCATTGTGAATACTTATGATCTGAAACCGGGCCAGACAAAAATAGAAGACATCCAGATGTACGAAGAATCTATGATTATTGAAGGTATTGTGGTGAGTGCCGGTAAGTTTGAACAAAAATTATCAGATGTAACTATTTCGATGGCCGTGTTAAAACCTGACAGGATAGAGAAACAAAATACCAATAATCTTAGTGAAGTAATAAATAAAATACCCGGCGTTGATGTTTTTGACGGACAACCCAGTATCCGTGCCGGAAGCGGGTATAGCTACGGCGCCGGAAGCCGTGTCATGGTGATGATGGACGATATGCCACTGCTTTCTCCTGATGCCGGCGATGCCAAATGGAACTATATGCCTATTGAAAACACTGCCCAGGTGGAGGTAATAAAAGGCGCATCATCAGCATTGTTTGGCTCTTCTGCACTCAACGGGGTTATCAATCTGCGCACGGCTTTTCCTAAAGATAAACCTCAGACCAAAATCACCATTAACGAGGGTGTTTACCTGAATCCCAAACGCAAAGAATTAATCTGGTGGGATGAATATACTCCTGATTATACCAATACCCTGATGGCAAAGATTATTAACCCGCTGTCACTTTTCGGCATGAAAAACCCCGGATTTGGAGGTGTTACTTTTTCACACCTTCATAAATTCGGACAATTTGATCTGGGCGTGGGCGGTAACTTTTTTGAAGACCAGGGATTCCGTTATCCTAACGGAGAAAGCCGCGGCCGCGCTAATGTGAATATGCGTTACCGTGTAAAGAAAATTGAAGGACTGTCTTTTGGTCTTAATCTAAATGCGATGTATGCGGCCACATCCAATTTTTTCCTGTGGGGAAATGCTGATTCTGCCGCCTATATGCAGCGAACCGATGCGATAACCCATAACAAGGGCTTCCGTGCCAATGTAGATCCTTATTTTTTATACTTTAACAAAAGAGGAAGCAAATATACACTGAAATTAAGATGGTTCCGTACATCTAATCTGTTTCCAAACGAACCTGATAAAAATAATATTTCAGATATTTATTATGGTGATTATCAATATCAACATAATTTTAAGGGAATACACAACCTCACTGCCGGAATTTCGGGAAGTTATTCTAACAGTCAGGCAGAACTTTTCGGAGAACATGATGGGGTGAATATTTCCATTTATACTCAGTACGATGCGAAATTCTGGAAGAAATTATCGATATCCTTAGGCCTTCGCGGAGAGTATTACAGGATTGATACAGCCATTTCTGAGTCAACATTTTCTTTTAAAATAAAAGGAAAGGATCATTCAATGCCGATAACACCTGTTTTTCGTGCAGGAGTTAACTACCAGGCAGCCAAATATACGTTTATCCGGGCTTCATTTGGCCAGGGATACCGTTTTCCGTCAGTTGCAGAAAAGTTTATCAAAACAAACATTGGCGGTCTGAATCTTTTTCCTAACAAACAGTTAAAACCCGAAACCGGCTGGGCTGCAGAAATAGGAATCAAACAGGGCGTAAAAATCGGGAAATGGAACGGATACCTTGATCTTGCGGGTTTCTGGACCGAATATAAAAATATGATGGAGTTTACTTTTGGAGTTTACAAACCGGATACAGCGCTGTATCCTACACTTGATGATATCGGTTTTAAATCATTAAATGTCGGACATGCACGTATCAGCGGGATCGATGCCACATTTACCGGGCAGGGGACACTGTTTGGTTTTCCGGCTACGATATTGGCAGGATATACTTATACCTACCCGATCAATTTGGATTATGATGCCGCAGATACAACCGGTAACAGCATGAAAATATTAAAATACAGATTCCTGCATTCGGTAAAGGTCGACTTTGATATTACATTTCAGATTTTTACATTGGGAATCGGCATGATATATAACAGCAATATGATAAATATTGATAAAGCATTTGAAGGTGAATTGATTCCAGGGGTCTCCTCCTCGGATTTGCTCCCGGGACTGAAAGAATACAGGGATAAACATAACAAAGGTTATACTGTGGTGAATCTTCGTGGATTATTCGATATTACTGAAACACAAAGGGTAGGGATTTATGTCAATAATTTATTTAATAAGGAATATATGACACGCCCCGGTTTTATGGAAGCACCAAGAAATATTGCAATACAATACAGTCTGACTTTTTGATCAATTGTCCGGGAAAAAGAATATTCTGATCTGTCCGCTCAACTGGGGGCTTGGGCATGCCAGCCGTTGCATTCCGATAATAAAAATTTTAAATCAGGCCGGGCATCATATGGTCATTGCTGCCGGTGATGATGTAACAGCACTGCTGAAGAGTGTTTTTCCTGAAAATGAATTCATTAAGTTTGATGACTATCATATCAGGTATTCTAAAGGGAAAAATCTTGTACGAAAGATAATTTTTCAGATCCCGAAAATTTTATTCAGAATTTTATCAGAACATAATAAACTGAAATCAATAATCAGGCAATACAATATAGATACAGTCATTTCAGATAACAGGATGGGCCTCTGGAATAGGAAAACCCGTTCGATCTATATTACTCATCAGCTATTTATTAAAAGCCCGAAAGAGAATGCGGGGCTTGAACATTTATTAATAAAGATCCACAGGTATTTCATTATGAAATACGATGTTTGTTGGATTCCTGACCTGCCCGGTGATTTTAAGCTTTCGGGCGACCTTTCGGGGAAATATCCTGTGCCTGAAAATACCCGGTTTATTGGCTTGCTTTCTGATTTTTGCGGGGAAAAATCATCCTCTCAGATTAATTTTGAAATTTGTGCCGTTGTCTCCGGCCCTGAACCACAGCGGACACTTTTTCAAAACTTACTTTTAAAACAACTGAAGCAGTCGGGCAAAAAAGCAGTGATCATTTTGGGTGTGCCATCGGCAAGTGTCATTAAAACAACAGAAGAACATATTACAATTTTTAATTATCTGCCTCCGTCTGAGATCCAAAAATATTTTATGTGTTCAGATTATGTAATCGCACGCTCGGGATATTCCACCATAATGGATTTGGCAACCACAGGCAGAAAGGCAATACTGGTACCAACTCCCGGACAAACCGAACAGGAATATCTTGCCCGGTATTTGTCGCAAAAAAAAATATTTTACGCTGCTGAACAAGACAAATTCAGGCTGGATGAGGCACTAAAACATGCGGTTGATTATGCGGGGATTTGTGTGCCACAGGATTTGGAAAACCTGAAAGAAGAAATTTTAAGTGCAATTTAATGACGGGTTATTCTCTTTTTCATTAATTTTGACCAAAGCTATCTAAAATGCTAAAACGTAATAAATGGCTGCTGATAACCCTTGGCGTGATCATCGTGGGTTTTCTGGTATGGTACTATTCAAATATTGTCGTTTATATTCTTGTGGCTGCCGTGCTTTCTGTTATGGGAGCTCCTCTGGTGCAGTTGCTCGACCGTATCCGTATCGGGAAAAGAAAATTTCCGCATACGTTGAGCGCAATCACAACCCTTATTGTTATTTATGCCTTGATATTTGGTTTTTTTGCTTTGGTTGTTCCCATGCTGGTATCACAGATTACCACACTTTCATCCATTGACCCTGATGTTTTGCTGACCGGGTTACAAGGGCCAATTGCATGGCTCGAGAATTTTCTGAGAAACAATCAGATAATTCAACCTGAAGATAGTTTTAATGCAATAGTATCTGACAAAATAATGTCGTTTATAAGCCTCACCAATGCTGAAGACCTGGCGGGAACATTATTCGGGGTTGCCAGCCGTTTTATAGTTGCTGTATTTGCTATAGGTTTTATTACTTTCTTCTTCCTGAAACAGGATAGAATGCTGATAAAGACCATCATGCTATTAACACCTGTGCGGTTACAATCAGAGATAAAGCATATTTACCTGAAAATAATCAGGCTGCTATCAAAATACTTTTTAGGATTAAGTCTCGACCTGTTGATTGTAATGACGCTCATTACGATTTGTATGAGCATATTCGGGTTTAAAAATGCTTTAATGATAGGCGTTTTCGCGGGAATGATGAATGTGGTGCCTTATGTCGGCCCGATCATTGGGTGGGTACTTGCTATGGTATTTGCCTCTACCGGAATCATTGAAGCCGGCGGAAATTTTGACTTGTTTACGGTCTTTCTTCAGGTCAGTTGCTCACTCGTTGCTATAAATGCCCTTGATTCATTTATATTCCAACCCACGATTTATGCAAATGTGGTGAAAGCACACCCGCTTGAAATATTTCTCGTAATTCTTATTGCCGGCAGCACAGCCGGAGTTCTTGGAATGGTGCTGGCGATTCCCACCTATACAGTAATCCGTATTGTGGCAAAAGAATTTCTGATACAATATCCGGTCATTAAACGTTTGACCAAAAATATCTGACGGTGTTCAAAGCAGAGGTATACGATTTTTTCCGCTTATTCATGCTGATAAGCAGAAAAAAAATGCTGAATTATTTCAAATTGAAAAGTTCATATTTATTTTCAAGTATGTCGGGAAAGCCTGCGCATAAGGGAAAACCTGCTTTTATATCTGTTGAGCCCACGACTTTATGTAACCTCAGATGCCCGGAATGTTTTACCACGAAGCCCGGATTTACGCGGCCGAAAGGAAATTTAACAAAAGAAACCTTTGAAAAAATTATTTCTCAGTCGGCAGAATACGCCTTTTATCTGAATCTGTATTTTCAGGGAGAACCTTTTTTGAA
The DNA here is from genome assembly GCA_035353775.1 of Bacteroidales bacterium. Taxonomy (GTDB): domain Bacteria; phylum Bacteroidota; class Bacteroidia; order Bacteroidales; family CAIWKO01; genus CAIWKO01. The sequence continues at coordinate 8,336 of DAOQAF010000079.1, read as the reverse complement.
TTTCGGCCTGCTTGATTTTATTACGTATGCAAAGCAATCAGGATTCTATGTGTCCGTTTCTACCAACGGGCATTTCATTGATGAAACGATTGCGGAAAAATTGATCCATAGCGGGCTGGACAGGCTGATAATTTCCCTTGACGGAACCGACGCGGAAACCTATAGTAAATACAGAAAGGGTGGTGACTTTGATACGGTGGTAAATGGCGTCAGAACGCTTGTGGAACTAAGAAAAAAAATGAAATCAAAAATTCCGTTTCTTGAAATTCAATTTGTGCTGACACGCAAAAATCAGCATCAGCAAAAAGACATAAAAGATCTGGGGAAAAAACTTGGCGCGGACAAAGTGTCAATAAAATCATTTCAGTTATTGAATTATGACAAGGCCGGCGAATGGGTGCCTGATATAAACTCCCGCTACACTTTTTCTGATGATGGCTCTGTAAAAGCAAAGAACAAACTGCTCAACCGCTGTTTTCGCATGTGGAGTTCCTGCGTGGTAACCTGGGACGGAAATGTGATACCATGTTGTTTCGATAAGAACGCTTCCTGCATGATGGGAAATATTAATCAGCAAAACTTGTCGGAAATATGGAACAATGATGTTTACAACAATTTTAGAAAAAAAGTTTTTTCAGAACGCAAAAACATAGATATTTGCTGCAATTGCAGCGAGTGAAATTAATCTGAGTATAAAATGAAAAGAATAGCAATATTCGCTTCGGGCAACGGCAGCAATGCAGAAAATATCATCAACTATTTTTCGGCAAAAAACAGTGTTGAAGTTGCATTAATCCTGACCAATAACAAAAATGCTTTTGTTATCGAACGGGCAAAAAATCATGGTATTCCAAGTTTTGTTTTTACTTCCGGAGAGCTGAAAGAAACAACTATTGTTCTTGATAAATTGAAAGAATACTACACAGATTTTATTGTACTGGCGGGCTTTCTGCTGATGATCCCTCAAAAAATCATTCAGGCTTATCCCGGGAAAATCATAAATATTCATCCTGCATTATTGCCGAAATATGGGGGGAAAGGGATGTATGGCGGTATTGTTCACGAAGCCGTTCATAAATCCGGCGACACCGAAACCGGTATTTCTATTCATTATGTCAACGAAAAATATGATGAAGGTGCGATCATATTTCAGGCACGATGTCCGCTTACTAAAGACGATACCCCCGAAACCATAGCACAAAAAGTGCATACGCTGGAATACCGGTATTTTCCTGAAATCATTGAAAAAGTATTTTTTGGAAAATCATTGGACTAAAACCCTGATGATTTTTGCAGGAAAGTGTCAGGGTGACTGCGTGCAGGGTTTTTCCGTAGCCTGTCACCCCGACATTGTTATAACCCTTTAGGAATAGCCGCTATCAGATTTCTGGTGTACGCAGTTTTCGGATCTTTATAGATATCATCCGCCAGGCCGTATTCAATGACCTTGCCGTTTTTCATCACCATCATGCGGTCCGACATGTATTTTACCACCGACAGGTCGTGCGAAATAAAGATCAAAGAAAAATGGTATTCTTTTTTTAGCTGGTTAAGCAGGTTGAGAACCTGGGCCTGTACGGATACATCCAGTGCGGAAACCGACTCGTCGCAGATAATGAACTTTGGCCGGAGGGCAAGCGCACGGGCTATACATATACGTTGGCGCTGTCCGCCCGAGAGTTCGTGCGGATAGCGGTCGAAAATATTTTCGTTGAGGTTAACTTTATTTAATAATCCGAGGGCAATGTTTTTTCTTTCAATGGAGTTGGCGCCCAGGCGGTGAATACGCATGCCTTCGGTAATTGCATTGCCGACTGTTAAACGTGGGTTGAGCGATGAGTAGGGATCCTGAAAAATGATCTGAAAATCTTTGCGGATCTTTCTCAGCTTGTTTTTGGAATAGGACGTTATGTCGTTTCCGAAAAAAACAATTTTTCCGCTTGTGGGTTCTATCAGCCTTAATATTGTTCGTCCCAGGGTGGTCTTGCCACAGCCGGATTCACCCACAATGCCGAGGGTTTCGCCGGGAAAAACCCGGAAGCTCACATCGTCAACCGCTTTGAACTTTGAGGATGATCGGAACAAACCCCGTTTCAGCGTAAAATATGTTTTGATGTGGCCGGCATCGAGCATAGGTTCGTTTTCATAAATAGCATCCAGTGATTGCCGGCGTTCTTCGGGACTTATCTCGTTAAAAATGCCGTCAAGATCGTTTGCGATGAATTTATCAACGGTTGGCAACTGTTTATAACGCACATCCAGTTTTGGCCTGCAAGCAAGTAAACCCCTGGTATAAGGGTGTTGTGCGTTTTTAAAAATATGGCTGACAACTCCCTGTTCCACCACTTCGCCTTTAAACATCACCAGCACATAATCTGCAATTTCTGCAATAACACCAAGGTCGTGCGAAATAAAAATAATACTCATCCCGTATTTCTGTTGCAGGTGCTTCATCAGCTCAATAATGTTTTTCTGTACCGTCACATCCAGGGCTGTCGTTGGCTCGTCGGCGATCAGCAGCGATGGCTGGCAGCTCATGGCTATCGCGATCATCACCCGTTGCCGCTGCCCGCCCGAAAGTTCGTGCGGATAGGATTTGTAGACTTTTTCCGGATCAGGAAGCATCACCTCTTTGAACCATTCCAGGGTTATTTTCTTCGCCTCTTTTTTATTGACTTTCTGATGTAGTTGTATTGTTTCTGCAACCTGTCTTCCGCATTTATAAACGGGGTTCAGCGATGTCATCGGCTCCTGAAAAATCATTGCCAATTCGGCGCCCCTGAATTTTCTCCGGTTTTTTTCATTTTGCGAAAGAATATCTGTAGTGGTTCCATCTTTATCAGCGAACATGGCCTTTCCCGAAGTTATTGTTGCTATGCCTTGCGGGAGCAATCCCATCAAAGCCAGCGATGTTACCGATTTTCCGGACCCGGATTCTCCGACAATTCCAATGGTTTTTCCTTTTTCAAGGGAAAAAGATACGTTTTTTACGGCATGGACAATACTGTTTTCGCCTTTAAAATCAACACTCAGATGTTGCAGGTCGAGCAGGGGCATTTGAAATGTTTTATTAGAGGCTGTCTCAAAATACACTTTTAATGATTTTCACCGCCTTCTTACCCCTTCCCTAAAGGGTGGAAGTCGCTGAAAATCAGCACACCCTTCAGGGATGGGGTAATGATGATTTTCAGCAAAGGCTATATTTGAGAAAGCCTCGTTTCAGAAAAAATATTTTATTTTTCGCTTGGAGTTAAATTACGGTATCTGTCGCCTGTTTCCTTGATGATCATCCGGTACCATTCGTCGCTGTACCTTGGATGGTCTACCACAGAAGATTCTTTTGTTTTTCCTTTGGTTTTAACGTTCCCGTCCATGTATTTTGTGAAAAGATATCCATAAAACTGTTTCCAGCGGGCAACGAGTTCATTTCCTGTCTTGACGGAATATTGGGTCACAAGTTCAGTGGCTTTTTGAGGCGAAATTTTATAAAGTTCAGCAGCTTTTTTATCAATTTCGGGAACGTCCTGTTGTATGTATTTTGTTTCAAGTTCTTTCTGAAGTGTCCGGATCTCTGGTATAATGTCACTGTAGCGCGTATAAGCGAAATTTGAAACCTGGTTAAAGACCCAGAAACCAGCATTTTCGTTAAATGTCACCATATCTCCAAGGCCAACGGCATAGGATTCGGGAACTTTGGTAATGCCGCAGTACATAGGTGCATATACCGTGCTGTAGGTGTCATCCACTCCAAACCAAAATATACCGCCTATGGGATCCGGTATCGAGCCACGGCTCTGGGCAACAAAAGAAAAGCCGGTCTGCTGTGTCGAGGTGGCTCTTTCATGGATATAATCTCCGCCATCCTGGCTCCAAGTCATCGGCCTCCAGCGATAGGGGCATTTAAAGGGGCCGGCGCCGAGGTCTGTAGTCATATCCATTGGAGTACCTTCATAATGGTCGCGCATTATTTCCATCACATCATAAACCGAAAGTTTTCTGTCGGGTTTTATCCATAAAGGGAATCTGTTTTTCAGGTTTTCGCCCATGGCATAATCCTGATATTGTGCCATTTCTTTGCTGAAACGGTTAAATCCGGCCCACACACGGGCTTCGCAAAAACGGGCAGCGCCAAAATCGATGGGGGCATAAGCATCGCAAAAACTGAATTCTGCATCCTTTTTATTGAAATAACCCTTTGCCCGGGCAAATTCGATCACATCAGCAGAATAAATACATTCGATAGTAGGTAAGTCGATTTTTTTATACTGAAGGTTTGTGATAGATGTTTTTCCATCAGCCAGGGGAAAAGTGGTGATTCGTGCCTGGTTGGCATGGCCGCTGATACAACCATCGGGTATGCGGCGTGCAACCCATACCGCCCCTTTGTTGCCAACGCCCTTGCCGATCATTTCAAATATCCAGGCTTCATTTTTGTCGGCAATTGAAAATGATTCTCCCGAGCTGCAGTATCCGTATTCGGCAAGCAGTTCGCCAATAAGCTTTATGGCTTCACGGGCTGTCTTGCATCTTTGGAGGGCTATGTATATCAGGCTGCCGTAGTCCATGATACCCGCTCTTGTTGAATCTTCCAGTTCGGCCCTGCCGCCGAAAGTAGTTTCTCCAATGGCAAGCTGGTGTTCATTCATGTTTCCCACGACAGAGTATGTATGAAGGGCTTGTTTTATTTTTCCGCGATATTCTCCGGTGTCCCATTCATAAACATCCATCAGCGTTCCTTCCGGATAATCCTGGGCCGGTCGGAAATACAGTTCGCCATAAAGCTGGTGCGAGTCGGCGGTATAGCATATCATCACTGAGCCATCGGTGGAAGCTCCCTTGGTGATGATGAAGTTAGTACACCCATAGCTGTTTTGAAATACAAAAAGCAGCAGAACTGCTGTCGTCAGAAATAATTTTCTCATAGTATGATTTTTTTGATTAGAAATGATTGTCAAAAGTAGTAAATTTTTGCTTTGTGGATATAGATGTTTTAACAACATTATTGAAAACACGTTAAAAAGATAATTACAAAAATTGTCATCATAATGACTAAATTTAGCTAAAAAATTCTACGGTTTTATCCGCAACTTCCAATTTTATTTTTCGTCCCAAAATCAAAGCCCTGTTATCGTTAATATGCCCGGCAGGAAATCCGAAACAAACCGGATAGTCAAAATTGGCAACATGTTCTGAAATAATTTCATAAGCTGTTTTTCCGAATGGAACGGTATTGTCGTTCATGTTTTCCATTCCGCCAACAATAAGCCCTGCAAGGTTTTGCAGTTTGCCGCTGCGCCTGAGCTGCACCATCATGCGGTCAATATGATACAGGTATTCTTCAAGGTCTTCAATAAATAATATTTTTCCTTCGGTGTCAGCATCGGAAACAGAATCACTCAAAGCATACAAAATTGAAAGATTGCCGCCTGTCAGAATTCCTGTTGTACTGCCGTTCCGGTTGAACGGATGGGGTTCTGTTTTGTATGTCAGCTTTTCCCCGAACAGCAACGACTTCATGCTTTCAAGAGCTTCGGGCGTATTGGTTGTAAAATTTAGCGGCATAGTGCAGTGGATCGTTTCCGAATTATATATATGGTTGATATGCGAGTGTAATACCGTTACATCACTGTATCCGGCTATCCATTTTGCATTTTCCGGAAACATCGAAAAATCAAGGCCGTCGATAATGCGCATGGTGCCATAGCCGCCACGGGCGCAGATGATAGCTTTTACCTCCTTGTTGTTCAGCAATTCCTGAAACCCCTCTTTACGTTCCACATCGGTACCTGCATACTGATGATGACTTTTGAAAAGGTTGGATGCAAAAACCGGTTGCAGCCCCCAGCTTTTAAATATTTCCAATGCAGGCTGAAGCTCCTCAGGGCTGATTTTGCGGGCGGGCGCGGCGATGCCTATTTTGTCGCCTTTTTTGAGATATGATGGTGTTTTCAATGTGCCGTCAATTTTCAGATGGTAATTAATTTTATGAAAGTGAACCGAATTCGTTAATTTTGCAGCTTAAAAAATTTTCCGAAAATTAGTAAAAAACACGCTTCCAATGGACCCCAAAGAAAAAAAATACAAACGTACCACTGTTACTTCTGCATTGCCTTATGCCAATGGCCCCGTACATATTGGTCACCTGGCGGGAGTTTATATTCCGGCCGATATCTATGTCCGCTACCTGCGGATGAAAGGCGAGGATGTGGTATTTATCGGCGGTTCCGACGAACACGGTGTGCCGATCACCATTAAGGCAAGAAAAGAAGGTATCACCCCGCAGCAAGTGGTTGACAAATATCATAAGATCATCAAAGATTCTTTTGAAGAATTTGGTATCTCGTTCGATATTTATTCCCGGACCTCAAATAAAGTACATCATGAAACAGCTTCGGAAATTTTCAGAACCCTTTACGATAAAGGAGAATTTGTAGTTAAGACTTCCGATCAGCTTTATGATGAAGAACAAAAACAGTTTCTTGCCGACAGGTATGTTACCGGTACCTGTCCGCATTGCAATAACGACAGGGCTTACGGTGATCAGTGCGAAAGCTGCGGTACATCCTTAAATGCCACCGACCTGATAAATCCCCGTTCTGCCCTCAGCGGGAATATCCCGGTAATGAAACAAACCAAACATTGGTACCTGCCTCTCGATAACTATGAACCCTGGCTGAAACAATGGATACTGGTAGATCACAAAGAATGGAAAACCAATGTTTACGGGCAGTGTAAATCGTGGCTTGACCAGGGATTGCAGCCCCGCGCCGTTACGCGCGACCTGGACTGGGGCGTGAAAGTCCCTGTGGAAGGCGCCGATGGAAAGGTGCTGTATGTATGGTTTGACGCGCCGATAGGATATATTTCCGCTACAAAAGAATGGGCGGCTGAGAAAGGAAAAAACTGGGAACTTTATTGGAAAGACAAAGAAACACGCCTGTTGCATTTTATCGGGAAGGACAATATCGTGTTCCATTGTATTATATTTCCGGCTATCCTCCATGCCGAAGGCAGCTACATACTTCCCGACAATGTACCGGCCAATGAATTTCTGAACCTCGAAAGCGATAAAATTTCCACTTCACGAAACTGGGCTGTCTGGCTGCACGAATATCTGGCTGATTTTCCGGGGAAACAGGATGTTCTGCGCTATGTGCTTACGGCGAATGCCCCCGAAACAAAAGATAATGACTTCACATGGAAAGATTTCCAAACCAAAAACAACAGCGAACTCGTTGCCATACTTGGAAATTTTGTGAACCGGGCGGTCGTGCTTACTCAAAAATTCTATAACGGAGTGGTTCCTTCGAGAACGGAACTGACAGAAATAGACCGCCATCTTATTGAAGAAATAAAAGCCTTTCCAGAACGCATAGCTTCATCTATTGATAATTTCAGGTTTCGCGAAGCCCTAGGTGAGATGATGAACCTGGCACGCCTCGGAAATAAATATCTTGCCGACAGTGAACCCTGGAAAATATTTTCCACCAATCCCGAACGCGTTCAGACCATATTAAATTTGTCTTTACAGATTTGCGCCAACCTTGCGGTGGTTACGTATCCATTTTTACCCTTTACTTCCGAAAAAATTAAAAAAATGCTGAATTTGGAATATACAGGGTGGAGTGACTCAGGCAGCGTAGATATGTTAAAAGAAAATTCAAAACTTGTTGAGACATCATTGCTTTTTGAGAAAATTGAAGATAATGCGATTTTGGCACAGGTTGAAAAATTAAACAAAACCAAAGAACTGAATAGTATGAGCGAAACTCATATTCCTCCAGCCAAACAGGACATTTCATACGAAGAATTTGCTAAACTCGACATACGCACCGGGACAATACTTACCGCCGAAAGAGTGCCCAAAACGGATAAGCTGCTTAAGCTTACCGTTGATACGGGACTTGATAAACGAACAGTGGTTTCGGGCATTGCAGCTAATTATGATCCCGAAAAAATTATCGGCCAAAAAGTCGTGATCCTGGTGAACTTACAACCCCGCATGTTACGTGGAATACAGTCGCAGGGCATGATACTGATGGCAGAAAATTCAAAAGGGGAATTATGTTTTGTGCATCAGGAAAAAGATTTTGAAAATGGGGCAGTTGTAAAATAAATGTTACTATTGTAAACATTCAAAGTCCAAAACATGCCCGACTTATTCCTTTCAGGCAGGGCAATTCCTGTGGGTCACAGTCCGGAACAGGAGAGATTATTAATGAAAATAAAAACAATGTGTAAAGATTAAATTTTACCTTGTTTTAGTCTTTTTTGTTACTCAAAAAAAATGAAAGGCCTGTAAAATCAATGTTTACAGGCCTTATTTTGTAGCCCCA
>DAOQAF010000078.1:0-17542 GCA_035353775.1 Bacteroidales bacterium | reverse complement strand
GTTAACCGCTGGAGCGATTCACGGGTGCTGTTTTTTGGTGTTTCTTATAAGTTCAATAAAGGCATAAAACCCAAAAAGAAAATACAACGGCAGGATGATAAGGAGGAAGAACTAGATTATTAAACCAAATTCGCATTATAATTCCTTTTAGAGAACTTTTTCTTACTTATTCAGACGTGTCGTTCTGATCAGAGTTTGTCCATAGTGTCCGACTTCATCCCAGCCTGACCCGCCAGTTGGCGGACAGTCGGGCAGGATAATTCTTGTTTTGAAAACAGTCATCCGCCGCTTCGGACTCCTGAATTTCAATACTGCGCTGGCTTCAAACCCGAACTTTCTGACTCAGACACGAAAATTAATGACAAGTACTAATTATACTACAAAATTTTTTTTATGGAGCGATAGGCCTGCATCACTATCTGGTTAATGATGGTCGCATAAAAAATGCATACCGAAAAAGTGACAGCCCAGTATTGATGCCATATCACATGACAAAGGACAAATAAAGTTACCAGCAGGATACTGCTGATAACCAGTTCAATTTTATTTGCATGCTCATCTGAAATTTTCTCGGAAGTAATAAAATCAAACCATAATCCCATGGCCATTAAAGTAGCCTGAATGGCATTTATCAGCGGAAAAATAATTAACCAGCTTGTTACTTCACCCTTCAGATGATCATAAACATTCCATGCCACAAGATAATCCGCCAGGATGATGGCATACAACATAATTTTCTTTTCCCAATTTCTTTTTGCTCGTTTCGAAAAGGCATGCACGACCGGCAACAGGATGATGGCCATAACTGCAAGGACAATAAGCAGACTTAAAACAATATGAAAAAAGCTATCCTGACTAAACATCAGCCGGAACAAATATGACCATGAGCCAGCACTTGCAACAATAAAGAGTATGGCAACAAGACTGTGAAGAAATAACATCAGTTCGTCAAAATCAGGGAAGAGGAATTTTAGTAAGGCATTTTTTATTTTCCCGGGATTCATTTTTTACGGAATCACTACCGGAAAATCCGTATCAAAATTCAGGAAATGCTGCTCACCCAATATCAATGTCATAAAATGTTTATAGGCGGGGGTAAAATTAAATTCGTTGATATCATAATAGATATCAGGCAAAGGTTTATTCCCTATAGAGCCCATATCGACCGAAGCCGTGTTGAATTCTTCAAGGGCTGGGTACTGCACTACTTTCTGCATCACCGGCATTTGTCCGAATTCTTTACGGAGCAGGAGATCCACCATTTTATCGGCAAGGGCCTGTGTAAGGCGCCGGTCGTACAGCCTGCATTGCCCGGAACGGGCATAATAACCGGAGGTCTGTGCACGTGCCTCGATCTTCAACCTGTTGGTGATTTCCGAAGCTATAACGCCACTGATACCGCCAAACCTGGGATGCCCGTATTCGTCCACTTCTGAACTAGCATGCACCACATCTACTTTTCCTTTTTGTTCATCGTACCAGCGTACACCTTCTGAAACGGCAATCACAAGGGCTTTTTTCCGGGAACTCAGGTATGCTTCTTTTACAGTTTCAAAAAAGAAATCTTTACGCTCTTTGGTCATCTCATATTCGGGAACCAGGGCAAGATCGGCGCCACCAAATACCGAGCTTCCGGTAAGCCAACCCGCATCACGGCCCATAACCTCAAGCACGATGATACGCGAATGAGAATAGGCTGTAGTACGAATGCGGTCTGTAAATTCCATGATCCCTTTAGCGGCCGAAGGAAAACCAGGACAAAGCACGGCCTCGATGCTTTTTTTATTATAGTGGTGAATAGTGCGGGTACGCAGGTCGTTGTCGATAGTTTTGGGAAAGCCGAGTACGGGGATACCTTCTGTTTCATAAAGTCTTTTTGCAGCACCGTTGGTATCATCTCCCCCAATGGTAACAACCACATCGATCTTATATTTCTTGAGGTTTTGTAAAATCTGGGGGACACGGTTCTCAGGATTCTTCTTTGACGGGAAAGGGTTTGTGCGGCTTGATAACAGTGCTGTTCCACCATAAATGCCGTCATAAGGCTGATATGAAAGATCCACAATATCACCATTACCCAGGAGGCCCTTCCAGCCCTTGCGAATGCCATATACTTTAAAGCCCAGCATGGAGGCCCTGTTTCTTATCGATTCAATACTTGAGTTCAAGGCCGGTGTATCTCCGCCGCCTGTGAGTATTGCAAGGGTTTTCCCTTCATATATTTTGTTGCTTTTTTTCATTTTTTGCTTTTATTATTTTGACTGGCAAATATAGGATATTTTTTTAAAAGGGAGGATTGGGAAGATAATATTAGGGGGTTAGGCGGTTAGGCTATTAGGCTGTCCCGATAGCTATCGGGACGCTGTTAGGCTTTTAGGGGGCCAGGGATTAGGCTGTTAGGCTTATAGGTGGATAGGGAGGTAGAAGATTCGGTCAGCGCATGCAGACAAAATCAGCCCCGCAAGGGATATTACTGATATACACTGATAAAAAACGACTTTTGACTTGCATTATAAAATAACTATTTTTTAATATTAAGTTACATTTAGCAATCGTTCTTTTTTTACGAATTAAAATATAGCGTTAGCTTTTATTATCACCTCAGAAAACTGAAAACTTTCAAGAGAAACTATTGATAAAAAAGTTAATGCTCATGTCAAGCGTGGGCTTAACTTATATTGTTTCTCGGGTATCTCATTACCTCTATGACAGATGTAGCTATTATTCCACGCTTTTTTATTAAAGATACGCCGAAGGAACTGTTGTATTAAAAATTTAATCAGAATCAATGTTGTAAATCACAAATCGAGTTAATAACAAAAAATTGTCTTTAATATAAAAGTTTTTTGTTTCTTTGATTTTTAGTTATTATTTTTAATAATATAAATAAATGTCTATTAAATGAAAAAAATCATCATTTCAGTTTTTATTTTCTGTCTTTATTGTAATCTTTCAAACGCCCAATGGGAGCACCCAAATGGCCCTTTTGGCGCCATGATAAATTGCATGGCTGTATCGGGGAATAATATTTTTTCGGGGACAGCTTATGGTGGCTTGTACCTATCAACAAATAATGGTGCTACCTGGGCACAATCTAATATTGATTTATTAGGCGGGGGTTATCCGGTTTTAGCATTAACTGTGAATGACACAAATATTTTTGCCGGAACTAATGCTGGAGTGTATTTATCAACAGATAATGGAATAAACTTTACTGCAACAAGTTTTACCGGTACAATTTATTCGTTATGCGCTGGCGGATCAAATATCTATGCCGGAACAGCTTCAGGTATCTATAAATCGACAAATAACGGCACAAACTGGATTGGAATTGGTTATGGAACTCAATTTGTAGATGCAATAGCAGTAAAGGACGATTCCATTGTTTTTGCCGGAGTTTATGGCAATGGTATATGCAGATCAATGAATAATGGCTTAACCTGGTCTATGGTGAATACAGGATTGCCAAACAATCCATATCCTACTGTTTACTCAATAGCAATAAGTGGAACAACAGTTTTTATTGCCACTTCCAGTGGTGTTTATAAATCTACAAATAATGGTTCTAATTGGGTTTATTCTAATTCGGGATTATCTGGAACACCTCGCAATTTTGCAATAAGTGGAACAACTATTTTTGCTTGTTCATCTATGGGTGTTTTCAAATCTACTAATAATGGTACTAGTTGGAGTGCGGTGAATACTGGTCTTGTAAATAAAAATGTAAAATCATTGGTAGTATGTGGTGGAGATATATATGCAGGCACAGATGGCAATGGAGTATATAAAACAAATAATGGGGGACTTAATTGGTTTTGTGTGAATACAGGAATGACAAACGTAATGGTACGTTCAATAATTACTAACGGATCTGAAATGTATATTGCCACAAAAAATGGGGCTTATAAATCCACAGATTATGGATTCAATTGGTCTCAAATATTTTCATATCAAGGAACCAATGGGGTATACTCAATTGCAATTAATAAGGATACAAATGTTTTTATTGGAACTTATGAAAGTGGCATTTTTTTATCTACTGACCAAGGGACAACATGGAATGCCGTAAACAATGGTTTAACTACAACATGCGTTACATCGCTAGTCATTAGCGATACTAATATTTTTGCAGGGACAAATAGTGGTATATTTTTATCAACTAATAACGGCACAAGTTGGACGTCAATTAATACGGGGTTGGTAAATATAAATATCCGGTGTATGGCTATAATTGATACTATAGTTCTTGCAGGAACTGATTCTGGTTTATTTATGTCAATTAATAATGGTTACAATTGGGTTAAAATTAGTCCGGCCAATATGGACCAATACATTCAATCTTTAGCTACAAGTGGAAATAAAATCTATGCAGGGTATAATAATAGCAGGATATATCGTACTGATAATTTCGGAAACACTTGGAATTCATTTAATTTAGGAATTGCTAATTGTGACATAAATTCATTAGTTGTTTATGGACAAACCATTTTTGCAGGAGTTTATGGTAGTAATGCAACATCAGAATTGACTAATGGTGTTTATTTGTCGCTTGATAATTGTATGAATTGGTCTGCAATAAATACAGGCCTTACGACAAATGGATTAATGAATAGATATGTCAGTGCATTATCTATTTGTGAAAATAATATTTTTTTAGGTACTTTAGGTACTGGTATTTGGACTTGCCCGATATCGACTTACTTCCAAGTATGGCCAGGTAATACAAATGATGATTCGATTGTTAATAATTATGATCTATTACCAATAGGTTTGTATTATGGCACCTCTGGAATTCCCAGAGAAAATATCAGTAATGCCTGGGCGGGTCAAAATTGTTTTAACTGGCCATGTTCACAGTTTGATTCAACAAATATGAAACATGTCGATTGCAATGGGGATGGAGTTATTAGTGCATTGGACACAGTGGCTATAAATTTGAATTATGGTTTAACCCATGCAATGAGCAAAAAAATAATTAAACAAGAGAAATCGGCACCAATATTATCTATTGTTTCGAATTCAACTTCTTATCAGGCTGGCGATACAGCCCGTTTTGATATTATTGCCGGTGATGTATCAAATCCTGTTAACGCCTTATATGGGATTGCTTACAACATTCATATTGATCCGGAGTTCATCGAACCTGGGTCATTAAAATTTTCTCATATTTCAAGTTGGTTAGGAAATCCTGCTGTTGATGCTCTAAAATTGTCAAAAAAGTTTGAAAGTATTGGAATTTTTGAAAATGCAATTATTCGCATGGATCATATTAATCAAACAGGATATGGGATAATAGGTAAACTCCAATTTAAAATCAATGATGTAATAACATCGATCGACACAATGAATCTTTCCATTTCATCTTACAGTGCAGTTAATGCCTCCTCACAACAAATTGTATTTAATACGGTCGATAACTCAGTAATTGTGCTACCTGATCCCTCCTCAATAAACTCTATCATATTAAATAACTTTTCATTCTATCCTAATCCTGCTTATGATATGTTATACCTTGAGGTTTCTCCAAGTATAATTTCTGCTAATGCCAAAATTGAAATTTATGATATTTTGGGGAAAGCAGTCCTGTCTCAAAAAATTCAAAAAAATAAGACAGGAATTGATATTAATAGCTTCAAAAAAGGCATGTATTTAATGAAGTTGATTAATGGAGATGAAATTATTGTCAAGAAATTTGTTAAAGAGTAACCCATCTCATTGTTGGTGGAATAATCGTCTTTCCATTCTCATAGGCTTTACCTATCTTATCGAATTGCTACTAATAAGCACCACGAATACATTGCATTTCCCTGAAACATATAGGCTCCTAAAATCTTAAATCTAAAATCCTGCTTTAAAAAACTTTTCCGCCAGCACCTGCGCATGTTTCACATTTGATTCAACCGTCCAGCCTGCTATATGCGGTGTTAATATCACATTTTCTGCCTGTATAAGGTATTGCATGGGCTCCGGGAATTTTTCGAGACCGATTTTCTCAAATGACTGCGATTCGTATTCGAGCACGTCCAGCGCAACACCCAATACTTTACCATTTTTCATGTTCGCCACAAGGTCCGAAGTGTTCAACACCTTGCCGCGGGAAGTATTGATAATGTAAATATTCTTTCTGAAAGAATTAATAAAACTATCATCCACCAAATAATGTGTTTCTTCGGTCAAAGGAACGTGCATGCTAACAACATCAGCCTGTTCAAAAATTTCATCCATGGTTTTCGCACAAACAAACTCATCCGAATAACCGGATTTATATTTGTCGTAAGCAAAGACATTTGCATCAAAGCCATTCAGGCATCGGGCAAAAGCGCTTCCCATATTGCCATAACCGATGATCCCTATCGTTTTTCCGGAGATTTCTGTTCCGCGGTTTGCTTCACGTATCCATAGTCCCTTGCGAACCTGCTTATCCGCAATGTTTATTTTATTTAATAAATTTAACAGCAGCCCCAGAGTGTGCTCACCAACAGCCTGACGATTGCCTTCAGGAGAGTTGAACCACCTGATGCCTTTTTGTTCCAGATAAGCGGTGTCAATGCTTTCCATGCCAGATCCGATGCGGGCAAGAAACTTCAGTTGTTTGGCTTTATCGATCAGTTCTTTTCCTATAATAAAACGGCTGTTTACCACGATGCCTTGATAATCGGCGATAAGCGGTTCCAGTTCTTCCGAATTTTTCAGGATATTCACCTCACATTCATAGCCGGCTTTCTGCATCTCTTCCATAAAATGCGCGTGTATTTTAGATGCAATGAGGATTTTCATTATTTAAAATTTATTTGTACAAATTTAGTGAAATTGAGGAAACAAGATAATTCGTAATTGGCAAAGTAAAATTTTCAAAACAATTAATTGCTTCATTTTCATATTGAAAATTCAGCCTGGTGGTCTATGCTTTCTGAATTTCCTTTACCTTTGTGTTATGCAAAAAGCCCATGAATATCAACTTTCGGACTGGCTCCCTGTCAGCAAAGAAGAACTTGAAAAACGGGGATGGGATTATGTTGATGTTATTATTGTCAGCGGTGATGCTTATGTGGACCATCCGTCGTTCGGTCATGCCATGATAGCCCGTCTGATCGAAAGCGAGGGCTTCCGGGTGGCCATCCTGCCCCAGCCCAACTGGCGCGACGACCTCCGTGATTTCAAAAAACTCGGCAAACCACGTTTGTTTTTCGGTGTTACCTCAGGAGCCATGGATTCGATGGTTAACCACTACACGGCTTTTAAACGCCGGCGAAGCACAGATGCTTACACTCCCGGCAATAAATCCGGGTTCAGGCCTGATCGTGCTTCGGTGGTGTACAGCAATATTCTCAAACAACTTTATCCTGATGTACCTGTAGTTCTGGGCGGCGTGGAAGCTTCGCTGCGGCGTTTCACTCATTATGATTACTGGTCGGACACGCTGAAGCCATCCATACTTATCGATTCAAAAGCGGATGTATTGCTCTACGGACAAGGGATACAGCCGCTGAAAGCGTTAATGAAACATCTTCGCGATGGCAACAGCCTGACAACAGCAACTCACATTGATCAGCTTGCATTTTGTTCAACTAATATTGATAGTTTTCAGGATCAAAATACCATATTTCTGCCTTCTCACGAAGATTGCATCAGAGATAAAAACAAGTTTGCAGAAAGTTTCAGGATCATTGAAACGGAATCAAATAAATTAAAAGCAAAAAGGCTGGTACAACGCTGTGGGGATCAGTATATCGTTGTCAACCCTGCTTTTGCGCCTATGACACCCGAAGATATGGATGCTGCTTATGATCTTCCGTACACGCGTATGCCGCATCCACGCTACCTGAAACGAGGCGCCATACCTGCTTATGAAATGATACGCCACTCGGTAAACACGCATACGGGATGTTTCGGAGGGTGCAGTTTCTGTTCTATCTCGATGCATCAGGGCAAATTTATTTCAAGCCGTTCTGAAGCATCTATACAGAAAGAAGCAGAAAAAATCGCTGAGATGCCAGATTTTAAAGGATACCTGAGCGATCTTGGCGGGCCTTCAGCCAATATGTTCCACATGCAGGGAATAAAAATACAGGTATGTGAAAAATGCTCGCGCTACTCATGCATACACCCGAAAAAATGCCCCAATCTGAACGACAACCATCAGCCACTGATAAATCTTTATAAAAAAATCAGCACACTGCCAGGGATCAAAAAAGTATTTATTGGCAGCGGACTGCGCTACGATATGTTTATTGGTAAAAAGCCAGAGGATGACAAAAAAAATCATTATTCGGAATATTTCAGGCAAGTGGTAAAAAACCATGTTTCGGGGCGGCTTAAGGTCGCTCCCGAACACACTTCCGACAAGGTACTTGCCATGATGAGAAAACCGTCGTACTCGCTTTACAAACAACTGCAAGAACAATTTTATGAAATATCCCAAAAAACAGGATTAAACCAGCAACTCATTCCCTATTTCATTTCAAGCCATCCGGGCTGCACCCTTGCCGATATGGCGGAATGCGCCATGGAAACTAAAAAAGCAGGAATACAATTAGAGCAGGTACAAGACCTTACTCCTACGCCTATGACACTTTCGTCTGTGATGTATTATACCGGAACAGATCCATACACAGGAAAAAAACTTTTTGTTTCAAAAAACATTGAGGATAAACGTGTACAAAAACTATTGTTTTTCTGGTATCTGCAAGAAAACCGCCAGGAGATCATTCGCATTTTAAAACAGAATCAACTGAGCCATTTTATCCCTAAGTTATTTTCAGGAAAATGAAAATTATTGGATAAAAAACAGAGTAATTGATTCGTTACAATATCAGGCCAATACATCAGTAACTGATTAAACTATAATTCCGGCATATCCTGATGTTAATAATTATCATAGATAAGCCTGCAAACAGGTTTGGCATTTTTAAATTAATATTCATCTAAGTTGCGAGTTATCAATATAAAAACAAATGCGGGTGAATATTTTTTTATAAATTCTTGCTTTTACTGATATTAATACTTATTTTTGTTAAAAATTTAGTATTCATTAAAAAATTAAAATTATGAGAAAATTATTGTTATTATTAGTAATTGCCGGTGCCGGAGCATTTGTTTTCACATCCTGTGAAAAAGCTTACACCTGTACCCAAAAGGATTCAGTAAACGGAACACTTGTAAATACTACCATTTATTCTTATGATGCCTTAACTGCTGAAGAAAAAACTGATCAAGAAAACTTGAACACTTTTTCATATGTAGATGGTAACGGAGATCAACTTCAACGAGTCACTACATGCGATTAAGAAAACAATTTTTAAAAAAAGAGGCTGGTCTTTCGACCAGCCTCTTTTTTTTCAAGTAATCGACAGTGTAAAATTCTACCGCGCGATAGTAATTTTTTCTGTTTTTACCGTATTGATATTTGCGGTTTCGATTTGATATTTTATAAAATATAATCCGGAACTTAAATCAGACACATTAATCTCCTGGTTATATTCATTATTTGCAACAAACATATTGCTGATTTTCTGCACTTCATCACCCATCAGGTTATACACACCTAATGTTATCTTACCATTTTCAGGAATACTGTATTTAACATTAACTTTTTCCTTTGCTACTGAAGGATAAATCACTACAGAAGCATTTTCAACAGAATTATCTTCAATACCCGTAGAAACGCCGCAAATCTGGCCATTTAAGTATGTAGGATGATAGTAGTTATATTGCACATCAGCCACGACCGTATCTGTAGGATAAGTGCCAAATGATACATTCGAACACGCACCGGTAGCACTAACATAGGAGTAATTAATTTTACATAACACACCGTTAATCGGAACTCCAAACCCATCTGCCCAGACAAAGGTTATGATTCCCGGTGCCGCTACTGACACCAGACAGCCAGTGACACCAACATGCCAGTCAGTACAACTTGTATACGTTATCACTGCAGGATCAAACGAAACAGACCACTGAAAGGCCGTCACCTGATTAGTGAATCCCGTCATCGTTAAATCCTGGGTAACAGTACCCACCGGAACGTTAGATAAACTTTGCAATGCGACTGTTTGGGAAAAGGCACTAATCCCAACCAGCATAAAAATAACCATTAGTAAATTTTTTCTTTTCATAAATTTATTTTTTATTATTAATTAATATTTATTTTAGTGAAATAAATTATTTCAAAATTAATCATTTTTATTTACAAAAAAACAAAAAAATAATAAAATAATTTAAAACAAAAACGGAAGTTATCCTGAACAAAAAAAATAGATATAGATTTTTAAAACTCATTTATATTCGCCAGCACCCAGTTGTTACTCAAAAAATATTCCTTAACTAATTGATATTCAATTTACAAGATGGCGTTTCTTGATTTTTTTAGTTTAATTTCCGACAATCGTCACAGGAAAAGTTCAGAAATAAAGCAAAAAAGAGGCTGTCTCACCATAATAAACCGGCGGAGGCAATAGCCTCCACCTAACTGGTTACGATAATACAGCCTGCATTACCTATAATTTTTGGACTTTTACAATTTTTTTTATGGAATCAGAATAGACACTCAGAAAATATATTCCACTGGCCAATTCTTTAATATTCATTTTAATTTTAATTTCAATTTTACTATTCGAAATTCCTAATAATTCTTTCTTGATTTGTTGCCCCAATATATCGGTGAGGCATATTTCAATAGGACCATTCTTAATGCCTTCAACAGAAATATATAATATTTCATATGTTGGATTTGGATAAACCGATATATTACTATTTGCATTCACGTCACTAATACCGGCAGGCCCAACAGTAATAACTACGGTATCGTAATTCTCACATCCTTCTGCATTTGTTACAAAAACGGTATAAGTGGTCGTTGTATCCGGCATAGCCAATGGATTAGGAATTGTACTATTGTTCAGGCTGGCAGATGGTATCCAGTTATAAACAAACGGTCCGGGTCCAAATGCAGTCGGATCACCTCCAATGACAAGCGATTCCCCATGGCCAATAGTGGTATCTCTTCCGGCTTCTACCACCGGAGGTTGATAGAAGGTAACTTGAATTGAGGAATTTGCAGAACATCCTGAGCTATTTGATACCGTGACAGAAAAAGTACCTGTTCCGACAGTAATTATTTGCGTATCATCGCCATTTGACCACTGATAAGACGAATATCCACTGCCGGCATTAAGCGTTACAGTCGAATTTGATTCGCAAATAAAATTATCACCGGTAATTATTGGAGGCTGAATAGTCCCAAAAGACAAATTAACTGCAGCAGATGTCGCTTCACACCCACTAAAAGCAGATACAAGAACATTGTATGATCCTGATTGAGTTGCATCGTAATTTGGCAAATTAGCGCCAGGGATGTCAGCATTAGTTAACTTCCACTGGTAATCATATGAAGAACAATATTCTGTCGAGAGCGTAACAGGCTGACCTGAACACAACACACCGCCGGGATTGATTATTGACGGGCTTACCAGATCACATTGCTTATATTTTGCCAGGTAAATGTCAGTATTGCTCATACTGGTCAATGTGGTGTTGCCAAGAACAATAGTGTCTTTAAATCCGCCTGCTATAAAAAGATCATCATTTGTATTTGCAGCCAAGCCATTAGCGCTTTCAAAAATATTTCCACTGTATCCTTTTGCCCATAAAACTGACCCGCTTGTGTCGATACAGATCAAAGAGGCATTGCCAGTTTGTGTCCCGGCAATTAAAACGGTATCTATTTGTAAGGTATCGCTGTAATATGCTGTAAAGTAAATATTATTGTCATTTCCTTTCAATAAACCATGAGCATAAACATCGGAACTTTTTTCCGCGGCTTTTGCCCAAACAACATTGCCATTCTGATCAAATTTAATGATAATTGCTTTATTACCGTCTGATAGCGGTATGCTTGTACCTCCGACCATAGCAGTACTATCCACCGATCCTAATGCGTAAATATTATTTGCATTATCAACAACTACAGACATTAAAACGTCTGCTCCCTGGCCCGGACTTGTCAGGTTTTTGGCCCAGATAATGGTACCGCCTGAATCAATTTTTGCAATAAACCCATCAATATCAAGTGAAGCAGAAGCGTTTAATGTGTGAGTCCCTATGGTCATCGTTTGCCTATATCGTCCTGTCACAAATATATTACCTGAATCACCAACCGTAATCCCATATGCGCTCTTTAAATAACCCCCAAATCCATAGGTATTACTCGAAATCTTATTGCCCGAGACATCGTATTTAACAACAAATAGTCCATCACCATTACTCCCTAAAGGATCTTTCAAGCTCCCCGTAACAAAAATGCTATTGTTGTGATCAATAAAAATATCATTTACACGCCCGAAATATCCCGGATTGATTTTTTTCTCCCATTGAAAAACACCATTAGAATTTAATTTAATGAGAAAAGCAATCGCTTCATTAGTATCATTTATCGTAAAGGCCGGATCGGTAAATGCGAAATAATTTTCGGAATTACCGGCCACATAAACATTCCCTGCGTTATCAGTAGCAATAGCAGTAGCCTTTTCCTGAACGGTATCACCAAAATTTACTGCCCATTGTATTACTCCTGATGAATTATGTTTCGACACAAAAACATCAGGCGCCGGACTTGGTGTAGTGAGTGTAATTCCTCCGCCAAAACTTACACTACCCTGAATAAATCCGGTCATGTACAAATTTCCTGCTGCATCCATCGCTAAATCTACCGCTTCATCAGAAAGGCCTGTACTTTCAGCTTGCACGGCCCAATAAAAAGATTGTGAATTGTTGCAGGTCGGTGTACAATTTTGTGTAACAGTATATGTCTGTCCCGCAACAGTTATAGCGCCTGTCCTTATGCCCCCTCCTGAACATGTGTCGACGGTATAATTTACTGTTCCATTACCATAATCTGAACCCATTGTAATTGTTATCCAGCTATCGTTGGTTGTTGCAGTCCATTCACAACAATCATTTGTTGTTACATTAAAATTACCAGAACCGCCGGAAGATTGAAAATTCATACCTGTCGGTAGAATTGCATAAGAACATGTTACACATCCGGTAATCTGAACCTGAAATGAATCATAATTATTACTTTCATTAGATTCATTTACAATATTAAGGTAATCAATCACTAAAAAAATGTATACCGTCCCACATTGATAACAATCCGGTATAGTAAAATCCAAATCACTTGCAGCCGAAGAACCCGCTGCCAATGAACCTTTTGACCAGTCATTCAGAAACTCATCCGTATCTGGATCAAAAATATTATCATTGGAAATGTAGATCCCAATTTTATGGCCAGGTGAATTAATATTACTAAGGTTTTCTCTAATATAGTTTACATGAACAAGAGTTCCCGGGCTTATTACAGTTGGGGTATGGGTGTTATAATTTATAATCAGATCAGGCAATCCGGAGCAACTTGTTATTTGTACGATATCCGAAAATACATTATTCGATTCTCCATTAGCACCCTCGTTAACCACATTATCAAAATCAGTGATGATTAAAACATACCATGAACCCAGGGCTGTTCCGGAAGGAATTGTCAATGTTTTTAAAACGGAAATATTACTGCCACTATTCAAACCTGCAATGGAAGTGCTGCCAAGTAAGACATCACCTGCCTGATACGCATTATCTGATGACAAATAATAATTTACCGTGGAAGCAGAAGCCATCGAACCGCCGATGTTTTCAATATCGTATTCAAGGGTTATTTCACTTCCTGAGCACAATGACAATAATGAAAAGTAAGATTTCGTTATCACCAGATCAGGGAAAGAGGAACAATTTTCTACCATAAATGAACGGTAAGCAACATTATTGTTTTCATTACCCTCTGTAATTACTCCGGCAGGCGCATCCGCATAAAATAAAATATAATAACTACCCGGCACGGTGCCGCCAGGTATAGTCAGTGATGTCAGTATTTGAGGAGAAACGCCTCCTGCAATGATGGAAGCGACACCACTATTCCCAAGCAGCATATCATTACCATCATAAACACTATTTTGAGAAAGATAATACCTCATTGTACTTGCGCCGGCGTTTGCTATACCTGTATTATGCACATAACTCCCCACAGAAATGGCCTCACCGGGACAAGCAGAAATTGGATTTGAACTTGTATTGGTAACAATTAAATCCGGGAGCATGGAATTAACGGTCAAATAGGCATAATTACTTTGGTCCTGACTGAGATTATTACAATTATTAATTAAACAATAATAATATTGGCCATTATTTCCGGTAGTTAGGGCAGCGGTAGTAAAAGTATTACTTGCAGATGATGTATTTAATGTGCTTGCCTGGAAAACGCCATTCTCATACCAAAAGTAAGAAAAAGGCGGGGTGCCGCTCACGGATACGCTGAAGGTTGCTGTATTACCGCTCATAACTGTCTGATCAGACGGCTGTGTAGTAACGGCCACTGGCGTACACGTTGATGGACAACTCACCGTCAACGTATAAGGACCGCTTGCTCCTAAGTAGCCATCAACCAAAATATAATATGTTCCCGCCGGCGCAT
The DNA here is from genome assembly GCA_035353775.1 of Bacteroidales bacterium. Lineage (GTDB taxonomy): Bacteria > Bacteroidota > Bacteroidia > Bacteroidales > CAIWKO01 > CAIWKO01. Next base: position 3,018 of record DAOQAF010000078.1, on the reverse strand, counting down.
TGGTATAGGTCGCAGTATTACTTGTAACTGTACCATGACAATCATTATTATTGCAACTCCCTAAAATATAAACATCCAGATCGGCGCCACCCAAATTGCTGAGTGTGGCCGTGATGGTTCCTGTTGAAGAAGTTGTAATGACATGAACTTTTTCCGGTCCTGTGTCTGCCCAAGTATTGCAGCCATTCGTACTTACGTTTGAATTTCCTCCCACGGTAGTTCCGTTATAAGGTACGCCACAGATTAATGGGATAGCGCCGCTGCAATCCAAAGAAGCCGGTGTTGAAGTACACCGGTAGTATCCCCCCGGATTATAATAATGGTCTAATATCCAGGTATAGGTTTTACCTTGTTGTGCCCAGCGATGTGAGCCCCACTGGCACATACCTCTGTGGTGCCCGTAAAAAGTGCTTCCATAGCAGGCAGCATCTGAAATACATGGCCAATGTGTTGCATCGCCGCTCCACCCGTCTCCGCAATTAGGCGAATCGTTGGTTTCGGCAGCATACTCGGCAGCAGGAATATGGTTTGAACTGTTCACGATAACTTCACCTGCTGTTGCACTCGCGGCATTGGTAGTCTGTGTATGCGTAGTCATTCCATTCCAATTCTGCTTACAAGGATACGCGACAAGATCGTAATTTGCATTCATGGGATGAAGTGCGAAATATGCGCCATACGTCCTGTAAGCAACCGCTCCGGCAAAAAGTGACTGGTCGTTCCAGGAAGCGATCCATTCATCATCAAGCCCCTGGATTACATATGTTTCAAGACTTAGTTGTACGATCGATATACATCCATAGCATGAAACACAGGGGCCATTATTACCATTTGTATTAAGCCGGATTATCGCGGGCACATTACAACTATATAATTTATTTATTGAATTTTTGAGATTTTTGTTTTGAGAAACCGTGTCCAAATTGTCAAATGAAATATCCTGAGATTCTTCAAGAGCAAAAGCATCCTGATCTATTATTTTATGCAAATATTTGTTTTCAGTCAGCCCTTTTCCCTTTTGCAGCGTCAGTTTTAATATCAGATTATCTTCAAAGAGCGGAAGCCCGGAACACAAATATTTTTTATAACCGCACTTAACTATCGTTAACCCGCACTTTACGGGTTTATCCCCATCGCTATTAGCGGGAGTAAATACATTTGATTCTATTTTGAAGAAACCATTTTTATCAGAAGTAGCAACAGCTTTACTGACGCTTAATTTCACTTTTGCCCCGACAACAGGCTGTGAAGTAATCTCGTCCATAATATAACCACATACGACGGCTTTTCCTTCGGGTGTCTCCATCGGCATTGGAATCGTTCCGGGATCAAGCATGATGGCAATATTCAGATTTTCCCCCTTTTCGATGGTATAATAAGAATTCTGGCTATGATACAGGGGCGAGGACACTTCAATATCATATTTACCCGGCAAGGCCTCAAATTCAGCTTTTCCGGACTGATCAGTTATCAGGGTTACTTTCGTATTGCCGGAACATAAGATGATGTTTGCTATGACACTTCTTCCTGTGAAAGAATTTTTCACGGAAAAAGAAAGCTTTCCGGTACTATTTTGTGCATATCCCCTACTCATCATACAAATAAAAAGGAAAAGCACTAATTTGGTTTTCATTTTAAAAAATTTATCAATTCTATGCGTTTGTCGACAAAACGATGTTGTACATGTGATTTTTTCTCTCCAATTAAAAAAGGAAACGATTTTGAACAAAAATAATAAAAAATAATAGTAAAGGATGTAAATTACTTAAAAAGCAATTCTTTCAATAAAAATATAAGGTCATATTTATCCGCCGCGGCGGATGATGCTCGAAAATTGAATATAGCAGTGCTTTTCAAAAATTCACAACTTTTTTACCAGACAATGGCGATTATTTGGGGCGATTTGCAAACTTTACACAACTAAGTGGGATACGATAGTTTTTACTAAAAAAATTTTTTATATCGCTATAATGTGTATTTTTATGATTCGATTCTGAAAATACGATATGGCAAAGAACAAACAGGAAAACAAAGAGCAGTCGCTGGAAAAGACACTGTGGCAGGCGGCTGATAAAATGCGCAAAAATATGGATGCCGCCGAGTACAAGCATATTGTGCTTGGACTGATTTTTTTGAAATACATCTCTGATGCTTTTGAGGAAATGTATTTAAAACTTAAAGAAGGTAAGGGGCAATATGCCGGGGCCGATCCGGAAGACCCTGACGAATACAGGGCAGAAAACGTTTTTTATGTGCCGCCACAGGCACGATGGAATTTCCTGCTGACACATGCTAAATTACCTACCGTTGGCAAAGACGTTGATGATGCTATGGATGCCATCGAAAAAGACAACGCAACGCTGAAAGGAGTGTTACCGAAACAATATGCACGCACCAACCTCGATAAAAACAGTCTGGGCGCACTTATTGACCTGATCGGCAATATTGCCCTCGGCGATACCGCAAGTCGCAGTAAAGACACCTTAGGCAGGGTTTATGAGTACTTTTTAGGACAGTTTGCATTAGCCGAAGGCAAAAAAGGCGGACAATTCTACACTCCGGCGAGTATTGTAAAATTGCTGGTTGAGATTATTGAGCCATATTCCGGAAGAATATTCGATCCGTGCTGTGGTTCCGGTGGAATGTTTGTACAAAGCGAAAAGTTTATACAGGCACACCAGGGCAAGGTTGACGATATTTCTATTTTTGGGCAGGAAAGCAACCAAACCACATACCGGTTGTGCCGGATGAACCTTGCCATACGTGGCATTGACGGTTCAAATATCAAATGGAATAACGAAGGAAGTTTTCTCAGGGATGCACACCCCGACCTGAAAGCTGATTTTATATTGGCCAATCCTCCTTTTAACGACAGTGACTGGAGCGGCGACCTGCTGCAAAAAGACGGACGCTGGAAATATGGTTTGCCACCATCAGGTAATGCCAACTATGCGTGGATACAACATTTTATTTACCATCTTGCGCCGACCGGAATTGCAGGATTTGTACTTTCAAAAG
>DAOQAF010000077.1:0-17622 GCA_035353775.1 Bacteroidales bacterium | reverse complement strand
CCTCTTCGAGGTTTATCACAGGAAAATTCAGCAATTCAAAATTTTTTGCCGTACAAAGCCATACCTTCAACATGGAACATGCCCAACAGCAGATAGAAAATGGCCGTGCCGACATGGTGCTTCATATTCCGTCAGGATTTGAACGGGACCTGATACGCGAAAATAAGGCGAAGGCCCAACTGCTGTTCAATGCCATCAACGGCACGGTGGCCGGTATAAGCAATGCTTATGCCTCCCAGATCATTGCAGGCGCCAACCGCGAGATCATCATGGAATGGTATGGAAATCCTAAAACCCAGGCCGGGTCGGCAGCAATCAATATCATTCCATCCTTTTGGTACAATCCCGACATGAATTATAAAATCTTTATGGTGCCGGCCATTCTTGTGTTGCTGGTTACCCTCATCGGAATGATGCTGGCTACACTAAACATTGTCAGAGAAAAAGAAATGGGGAATATTGAGCAGATCAATGTTACGCCGATACGGAAAATTCATTTTATTACCGGCAAGCTGCTTCCTTTCTGGATCATAGCCCTGGTGATGCTTGCCATTGGGTTGCTTATCGGGAAACTGATATATAACATCCCCATGCTCGGAAGCCTGCCACTCCTCTTTGTGGTGGCGGGCATATATCTGCTGGTTATGCTTGGTTTCGGGCTGATGATCTCAAACAGCGCTGCCACGCAGCAACAAGCTATGTTTGTCATGTTCTTTTTCATACTCATTTTTATCATGATGAGCGGTATCTTCACCCCTACCGACAGCATGCCGCACTGGGCACAGAACATCAATTACCTCAATCCGGTATCCTATTTCATGCGGATTATCAGGATGATACTACTCAAAGGTTCCGGGTTTACAGATATCTACAGGGACTTCCTGATACTACTCGGGTATGGAATAACAGTAATCACTTTTGCAGTGATACGGTACAGAAAAGTTTCGTAACAGGGTTCGAAATTCCCACAAAATCAGGTGTTAATAAAATATTTAAAAAAAATAGTTGCTATAATCCAAAGTTGTTGTACCTTTGCACTCACAAACTGCGGGATGGAGCAGTGGTAGCTCGTCGGGCTCATAACCCGAAGGTCATAGGTTCGAGTCCTATTCCCGCTACTAACACGGACTTTTCGGTTTTTTTACTGGAAAGTCCGTTTTCTTTTACCCCCAAAATTTTTAATTTTGCAAAACCTTTCATGTTCGTATTTCAGTTGGGCATGTATTATTGGAGTACCTGAACCTTCATAAAAATATTTGTCAGGTAACTACGGGTATTTACCTGACATTTTATATCTTTGTATCAAACTTGCTTTTCAATGAAAGTTACTGATATTATTAGCGATAAGATTAACCGGCTTCCCCTTGGCTATGTTTTCACCTACAATGATTTTAACATCACGGCAAATAATATAGAAGCTCTTACAAAAGCCCTAAGCCGTATGGTAAAAGATGGACGGCTCAGAAAACTTTCACCAGGGAGATTCTATAAACCCCGGCTATCTGATTTTGGTGAATTGAAACCTGAAATTTATCAGGTAGTAAAAGACCTGCTGGAACAAAACGGCAAAATCACGGGTTACCTTACCGGGTATTCAGTTTATAACCAACTTGGACTTACATCACAAGTTTCAAATATTATTCAGGTTGGGTCTAATGAATTGAAAAAAAACATGAACCGTGGATTGTTTAAAATCCGGTTTATTAAACAAGCAAACAAAATAACGAAGGAAAACATACCATTACTCCGGATACTCGATGCAATTCGTTTCATAAAAGAAATACCGGACGCTGCTATAGAGCAATCTTGCAAAACCGTTATTATGCTTATAAAAAAATTAAATAAACAGGACCGCATTGCATTTCTTCGCCTGGCAAAAAAATATAATCCTGCTACACGTGCTTTGGCTGGCGCTATCTTTGAAATTTGTTACGGAAAAAAATCCGCTGATGCGATTTATTCAACATTGAATCCGTCATCTGAATATAAGTTTGGCATCTCAGAAAACATATTGCCAAACAAACAAAAATGGAATATCCTATGATACTACATAAAGATATCGCTTCATTTACAGCTGCCATTCAGACAGCCTCAGAGCGATTACAAATCCTGCCTGTTTTCATCGAAAAAGATTATTGGATAACATGGGTATTAAAACGTCTTTCTCTGAGTAAATTCAATGATAATGTAGTTTTTAAAGGAGGCACTTCTTTGTCAAAAGCGTACAAATTGATTGATCGTTTTTCAGAGGATATTGATATTGCTGTCCTGAATGTTCCTGTGTTATCAGGCAATCAGGTAAAGAATCTTATCCGTGATGTGGAAAAAGATATTTCAGCCGGCCTTTCAGAAATCCATGAACACCCCGGAACAAGCAAAGGTTCCCTGTTTCGGAAATCATATTACACGTATCCTAAAACCGGGGATAACCGTTTCTATCAGGGAATTTCCAACAAGCTGATTATCGAAATAAATTCTTTCGCAAATCCAATCCCCTTCGAACAATGCGAGATTTTTAGCCTTATTGGCAAGTCACTTTCCATGAGTAATCAAAATACTCTGATTGAAAAATATGAGCTGATGCCTTTTATGGTCAATGTTCTCGAAAAAAATCAGACATTATTGGAAAAACTTGTTTCATTATTCAGGGTTTCATTTGAAGCAGATGCCGTATCTGGCATATCTGTTAAAATCCGTCATTTTTATGATTTATATTATCTTCTCCGTGATAATAATTGCAAGGTATTTGTCAACTCAAAAGATTTTCCGGATCAATTCTCCGCTTTGTGGGATCACGATCAGGAAGCATTTGATGAACCTATTTCATGGAAAAATAAATCTATTTCTGAATCTCCGTTATTCCTTCAGTTTCACGATTTATGGGAAGCAGTTAAATCCACATACAAACGTGAACTTTCGGCCCTGGCGTATACTGAAATTCCTTCAGAAAATAAAATTTCAGAAGCATTCATATACATAATGAATAAATTGCGTCCATGATTTGCCATGTAGTGTCAAATAATTTTTAATAGTCTAATTTTTCTATTCCTTTGAGGCTATACATTGCTTTCAAACCATTAATAAAATGGTTCGATTTTAGTCCTATTGAGGCTACTAATAGAAAAGCCGCATCGCTTATGATGTGGCTTTTTGTTTATGGAGAATTTCTACACCTATATTTTATTCTCTGCAGCCCATGATAAAATTGGATCAATCGGAAATGTTGAGGAGATAGAAATTAAACAAACATCAAAATGCGATAACGGCAACAAAAATTAAAAGCCCCGTTTTGGCGGGGCTTTTAATTAAAACATGGCCTGAGCAATCAGTGTTTTAATAAAGTAATCTTGCCTGTAAACGCATCTTCATTAGTCGTCATTCTGTAAATATAAATTCCTGATGGCAGGCCTGCACCATCAAACACAACGCGATATTCCTGTCCTCCCGTAACGGTTCCTTCGTACAACTGGGTAATCAACTTGCCTGAAACATCAAACACATCCATCTTCACATGATTGTCTTCCGGAAGAGTAAATACCAATGTGGTCATGGTCTCAAAAGGATTCGGATAACTGTTTATAACCACCCCCTGACTATTCAACTGATCATCAGCAGCAAAGGATTGAGCTTTCGGAAAAAGGCAGTTGTTGCAAACATCACCAAGATACCAACTGCTGTTTTTTCCGGAATGTACGCATTCCGCAAGGAACATTCCTTTAAACACTGCCGTACGGCCTTTAGAGTCTGCAATATGCATATGATGTTTTACAGTATCCTTACTCTTTTCTGAACCCAGATAAAACACGCCGTTGACCAGGGCGCCACCATCAAGATGTACGTCGTCGTCAATATAGAATAGGACAAAGTTTTCATCCGGATTGATGTTGATATTTTTATTTCCGTCCAGTTTATCGTTCATCCTGATTTTAGTACACGGTAATGGAAATTGCAGGGTAGCCCCATCATCCATCTTAATACCTTTTTCAATATCGATCACCGGCTGAGTAAATATGGCCGTAGCATTCTTACCCACCTTAACTTCGCGGTATATGTCAAGTGAAAGAGTCATAGTAACATTATCGGGGATGTGAACATTAATACCTGTATTATTTCCGGCATATGTTTCAAATACCGGCCAGGCCACTGCCGGAGAAGCATTGTATGTATTGGTAATCACACTGGAATTATCAATATGAAAATGCTGCGCCTTGGCAAAGGTTCCGGGTGCTGTTACGAAAGAAAATTTCTTTGCCTCCAATTTGTCGCTCTTGCCCTGCTTTACGCCCAGGCCGCCACTGTTAATAACAGTGCCTTCGAGTTTAATATGGTTGCGTGTCAGCATCAGGTACGAAGATAACAATTCTGTCTCGTCAAAAGAAAGGTAATACTGTGCTGATGCCTGGCATCCCCATGCATTGGTGACGGTAACGCTAACCCATGTATTATTGTAAGTCACATCGAAGAACGACTCTGCGGATACGCCGCCATTCGACCAGAGGTAAGCTACGGCATTAGAACCACTAACATTTGCTGTGAGCATCATTCCTTCGCCCTGACAAAATTCAGGCAACAGGTCTGCACTGATTTCAACGGCAATCGGAGGACTTAGCGTTACCACCTGCACGCAGGTGCTGGTATTTCCATTTGTATCGGTGGCGGTATAGGTCACCAGGTTTTCACCCACGACAAACTGGCCGCGGTCGCTGGTAATACCGGTAACCCCGCAATTGTCTGTAGCCGTAGCAAAGCCAATGGGATCTCCGGCATTGGGATAACACAACGTAACAGCAGGCGGACAAACAATCACCGGCGGCTCGGTATCGTTAACGGTTACTGTAAAATCGCACTCCGCCATATGGCCGGCTCCGTCAACAACTAAAAAACTATTAACGGTAGTACCAACCGGGAACACCTCACCGCTGGCCAGCCCTGCTGTTTGTGTGAGCGTTTGTCCCGGGCAATTATCAGAAGAACCTACGTTATAGTTTACCACTGCCCCGCAAATACCCGGATCATTAACTGTTATGACATCCTGCGGACAGTCTATTTGAGGCGCTTCAGCATCAATAACGGTAATAGTAAAGAAACAAGTATCGGCACCACATTCATTGTAAGCTATTGCCGTAACAATAGTGCTGCCCACCGGAAAAAATCCTCCGGAAGGATGAGAAAATGTTACCGTTATCGGACTCTTCGTATTTATTATATCTTCGTTATAAAAGACGATGGCGCCACATTGCCCGGAATCATTATTTACAATGATGTCTGGAGGACAAGAGATGACGGGAGGAACACAACATGCCGACACATTGACAACCACATCAACCGTTGTGCTTGCCGGGGGCGTATAATTATCCGTTGCCGTAAAGGATATCACGTGAGTGCCTTCGTTACAAGCCGATCCTAATATTGTCACATAGGCAGTAGAAACACTACCATTGGTAATATTGACATTGGTGTTGCACAAGCCACCGGTATTAACGGTGGTACTTACCGACTGGCCCACTTCCGGGGCTATAAATGTCAGTAAAAAGCTTCCTGTATCACCGCAGGCAATGTTAATCGTATTGTTGGGAGGCAGCCCGCTCACCGAAGGAGGTTGATTAATTAGCGAAGTCACATTAAAATAAAAACATTGGTTATCCAGATAATCTATTCCGTCGGTATTATCGCCAGGGCCGTCGTAAGCGTTGCCGGGGACTCCGAAACGTCCGACCTGAACATAATGTATGCCATCGCCTTGATTAATACCGACATTGGCGGGAGAACCATAAAATCCTCCGGAACCGCCCGAGGCACTGCCTGTGGTCCATTGCATATCGCCATAAAAGAAAGCGACATTGTTGCCAATCCCTATGATAGGATCGAGGCCATTGGTAATAATCAATTGAAATGTATTTAACTTATCGGTTTGATAACTATAGTATCCCACACCATCCCAGGTTACTATCAGGTTCGTAGGATTGATTTGGTAGGTGGTAAGGGCGCTGCCGACCGGACGGGTATCCACATCCGACCAGAATGCGGCCACCATCGGCATACTCATTGGAAAACCAGTGGCTGTGTAATAATAGTATGGCCCTGTAAACGTAACATTGCCGTTATTATTTATCCATACCTGATTATACAATGTGCCGTACAGATCAAAACTGAAAGGCAGCGTAAACGGCCCTATAGAAGCATCATCATTTGCATAAAATGAGCTGTAGGAACTATCAGGATGGAAATAGCAGGTGCTCTCATCAGGCAATTGTCCGGGAGAATGCATTACTCCTGATTTGTTCATATTATCCATAGGCGGTGTTACCTGAGCAGATTTTGCTGCATCATAATTCGGATCCTGCGAAGGATCGGTAATGGTTTGTGCATTAAGGTAAATAATGCCCCCAAATAGCAAATAAACACTCATAACAAATTTCAAAATAACTGTAGGTTTCATAATTATGGGTTTTAGTTAATTAATAATTTGATAATGGCTCTGTTCAATTAGGTATTCTATTTGTTTATTTTCCATAGGCAATAAGTTTTATGATTTATAATTATTTAATAATTTATTTTATATTGTTTCGTCACCGATTTAATAAATCAACATTTTTTCTGTTTTTAACACAATAACAATTTTTTAGCAACAATAAAAATTAAATGTTTTTTAATCAAAAAAGATAACAAATATACAAAATATTATTACTAAAATCAAGCTAATTAAACATTATTTTACATTTGATTCACATCTTACAATCGGGAACCACCCACTTTTTCGCCAAAATCTGATTAATTGTTAAAAGGAAATTATAAAGCCCCGATAGGAGAGCACCCTAAACGCTTGACATTAAAACGAATACACCCCGGCAAACGCGAATTTGCAACACCTAAAACAGGAATAAAACACCATAAAATCCCGAATGCCAAACATCAGCTATTCTTCCGATGCAGGTTAAACACTGATCCCGTAATAGAAAATTCCTAATGCGTAGCATTTGAGATAGTATAAATCAGGATAAAAGACACCAATTGTTTGCATCTTCATATTAACTGAGAGCTATTGCTTTTTGCAGTTTTTTTCAATTTGTGCGGCAGCATCTTTTTCGCCAGTATTTGATCCGCCGCGGCGGATTGAAATACCATCTTTGAACAGGCTACAGTAAAATAACAAATTTTGAATTTTGCCTGCAGGCATGCCAGACAAAAGCAAACGTACGGGAAGTTGCCGGCTTATTTTGAATTTTTATATACGGCATCAGATATTTTCACTGCTTTGTTTTCGGCCAGCGACTGAAGCTGATGCTGATATTTAAAATACAAAAGATGTTCGTTGAGTTTAGACGCTTCTGCCTGGTATTTTAAGCTTACTTCATCCCCTCTTTTATCCAACAGAAAATAATAGACCTTGTGTTGTTCATGAAGCAAAATATCGGAAATACTTCTTTCGGATACTATTTCATTAAACAAAAGTTCCCGCATCACTTCAATATTTTGCGGATCAAGCACTTGTTTTATTCTTGCATTAGTATCAAGATTTACGGGCGCCAGCAACCAGATTTTCATCCATTCATCGTTTACAAAATCATCGAATTTCCAGCCAAAAGCAGTGCAAAAATATTCATAGATTCGTTTTACGGCATCCCGTTGTGCAATCAGTCCTAACAAATCAGACTGCGGCTGAAGCCAGGTCCTGAACTTTATTTTGCATAAGGCATATCCCATAATTGCCCCGGAAAGCAATACAGAAGCTGTCATACGCGACATAAACCGGTAGTTATATTGCTGATTTTCTTTAATGGCAATATCCGAAAGACAGGCCAGTTCTTCATCACAAACTGCCTGATTACAGATTTGAATAAGTTTTTGCATCTGCTTAACAAGGCCGTCATTGAAAGGATCACTGGCAGCCAGTATGGGTTCATAAATGTCAAGTAAATCTTCCGTGACAATTTTCCAAAGCAGCCCTTCCTTTTCTAAAATCATATTCATTTCCAGAAGATCGTCAGTACGCCCGGCTACATCAAAAATAGCTTCATAAGCTTTTTGGGCACGTAAACGGAAACCGCCATTAAGCACCGCATTATAAGACGCTCTGTATTGTTCCAGAAATTCCTTCACGGAAGGCAATTTCTTTTCAACAGTATCAAAACTTCCTTCAGCATTTGCCTCCGAAGGCATTGGTGTAGCAGCCCTGGCAACTAAATCAGCGTACTTTTGCTGTAAACCGCCTGCGGAAAATTTTGTCATAAAATCCATGACATCAGAACAACTTTTGCCCAATGAATCCAAGTCGGCAATAAAATTTTTTATATCATTTTTTAAATTTTCATCGCTCAGGGAAAAAGCTGCAAAAACGCCGGTATAACCTGTAATGGTTTGTTGTATAAAAGCATCCATATTAATACTCCTCCTGCTCGTTTAACAAAAATTCATAGTTACCATTGACATCTTTTGGCGGAACAGCCATAAATACAGACCTTTTGCTCTTCGCCTCTTCCCGTTTTCCAATATCCTGAATTTCTGCTTTTTTGGATTGAAGTATGCGCCATGCCTCATCGGCTAAAGACTTCAAAGCAGATTCTTCGGCTTGTTCCACCCCGTATTTATGAAATAATACCAGTACCTCATCCACCCACCCGGCATAAGCAGCATCATCAAGACCGATATGATTTCTAAAATATGGATCTTGAGAGACAAGGGTAAAATTAGTATTTAATGCCAGTAGTTTTTTTTGATTTTCGCGCATATTGTCGAGGCTGGATTTATAATTTAAATCGTAAATATTGGCGGATTTGTGTGTCAGATAGTTCATGAAAATTTCGTAAAAGGCATTTAATATGTTGCTTTTTCTTTGATAAAAATCTGTCACGCGCTGATTATAACCGGCGTCGTACATCGCCAGAATGTTTTCCTTTACTTCATCATATTTGTCCTGATATATTTTTGCAAGTTCAGGAAAGCTATTTTGCTCCGCAGCCATTTTTAGTGCCAGCATTTTATCTAAAAACATGGCTTGTGCAGGAGAATCATAATAACCCCCGCTTTTCATTTTTGTTTGAATTTCTTCATAACCGGTGCAGCTTAAAACAAGCTCCTTTATCTCTTTGAAAACCCGCAATTGATTTGGTGATTTCCCGGTCTTCCCGAATTTATCAATCAGAAGTTGATAGTATTCTGCCGTTTTGTTGATTTGATTCATGCAATTATATTTTGAGATATGTTATGATCACTTCTTTAGTATCATACTCATTTTACAATACGAAATAAAATATGATATTCCGGACAATAGCTTTTTAATTGCTATCGTTTTTATCAAGTATTCTTAAAAATAAAACTCCTGCTCTTTATATTATGTGCTATCGTTATTTGCAGTTTTTCTCAATTTGCAGGGCAGCATCTTTTTCGCCAAAATCAACGGCGTTTTTAAAATCCAGGCATGCACCGTCTTTCTGGCCTGTTTCCATCCTGACCAATCCCCTGTTATAATATGCCGTTGCATATTGTGAGTTATTATCTATGGCTTTGGAATAATCTTCAATGGCGCCGTTAAAATCCTTTAGGTTATACTTAGCCACTCCCCTGTTATTATACGCCTCTGCATATTGCGGATTGATTTCTATGGCCTGAGTATAGTCGGCTATTGCGCCCTGGTGATCTTTAAGTTTCGCCTTTGCCAGGCCTCTGTTATAATAGGCCCTGGCAAACTTCGGATTGAGCTCCGTGGCTTTGGTATAGTCGGCAATTTCCCCATTGATATCGTCAAGATTGTTTTTTGTTAACCCCCTGTAATAATATGCCTCTGAATACAGCGGGTCGATCGCTATAGCGCTCGTAAAATCTGCACTGGCCCCACTGTAATCGAGCATATCATACTTTGTTATACCCCTGTTATAGTATGCCTTTGAATCCTTTGGGTTGTGGGCTATCGCTTGGGTAAAGTTCTCAATGGCAGCATTCTTGTCCTTAAGATTGTATTTGATTACCCCAATGTTATAATATGCCGAGGCATATTTGGGATCATTCTCTATAGCTTTTGTATAGTCTTCGACTGCGCCGGCATAATCTTTTAAACTTTCCTTTGCCAGCGCCCTGTTGTAATAAGCCGAAGCAAACTTTGGATTAAGGGCTATGGCTTTATCATAGTCGGCAAGTTCGCCGTCGTAGTCCTTGAGGTTATATTTTGCCAAAGCCCTGTTATAATATGCAGAAGCATAATCAGGCTTATTTTCTATAGCCAGGTTATAATCGGCAATGGCGCCGCTGTAGTCTTTGAGTTTATACTTTGACAACCCCCTGTTATGGTATGCCAGCGCATACTTCGGGTCAATCTCCAGGGCTTTGGTATAGTCAGCCAGTGCACCGCTGTAATCCTTTGAGCTATATTTTGTCAATCCGCTGTTATAATAGTTAACCGCTGTTTGCCCAAAACCGTCTTTTGAAAAAAATATAAAACTGAATATCAGAGATATTGACAAGGCAACACTTTTCTTCATTTGATGTTATTTTAATACGGTTGCAATTTACAAAATTTTCCGGAAAAGATTTCAATAATTGCGCTACTCGTTTTATCAGTGAAATTAAATTTCTTTTTTATCGCTGATAAAAATGTCATACTTTTGTTTATTGGTGTATTTTCATATTGATTTTTGCAATTATCATGTGGCTGAATATCTACGATCAAAAACAATACAGATGGAAAAATTAGTTGATCTGTTTCACAAAAAAGAAAGATTTCTGCTTGGCATCGAATTGGTTGGCACACGCGGAATAATACAACAGGAAAATGGCCAGAAGTTAATCACGCTTGTTGAAGAATTATGTAAGATTCCCGATGTCGATTGGATATCCTTCACGGATAATGCGGGCGGGAACCCGATGATCTCACCTGAAATTCTTGGCAGGAAAGTTCACAGTATGGGCAAAAATGCAGTCATTAATATCACCTGCAAGGACAACAACCGGAATGCGCTGGAGAGTAAGGCCTGGCAATATGCCAGCGAAGGGTTCGACAACCTGATGGTGCTGACGGGAGATTACCCTATCGACGGATATAAAAACCCCGCACTGCCTGTTTTTGATATTGATTCTGCCGGACTGCTGAAGATGCTTTCGGATATGAATAACGGCCTTGTCATCAAAGGAAAAAAACCCGGCACGACTGTTACGCTCGACAAAACCGGCTTCACCGCCGGATGTACGGTTTCTCCTTTTAAGATCAGTGAAGCCGAGCAGATGATGCAGTATGAAAAGCTGCTGTTAAAAGTAAAAAATGGCGCCGCCTTTATTATTCCGCAGTTGGGTTATGATATCAGAAAATCGCATGAGCTTCTTTGCTTCATGAAAGAAAACAATATCTATATTCCTGTTTTTGGCAACATCTACAGGCTTACTGCCGGTATTGCCCGAATGTTCAACCAGGGATTTTTTCCGGGCTGCGTGGTGTCGGACGACTTGCTGGCACGCATCGATAAAGAGAAAACCTCCGCTGACAAAGGCAGGGGCTTTTTTACTTCTTTTGCCGCGAAACAGCTTTGCTGCTTTAAGGGGATGGGCTATCAGGGAGTTTACATTGCCGGTATTGACAAGCCCGACGACCTGACCTCCATACTTGAAAAAGCTAAGGAATATGAAGGCTCCGACTGGCACGATTTTGTTCCCGAACTTACCAATCCGCGGCCAAATGAATTTTATTACTATGAATCAGATCCAAAAACGAAGCTTTCCGATCCCCAAAAAAAGAATGAACGCCTGATCAATTACAAACGATCTAATTATTCAAAACATATTTCTGTGTCGTACCGGTTCAGCCGCATGGTTCATGCCATTGCCTTCAAAAAGCCATCCTCTTTCTTTGGCATGCCACGGGCATTCTACAGATGGCTTACAAAAGGCACTTCCCGCAGCGGGTATCATTTTTTTTATTTCCATGAGAGGATGATAAAGGCAGCACTTTTTAATTGCCGCGAATGTGGTGATTGCTCACTTCCGGATATTACCTATCTGTGCCCCGAATCACAATGCGCCAAGAACCAAAGGAACGGCCCCTGCGGAGGCAGCAACAGCGATAAATGCGAAGTTACAAAATACGGTAAATACTGTATCTGGGTGAAAGCCTACAACCGTAATAAACATTTCAACAAGGACAAGATCAAACTCCTTGACAGGCCTGCGATATTAAAAGACAACAGCCTTTGCAATACTTCCGGCTGGGCAAATTATTACCTGGAAAAAGACCATAGCGTGTTTAACAAAAAGGCATAAGCAATACACTTTATGAATAATATTTCGAGACGACCATAAAGCTAATAGCAAAATAATATGCACAACCTTATATTATTTTTACCTACTGTTTTTCTTGGATTTTTCGCTATGTTAAACCCTATCGGCAACACACCGGTATTTTTATCCATGCTGGGGGATGCTGATGAAAAGACGATTAAAAAAGTTGCCTTCAGGGCTGTCCTGACAGCTTTCGTGATCATTACCTGTTTCTGCCTTTTCGGACATTTTATATTCAGAATGTTTGGCATCACACTTCCGGCTTTTCAGATAGCCGGAGGGATCATTGTGTTTTTTGTCGGTTACGACCTGTTGCAGGGTAAAAGCGCCGGAGCGCATCTTTCAAAAAGGAAAGTTTCCATTAAATCATACGAGAATATGGCCATTTCTCCTTTGGGTATTCCGTTGCTTTCAGGACCGGGTACGATTTCCACAGCAATGAACTTTGTAGGAGAAGGGAAAAACTTTTGGTATACCCTGTTAATTATAGTGATCTTCGCGGTTGTTTGCGGAATAACTTATCTCATGTTTATTCTGAGCAGAAAAATTGCAGATAAGTTTAGTCCGTCTATCATTTTGGTGATATCAAGAATAATGGGGCTGATCCTTGCGGTGATTGCTGTTCAGATGCTGATAACCGGTATTTTTAATGTTATTCAGGAGTTTCCAAATGCCTGATCACCTGATTTCTTAAAACCCAATCACCGCCGCCAGCCACTTTTCAGCTTCTTCAACAGGTATTTTTTTTCTTGAGGCATAATCAGTAACTTGCCCTTTGCTGATTTTTCCGACAGAAAAATATTTCGCCTCCGGATGTGCAAAGTACCAGCCGCAAACCGAAGCGTCCGGATTCATCATAAAAGTTTCGGTTAATGAGATCCCGGTATTTCTCGTCGCATCCAGCACACCGAAAATCTCAACTTTTCCGCTGTGGTCAGGACAGGCGGGGTAGCCCGGTGCAGGCCGTATTCCCTGATATTTTCCAAGATAAAGTTGATCCAGTGAAAGATCTTCATCTTTTGCATAAGCCCAGATTTCTTTTCTTACCTTCAGATGAAGAACCTCGGCAAACGCTTCGGCAAGTCGGTTGGCAAGTATTTTCAGCATCAGGGCATGGTAATCATCATTTGCTTTTTTGAATTCCTCAATTTTATTCTCCATGCCGATGCCCGCTGTTAAAGCAAAACAGCCAATATAATCAGCAACACCAGAGTCCTTAGGCGCTATGAAATCTGCCAGGCAATAGTTGGGAGTGTTCTCTTTCATTTGCTGGTTTCTCAGAAAATGAAATGTGCCAAGTATTTTATCCGGTGTGCCGGGCGAATAAACTTCAACATCCTCACCCACGGAATTTGCCGGAAATATTCCTGCAACTCCATTTGCGGCCAGCCATTTTTCTTTGATAATAAGTTCAAGCATATACAGAGCATCATCAAAAAGTTTAGCCGCCTCCTCCCCTTTTACAGGATCATTAAATATGGCAGGAAATTTCCCGTTTAGCCGCCATTCATGGAAGAAGCCTGACCAGTTGATATAGTCCGCCAACTCGTCTAAAGAATGTTCTTTAAATATGCTTATTCCAGGATGGCCGGGATTATTCATTTTTCCAGTTACTTCTAAAAGCATTGTCACGCGCGTCTTTCAGTGATTTCAGATCCTGTTTCCCTTCAGCAAGATGCTCGCTGCGGATTTTTTCGTACGCTTCATTCAACTGCCTGATATAATCGCCTTTTAGCTCGGCAGAC
Source organism: Bacteroidales bacterium (assembly GCA_035353775.1). GTDB lineage: Bacteria > Bacteroidota > Bacteroidia > Bacteroidales > CAIWKO01 > CAIWKO01. The sequence goes on along the minus strand of DAOQAF010000077.1, from coordinate 3,616 downwards.
AAAAGGTTTGAAAGGATATTCACGCTTTTTGAAGCATCTTTTACATGTACCACCGGGCCGCTGTATTTGGGTGCAATCTTCACGGCTGTGTGAATTTCAGAAGTGGTGGCGCCACCAATAATTATCGGAATTTTCATTCCTGCTCTTTCCATTTCTTCCGCTACATGGACCATTTCTTCAAGCGAAGGGGTAATAAGCCCGCTAAGCCCTACCACATCTGCTTTTTCATCGCGGGCAGCTTTTAAAATTGTTTCTGTATTTACCATCACGCCCAGGTCGACGACCTTATAATTGTTGCAGGCAAGAATAACCCCGACAATATTTTTTCCGATATCGTGTACATCGCCTTTTACGGTAGCTAAAACTATTTTTCCGGCAGAAGTGCTTTCTCCTTTTTCTTTTTCCTCTTCAATATAGGGCATTAACTTTTCAACCGCTTTCTTCATGACACGGGCGCTTTTTACCACCTGCGGCAAAAACATTTTTCCGTCTCCAAAAAGATTTCCCACAGTATTTATTCCGTCCATCAACGGGCCTTCGATAATTTGAAACGCTTTTTTATATGACTGGCGGGCCTCTTCAACATCCTGTTCAATAAAATCAGCCATGCCTTTGACAAGCGCATGTTTCAGCCGTTCCTGAACTGTTCCTCCGCGCCACAGGTCGCTCTTTTCTTCTTTTTTTCCTGAATTTTTTATCTGTTCGGCATGGACAATCAGTTTTTCTGTAGCATCTTTACCCCGGTTCAAAATAACATCTTCAACCAGCAGAAGGAGTTCCGGGGGTATCTCATCATAAATATCAAGCTGGGCCGGGTTCAAAATACCCATATCCATTCCTTCATGAATGGCATGATATAAAAAGACAGAATGCATCGCTCTTCTCACCGTTTCGTTTCCCCTGAACGAAAATGACAGATTGCTCACGCCGCCGCTGATCCTGGCATACGGCAAATTTTCCTTTATCCATTTCACTGTCCGGATATAATCCACCGCGTAGGTATTATGTTCTTCAATACCTGTAGCAACAGCAAGTATGTTGGGGTCGAAAATGATATTTTCCGGAGCCACCCCTGCTTCGTCAACCAAAATCTTATAAGCGCGTCCGAATATCTGAATTTTATGATCATAGGTTACCGCCTGCCCGTTTTCATCAAAAGCCATGACCACCATGGCGGCGCCCATCTGTTTGATATGCTGCGCGCGTTTTTTGAAACTTTCTTCACCTTCTTTCAGACTGATGGAATTCACAATAGACTTTCCTTGCGTGCATTTCAGAGCAGCTTCTATCACATTCCATTTTGAAGAATCGATCATGATCGGCACTTTAGCAATATCAGGTTCCGAAGCGATCAGATTAAGAAAAGTAACCATCGCGTTTTCAGCATCGATCATGGCATCATCCATACAGATATCTATTACCTGTGCTCCGCCATCGATCTGCTGCCGCGCCACGGCCAGCGCTTCCTCATATTTTAATTCTTTGATAAGGTCTGCAAATTTCTTGGATCCGGCCACATTTGTGCGTTCACCGATATTCAAAAAGTTTCTTCCTTCATAAAGCACAACAGGCTCCAATCCCGAAAACCGGGTAATATGATCGGCAGTAAGAACCTTATGCGGTTGGTATTTTTTTGCCTTTTCGGCAAGTAAAACAATATGTTCCGGTGTGGTACCACAACAACCGCCCACGAAATTTACAAGGCCATCGCTCATGTATTTTTCGATGATGCCGGCCATCTGGCCTGCTGTTTCATCGTATGCTCCAAACTGGTTGGGCAACCCCGCATTGGGATAAAGACTAATAAAATAAGGAGCTTTAGCAGCAAGCATTTCAATAAAAGGCTTCATCTGTGCAGCGCCAAAAGAACAATTTAATCCGACAGAGAGCAGGGGAAAATGAGAAATGGAGATTAGAAAGGCTTCGAGGGTTTGCCCGGAAAGCGTTCTTCCGCTGGCATCCGAAATTGTTACAGAAACCATAACAGGAACACTTCGGCCTTTTTTCTCAAACACCTGTGTAATGGCGAATAATGCTGCTTTTGCATTCAGGGTGTCAAAAATTGTCTCGAGCAGCAACACATCCACATTTCCATCCATTAAGCCTTCGACCTGTTCTGTGTATGCATTTACAAGGTCATCGAAGGTGATGGCACGAAAAGCAGGATTATTCACATCCGGCGACATGGATGCGGTTCTGTTGGTTGGCCCGATTGAACCTGCAACAAAACGATACCACAAAGGATCTTGTTTGAAAAAATCATCTGCTACAGCCCTGGCGATTTTTGCAGCTTCCAGGTTTATTTCATAGGCATGTTTTTCAAGCCCATAATCAGACAACGATATGGACTGAGCATTAAATGTATTGGTAGTAATAACGTCAGATCCTGCCGCAAGATAATCAGCGTGAATTTTGCTGATAACCGAAGGGTTTGTGAGATTTAGCAAATCATTACAACCTTTCACATTACATGAATGGCTGGCAAATCTTTTTCCCCGGTAATCTTCCTCTCTGAGGTTATTTCGCTGAATCATGGTGCCCATTGCACCATCAAGGATCATTATCCGTTTTTTTAGTATTTCTGTTATATTCATTTTTCTGATTTTATTTTTGTACCCCTCAATTTTGAAGAATATTTGCAAAGATAAGGAATTTGGGGATGTTTTGCAATCGGCTGGTCATGAACTATTTTCTGACAGCAAGCAAATTATCCAAAATTCAATTTGAATAAGTCTAATTATTTCATTATCAGGTAAAAAAACAAGGGCTATTATCTAATCTTTAACCCCTGAATAGCCATATTGATCACCCACAGACAATGATTGAATAATATATTTTATCATTTTTATTTTAAAAAAATCCCCATCCTGATTATTTATTAAAAATAAATTTGTAAATTGCGCTATTATTTTAAAACAATTTAATATTAAATAACTAATACGTAATATTCTTTTATTTAAATTTCTGTTTAAATGGTACAAATGAAAGATAATATTTTCTCTGTTTCTATGTCAAATTTAACGTGTATTGCAAATGTTTACAATACCGATAAGACAGACCTTTATAACAAGGCAAAACGATGGGTTATTAAAACCTTCGGGTCTGAAAAAAATGTCATTCTGGTTGATGACCTGGAAAAGTTCAGATTAGTTGTCAGTGGATCAATACCCTATGTTGCTTTCAATCCGGGTGCAGCCAATAATTTCAGCGGATTTTTTACATTTACACTTACCATAAGTATAAAAGATGATGGATACAAATGTTCTTTTGATGATATAAGCCATGTAGCCAGAAGAAAGAGTTTTTCAGGCGGATCATTTGCCAACGAGAGAGGAGCGGGTGGATATTTCACTTCGAAGAAACAATGGGAACATTTAAAAGATACCGGTTTTTCAAACATTAAATACCTGGTGTCTTCTCTGTCATCTGAAATGTTAAAATCATCAGATCAAACAGGCCAGTAAAAAATTATATCGGGTGATGCCCGAATTGCAAAGCGGCCTGATATTATTGTCAATATATTTCGTAAATTGCACCCTCATTTTAAAACTAATGTCATGAAACAATAGTCCGTTAAAAAATTAGGCGGCAATTTTACCATAATTCAGGAGTTCTT
>DAOQAF010000076.1:0-17845 GCA_035353775.1 Bacteroidales bacterium | reverse complement strand
TGGCAAATAATATTTTGGCAAATAGTGCGGAGATTTAAATTTTAAGGTACTAATGATTATTTTTTGAACACAAAAAGAGCCCGTATATAATTGATAATACCTCGTTAAAGCATCTCACTTTTTGATATTAAACTCATACCTGTCATTTATCGTGGATGCGGAATCTACGATATTGGTAATTTTTATGACAGCATAAATACCGCTACCTTCTTTGGTAATAATAATATCATTAACACTCAGATTAGAAATAATATCAAGTTTCTGGCCGGAATTATAAGCGCTTGCTACCGACAGATCTGTTGCATTGGCATAATCATACCCGTTAAAAAGAACGAATTTATTGCCGGCAGGGGAATGCCATTGCAATGAGAGCGTTGAATCATTTTGAATAGTATCGTAATCTGCAATATCTAATAAATTAGCGGCAGCCGTTGCCGAAAACTGAACCGTATTCGTGTTAATATCAAAAGCATCATGTTTTCCTGAGTACTTTGAAAATATTGCACTCCCTGCATACTCGGTTAATAAAGTACTTACTGCACTGACAATTATCCTTGTAGCAGATTGTCCGATTTCGCCATCTTTATCATAGGCCGTATACGTAATAAACACAGACCCGGTAATGGTGTCGGGCACAACGTATTGATAGGTATAATTAAATTTCTTGATATTAATTGTGGTATCTAAAACGGTATATTTTGCCTGGTTTTCAACTTGAGTATGAATAGTAAACTTTACTAATTCATCATTGCCTCCGTCTGCATTGATTTCAAAAATCTTTATATCGCCCTGCTGCGCATTGATGTTAATATCTGACGGGCTGACCCACACTAAGGGTATAGAGTTTTCATCTTTTTTACAACCGCTTATGATCAACAAAATACAACCTGCAAGAAGCAATAAAATATTACGTTTTTGTTTCATCTGTTTGATTATGATAACCGGTGTACGCACGTCACACAATATGTTTATGTAATATGCATACACCGGAAATTAGTATTGGTTTTTTCAAAAAACGAAAAAAACTTCAAGAAAGATTCTATTTGGTTTTGATCTTAAAAGCTTTTGTTTTAACGATTAAAGTTCTTTTACTGCCAAGGAACGCTTGATCTTTTGTTTCTTCAAAAGAAATAGGGAGGACAAAATCCGCATCCGGCTTTGATTGTAAAGCATCATACATGGCATTATTAAATCCACGGTTCCAGAGCGATTGCAGATTAATACTGCTGAATTTGGCAACAGCAGTTTTATACTTACGCCCCCCATAAGGAATTCCGAGGACATAATTTTGCGTAGATGTTCCGGTAGCTTCGCCAATATATTCAAGGTCATCCATATTCAGATTGATCTGTAAACTCATTGGTGTAACAGGGGTTCCTTTTTTTATAGTAGTGCACGATGTCAGCGCCAGCGATAACACCGCCAACAACAAAAATATTTTTTTCATACTATTATTTTTTTATATAAAAAAATTATCATTTACCGAAATAAACATTTAAAACAACTCTGATATCATGGTTTGTGTTCCAGAGAGTTCTTTTTAAGGTTTCGTATTGCAAAAGATCCGGGTTGCCAAAAACATCATTAGCCTGAGTATAGAATTCCTGCTCATTTTCGATGTTGCCTACTTTAGTGGCTGTATTAACATGAGTTTTGCCGCCTATGGTCCAGTTGGAATTAAATGAATATTTCAGGCCTACCGATAGCGGTAAATGGGCCACAAATACATTTATCCCAATTACGCCGCCGATGCCCACCAGGGTTGTGTTCTGTTTGGCTTTATACCTGGAATAATCACCGTTAACCAGTTCCATGTTGTTGATATTTACTTTGTTCCCAAAACCCAGACACAAATTGCCTCCCATATACACATCAAAAATATTACTTTTCCCAAAATGGTATTCTGCCCCGGGGACAATACCATAGCGATATTCACTTAGTTTGCCTTCATTGTTCGATATGGCAAGCAAGGCCGTGTCAATGGTTGTTCCTACAGTATGCGCACTGGATTTATAGTACATCATGCCGATTTTTAACACGATATTGTCTGTTAAATAATACCTGTACGTAATATAATCATCAAATTGCAATATGCTATCCTTTAAGCCCAAACCCCATTGGCCGTCCACCATGAACGGGTAGGAAAAAGATAAGGACATGTCGTCGGCAACAGGCCTGGCGCCCAGCCTTACTATACTTGAATCATTTGTTCTTGTCGAAAGTTGCGCAAAAGCAACATTCGTAAATAATACTGACACTAAAATTAGTATTAAACAACTGCATTTTTTCATAATTTCTTGTTTTAATTGATTCTTCCTACTCTGTTGGCTTTTCGGTAACGCCCCCGATAATGTTCCTGATCGGGACAGGTCTGTTTTTTTTCCGCCGCGGCGGAGTGGTTTCCAGGCTCCACTTTTTTTAGCAACTAATAACCATCTGCCTATCTATGGAGGCTCCTGCGACAGACTGACTAATTTTTTTTTTACTTTGCCCATAATTTTCTATTTTATTCTATTAACTAATTAGAAATAATCTATTATGATTTCTATTATTTGTAGCGCTTTTACCAATAAATATATTCTGCTTTTTTTAAAACGCCAAATATATATCAAAAAAATACAAAACCCGTAAATAAAATTTTAAAATATTAACAAACCATTATTAATAAATGCTTTGATATACTAAAATACAGGAAGGAAAAAAACTATTGAACACGCCGGTTTTTGAGAATTGATTCGGCTACAAGAAAATCAAAGGGATAAGTGATTTTAATATTTTCCACGTTCCCATCAATTAGATGGATCCTTTCACCAATGGATTCCAGCACAATAGCATCGTCGGTAAATTTCTCATCAAAATTCTGCAAATATGCTTTTTTTATAAGGCCAGTCCTGAAACATTGCGGGGTTTGCACTTTATACAGCAGCCTTCTGTCTATGGGTTCATTTAATGGCCCGTCCTTTATGCGCACGGAATCTGTGATATTCATAACCGGGATTGCATTCCCGAAATAATCCGCATCATTAAAACCGAGCATGATCACCTCCTCCGAAACAAACGGTCTGACTGCATCGTGAATAGCCACAATTGAATTTTCTTCAGAGATTTTTGCCAGACCGTTCTTAACGGAATGAAAGCGCTCGGGTCCGGCATCGGCCAATATACAATTTGACACAGGAAAATCTGCTAATATTTTATCCCACTTTTCCCTCATTTTAGGGTTGATAACCACCACAAATTCAATATCTGGAACAGCTCGGATAAAAGCCTCTATCGTGTAAATGATCAACGGTTTTCCGCAAACATCAAAAAACTGTTTAGGCAAATCAGCATTAAACCGTTTTCCGGTGCCCCCCGCAACTATTATTGCAAATTTTTTCAATCGGAAAGATTTGTTCAAAAATAATAAAAGTCGTTCAAATAATAATGATTTGAACGACTTTAATAATAACGATGAAAAATATTAAATAATCATCATGGCATCGCCGTAGGTGAAAAAGTGATACTTTTCGGCAACAGCTTCTTTGTATGCTTTCATCAGGAACTCATAACCGGCAAAGGATGCCACCATGATCATCAGTGATGACTGTGGCAGATGAAAATTTGTTATCATGGCGTTAGGTACCCCAAAATCGTAAGGAGGAAAAATAAATTTATTTGTCCATCCATTGAAAGGCTTCAGCAAACCCGAAATGGTAACCGATGACTCAATTGCTTTCATTGTTGTCGTACCAACAGCACAAACGGTCTTCTTGTTTTCCTTTGCTTTATTCACAATTTTACAGGCTTGCTCAGTAATAATAACCTGTTCAGAGTCACATTTATGTTTGGTAAGATCCTCAACATCTATCGTGCGGAAATTTCCAAGCCCGGCATGAAGAGTTATCTCAGCAAAATTAACGCCCTTAAGTTCAAGACGTTTCATTAATTCGCGGCTAAAATGCAGGCCTGCCGTGGGAGCAGCAACAGCGCCCTCGTTTTTTGCATATATCGTTTGGTACCGTTCTTTATCTTCGGGTTCTGTCTGCCGTTTGATAATTTTTGGCAATGGCGTATCACCTAAGGATTCTATGATCTTTTTAAAATCCTCGTAAGGCCCGTCAAACAAAAAACGGATAGTCCTGCCCCTGGAGGTTGTGTTATCTATTACTTCGGCCACAAGTTCATCATTATCGCCAAAGTAAAGCTTGTTTCCAATACGGATCTTTCGGGCAGGATCAACCAGCACATCCCAAAGCCGGGAATCATGGTTCAGTTCCCGAAGAAGAAAAACCTCAATTTTAGCTCCGGTTTTTTCTTTCCGGCCATACAGCCGAGCAGGAAAAACTTTCGTGTTATTGATTATTAACACATCTCCGTCCTGGAAGAAATCAAGTACATCCCTGAAAACCTTATGCTCTATAGTTTGGTTTTTTCTGTTGAGAATCATAAGCCGGGATTCATCTCTCTGTTTCGCAGGCCTGTCTGCGACCAATTCACTGGGCAAATGAAATCTGAATTCGGATAATTTCATAAATTATAAATTAAAATATTATATGTTACAAAAAAAAGAGTGCAAATTTACACTTTTTTTTGCCCAAAGTCAAGTTTTTATGAAAATAAAATATACATATGTAGACGTCATCTGAAAATCAAAAAGAAAACATCTAAATTTTAACGATTTTTTTGAGACAAGTATTGTCTTTGGTGGTTATTTGTATGAAATAAAATCCATTTTTCAGGTCTGTAATATCATATTCGAAAGTACCTGAGGGGTTATCAACACAAATATCATTAATGATTGCACCTCTCAGGTCAAAAATCTGAATTCGTTGAATTTTTTGCCTGCCTGCATTAATGGTGAAAAATTCGCTGGATGGATTGGGATATATACTAAAGTTATTTTCAGCAGCATCGTCCTGCTCAACATTAACAATAAGGGTGTCCAGCACAGCTATGAGTTCCTTTTCGGGATCGAATGTGATTTGATTCGGAACAAAATTTAATTGTATGTCAAATGATTGATTGTTCATAGTATTATCGAATATGATCAGGGTGTCATTGAAATTATCTGAAAACCTTATAGGGACGGGTAATTCAAAATAGCTGACCGATGGATGCGATTGATTCTGAAAAAAAGTTATATTTACCGAACTGTCGGAACGGACTGTATTATTCAGAGTATATATCGGATAGCCCTGATCGTAGATCCAGTCACTGAAAAAATCAGTAAGATTTAGCCCTGATGCCGATTCTGCATGAGCTTTAAAGTCTGCGGTGCCGGCAAAACCATATTCCAGTTGTGAGTCGGTAATAAAATTTTTCAGGCAGGCAAAAAAAGCAGAATCGCCGATTTTTATTCTCAACATATTTAAAACCATCGAACCCTTTGTATAGGACAACCTACCGTCAAAGATCCTTGATACATTGGTAGTATCGTCACAATAGACTGATCCATCGGGCTGGGAGGTGATATAATTGACACTGTTTTGTTTCCAGTCGTACCAGTAATTGTTATCAAAAAGTAAATAATAAGTAAGTCCGGTAAGATAAGTAGCAAAACTTTCATTTATCCATATGTCGTGCCAGCTTTTACAGGTAACTTTATCGCCAAACCACTGGTGAGCCAGCTCATGAGCCATCAGTTCATAGCCAAAATTAATCAGAAAGGTCATGGTCTGGTGCTCCATGCCCCCGCCCCAGTTAAACTGTGCATGGCCGTATTTTTCGTCCAGATAGGGATAATCAGAAAACAAACTGTCGTATAACTGCATGACGGGTATCAGTTCAGGCGTATGCAGTTTTGCATTGACAGAATCTTCGGGATACACATAATTTAATATTTCCAGAGTGCCGTTCTGAAGCTGGGCGTAATCGGAGTATACGTAATAATTGGTAACTGCAATAGCTATCAAATAAGTGGCTATGGGATGTCTGTGCTGCCAATGAAAAATTTTATCAGCGCCTGCCACAGTTTCAGAAACAAGCCTGCCATTGCTACCAACCCTGTAAGCACTGGGTGTTGTAACATAGATATCAATGGAATCAATTTTATCGCTTAATGAATTTTTACACGGCCACCAGTCAGGGGCGCCAAAAGGTTCCGACAAGGTCCAGATTATCGGCGTTCCGGCATGGTAATCCTGAATGAACGAACCAAAACCCGCCCCCTGTGGAGGTGCCCCGTGATAATAAACACATATTGAATCTAATGTTCCCGCTGGTATACTGGTGGCCAGATCTATAGAAAAAGTATTCCCCGGGTGATTAAAAGTCAGATTGTTATTGTGATATTTTACACTGTCAACGATCATGACACTGTTCAACTCAAAAACTATCTGACTCAACGGTGAAACCGCGGTAAAATAGGATGTAACCGATCCACTGATATAGTTTACGGCAGGGTCTACAAACCAATTCATACGATGATAATTCAGGTCATAATTATCGCCCAATTTTGAACTTCCCATTTTCAAAATTTTCTCATGGCTTTTGGCTTCCTGTACAGAGATTTTTTTTATAAAATCCTTATCCGGCTGGCTTTGCGGAAAAGCGAAGATGGTAAAACTGAAGGCAAGCAGTGTGCAGTAAAATTTTTTCATAAAATAATTATTTTAGTTGTAAATATAAAGCATTTGTCCGTCGAAATTGGTGTGATATTGTTTTAATCCCAGCGAAGCCGGTCCATTAACTACCGAACCATCAATAATAAGATATTCAGAACCGCAACTTGCGCATTTCAGCATCAATCCAGAGGGTTCAACAGCTACGATGGCTGAATCAGCCTGCCAGTCGTAAGGACACGCCATTTCAAAAGCCATAAATTCATCAGTAGATAAGCGGTAAACTGTTATTCCCCGGTATCCTCCGGAAACATTGACCCACCCGCCGACTGAAGACAATTCAATATAAAAAGTTGATGAGATGTTCATGGAAAAGTTAACATAAACATCCGGAATCGGATCCTTGATATCTTTTTTACAGGAAAAAAAGATACACATCATCACGGGAATCAGAATAAGTCGTTTATACGGTTTGATTATTTTCATCAAAACAATAGCTGTAGTAGAACGTTATTTATTGTGGATAATTTTGTGATTATTTTATTTTTTTAATCCGTATGGTACAATAAAACTTAATATTTTTATCGTTTTAAACTTATTACAAAAGTAACCAATCTAAAATTAACGATGAGATTTTTCAGAAATATAATTTTGACATTACTGGTTTTCACTTTATGTATTTCATCTGAAAGTTGCAGTAAATTTCAGCAGAGCAAACGGCAGGAGGCACAACGGCGAAAACAGTTTGAAAAAGAAAAAGAACAACGTGACAAAGAAGCCGAACAAGCTTATGAAGATGCCATAAACCGTCATTATGCCATACAGGACAAAAACACAAAAAAAATGATGAAGCAAACAGCAAAAAAATCCGAGATGAACCGGGAGCACAAAAAAGACGGATTTTTCAAACGTTTATTTACACCAAAACAGAAAAAAACCAAATCCAAGAGAATTGGAAAATAAATTATTATCATGGACTGTTATAGGGGAAAAAGCCACAATCATCTACCAATGAAAATTTTATGGTTTTCTTTCTTCGCTTTTACTTTCATTTTTTTCTCCTTTGGCCAAAATAATCCGGATATCAATTTCGACAGGATCTCTTCCGAAAACTATATCGTGGCAAAAGGCCTTTCACAAAATTCAGCTTACTGTATCACCCAGGACGCAAAGGGATATATTTGGATCGGCACCTGGGATGGCCTCAACAGATTTGACGGGTACCAGTTTTTAACTTTTAAATCATCCATAACCAATGATCCCGGAAAACTAAGTAGCCAGACAGTTTATTCACTATTGACGGACAGTCAGGGAATTCTTTGGATAGGCACCGAAAAAGGATTAAACACCTATGACTCCAAAACCCGTAAATTCAAACAGTACAAAACCGACAAAAAAAATCCTTTCAGCATCAGCGGAGATACGGTATTATGCATCATTGAAGGGGACAGCAATTCGTTGTGGGTCGGGACCAGCAACGGATTGAACAAGTTCAATAAAACCACGGGGACTTTCTATCATTACATGCTCGACCCCAATAATGCCAACAGCCTGAGTAACAATAATATTAACTGTATCCTCGCCGATAAAAAAAACAATCTGTGGATCGGCACCAATGAAGGACTGAACGTTTATGACAAAAAAAAGAAGATCTTTGCCCACTTGTACAGTGGCCCTAAAGAGGCCAGTTCTTTACTGAATGATGTAATCCGGGATCTTATGCTTGACACAGATGGCAACCTGTGGATTGGTTCTGATGGCGGTATAGATGTTTACAGCCCCGCACAAAAGAAAATCATAAAAAAGTATTTTTATAATCCCTCACAAAAAAACTCTTTAAGCAACAACCAGGTAAGAACCATACTTCAAGATAATGACAGTACCATTTGGGTGGGAACTTATGGTGGGGGACTGAACCGCTTTGATAAAAAAAATGGCGGTTTTATTCCTTATAAAAATGACATCTACAACAACAGGAGCCTGAGCAACAATTATATAACCAACATTTTTCAGGATAAATCCGGAATAATCTGGGTGGCTACCTCATGGAAAGGCGTCAGCAAAATCGACAACTATTCCAACCGTTTCAACCACATAGAACACATGACCGAGAAAGAAAACAGCCTTAACGACAATAATGTCTGGTCGATATATCAGGATAAAAATGGCAGGGTATGGATCGCAACCGATAAAGGTATCAACATCTATGACCGCGAGTTGAACAAATTCAGTTTTATATTAAACAATCCTTTAAATCCCAACACGCTTCCCAGCAATCTGGTACGACAAATATATCAGGATAAAAACGGAACTTTCTGGTTCGGCACTTTTGATGCTGGTATTTGTTCATACGACCTTAACATCAAAACATTCAAACAGTACGCTAATGACCCCAAAAATCCGTATAGCCTCAGCAACAACAGAACCAATTTCATTATGGAGGACAGCAGGGGGAATCTATGGGTGGCAACAGACAACGGGCTCAATCGGTTCAATCGGGGTAATCAGACATTCCTTCGTTATGTCCATGATCCTAAAAATAAAAATTCCATTTCCAATAACACTATTTACAGTCTTCACGAGGACAAACAAGGGATTTTATGGATATGCACCCTCAACGGGTTAAACAGCTTCAACCCGCTGACCAATTCTTTTACGGTATTCAAAAAAGATCCGAATTCGAAAAACAACCTGAGTTCCAACAGGATTTTTTCAATCTACGAAGACCAACAGGGAGTGTTCTGGATCGCAACATTTGGCGGCGGTTTAAACCGGTACAACAGAAAAACGGGAGAAATAAAATATTATCTCGAAGAAGACGGCCTGCCGAATAATGTCATTTATAACATTTTCGAGGACAACAATAATAATCTTTGGATATCTACAAATTACGGGCTGACAAAATTCAATAAATTGAATGAAAAATTTGTCAACTATGATGTCAAGGACGGCATCCAAAGCAATGAGTTTAACAGGAACGCGGCTTATTACAACAAAAAAACAGGCGAAATGTTTTTCGGCGGCATGCAAGGGTTCAACTCCTTTTTTCCTGAAAATATTTTAATGAATAATTATATTCCACCGATAGTAATTACAAATTTTAAAATTTTCGACAAAACACAGGATCGTGAAATTTCAAATAACGATACAATATTTTTATCATACGACGATAATTTCTTTTCATTCGAATTTGCAGCCATGGATTATTCAAATCCTTCAAAAAATCAATATAAATACATACTCCAAAATTTTGATAACGATACCATCTTTTGTGATGCTTCCCGGCGTTTTGCCAGCTACACCCGAGTACCCCCCGGAACCTACATATTCAGACTGAAAGCCTCCAACAGCGATGGCGTATGGAACGAAGAAGGCATTTCTTTCACAATTATTATATCTCCTCCCTGGTGGCATACCTGGTGGTTTCGGATTGGCTCGGGACTGCTGATCGCTCTGATCGCCTGGTATATTATTTTTCTGAGGCTTCGTAACATACGCATTCGCCACGAAGATGAAAAGCGCATCCTAGAAATTGAAAAGCAGATGTTTAGCCTCGAACAAACCGCCCTTCGTTTACAAATGAATCCTCATTTTATCTTTAACTCATTAAATTCAATTCAAAGTGTTGTTATTGCCGGGGATACAGACAAGGCCATTAACTATCTGGCAAAATTCGCCACACTGATGCGTTTCATTCTTGCCCACTCGCAAAAACCTTTCGTTAATTTAAGTGATGAGCTCAAAGCAATGGAAATATACCTTGATGTGGAACGCCTCCGTTTTGACAATAAGTTCAATTATAAAATTGAAATTGATCCGTTAATTGATGAGGAATTTCTTGAAATCCCTCCAATGATTATCCAGCCCTATATCGAAAATGCTATTTTGCATGGTTTGCTCAACAAAGAAAGTGTTGGTACTCTTAAAATCCAACTGAAGCTAAAGGATAAAGAATATATTCATTGTGTGGTTGAAGATGATGGGATTGGCAGGGAAAAAGCCGCAGAAATCAGGTTGCGTGCAGGCCTTAATCACAAATCAAAAGGCCTGGTAATCACTCAGAAAAGGCTTGAAATATTGAATAAATCAAATGAAGACGAACTTAATGTTAAAATTATTGATCTGAAAGACGAACAAGGCAGGCCCGGCGGAACAAGGGTAGAAATATTAATTGTTTATAAAGAAGTTTAATTTGTAAATTTGTAAAAAATTCATAGTATGCTAAAAGCAATAATTATTGACGATGAAAAAACATCCTGCGAGGCATTATCGGGATTAATAAAACGTTATTGTGAAAACATCTCCGTTGTTGCCATTGCCAATGGCTACAAATCCGGAATAAAAGCCATACACGAACACAAACCCGATGTCGTATTTCTGGACATACAGATGCCTGACGGCAGCGGGTTCCAGGTATTGGAAGATGTAAAAGAAGTCAACTTTGAAGTAATCTTTACCACAGCTTACGATCAATATGCCATGAAGGCTATAAAATACAGCGCGTTAGATTATCTTCTGAAACCTATCATTCCTTCCGACCTGGTGAATGCCCTGCAAAAAGCAGAGCAAAAAAGAAATGTCGTTGAAATGAGCAGTAATATTAAAGTGCTGCTTGAAAATCTTAAAACCAAAACGACATCAAAAAAAATAGTTTTATCAACTTCCGAAAAGATCCATGTAGTAGAAACTGACGACATTATCCGTTGCGAATCAGATGATTATTACACCCGATTCTTCTTTACTGACGGAAAAGCCTTATTAATTTCAAAAACACTGAAAGAAACGGAACAATTGCTTGGAGACCTTGATTTTCTAAGGCCTCACAAATCGCACCTGGTAAACATTAAGTTCATCAAGGGATTTTTAAAGAACGACGGCGGTTATATCGTTTTATCAGATGGCTCTAAAGTGCCTGTTTCGCGAAGAAAAAAGGAAAAAGTGATACAAACCATCCAAAATTTATAACGAAATAACATTTTCCGTTTACTTATTTTTGCCGCCGTTAACTTTTTTTTTCCTGCCGTTAACTTATCGGCAAAAAAAAAATCCCTTTCATTTTATACATTTGAATTAAATTTTTTAAAACCGGTAATAAATCAATATTTTATTAAATACCTGAGGGAAAAATTAAATAACAAAACATAAAAAAAGACACATTAAATACTCCTTTTTTCTGATAAAAAAACTTGGGCAAAAAAAAATTTTTTGCTTTATTAAACCGATTATTTATATCTTTACCGACCATTTCATAACAGTTTATTTGATTTAAAAATAACATAAACTAAAAAATATGCTTCGAAAGTTACTTATTACAGCCGCTGTAATCATAGCAGCAAACATGATGGCATTTTCCCAATCAGGCACACTGAAAGGAAAGATTACCGATAAGTCCACGAATGAGCCGATTCCATTTGCCAATATCATTATAGAACAAGGCGGAAAACAATCAGGCGGTACTACATCAGATTTTGATGGTAATTTTACCATTAAGCCTATTCCTCCCGGAAAATATGATGTAAAGGCTACCTATGTAGGGTATAAACCAATCATGGTGGCTAATTTGGTTGTGGTTGCTAACCAGATCACCTTTCAGGACATTCAGTTGGAATCAACAGCTATCAACATTGAGACATTTGAAGTCGTTGACTATAAAGTACCTTTGATCAGCAAAGACCAGACATCTTCGGGCGGAACAATGACCTCGGATGAAATTTCAAAGATGCCCGGTCGCTCGGCAGAATCAGTGGCTATTCAGGTGGGAGGAGTTTTCTCACAGGACGGCGGTATGGGAAGCATCAGGGGTGCCCGTAGTGATGGGACAATAACTTATGTCGACGGGGTGAAAGTGCGCGGCTCTTCCGCAGTACCTAAAGCCGCCATCGAACAGGTTACCGTTATCACCGGCGGAACTCCCGCACAATACGGTGATGCTACCGGTGGTATCTTATCAATCTCTACAAAAGGCGCTTCACGCGAATTTGGTATCGGTGTCGAAGGTACCACTTCGCAGTTTCTCGATAAATTCGGATACAATATGCTTGCCCTTAATGTACAGGGCCCTTTGATCAAAGGACGCGACTCCACTCAAACCACGGCTTTGCTCGGTTATTTTATTGCCGCAGAATATACGTACGAAAAAGATCCTCGTCCTTTCGAAACAGGAAACTGGAAAGCATTGGATGATGTAGTTGACAGACTTGAAAAAAACCCGCTGGTTCCCACGGGAAAAGGTCAGGGCACTTACACTGCTGCTGAATTTTTACGCAATGCCGATCTGGAAAACATTCCTTATAAATTAAATTCAGCAAACAACGACCTGAACTTATCCGGAAAAATTGACGTACGTACTTCAAATACGACCAACCTTACTTTTGGAGGCACCTGGCAATCGAACTGGGGAAAAGTGTATGACCGTAATTACTCACTTTTAAACTGGAAAAAGAATCCCGAAAACATATACAACTCATGGCGTGTTTACGGACGTTTCACCCAACGTTTTAATTCTGACCCCAACAGCAAGGCCGCAATAAAGAATGTTTTTTATTCCATACAGGGCGATTATTCAAAAACAACGAGTACCACCCAGGATCCTGAATTTAAGGACGACCTCTTTAAATATGGTTATGTGGGAAAAATGAAAACCTATACCACAAAATCGTACGAAAAAACATATATTGACAGTATCGGAAGTGATGTATATGTTCATAACGGATTCGCAGATACACTGGTAACTTATGAACAAACTGATATTAATCCGATCCTGTCCAATTATACACAAAACTATTACGATCTTTATGCGGGTGACCCCGATTTCCATTACAGAAACCTTGATCAGATCCAACTCGGGGGCGGCCTCATCAATGGTGTTTTCCTTGGCCGTGATAACGTTTACGGATTGTGGACCAATGTTGGTATCCCTTACAATTCATATTCTCATTCCGAAGCAACACAATTTGGTATTACTGCAAATGCTTCTGCAGATATAAATAACCACGCCATCCAGCTTGGATTTTACTACGAGCAGCGGAACGACAGATATATTGCGTACAGTCCCGTCTCTTTATGGCAGGCATTACGTCAGCAGGTAAATAAACATATCATTCAGCTCGATCTGAATAACCCTCATTTTGCAGAAGACGAAAACCATGTTTTTATGGATACCATATGGTACGACCGTCTGTATTCTGAAAGTGAACAATCTTTGGTTGACTATAACCTGCGTCAAAAACTCGGGCTACAGACAGATGGGACAGACTGGATCGATATTGACAGTTACGAACCCTCTACTTTTACTATCGACATGTTCAGCGCCGACGAACTTCTGAACGGTGGAAATGCCTATGTTGGTTACAGAGGTTATGATCATACCGGCAAAAAAACAAATGGCAGGCCAAGTTTTGACGACTTTTTTACCAAAACGGATGAAACCGGTAGATATACCCGTCCTATAGGCGCATTTGAACCTATTTATATTGCAGGTTACATTCAGGATAAGTTCGCTTTTAATGATCTTATATTTAATGTGGGCGTTCGCCTCGACCGATATGATGCCAACCAAAAAGTCCTGAAAGATCCTTATTTACTTTATGAAGCAAAAACAGTTAATGAAGTAAACGAATTAGGGCCACACCCGTCAAACATGGGTTCTGATTATGTTGTTTATGTTGATAATGTAAAAAACCCCACCTCTATCAAGGGATATCGTAACGGAAGTACATGGTACAATGCTTTAGGTACTGAAATCAGCGATCCATCGGCTATTGAAACATCATCGGGCATTGCTCCTTATCTGGTAAATCCCGATCAGAAAGAAGTAAATTCCAGTGCATTTACCGACTATGATCCCCAGTTAAATTTCATGCCCCGTATTTCATTCTCATTCCCGATATCTGACGAAGCTTTATTCTTTGCACATTATGATGTGTTGACCCAGCGTCCGTCTGATGGAAATGTGATGAATCCGACACAATATTTTTATATATACACTCAGGGCAATAATGCTATTAATAACCCCAACCTGAAATCCGAAAAAACCATCGACTACGAATTAGGATTCCAGCAAAAATTAAGTAATTCATCATCAATAAAAATATCTGCCTATTACCGTGAACAACGTAATATGATTCAAGTTTACAGGTATTCAGGAGCTTATCCTGTTTCTTACATATCATATAATAATATTGACTTCGGGACGGTACAGGGTTTTACCGGAACTTACGACCTCAGAAGAACCGGAAATATATGGCTTAAAGCGTCCTATACTCTTCAGTTTGCATCAGGCACCGGTTCCAATTCCGAATCTGGTTTAAATCTTGTCCGGACAAACCAACCAAATTTAAGAACCATTTCGCCGCTTGATTTTGACAGACGTCATTCCATTTCGGCAGTAATAGATTATCGTTATGGTGAAGGCAAAGAATACAATGGCCCCAAAATCACCAGGAAAATCAAAGGCACTGATAAAGTAAAAGTTGTTCAGCTCTTAAAAAACACAGGGCTTAACATTTCTATCAACGGTGGTTCTGGTATTCCATACAGCCGTTCAAGAACTGTTGTCGGAACACAGGTCGGATCGGGAACATATTCTCTGTTAGGACAGATCAATGGTTCGAGAATGCCCTGGCAATTCAGAATTGATGCCCGTTTGGATAAAGACATCATCATTAAAACCGGCAAAAAAGGTCAGAAAAGCGGCAGGCCTCTCTTCATGAATGTTTATCTCGAAGTATTTAATATTCTGAACAGCAAAAATGTATTGGGTGTTTACCGTGCTACGGGTAATGCAAATGATGACGGTTATCTTACTTCCGCAGATTTTCAGGCACAGATACTTGCCCAGACAGATACACAGGCCTACATTGACCAATATTCGATTAAAGTGAACAACCCTTATTATTACAGTTTACCCAGAAGGATTCGTCTCGGAGTCTCTTTAGGTTTTTAACAAAAACGATGACAAAACTTTTTAAAATCACAACTATGAAAAATATTTTTCGTTATTTATTGTTTACGGTTTTAATCGTAGGATTCTCTAAATCAAACTACGCTGATAAATGGCCGGTTTTAAAATCTCTAAAAAGTGAGAATAATACAAAGGCAGAAGCTTGTTTGCCCGCCTCTGCATCCACCGACCTGAACGTCAATAATGTCAGGGCGCGTATTAATACCGGCGGAGATATGTGGTGGGACTTACAAAGCAACCCCGAGTATTTTATTCCCTCAAATACTCAAAAAACGTCAATGTTCTCTGCAGCATTATGGATAGGCGGGCTTGATGTGAACGGACAATTGAAACTTGCCGCACAGCGTTACAGGGGAAACGGTAATGACTTCTGGACAGGGCCGCTGTCAAGAGAAGGTACCGCATCGGTAGACGCCGAAATCTGCGACTATTACGACAAACATTTTGTTATCACCCGTGCAGAAGTCGAAGAATTTATCGCTGCCTGTAATAGTAACGGTGGAACTCCTCCTTCAGATTACGATATTCCGGAATGCATAAAAACTTATCCTGCTCACCCATATTTTACGTCAAGCACCTATAGTCATTTTCTTGCGCCTTTTATGGATGTGGATGGCGACCTTGAATATGTACCCGAAAATGGTGATTACCCCTATTATGATTTTGATAATATCCTTTGCCCTATAAAATATAACCCTTGTGCTACTCCTTACGTAGCGCCCAGAACCATGGAAGGCAACGGGATTTTATCTGACCAGGTTTTAAAAGGCGATATGACACTCTGGTGGGTTTTTAACGACAAAGGAAATATCCATACCGAAACAAAAGGCGAGGCTGTTGGTATGGAAATCAGGGCCCAGGCATTTGGCTTTTCAACAAATGATGAAATCAATAACATGACTTTTTATACTTACGAGATCATCAACCGTTCAACTTATCGTTTGACAGAAACCTATTTCAGTCAATGGGTGGATACTGATTTGGGAGATGCCACGGATGATTATATTGGTTGCGATGTGTTAAGAGGCCTTGGATATTGCTATAACGGAGATGATATTGATGGTTCAGGCCGCCCGCAGGACTATGGCTCGCAGCCGCCCGCCGTCGGTGTTGACTTTTTCCAGGGTCCTTATATGGATGCTGACGGAGTTGATAATCCCAAATACGATATTAATAATCCCTTGGTAAACTGCAATACCGCAGTAAACGGAGTGAATTTTGGAAACTGCATCATTGATGATGAGCGTTTTGGAATGCGCAGATTTGTGTATCATAATAACCTGGGGGGGCTTGATGCTATGACAGATCCTGACATTGCACCTGAATATTACAACTTTTTAAGAGGTATCTGGAAAGACAACGAACGGATGAGTTATTGGGGTAATGGCCACCCCAGTGCCGGCGGTAATGGGCCGGCATGCGACTTCATGTTCCCTGGTGATACCGATCCGTGCCTTTGGGGAACAGCCGGTGTATCACCCGGTGCACCCTATCCTGCCCAATACTGGACGGAGCAACAAGCCGGAAATCTTCCGTACGACCGTCGTTTTATGCAATCAGCAGGCCCGTTTACACTGGAGCCCGGAGCTGTTAATTACATCACCGTGGGTATTCCCTGGGCAAGGGCGTCATCAGGCGGCGCATGGGCTTCAGTACAATTACTGCGTACTGTTGATGATAAATGCCAGGCATTATTCGATAACTGCTTTAAAGTGCTCGATGGCCCTGATGCACCCGATTTGACTATACAGGAACTTGACCGCGAATTGATATTATATATTTCAAACAGAAAAGGCCTTTCAAACAATTATAATAATTCCCCGGAAGATTACATAGAAGTCGACAATGGAATTATCACAGGTGATTCAGCCTACCGCTTTGAAGGTTACCAGATATTTCAGCTCGCAGATGCTTCTGTTTCAATTACAGACCTGCACGATCCGGATAAAGCTCGTTTAGTTGCACAATGCGATATAAAAAATGACATCTCTAAAATAGTAAACTACAACCTTTCCGAGGCATTGGGCGGAAATGTTCCTGTTCTTGAAGTTGACGGCGCCAATACCGGAATAGTTCATTCATTCCGTATTCTGGAAGATCAGTTTGCCACAGGTGACAAGCGCCTGATAAACCACAAACAATATTATTACATTGCTATTGCATACGCTTATAATAATTACAAGACATACAGCCAGGCTAATCCCCAGGATTTTGACGGGCAAAAACTCCCTTATAAAGCAGGACGTAAGGCCGCTGCCGGTCAAAACGTCTCAATTACCGCAATGCCTCATATACCATCTCCCGAAGCAGGCGGGACTATTCAGCATTCTGAATATGGTGT
>DAOQAF010000075.1:0-17874 GCA_035353775.1 Bacteroidales bacterium | reverse complement strand
TCGAAGATGGCGTAATAGGGTAAATACATGCTACTTCAGTAAACATATAAGCAATGTATGCTGCTGCATAATTACCATCACAAGTGATAAATTTTGATTTTTTTTCCATTTCAATTTTTCCTATTAAATTGCTGATTATATGACTATTATTTATTATTTGCTCATTTCAGGTTGCGAATTTAATGATTTATTTTGTAAAAAAAGAATGAATACGATTAAAAAAGCATTCGCTTTTATATCGTAAAAAATTTTATTCAGCAATAAAAAACTAAACCGCTGTATGCTTATTTCTTTTCCGGAACAACAGTATCATTTAAGGCATCAATTGAATCCTGAGCCTGTAATAATTTGTCGGCATTATTGAGCGCATTGTTTCTTTCAATCTCCATCAAAGAGTCTTCTTTCTTTTTTTCGCGTTCTTCATCAGCCTGGTTTGGCCGGCAAGCAACCATGGTTGCAAGTGATAATATGGTAATTAAGATTTTTAAGGTTTTCATATTATTGTTTAATTATTTTCATACTACCAGATATGTAGGCATGCGGCTTTATTTTACAAAACTAATAAATCCGATTATAAATTCAAAAATTGTTTTGCTTCTGCAATAAACACATCCTGTGAGTCAAAAATTCCGTGATTATGATCCTTCGAGATCTCGATAAATTTTTTTGTTCCGGAAAATTTTTCAAACAACCGCACCCCCTGGCCATAAGGAACTGTTTCATCCGTTTTACTATGAGTAAATAAAATGGGGACAACAATGTTGGCTAGTTTTTCATCCGAAGTAAAATGATACCTCATCAGCCATTTTTTTGGTAAAAACATATACCACTTCCCGGTCATTTGATCAAGGTTGTAAAAGGTAGATTCCATAACCAGTGCATGGCATTTTTTATGTTGTGCCAGGTTCACCGCCACGGCTCCACCCAGCGACCAGCCCCAGATGATGATGTTCTGTTCCGGAACCCCAAGCTGTTGCGTAAGGTATTGCCATGAAGCAGCAGCATCTTCATAAATATCTTCTTCTTTTTTTATGGTGCCACTGCTGATGCCGTAACCGCGATAGTCGATGGCAAGTGCGTTGCAGCACATTTCTCTGAAAAGCCGCATGCGTTTTTCGCCCCGCGAAATGTTTCCGGCATTACCGTGAAAAAACAAAATGGTATATTCCGCTGAATCTGTAGGCATCCACCAGGAATGTAATTTTTGCCCGTCTGAGGTCGGAATCCATAATTCGGAAATGTTCAGGTCTCCAGGAGGAGGTGATGAGCCTTTTTGCGGTTGAAAAATCACATATTTCTGAAAAAAATAAACACAGACGCAAATCAGGGCATACAAAACTATGAGTATAATAACAATAAGCAGGATTTTTTTCATGGCCAGCGCATTAAAAAAGCCTGCCGCAGGATTCCGCAACAGGCTTTCAATTGATTAAATATTTTTATGTAAGCACAATAGTATATGTGGTGCCGTTTATAATAACATAAACGATGAGGTCGCAATCGCCATTTCCATAATCCACAGTAATGTTGGGGTATCCCGGGTTTACGATATCCAGAGCTCCGGAAGTAATCACCCAGCGGTAAAGCGACAGGCAGAATTTGCAGTATAAGGGTGATGTGATATTTACACTGAATGCGGCGCCATTAATATCGGTCCCATTGGCAGAGCCGGAAACGGCATATTCATCATCCCAGGGATTTAAATAGGTGTCGAAACCGGCGGCCCATTCGTTTTGCCTTTGTGAGGTCCAGTTAATGGTTCCTTCTGCAAAAGAAACACTTGCATTTTGTACATCAACAGAAAAAACAGGATGTCCCTGGCCGTTATGCCCTAAATTTGTGATGGTCTGGGTTCCTGTGATGTGGTGTTCCACACCATTAATTACTTCATAAAAATTATTAAATGTGGAGGTTGCCACAGAATTGGAGTCAACATAAAGGCCGGTCAGTACTGTGATGATCTGTCCTTTACGGATTACGCCGTCGTTACAAACACAACTATCACCATAATCAAGTGTCAGGGTTTTTGGCCAGGAACTGCTGATATATAAAGTAGGGCATCCGGCAATAGTGTCATTGGTGCTTTTAGCGCCCACCTGACGTGAGGCTTTTTGAATCTCCGAATAACAACGGTTGAAGGCTGCTTCTGCTATTGAATTATCCTGGGCAGCGCGATAACTGTATTCCTGATCGTCATCATCTTCTTTTTTACATGAAGAATAAATGATTAAACTTGCCGCAAACAAGGCAACAAGTGAAAGACTTAAAATTTTCAGTTTTTTCATGGCGATAATTTATTTAGTTAAACAAAAATACAATTAAATTATTAACGCAGCAACAGTTCAATTTATTTGGTCGTTATTTTTTTTTATTTTATTCGGTTTTTTTCAACGAATCATAATACAGTTCAACTAGTTCGCGGGCTGCAATATATGAACTTATTGTGTTATTAGCAATATTTTTTTCAATGGTTCTGATTTTGTTTTCAATTTTTTTGTTCTTATAAAAATCAGAGAACAATTGTTCCTTAAGCGCATAATGCATACGCGCGAGGGACTGCTCGGTTCGTTTTCCGTAAAAGTATCCGTTTTGCTCCGTAAAACGGTGGTAGTCGTCAATAATTTTCCACAGTTCTTTTATTCCGGTGTTTTCGCGTGCCGAACATGTGGTAACTTTTGGCTGCCAGCCCGAAGAAGGCGGAGGAAAAAGATTTAAGGCTTTTTGATATTCTGATTTTGCCATTTCGGCTTTGTGGATATTATCACTATCGGCTTTATTTATCACCACGGCATCGGCCATTTCCATGATGCCCCTTTTTATTCCCTGCAGTTCGTCACCGGCTCCTGCCAGCATCAGCAGCAGAAAGAAATCAACCATAGAATGAACCAGCACTTCTGATTGTCCAACGCCAACAGTTTCCACAAAGATGACGTTAAAACCCGCGGCCTCGCAAAGGATAATGGTTTCCCATGTTTTCCGGGCGACGCCGCCCAATGTTCCGGCTGAAGGAGACGGCCGTATAAATGCATTAGGATCAGCCGAAAGCTCTTCCATACGCGTTTTGTCTCCCAGAATACTGCCCTTGGTACGATAGCTGCTTGGGTCAATAGCCAATACCGCCAGTTTGTATTTTCGTTTGGTGACAAATGTCCCCAATGCTTCAATCAAGGTGCTTTTACCAACACCGGGGACGCCGGTAAACCCTATCCGCAGCGAATTGCCCGAATGAGGGAGGCATCCTTCCAATATCTGTTGTGCTAAAAGCTGATGTTCCGGAAGCGTGCTTTCGATCAACGTGATGGCTTTGCTTAGAAGGGTTCTGTTCCCTGATAAAATGCCATCGATCAGCTTTTGAGCCGGCAACTCCGTAGATTTTTTCAGCTTCAGGCGCGAAACTGCGTCTTTGTTGACGGCAGAAGGCTGGTCGATACCTTCCTGAACTTTCAGGGCGCTTTTATATGGTTTTATTGTCAACGGTTGATCATTTCAGATATACAAAATTACAGTTTTCCTGAAATAATACCAATATTATCTGTTCTGATGTACTTTTGTCCTTTAAACATTTTACATAATGAAAAAATTATTTTTTGTTTTTCTGGTGTTTCTTGCGTCATTTGCCGGGATGGCTCAACCAGGTTTTAATAGAGTTGCCGGAAGCTGGTTGGGTACGCTGGATGTTGGGGTTGCAAAAATGCGTATCGGCTTATTGGTTTCGGATTCTTCAGGAACATTAATTTCAAAACTTATGAGTCCTGATCAGGGCGTCATGAATATCAGGGTGGATAAAACAGAATTCGCGGATGACACTCTCAAAATAGTTTCAAAAGAAATTTCCGCCTCATTCAAAGGAATAGTGACAAAAGAAAATGATTCATTGAAGGGATTTTTTATTCAGGGGCGCAAATTCCCTCTCACCTTGTTGCGTGTGGAAAAACTTCCGGAACTTCTCCGCCCGCAGGAGCCTAAAAAACCATTTCCATACACGGAGGAAGAAATAACTTTTACCAATGATAAAGCAGGAATTTCTCTTTCAGGAACGCTGACACTGCCTTCATCGGGCAGTAATTTTACAGCAGTTGTGCTTGTTACCGGCTCAGGGCCTCAGAACCGTGACGAAGAACTGTTAGGGCATAAACCATTTCTTGTTATTTCAGACTATCTCACAAAGAATGGAATCGCCGTTTTACGCTATGATGACCGCGGCATAGGAAAATCAAAAGGTGTTTTTTCAACAGCAACCACGGCTGATTTTGCGGATGATGCCGAAGCGGCGTTTAAGTTCCTGCAACATGACAAACGGATAAATTCAGGTAAAATCGGCATCATCGGCCACAGTGAAGGAGGGCTTATTGCCCCAATGGTGGCGTCGAGGAACAAGGATGTTGCATTTATTGTAATGCTTGCGGGGCCCGGACTGAAAGGTAAAGACATACTATTACTTCAATCGGCGTTGATCGCCCGTGCCGACAGCACCTCCGAAAATGAAATCAAGGAAAACAACAAGCTCAACAAAAAGCTGTACGATGTAGCCATTAAAGAAAAGGATGACAAAAAAGCTGCCGATAAAATGCGAAAACTTATTGACGATTACTGGAACACGTTGAGCCCGGAAACCATCAAAAACATTGGTGTTGATAAAAAAGCACTTATCCAAAGCGTTTATCAGATCTTGGCGCCGTGGTTCAGGTATTTTATTAGTTACGACCCGAAAAACGTACTGACAAAAATCTCGTGCCCTGTGCTGGCATTGAACGGCAGCAAAGACTTGCAGGTGCCGCCGGCTGAAAACCTTGCAGCTATAAAAAAATATCTTACCAAAGCGGGGAACAAGGATTTTACCGTTAAAGAATTTGAAGGCCTGAACCATTTGTTTCAGCATGCGGCCACCGGCTCTCCATCCGAATATATAAATATTGAAGAAACCTTTTCACCTGAGGTTCTTGATTTTTTAACCCAATGGATAAAAAAATTAAATTCTAACGAAAACAATTAATTTGAAAATTTAATTTTTTTATGCTCGGTTGTCATTGGTATTGATATGCTTAGCGTAGTTCTATCTATTTCAATATTATGATATATGGGGCCGGTTTGAAAAAAAAACTATACTTTTGCCGCTTTATTTTTTTAAAACTAGAAACTATGAAACTGAAAACTTTGCTTTTTGCCGGCTTATTTCTATTAGGAATAGGCGGAACATTGAATGCGCAAATATTACAAATACATAATGGCAGTTTTGAAGACTGGCAAAATGTAGGATCAAGTACAGAAGAGCCAAGTCACTGGAGCTCAAATAAAACGGGTGGAGGGCAGGCATCAAGCGGTCCACAAACTTGTTTTAGAGAAACAAATAATCCGTACGATGGATTATATAGTGTAAGAATTGAAACAAAATCGATTACTATTATTTTTATTACAATTATTGTTAATGGTTCTTGTACAAGCGGTAAAATAGAGGCTCCTTCAACTAGTAAATCAGAAGGATATACACACACCATTAAAAACGATTCTATTTTTGGTTCAACTTTTAATGGCCGACCTGATAGTATTATTGGATATTATCGCTATGAATCGGTTAGTAGCGATTATGGAAAAATTGGAGTTTTTCTGCATGTCGGAAACTATTATGATCCCGAAACACCTGTAAATGGTAACCACCCTGATAGTACGATAAATAAAATCGCCAGTGGAACATTTTTCACACCAACAAATACTGTTTCTAGCTGGAAAAAATTCTCAATTCCTTTGACATATTTTGATTCAAGGACTCCAGAGTATATCCTTATAAGTATGACAAGCAGCGGAAATCAAACTGGTGGTAGCAGCGGAAGTAAACTTTGGGTGGACGGCATGAAGGCTTTTTACAACCCCATATTAACAACCGGAACTATTACCACAAGCCCTTATTATGTTTCTGATTTACAGGCGGCTTCTATAAGCATTCCTTTTACCTTAACAGGAACCATGAATGCCGGAAATGTTGTTACGGCTCAATTATCAGATGCAACCGGTTCGTTTGCTGCTCCTGTTACTTTGGGAACCTTGACTACAACCGCTTCCGGCACCATAACGGGAACCATTCCTGCCGGAACAGCAACCGGAAGCGGATATCGTGTTAGGGTTGTTTCTTCAGACTATGTCCTTACAGCAGCCGACAACGGAAGCGACCTGCAAATTTACCTGGCTTCGAATTCGGTTGCTCCAACTGCACTGCAAACCATTGAAGCCGGCACAAACGGTACTTCAATTTCAGCCACAGAAGTTGGTACGGCCCTTTCACGCGAATGGAAATACAGCGCCACTTCAGGTGGCCCTTATAGCTCTTTTACACCTGCTGAAACAGGCGTTACATTTACACCGGCTTTTGCCACTTATGGAAGCCGTTTCGTTGTTTGTGAATCTAATTTTCCTGATGGTATAACCGTTACTTCCTCAGAAGTTCAGATTGATGTGGTGGATAATTCTGTATCACCTGCAACCACCCAAAATATTGATATGACCGTAGCCGGAACCCAGATCGATGTTACAGAAAACCCGGCCGGAAGTTCACGCGAGTGGTTATTTACCACCACCACGGGCGGGCCTTATACCTCGTTTTCACCAGCAGAAACCGCGTTGTCTTATATTCCATTGTTTAACACCCCGGGTACTTTTTATGTGGTATGCCAGAGTGTGATCAATGGTCTGCCTGTAACTTCGGACGAAGTACAAATCATCGTAACTGATGTAACCGGGATCCAGACGAATAATTCAGATGACGTTAAGGTGTATTTTTCTGAAAACGCACTTGTTGCTGATATGGAAACCAGCTCTTTAATTAATGCTGTGTTACAATTATACAATATGAACGGCCAGCTTGTTGCTGAATTTGATCTGCAGAAAAATGCTGTCAACCGCCATGAGTTTAATGTTCCTGCCGGATTATATCTGTACCGGATTGGGACAGGTGAAGAAAACATCTCTGGAAAAATTTTGAAGAACTAGAATTTTTAGACAGAATAAAAAGGGCGGCAGTTTCAAAAAACTGCCGCCCTTTTTGTTTATCCTTATTAGGTATCTGTGAAAAACTAGTTCCCGTTATAGGCCCATTTCAGGTACACAGAGCCCCAGGTAAATCCGGCGCCGAATGCTACAAGAACAATATTGTCGCCTTTTTTCAGTTTGGATTCCCATTCCCATAAACATAAAGGAATTGTGGCTGCTGTAGTATTGCCGTATTTCTGGATATTGATCATGGTTTTATTGCTGTCGATCCCGATCCGGCGTGCCGTAGCCTCAATGATTCTCAGGTTTGCCTGATGAGGTACCAGCCAGTTCAGGTTATCGATAGTCAGGTTGTTGCGTTTCATGATTTTTTCAGTCGCATCGGCCATTTTAACGACCGCAACTTTAAAAACAGGCTGTCCTTCCTGGTAAATGAAATGCTCACGTGCGTCAACAGTTTTATGGTTGGCTGGTTTTAATGACCCGCCGGCTTTTTGATGCAAGTGTATCCGTCCGCTTCCGTCAGCCTGCATGAACGAATCCATAACACCAAATTCTTCGGTGGTGGGCTCAAGTAAAACGGCGGCAGCGCCATCGCCAAAAATAATGCACGTGGCACGGTCGGTATAATCCACTATGGAAGACATCTTTTCAGCGCCGACCACAATAACTTTTTTGCATTGGCCTGTTTCTACATATTTGGATGCAGTAGCAAGTGCAAACACAAAACCCGAACAACCGGCATTCATATCAAAACTGAAAGCATTCTTGATCCCTGTTTTGTCACAGATAATATTTCCTGTGGCCGGGAACTGCATGTCGGGGGTAACAGTGGCACAAACCAGAAGGTCAACATCTTCCGGCCTGGTCCCCGTCTTTGTTAATAAAGCCCTGACAGCTTCTGCGCCCAGATCAGAGGAGCCTTTTCCTTCTTCATTCAGAATCCGCCTCTCGAGAATACCTGTCCGCGAACGTATCCATTCGTCGTTGGTGTCTACAATTTTTTCGAGATCTGCGTTTGTAAGAACGTAGTCCGGCACATAGCCGCTGACGCCAGTGATTGCAGCCCTGATCTGAGACATAATACTAGATTTAAGATAATAAATTCAAAAACTTAGAAACCTATTTCTTTTTTTCTGTTTCAGTCTTTTCTATGGCTGGTTTCCCTTTATAGTAACCACATTCCGGGCAAACCCTGTGGTAAACAACAGGTGCTCCGCAATTGGAACAAACAGCTACAGTAGGATCTTTTGCTTTGTCATGAGTTCTTCTTTTCAAGGTTCTGGTTTTTGAAAACCTTCGTGTTGGATGTGGCATAATATTAATTTTTTAATGTTATTTTCTTTAATTCATCCCAACGGGGATCGTTATTTTTTTTCTGATGGTTTAATTCTTTGAGTTTTTTTATTACTTCCGGGTTGCAGTCGCTTTTGCCGTTTTTATCTTCAGGATGAACCTTTCGAACCGGAAGCATTAATACGATGCTTTCATAGATAAACTGGCTCAGATTGATTTGGTGTTCCTGAACCGGCACGATCATAATATTATCATCGGGTTCATCCGTTTTGTCGCCAAATTTTACCAGAAGCCTTTCATTACCGGAAAGCGGTTGCTTGTATTCTTCCAGGCAGCGGTCGCATTCGCACAACACATACCCGCTGAAAGCAAATTTTAACTCAAGCATATCAGGCTGTTTGTTCATTTCTATATGAACCAGCATGTTGCAGTCATTAATCTCGCGAAAATCATACTCACGAAATAATTCCATTCCGACAGCATACTCAAAATGATGAGTACCATCCTCCAGTCCTGAAAAATCTAATATGTATTGATCCAAATAATTCACTTTCTGCAAAGAATAAAAAGTTTGCAAAGTTATAACATTTTTTTATAACAAAAACAATTCAGATAAAAATGACCGTTAAATCAACGATTTATGCTTATTTGAATGCTTTTTCCGGCAGTCCATCACCATTAAAGTTCAAGCGGGTGAAATATTCCGGAACTTTTTTCCCGGTAAGGGCGTCGACATACAATTTTGCCAGGTACTGACCAAGCATAAATCCTTGTCCTCGCAAACCAAGGAATAATCCAAGTTCCGTGTCGATAATCATCCGTGGTTCGACATAATACCCGGCCCAGACCGCCTGGAAACCAACTGATGAAAGCTGGGGAACCCAATCAATAAAAATTTCTGTCGCAATTTCCAGAAATTCTTTTGAATTTATTTTAACGTTTTTTTCGGCTTCCTGCGCATCAACAGCCGGGGAGGCACATCCGATGATCTGACCGGTTTCAGCCAGTTGCTGACCATAAACGGCAACAAAACCCTTATAACGGCGACGGTCGATAAGCATATCCAGCGGATTTCCATCGAGTCCCATCATAGGGAGACGTCGTGTGATAAAGGCCTGATGTTTAACGGCATACAGGCCAGTGTCTATGCCAAGCATTTTGGCAAACTTTTCACCACCGTAACCTAAAGCATTGATAAAAACATCCGTATGATACTCAACATATTTTTGTTCATGATTGCGGACAATGATTTTAAAGGTTTTTCCTTCCTTGGTGATGTTGACCATCTGGCAGTCTTCGAGAATGGTTCCACCATTGTCTATTCCTAAACGGCGGATCAGGTCGATCACACGCCCCGGCGTTGCCTGCCAGCAATTATTTGAGATCTGTGCACCCAGGTATTTATCCAGTTTCGGATTGATAAGGGGTGAAATCGTTTTTGTAAAATCTTTGGGGGCAACCATGTATGCGTCTGACCAGGACATCGAATCTTCTAAAACTTTATACATGGCTTCGTCGTGGGCAAACGTTACGTACCGTGTCTGATGATAGTCGATATTTTTTATTTTCTGAAGGTCCTTAAAAATCTGAAGATTGTGCTGGGCGATATCGGCCATTTCGGGAAGGCTGAATGCCGGACGGCCACCGGCAATGTTTCTCCATGACGAACCTCTTCCAAAATTCGCCAGCACGGGTTTTAATCCTGCTTCTGCCAGATAACGGAACAACGCGCTGCCGCCGATCCCGCCGCCGGCCACAAAGGAAGCGACCTTAATAACTTCCGGTTGTTTACCGTTGTTATTTACATGAACATGTTCGGCAACTTTTTTCGGGTATAACTCCCCAAAGTTTACCTGGTTCGCCAATGGCCCGCGGGGAGTAGCTTCTCCAACCACCGAAATATCATAATTTCGCAATAACTGCTTCAGCCTGCGGATGCATCTTTTTCCACGGCAGGCCCCCATGCCAAGGCGTGTAGTATGTTTGATCTCATCCACCGAAATAAACTTGCGGTCGCCTATAACGTTGAGAATTTCTGTCAGCGTTACATCATCGCAATGGCAAATGTATTTTTCAAGCGGTTTGGCTTTTTCGGCTTTCTGAAAATCAATTTTTGAAGGAAAATTTTCTTTAACAATAAAGCCACGTACCGTGGTCAAGGCTTCCCCGTGAAGCGACAGTGATTTTACTCTTACAACATTGGTCTTATTGGGTTTTTTCAAAACTTTTTCGATGATGCCTTCGCCCAGTTTTTTCCCGTTGTTATCAACTAAAAATACCGGCGCATTTTCTTCCACATGATATTCCACAGGCAGGAACAGCCAGTCTTTTTTCAGGCTGTAACCGAATATGGCCAGTCCCGGACATTGGTAAACACAATCCATACAACCGATACATTTTTCGAAATCAATCTGGGGAACGGTGCTGGTAGAGGTTTTGGTGATGGCGCCGTGCGGACAGGCAAATTCGCATGGGTTACAGGCGAAGCCATACAGGCAGTCAATCTGTACAAACGGTTTTGCTTCCATACGTTCCGAAGTGGGGAGGTAGGGCTCCTGGATCACGCGCACCGGATGCTGCTGTGAGTCAATATATTCCTTGGATGTAGCAAGATACTCGTCGTAATCAAATCGTTCTTCCATCTCATTGAGAATCTCAAAAGCGACTTGTTTGCCGCGGACCACCGCGCTGGTGCCTTCGCCAATACGAATGGCATCTCCGGCTCCAAAACAGTTACGTCCAAATATCTCGTTGCCTTTTATTAATAGCTGGTCATCAGGAACAAGCCCGGTGCAAATATTTATAGCGTCAATACCTTCAATGATTTTTTCCGTTCCCGGTATCGGGTTAAAGTTTTCACATTCTGCAATGACCGCTCCCACGATACCGTCGTGTTTTTCATTAGGCAAGGCTTTGATGAGAATATGCGATAACATCACAGGTATCCCAAGCCTCCGGACGCGGTTTGCCTGCACGGGGAACCCGCCTTCGTGCGGCATGGCTTCGATGATGGCTTTGACCTGGGCGCCAGCCTGCATCAGCTGGTACGAGGTAAGGTATCCGATATTGCCGGCTCCTACCGTCAAAACATTTTTACCAAGCAGTGTAAACTCGTTGTTCATCATTTTCTGGACCACGGCTGCGGTATAAACGCCGGGAAGATCGTCGTTTTCAAATGCCGGCATGAAAGGCACGGCGCCTGTGGCAACAACAAGGTATTCGGCATCAACAAAAAAGATATCACCGGTTTTCAGATTTTTTGCAGCAACGCGTTTGCCTTCGAGAATATCCCAAATAGTGGAATCGAGCATGATACCGTCGTGATTTTCGCCGGCAAGGGTAGTGGCGATATCAAATCCACGCATACCTCCGAATTTTTTTTCTTTTTCAAAGAAGAAAAACTGGTGTGTTTGCATAATAAACTGCCCGCCGATCTTGTCGTTGTTGTCGAGGACGATATTTGAAATGTTGTGTTTGTTCAGTTCTTCGCGGCAGGCCAAACCTGCAGGGCCGGCGCCGATAATGACCACATCCGTCTTGTATACATCGTGGGCTTTATCTGTTTGCGGAGGAATAATCTCGGGCGTGTAATCTTTCGGGATTTCACGCACTTCTTTAA
This sequence comes from Bacteroidales bacterium, assembly GCA_035353775.1. Lineage (GTDB taxonomy): Bacteria > Bacteroidota > Bacteroidia > Bacteroidales > CAIWKO01 > CAIWKO01. The sequence continues at coordinate 5,978 of DAOQAF010000075.1, read as the reverse complement.
TGTCATCAACCAGGGTTATGCAGATCCTTTTAATTTTTCCGTCAACCAGCATCTCACAGGCGCCGCATTTTCCGATTCCGCATTCGAGGCTGCGTTCACGGTTTTTCAGGCTGTGGCTGTGCACAGGGAATCCCGCCTGGTGCAAGGCGGCTGCAATAGTAAAACCGCACGGGCCTTCAATGGTTTTATTTTCGTATTTAAATTTTACTTTGGGAGTGTCTTTGACTTCCAGAATCGGGTGTTTGCTGATCTTATACATGGAAATGAGGTTATTTAGTGTAGAAAAAAATATTAATTTTGAAAAAATCACGACAAAATTAAATTATTCGCCTTTATCGGGGCTTTATTATTGTAAAAATATTTTTAACGGCACTTTTAATTGTAACCATATGAAAGACAAATTGATAGACTTTAATGCGTACCGCAGCAAAATGAATAAAAAACTATTATCGTCCGACAATCTGGTAATAAAGCGTTTTTTCAACCTGGACACCAATGCTTATCTTGACGGAGCAATACCGGCAAAAACCAAAGAAATGCTTGGGCTGGTATCATCCATGGTACTGCGTTGCGATGATTGCATCAAATACCATCTGATCAAATGTCACGAGCAGAACCTTAGCCGGGAAGAGTTGTTTGAGATTTTTGCGATTGCCAACCTTGTCGGAGGCTCCATTGTGATCCCGCATACCCGGAGGGCGCTGGAGTTTTGGGAAGAACTGGAAAAGGAATAGGTTTCATGGCTTGTTTATGCTCCCGGACGCGTTCGGACGCCATTAATACCGAATGACCTGCGCTGGCACAAATAATGAGGTTTTGCATGGCCAATATCACCGGAACAGGTATAAAAAAACAGCCGAAATAACTGTTTTTATTATATTTGCGTTTTGATAACTATGGTTTTTAAAATCAAAATTCACATTTTTTTTTCCTTATGTTTGTTGACACCATTCATTAATTATGGCCAATCACAAACTACAAAAATCATGGGCACCGTAATTGACGCCACGACCAAAGACCCCATTCCTTTTGTAAATATTTATTTTGCGGGCACCGGCGTACAAACTGTAACTGATTTTGACGGAAAATTCTCCATTGAAACAAAGCTTGCCAAAGACTCCCTTACAGCACAATATATGGGATATGTCACCAAGAAAAAACCGGTGATAAAAAACAGATTTCAGTATGTGGATTTTGAATTGGCGCCGGCCTCTTTTGAACTCAGGGAAGCTGTAATTTTACCCGGTGAAAACCCGGCTGAAATCTTATTGAAAAAAGTCATTAATAACAAAGAAAAGAATAACCGCGAGTTTTTTGATTACTTTCAATACGAGGCCTATACCAAGGTTCAGATCGATGCCAATAATTATTCAGAAAAACTGCAGAACAACATCCTGCTGCGTCCGTTTAAATTTGTGTTCGAGAGTTCTGACACCTCGGTCATCAATGGCAAGGTTTATCTGCCGGTATTTTTTTCTGAATCCATGTCCGACATCTATTTTCGCAAAGACCCCAAGAAATACCGCGAAATCATGAAGGCCAGCCGTTTTTCGGGTATGGAAAATAAAACGCTGACTCAGTTTTTGGGAGACACCTATATTAAAATGAACATCTATGATAACTATAATGAGCTTTTTGAAAAAAACTTTGTCAGCCCGATAGCGAATTTTGGATTGTCGTATTATAAGTATTACCTGGTTGACAGCGGATACATCGGTAACCGCTGGTGCTACCACCTCATGTTCAAGCCACGCCGTTCGCAGGAACTTACTTACACAGGCAACCTTTGGATCCATGACACCACCTATGGCGTGGTGAAAGTTGATATGAAGGTTGTGAAGGACGCTAACATCAACATCATAAATGAAATTTTATTCGATCAGGAATTTACCCTGGTAGACAACCAATACTGGATGCCGGTAAAAGATTTTATGATTGCCGACCTCAACCTTACGGAAAACTCAAGCAACATCATTGGGATCTATCTTCACAAAAATACGACCTATAATAATTTTCTGATCAACCAGCCGAAAGACCCAAAGTTCTATAATAATCCGGAAGCCATAGTGGTTTCGGACAGCGCCGTTGACAAAAAAGAAGAAGACTGGGAAAAAATCAGGCCGGTAGAACTTACCAAAGACGAGAAGAAAATATATGCGCTGGTGGATACTGTAAAATCTTTACAAGCCTTCAAGCTTTACAAAGGGATAGGAGAGGCCATACTGGGAAATTATATCCACATGGGGATTTTGGATATTGGCCCGCTGTTACAGATGTTCAGTATGAACCAGGTGGAGGGGCAGCGTTACAGGCTGGGATTCCGGACAAGTACCAAATTCAGCAGAAAATTTCAATTGATGCTTCATGGGGCTTATGGCACTGCCGATGATGCTTTTAAATTTGGCGGTACCGCCTATTATATGTTCAGCAGAAACCCACATACCATACTCGGTGTGAGTTACAAATACGATATCGAACAACTGGGCCAGAGTTCAAATGCCTTCAGCGAAGATTATATTCTGAGGGGGTTGCTCTCACGCAATAAATCAGAAAAGCTCACGATGGCAAAAGATTTATACTTCTTTTTTGAAAAAGATTGGTTCATGGGTTTTTATAATGATTTATTTCTGAGGTATCGTGTGCTATACCCTTTGAAAGGAGAGTCGGCCTTTAAATTTGTGGAAGGGAACAACATTACCACCAAAAATGTGATCACCATTTCAGAAGTTCAGCTTATAACGCATTTTGCGTACAATGAAAAATTTATTGCAGGCGCGTTCAGGCGGACGAGTATCGGGACAAAATATCCTATAATAGACCTGACATATTCGTATGGTATCAAAAACTGCTTCAACAGCGACTATGAATTTCATAAGCTTGACCTCCGCGTTCGTCAGTGGTTTAATATCGGAACTGTTGGCTGGTCGCGGTATATGGTCAGCGCCGGAAAAGTCTGGGGGACACTGCCTTTTCAGTTGCTAAAGATCCATGAAGGTAACGAAACTTACATGTGGGATGAGTATGCATTCAACACCATGAATTATTATGAATTTGTCAGCGATGCCTATTTCAGCTGGTATTACACGCATCATTTCGACGGTTTCTTTTTGAACCGCATCCCGCTGATCAAAAAACTCCGCTGGCGCGAGGTGGTATATTTCAAAGGCCTGGTAGGAAGCATCACCAGTAAAAATAAAGATTACAATATTTTTCCTGAAAACGTTTATTTTCTGAACAAGGGCCCATACAGCGAGGCAGGGGTTGCAATTGAAAATATTTTTAAATTCATGCGCATTGATGGCGTTTGGCGGTTGAACTACCTTGACCACCCCCGAACAAATAAATTTATAGTCATGGTATCCTTCAGGTTTAATTTTTAATGTACTTTTGCATTACTTCATCAACGATTACATGATATTACGAACCAACAATCTAATAAAAAAATACCGGTCCCGCACGGTGGTGCAAGATGTTTCACTCGAAGTGAACCAGGGTGAAATTGTTGGATTACTTGGGCCGAACGGTGCCGGAAAGACCACTTCTTTTTACATGATCGTCGGATTGATAAAACCCAACAGCGGGAAAGTTTATCTTGACGAAATGGATATCACCGACGAGCCCATGTATAAGCGTGCAAAAAAAGGTATCGGATATCTGCCTCAGGAAGCCTCGGTATTCAGAGGCCTCAGCGTTGAAGACAATATTAAGGCCGTGTTGGAATTTACAAATCTCAGCAAGGCGGAACAAAAACAAAGGCTCGAATCATTACTTGATGAATTCGGATTGCAACATGTACGTAAGGGAAAAGGCATCACACTTTCAGGCGGTGAACGGCGCAGGACAGAAATAGCAAGAGCCCTGGCTGTAAGCCCTCATTTTATTTTACTTGATGAACCTTTCGCCGGCGTTGACCCCATAGCTGTTGAGGACATTCAAAAGATTGTTGCAAAACTGAAAACAAAAAATATCGGCGTGCTTATTACCGACCACAATGTGCATGAAACGCTTTCCATCACCGACAGGGCATATCTGCTGTTTGAAGGATCTATCATGAAAGCCGGCACCGCCGAAGACCTTGCCAACGACCCACAGGTTCGTAAGGTTTACCTCGGAGAAAATTTTGAATTAAGAAGATGATTTTTCTTCAGGCGGAAAATTTTCTTCCAATGTAAAACGGGAAAAATATTTTCGTTTTACCAAAAACAAAACGGCAATCGCCAATTCAAATAATGCAGAAAATACCACCGAAACCTTAAGTGAAATCAGTAACAATTTCTGAAATTCATTTTCATCCATCCCGGTTGGCAACTCAAACATGTCAGGCATTTGTTCCAGGATCCTCTGGAGCATTTCTGTTGAATTCGTCAATGTGAACATCAGGCTCACGGACATAAAGAAAAAATATACCACCGCAATGATCCAGGTGTGGCGGTATCGCTGATACATACAAACAAGTATTACCAAAGGCAACAGCGTTTTTAAAATAAAAAAAATATTGACGGCATACAGGCCATAAAGTGTGAATCCGAAAATATCAAACCCGTTATCAAAAGATGGGGATATTGAAAAAACAGAAAAAAACACACGGGAAATCAAAATGACGAAAACGATTTTTAAAATTACCGGTAACGGTTTCCAGCCTTTGCTCATTTTTTTATTGATTACTATAGTTCATAAACTCATCACTCATATAAACCAGTTCAACGCCTGCCTCAGCAAACATCGATTCTGACTCACTTCCGGCATGATATTTTTTTTCACACACCACCCGTACGATGCCACAGTTGATGATAAGCATCGCACATGTCCGGCATGGTGTCATACGGCAATACAGTGTGGCTTTGTCAAGCATAATCCCCCGCCGTGCAGCCTGGCAAATGGCGTTTTGTTCGGCATGTACCGTGCGCATGCAATGATTGGTAGTGTGCCCGTCTTCATGTGTAACCTGTTTGAAAAGATGCCCTACTTCATCGCAATGCGGAAGCCCTTTTGGTGAGCCGACATACCCTGTTACAAGAATTTGTTTGTCTCTTGTAATGACACAACCACTCCGCCCCCGATCGCATGTGGCGCGTTGAGCAACCGTGTCGGCCACTTTCATAAAATACTCATCCCAGCTGGGACGTTCGTTTTCATGTTTTTTTTCTTCAGCCATGTTTTTCTATTTTTTTTAACACGAGCATAATTTTACTTTGAAGCTCGCTGATGCCTCCGTTATTTTCAAAAAAATAATCGGCCATCGCAATACACTTTTTCAGGTTTTGTTTGTTGGGATTGTCAGAATTCATTTCGCGTTTTTCATTTTCAAGAAAAACCTCATAAGAAATAAAATCAGTTTCAGACCCGCGGAGTTTAATCCTTTGGTAGCGGATCTCGGGTTTTGCATCAACAGCAAAAAGAAAAAAATCGCCTTTTTGTTTTAATAGCTCCACCTCTCCCGGCGTGCGAATGCTTTCGATGATGCAGTTTTTTTCACTAGCCAGCGCTTGGTTATAAAGCTGTTCAACAATGTATGCAGGGGAGTGCAACGCGCGAAGTTCGTTGGCAACAACCACCATGTTGTCGCGGTTTATTTCCATCCCGCGTGCAACAATTTCTTTTGTGATAAAAGCGCGCACCGAAAAATGAATAAAATTATTTTCATTGACGAGGTACTCTACAATAGTTCCTTTTCCTGCGCCAAGGGTTCCTGTGATACCAATAATTATCATGAAACAAAAATAGTAAAAGTAGGACTATAAATTTTTGTTTATAAAAAAAAACGCCTGTTTGAAAAAACAGGCGTCGTAATTTTTAGTAAGACAAAAACGCTGCTTACTTTTTCTTTGCAACTACTTTTTTAGCAGGAGCAGCTTTCTTTGCAACTACTTTTTTAGCAGGAGCAGCTTTTTTTGCAACTACTTTTTTAGCAGGAGCGGCTTTTTTTGCAACTACTTTTTTAGCAGGAGCAGCTTTCTTTGCAACTACTTTTTTAGCAG
>DAOQAF010000074.1:0-18148 GCA_035353775.1 Bacteroidales bacterium | reverse complement strand
TTTTGCTGGTCCATAAATTTGTTTTTAAAAGTACTTTGCGCCACAAAGTTAATACGGCAAAAAAGAAAAGTCAAGAAAAATTTTTGATTTTTGTTTTATATTGCTGATATACAGATAAATAATTTTTTTGTAGTGTTGTTTTTGTCGGATAAATTCATGAATTTATCCGACAGTAAACATGAAACATTTAAAGATTATGACGTTTAAAAAAAATTATTTATTTTTATTATGGAATTTTAACATAAAAAACATCTAATCCACGTTTTTCAGAAATCAATAACCAAAAACAAAAGCCATGAAAACCAAAATCATTTTATTTTCGTTCTTTTTTGCCTTTCTGCTCCTGGGCAGTTGCGGCCAAAAAAAAGAAAAAATCACCGACGAAATTGCCCAGCAAATAAATCAGCCCTATTCGTCTGATGCCACTGCAGCAGAAGAATCGGGGCAAAAATCGGCAGGCGCTTTTTCGGAAAATGAAAAAAGCGATACACGAACCCTGGAGCAAAACAGCCCTCAATCCGTTACGGAAAAAATCCCTCAGAAAATCATTAAAACCGCCGACATCAGCTTCAAAGTGGACAAGTACGACAAGGCCCGTACCGAAATTCTTGCGATTATCAAGAAACATAATGGCTATGTTGCCTCCGAAAACCAGACCGGTGACGAATACCGCACCACCAACGTGATGATCATCAGGGTGGATGCTGAAAACTTTGATGCGCTGGTGGACAACCTCCTCAAAGAAGCTGTTTTTGTGGATTATAAAAAAATAAACTCCGAAGATGTTACCGAAGAATTTGTGGACATCAACGCACGGCTGAAATCCAAAAAAGACGCCATGCTCCAGTACGAGACCATACTGAAAAAAGCCTATTCCATCAATGATATTCTCGAAGTACAGCAATACATCCGCACCCTGCAGGAAGAAATAGAATCGCTGGAGGGCCGGTTAAAGTACCTCAGCAACAAAGTAGCGCTGAGCACCATCAACCTTACCTTTTACGAGCAGGGAAACATCCTGCCATCACAGAGCGAGGGCTTTGGCTATAAGCTGAAAAAAGCATTATCGTGGGGTTGGCAGGGATTAGTTACCTTTTTCCTTGCAATTATTTATCTGTGGCCCCTTTGGGTTGTTGGCCTGATTACATTTTTTGTGATAAGGTATTTTGTTAGAAAAGCCCGTAAAAAAAGGGCTGCAAAGCAGCAAAAATAAAAAGGTATCAGGAGATAAAGCCTGTATGCCACGCCAGGCAGACTCTCGTTGGAGATGAAAACAATAATAGCCCCGGCCTTAAGGCCGGGGCTATTAATAATTCCTCCTAAATCCGTAGGGCTTCAGCCCTTATAAAAAAAATCCCCTCAAATTCATTTTTTAAATATTTTTGTTTCCCAGAATATTCAACCATGAAACCCCAGCCCGAAACCATCACCAGCCTCAGCAACAAACGAATCAAAAATATTGCCTTGCTGATGCGCAAACAATCCGAACGCAAAGCACAGGGATTGATGGTGGTGGAAGGCGAAAAAGAGATCCGCCAGGCCCTGAATGCGGGCGTAGTCCCGGATTCTGTTTTTATTTGTCACGAAATAGCTACAGACCAAGCGCTTGTTGAACAATGCACAGCAGCCTGCCCGGCGGAAAATTTGTTTTACATTACCAAAGATGTTTTTGCAAAGGTGGCTTATCGCGACGACAGCGGCGGCATTATCCTGCTTGGAAAAGCCCATTATTTGCACCTGGAAGACATAACACTTCCTCCCAATCCCCTGATCGTTATTCTTGAAAATGTTGAAAAGCCCGGCAATCTTGGGGCTGTATTGCGCACCTGTGATGCTGCCGGCGTTGATCTGCTTATCATCTGCGACCCGGAAACAGATATTTACAATCCCAATGTCATACGATCGGGCATTGGCTGTGTGTTTACTCAAAAAGTAATTGCCAGTACCTCCGACGATGCCATAGCCTGGCTGAAAAAAAATAATATCGCGATTTTTGCTGCCGCGCTGCAAACGGAAGATTTTTATCACCAGGCCGATATGGCCATCCCTGCCGCCCTGGTTTTCGGGACAGAAGCCACCGGCCTTACCGGAAAATGGCGGCATGCCGCCGACAAAATCGTTAAAATTCCCATACTGGGAACTATCGATTCACTGAATGTCTCCAATTCGGTAGCGATCATGGTCTACGAGGCAAAGAGACAGCGGGGGTTTGCATGATTTTCCTGCAAATAACATTGGTGGTTGAGCGCAGCCGAAACCACCGCCACCAATGCAGTGTCGGGGCAACTGTGCGCTGGCATACACTTCAGGCAGTTACCCCGACACTTATATTTCCCTTTGTTTTTTTATTACCTTTGCTGCAATAATGTTTCGTTAAAACTGTTATTATCCAAAAACAAAAGGCTTCGAAATGAAAATCTGTAAACCCTTTTTTATTTTTTCTTTTGTTTTGCTTTTTGCATCAGCAGGCAGTTTTGCCCAAACGGCGTATTATTCTGATTCCACTTCAAAATCAGGTTTTGATAGTTTCGGCAATAGAGCATCCTTACTGAAATACAAGCGTCTCGGGGTTTCTATGGAAATGGGCGTGGGTATTAGCGGATCAAAATACGGAGCGGGGGCTTACACCTATATGTCGCCGTTTCTGAGCTATCGCGTGTCGCCAAAATTCCGCCTCGATTTGGGCGCAAGCTATATCCAGGGTTTTAACAACTCCGGAATAAACGATTTTTACTTTGGCAAAAATCCCGCATATCTATCCGTGTTTGCCCGCGGCAATTACCTAGTATCAGACAAACTGATGATTTCCGGCGCTGTTTATAAAACTTTTGACCTGACACAGCCGCAGACTTCCGATCTGAACAGCCAGAAAAGATCATTGAATAATTATGGCATTATGGTCGGCGCCGCGTACAAGGTCACTGAAAATCTTACAATTGGCGCCCAGCTTAATTTTTCCGACCGTAATACCAATTATAACCCTTTATATCCGCAGGATAATTATCCCGGAGGATTGCAGCAAGGCCTTAATCCTTACAGCCCATTCGGCCAAAACAGATATCATGCAGGGTTTGGCGGCTGGTAAATTGTTATTCCTTTAATAAATTTTCGATCTGCTTCAGCTTTTCTTTCATTGGCAACATCCCGTCGATCCAGTTAATGTCTATTCCACGCCGTTCCATACCTCTGAACCACGTCATCTGGCGTTTCGAAAATTGATGTATGGCGATATTCAGCAGTCGTACCATTTCATCATAAGAATATTCTTCAAGCAGATATTGAGTAATATATTTATATTCAAGCCCGTAACGAATCAGCCGGCTGGCGCTGACGCCCGTTTCAAGCAACCCCCGCACTTCTTCTATCATGCCTTCCTCGAGTCGTTTATGCAAACGTTCTGTTATTCTTTTCCGGACAATATCCCGAGGCATTTTAATTCCAAAAACAAATTGTTTTTCAGAAAGATAATGATTTTTTTCAAGTGATTTTCCGGATGAAAAGTGCGCAATTTCGATGGCCCGTATCAAACGCCGGCGGTTTTCGGTATCCGTTTCGTTATGAAGACTTTTATACGACACTAAAATATCTTTCAATTCTTCATCTGTTTTATTCTCAAGGATTTTCCTGAAATTTTCATTGACCGGCACATCAGGAACTGCATAATTTTTCAGTACGGCTTCAATATACATGCCGGTGCCCCCGCATAATACCGGAACTTTTTTCCTGCTGAGAATATCGGCATATACCCTTTTAAAATCCGAGACAAACCGGAACAGGTTATACTCCTCTCCCGCTTCTGCTATATCTATCAGATGGTATGGAATTTTTTTTCCGTTAATAAAATAATCATCAAGATCCTTCCCGGTTCCTATGGTCATTCCGCGATATACCTGCCGTGAATCGGCGCTGATGATCTCTCCGCCAATATTATCAGCCAGAGAAACGGCCAGTCCGGTTTTTCCACAGGCTGTGGGGCCAAGTATTGTAATTAATTTTTCAGCTTTCACGTTTTTAAAAGTAGATTTTTCGAAATTACTAAAAATATAATTGGTCACTATTAATTTGTTACAATTAAAAAACAAACAAGTAAAACTGTATATTTGCAGCCAAATTTTAAAATTATGACAGAAAAAATTCACCGCATCCTGCGAGACTCAAAAGCTGCCCGCTGGACTGCATTATTTATTGTTTCTTTTACCATGTTTGCGGGGTATTTTCTCGCCGATGTGATGGCGCCGCTCCAGGGAATGCTCGAAAAAGAACTTGGTTGGAATGCCAGTGAATATGGTTTTTTCACTAGTGCTTATGGCTGGTTTAATGTGTTCCTGTTCTTTTTAATCATTGGAGGGATTATTCTCGATAAAATGGGTGTTCGCTTCACCGGAATAATGGCAGCAATGATAATGGTGGTTGGTACTGCAATAAAATATTGGGCAATCTCAACACATTCGCTTGACGGAGCCATGTTATTTGGCTGGAAAGCACAGGTGACCTGGGCTGCGATCGGTTATGCGATTTTTGGCGTTGGGGTTGAAGTAGCTGGAATTACCGTAACAAAAGTTATCGTCAAATGGTTCAAAGGTTATGAAATAGCCATGGCAATGGGGATACAACTTGCGGTTGCCAGATTGGGAACAGCATTGGCGCTTTCTACATCGGCTCCTATCGCAAAAGCTTTCGGAACAGTATCCATGCCGGTATTGATTTGTCTTATAGCATTATGTATCGGGTTGCTGACATATTTTATTTACACTTTTCAGGATAAAAAACTTGATGCATCCATCAAAGCTGCAAACATCGACAATGATGCTCCGGCAGAAGAAGAATTTAAGCTTAAAGATATTTTCAGTATATTGAAGAATAAAGGCTGGTGGTACATTGCCCTGCTTTGTGTGCTTTTTTATTCGGCCGTTTTCCCGTTTCTTAAATATGCAACCAGCCTGATGGTCAATAAATTTGGCGTTGATGAAGCCGTGGCAGGTATTATCCCGGGGCTTTTACCCTTTGGAAACATCCTGTTAACCCCATTGTTTGGTGGTATTTATGATAAAAAGGGGAAGGGCGCAACTATTATGATCATTGGGGCATTAATTCTGATTATGGTTCATGCACTATTTGCGGTTCCATTTTTAAGTCATTGGGTTATGGCTATTATATTGATCATTGCCCTGGGTATCGGCTTTTCATTGGTTCCTTCGGCAATGTGGCCGTCAGTTCCTAAGATTATTCCTGAAAGACAACTTGGAACAGCATATTCATTGATTTTCTGGGTTCAGAACTGGGGATTAATGGGCGTTCCGGCGCTTATTGGCTGGGTGCTTGACAAATATTGTATTACAGGTCAGAACATGGTTGGAGACCAAATGGTAACATCTTATAACTATACGATACCAATGCTTATATTTATGAGTTTCGGGGTTTTAGCCTTAATCTTTGCTTTTTTGCTTAAAGCCGAAGACAAAAAGAAGGGTTACGGATTGCAGTTGCCGAACATCAAAAAATAGTTTTAAAAGAAATTTTTTATGGAAAGTTGTTCTGTTCTTCAGGGCAACTTTCTTTTTTATGATATACTTTTTTTATGAGAATACTAGTCGTTTCTGCCACGCTTGCCGAATTACAACCTATGATCAACAATCTTAAAATTACTGTTGATCAACAAAAAAATACATATCACACGAACTTTGCATCCCACGAAATAACCATGCTGATCACGGGCATAGGAATGGTGGCAACCGCCTATCATATGGGCGAAATAAATAAGACGGATTTTGACATGGCTCTTAATGTCGGTATTGCCGGAAGCTTCACCAGGGATCTTGCGATCGGAGAACTGGTGAATGTTACCACAGATGGTTTTGCAGAGCTGGGAGCAGATTACGGTGACAAATTCATTCCTCTGAACCATCTGGATTTTGCGAAAGACTCCACAGAACCATTCATTGATATAAATGGACAGATAAACAACCCGACACCAACCGATAATCCAATCCTCTCGGATTTAAGGAAAGCAAAAGGGATTACTGTAAATACCGTCAACGGCGAAACAAAACGCATAGAAAAAATAAAAGAACTTTTTGCTCCCGATATTGAAAGCATGGAGGGTGCATCATTTCTATACGGCTGCCTGAAAAAGAGCCTGCCATGCTTTCAGTTGCGCACCATTTCCAATTATATTGAGCCGCGGAACCTCAACAACTGGAACATTCCCTTTGCTATTGCCAACTTAAACAAGCAGTTACTCGAAATCATAAAAGCTTTCTGATATTTTTATTCACACAGCCCTTATTATTAAAATCTAAACTATACTTTTGCAAAAAAATACTTTTGCTCCGCTGCTGCTAACCGAACTCAATCTCTTAATCTCCAATCTCTTAAATCTGAACGCTTAAATCTAACATACAAATGTCCTACATAATAAAACTTGGTTTCTCGCCATGCCCTAACGATACCTTTATTTTTGATGCGCTGATCAACAATAAAGTTGATACGGAAGGCATTGACTTTATCTGCGATGCGGAAGATATTGAAAGGCTCAACCAACGTGCGATCGACGAGGATCTGGACATGACAAAGGTCAGTTTTCATGCTTTTTTACATATTGCCGAAAAATATCAGTTGCTCGATGCCGGCAGCGCACTTGGAAACAATTGCGGTCCGGTACTGATCAGTAAAAAAAACTATGCTGATGCTGAGATCAATGATCTGTCTATTGCCATACCTGGAAAATACACCACGGCCGCGTTCCTTTTAAAATTTGCCTATCCCGAAGCCACAACGCTCCATGAAATTATTTTCAACAGAATCGAACATAAAATTTTAAAAGACATCGTTGATGCCGGCGTAATCATTCACGAAACCCGCTTCACCTATGAGGAAAAAGGGCTTGTTAAGATCCGCGATCTTGGCGAATACTGGGAACAAAAAACAGGGTTCCCGATCCCGCTCGGTGGCATTGTTGTAAGAAGGGATATGCCAGATGAACTGAAATCAAAACTGAGCAGAATTCTGAAAGCTTCTGTGGAATATGCCTTACAGAATCCCGATTCTTCTAAAGAGTTTATCAAAGAACATTCTACTGAAATCGCCGACGATATCGTTAGAAAACATATTGAATTATACGTAAACCATTACAGCATCAGCCTTGGCGACAAAGGACGGGAGGCCGTAAAATTCCTGTTTGATTACGGCCTGAAAAATAAAATCATCGATAATATCCCAGAAAATATTTTTTGGGAAGAATAATTCTACGCGTAAACCATAAGAGCAGTATTGGGACTTGTTAACGCTTTTCTGTTTTCGCATAAATGTTTTTTATAAGTATCTTTGTAAAAAATAATTCTGAAATGGCAAACACTAAAGAAAACGAGAAAGATCATAAAGTCGTTGTGGGTATTACCCATGGCGATTTTAACGGCATCAGTTACGAAATCATCATTAAAACCCTCATGGATCCGCATATCCTCGAAATATGCACCCCTGTTGTTTATGGTTCTTCAAAAATTGCATCTTATTACCGCAAGGCGCTGAACATTAATGATTTTAATTTCAACCTGGTCAAAAAAGCCGAACTCGCCAGTTCCAAACGTCAGAATATTGTAAACGTCACAGAACAGGAAGTCAAGATCGATGTGGGCGAGTCAACAGAAATTGCCGGAAAACTTTCGCTCCTTGCGCTTGACATGGCTACCGGCGACATGAAAAAAAATCATGTTGATGTTTTGGTTACCGCCCCCATAAATAAAAAGAATATTCAATCAGGAGCTTTTACATTTAAGGGCCATACCGAATATCTTGCCGAACGTTTCGGCGCTTCAAACTATCTTATGATGATGGTTGCCAGGGGTTTGAGGATCGGCTTTGTAACAGGCCACGTACCCATCAAAAACATATCGGAAACGCTCACCTCAGAACTCATACTTCGTAAACTGGTCGTCATGAACAACTCGCTGATACGCGATTTTGGTGTTAACAGACCCAAAATTGCCCTGCTGGGTTTGAACCCTCATTCCGGCGACGAGGGCCTTATCGGAGACGAAGAAACCAAAGTGATCATTCCGGCCATGAAAAAAGCACAAGCCGAGAACATTCTTTGTTTTGGACCCTATCCTCCCGACGGATTTTTCGGTTCTCTTAAATACCAGCAATTCGACGGTGTGCTTGCCATGTATCACGATCAGGGTATGATCGCATTTAAAATCATCGCCTTTGACGATGGGGTAAACTTTACCGCCGGCCTACCTGTAGTCCGTACTTCTCCGGCACACGGAACGGCTTATGATCTCGTCGGAAAAAACATAGCATCGCACGAATCGTTTCGTAATGCAGTTTATCTTGCCTGCGATATTTACAACAATCGCCACAATTTTGACACATTAACAGCAAAACCGCTGAAAATAAGCACACATAAACAATCCGATAATGATTCGGAAAAAGACAATTAAATCAAACCCCATTCATGCCCTCATATACTATCTCTGAGATAGCCGCAATTGTCAACGGCGACCTGTCGGATACCCGCAATAGCGATAATCTCATTCAACATCTGCTTATCGACAGCAGAAAAATTGTTTCGTCTGAGAATTCATTATTTTTTGCATTGGTAACCCGGAAAAATAACGGGCATAATTACATACCCGATATGTACGAAAAAGGAATACGCAACTTTATAGTATCGTCTCTTCCCGAAAACCCGGAAAACTATTTAAACACAAATTTCATTCTTGTAAAAAACACGCTAGTTGCCTTACAAACCCTCGCAACCTATCATCGCAAACAATTTAACATACCCGTCATTGGTATCACGGGAAGTAACGGCAAAACGATCATCAAAGAGTGGTTGTTTCTGCTATTATCTCCCGACAAAAATATTGTCCGCAGCCCGAAAAGTTATAACTCACAAATTGGCGTCCCGCTTTCCGTATGGCAGATGCAGCCCGAAAATGAGCTGGCAATATTTGAAGCCGGCATTTCGGAACCCGAAGAAATGAAGTTGCTTCAGCCTATTATTAATCCCACCATAGGAATATTTACAAATATCGGTACCGCTCACGATAAAAACTTTCTGGATATCAGGCAAAAAGTCGGAGAGAAACTTAATCTGTTTACAAAGATTGAAACCCTTATTTATTGTTCGGATAACTTTGATATACAAGACCGTATCATTAAATCCGGCATCAATCCCAGGAACAGGTTTTTCACCTGGGGCTATAAAAATAAGGCCGATCTGAAAATAAAAAGTACTGAAAAAAAACAAAATCAATGTGTTATCACGGCAACATATTTATCAAACGATATCAGCATCCGCATCCCCTTTACCGATGACGCTTCGATAGAAAACGCCACACATTGCTGGGCATTAATGCTTTATCTTGGATATTCAAACACCGCCATCGCTGAAAGGATGTTAACCCTGGTGCCTGTTGCCATGCGGCTCGAATTAAAAGCAGGTATAAACAACTGTTCCGTCATAAATGACAGCTATAGTTCCGATCTGAACTCGTTAAGCATCGCTCTCGATTTTATGTGCCAGCAAAAACAGCACAATAAAAAAACGGTCATTTTATCTGACATCCTTCAAAGTTCCTTACCTGATATTGAATTGTATACAGAGATCTCCAAACTACTGGTGGCAAAAGGCGTAAACCGTATCATCGGTATCGGGCCTTCCATCTCAAAAAATGAAAAAATTTTTCCTATTGAAAAATCGTTCTTTATAGATACTGATGCTTTTCTGACAAAGGTTTCCGGGTCTGCTTTTCACAACGAAACCATCCTGATCAAAGGCGCTCGTGTTTATGCTTTCGAACAGATAAGCCGGATGCTCCAGCAAAAATCACATGAAACTGTACTGGAAATCAATTTAAATGCGCTGGTATACAACCTGAACTACTATCAGAACAAATTAAAAAAAGGAACCAAAGTGATGGCAATGGTTAAAGCCCTTTCGTACGGAAGCGGCGGCTACGAAATTGCCAATGTGCTGCAATACCATAATGTTGATTATCTTGCCGTTGCATATGCTGATGAAGGGATAGAATTGCGTAAAGCACAGATATCCACTCCTATAATGGTCATGAACCCCGAAGAAGAAAGTTTTGACCTGATGAAGAAGTTCAGCCTTGAGCCCGAAATATATAATTTCCGCACCCTACGCCTGCTCATCGAATCCATCTCCGCCTACGAATCAAAAGAACCCTACAAAATCCCGGTACACATAAAGATTGACACGGGCATGCACCGGCTGGGCTTTTTGCCAGATGAAATTGACGAGCTGTTGGCGATGCTGAAACAAAACGATAGTATTGTTGTCCGTTCGGTGTTTACGCACCTTGCCGCCAGCGAAAACAACAATGAGGATGATTTTTCGCAACAACAAATAAAGACCCTCGAAAAGGTTTGTGCGCGGATGAAAGAAGAAATCAGCAACCCGTTTTTGATGCACGTGTTGAACTCTGCCGGGATATCCCGCTTTCCTGATGCACAATTCGATATGGTCAGGCTGGGAATAGGCCTGTACGGCATTTCTTTTTCAGAAGAAGAACAACAGTACCTGCAGAATGTCAGCAGCCTCAGCTCTATTATATCGCAGATTAAAACCATTTCCGCACCTGACACGGTAGGTTACGGACGAAGATATACTGCCGGCGGAAATGCCCGCATTGCTACTGTTCCGATAGGATATGCCGACGGCCTCAACCGCAGGCTGGGCAACGGCAAAGGGTTTATGATCGTGAATGGGAAAAAAGCGCCCATCATTGGCAGTGTGTGCATGGATATGTGCATGCTTGATATTACCGGTATTGAAGCCAAAGAGGGCGATATTGTTTATGTTTACAATGATGCGGCCACCATCAAAGAGTTAGCCGCCAAACTGGACACCATACCTTATGAAATCCTGACTTCTGTTTCAAGCAGGGTTAAGCGGGTATATTATTATGAATGATCTTTATCAGTGATCAATTCTTCAAAATAGCTTACGTATTTGTCTTTCCACGCATTGAAAGAATACCTTTCTTCGACTGTTTGGCGGCCGTTCGCACCGATCTTTTTCCTTAATTCAGGCGACTCAATAAGCAGTGATATTTTTTCTGTCCATTCATCCTCTGCCTCTGCCAGAAAGCCATTTACTCCATCCTGTATGATCTCTGTGTTAACCCCCACCGGCGACATAATCGTGGGAATACCTATTGCCATATATTGCAAACCTTTCAGGCCACATTTGCCTCTTGCCCATTCATCGTCAGGCAGCGGCATGATGCCAATATCAAAATAAGAAAACATCCTGAGTTCGTCCTCTTTTTTCCAGTCGTAGGCGCTCACAGGGAGCTGATCGTTTTTATAATTTTTATCTCCGATAACTATTATGGACATTTTGTCCGGATATTTTTCTGAAAGCCTAGTTAAAAATTTTTCAGCAAATTTGAAATGCTTAATAGTTGTAAAACTGCCGCTCCACCCAATACGGATAAGGCCATTTTCATTTTTCAGGTTGCTGGGAAAATATTCTGTCGTATTGATAGTGGTGGGTACAATTCTAATCTTTTTCCTGTCTGTATAATTCGCAGCATAATCGCTCAGATATTGATTACCAGCGAAGACCATGCTTGCATAAGAAATGATCTTTGATGTTTTGCTGAAACTCTTCAGCCATTGGTATTTCTTGTTTGCATCTGAAACATTCTGCAACCATATCGAGTCGTCAAAATCAAAAATTATCTTTGCCCCGAATTTTTTCAGCAGCCATTCAAAGAATGGGGGCCCGATAAAGTACGCCTCTCGCTGGATAAATACAATATCATATCTTACCGAACGAAGGACGTCATAACACCTCCTAAAAAAGTACTTCACGAAAAGCAGAAACTTCCTTAATTCTTTTCCTTTGCTGTAAAAAAACTTATCATCAGTTGGACTGATTAAAAAAGAAAACTTGAATTTAAACCCTTTTTCATTAAAAAAATCCAAGTACTGTTCAAACCTAAACCTCTGGCTCGGAGATCTTTCGGGTCGATGCGGAGCAATAAACAAAATCTTTTTTCCCTTTAATCTTCCAGCCATACCGAAGGTAATTTTTCGAAGATTTCAATATTGTCGAATTTTTTGGTTTTTCGAACCCCTGAAGTTTTTACCCATTCTGCCATTTTGATAACACCATCTTTTAGTGATGTGTATTGATGAATATCAAACGCTTTATTTGCTTTAGAATGATCTGAATATGCATGAAGAACTTCATTTCTGGCCGGCAGATACCTTATTTCACCTTTAATTCCAAGAGCTTCCATAACAACGGCTGTAAGCTCGTTTACTGAAAAATCTTTATCTGCTCCAATATTAAAGATTTCGTTATAACATCCTTTAAGATGAACAGAATTAGCTATATATGGTGCAACATCGCCAATATAGCTGAATGCCCTGGTTTGAGAACCATCACCAAAAACAGTAATGGGTTTTCCCTGTAAAAGCTGATTCATAAAAATTCCGATAACATTGCGATACCTGTCTCCGATATTCTGATATTCTCCATAAACATTGTGAGGCCTGAATATAATAAAATTCAAATCAAACATTTTTTTTGAAACTTCCAATTCCAGTTCAACAGCAAATTTTGATATACCATAAGGGTCTTCGGGGTGTGGGACCATATCCTCACGCATAGGAACCTGTCCCTTACCATAAACAGCAATGGAAGATGTGAAAACAAAACATTTTATTTTATTTTTTATTGATTCATTAATAAGGTTTATGCTCCCTATCAAGTTGTTATTGTAATTAAACCGTTTGATAAAATGACTTAATCCTTCAGCTGCATATGCCGCGAGGTGATAAACATAGTCAAACTTATATTTTACAAATAACACAGAAACCAATTTTGCATCAGTTACTGAACCCTTAATAAAAATTGCTTTTTTATTTACATTGTCTTCATATCCTCCGCTAAGATCGTCTAAGACAATCACCCTGTCTCCTTTTTTAATCAATTCGTTCACCACATGTGCACCTATAAAACCTGCGCCGCCTGTAACTAATGATATATTGCTCATACTATTCGTTTTTATTTTAATTGTTTCAATATTGAATCAAATATCTGTTTTCCGTCGGTATTCGCTAGTTCGTTGTCGCACGCCCTTTCGGGATGAGGCATCATGCCAAAAACATTTCTGCGTAAATTACAAATACCGGCGATGTTGTCAATGGTACCATTCGGGTTTGATTCTTCGCTGATATTGCCTGCTGCATCACAATATTTAAAAAGTATCTGGTCGTTCTCGTACAACTGTTTTATTGTTTTCTGATCCGCATAATACCTGCCCTCGGCATGTGCCACGGGTATTTTCAAAACACTTTTGGGATCAAGATACTTTACCGGCGCTGCTTTTTTTGAAACAGGCTTTATATAAACATTTTTGCATATAAATTTCTGGTTATTGTTGCTCAGCAATGCTCCCGGCAACAACTGGGCTTCGCAAAGTATCTGGAACCCATTGCATATTCCCATCAGATAGCCGCCCTTATTGGCATAATCTATAATTTTCTCCATGATGGGTGAAAATCTCGCGATAGCCCCGGAACGAAGATAATCTCCATAAGAGAACCCTCCCGGAAGAAAAATAAAATCACACTTTTGTAAATTCTTGTCTTTATGCCATAAGGCAACTACGTCCTGATTGAGTATCTTTTTCAGAACATATAAAAGATCATGATCACAATTTGATCCCGGAAATACTACAACGCCGAATTTCATTTTTTTATACTTTAGATAAGCAAAGATATACCCTTTAATTAAATTTTGATGAACTTTTAAAAAAAACTGTTCATCACATGCCATTAATAGCATTAAGACCATTCAGCCTTATTTCATCCAGCGCTTCCGGCCCAAAAACTCCTGCATGATACAGGTTGAAATATTCTTCACTTACAGACTGATTGAACACCATCAAATCATCAGTATTGACAGTAACTTTTACACCATGGTCGTATAGCTTTCGTATCGGGTGTTTCGCGATGGATTCTGCCCTGCAGAGCATAACATTGCTCGTAGGACACACATTAAGGACAACATTATTATCTGCCAACCATTTCATTACCCCTGCAGAATCTGCAGCCGCAATGCCGTGCTGCACCTGATCCAGTTCAAGAAGCTCCACCGCTTTACGCACCGATTCTGCGGTACCGTATTCGCCTGCATGGGCCGTCAGAATCATTCCCTTATTTTTGGCTTTGCGGTATAGCGGAATAAAATTCCGGATATCACCGAAAAGCTCATCACCATAAAGATCTATCGACTGAAAATAACCTGTTTCGATAAGTAATTCTGCTTCATACAACAACTGATTTAAGTCGTGTTTCCGGTCAAGACCGAGTTGAGGTATAAACAAAATTTCGGGGGCCACCTGTTGGTGTACACGTTTGGTTATTTCCGTAATATTCGCACCCTGCGAATCGGTAATGCGGTAAAAACGGCTATCAATACTTATCTGCAGTACTTTGACACCATCTTTTTTCGCCTGCTGAAAAGTGGCTGTTTTGGTGTGTTCAAAAAAACCCTTGATTTTCAGAAATTCATCAAAAGCAATATCAAGATATTCCTCAAAATCATGAAAAGTCGGCATTTTTTGAGATGGCCGAATGATCTTTTTTCCGCTCCACTGTTCCAACAGCTCCAGGCGGCTTCCCAATTCCGCATGGTTATGAAGGTCGCTCTTGGATATTTTTGCCATCAACGCAATATCATTTGACTCAAGGGCTTTTATAAAATCTTGTTCAGGCATTCCGAAGTTTTTTTACAAAAATAAAATAAAAAACCACTCCCAGGGGAGTGGCTGTTTCTTTGTTTTACTTGTTTTGTTCTGTGGCAATCTTTACATTTTGTACTCAAAATAGACCATCGCTGCAACAAGTATTAGCATCCACGCAGCAAAGATGATCCAAAGTAAATAAGGTCTTGCTGTTTTCATGGCGTTATTTTTTATGGTTTGCATTTATTTTCCTTTCTGTTTCTATTTATAACGTAAATTTATCCTTTTGCACTTGGTCGTTTCGTAAGGAATCAGTTAATGGTACTGTATAACAAGTTAACGGACATAGCCCATTCACTTTCTGTTTAAATACAAACACAAAAACGTAAAAAAGCTTGCTTTAAATATTTTATCAAAACATATTTTTAGTTTTTGAAAAATAAGAACAATTGGCTTTATTAACTCAAAATACGATAATTTTGCCAAAATTTTTTATAATGACAAACAGAGTAAGGGTTCGTTTTGCGCCCAGTCCCACAGGGCCTTTGCATATAGGAGGGGTTCGCACAGCGCTGTATAACTATCTTTTTGCAAAAAAACACCAGGGAGATATGATTCTCCGCATAGAAGACACCGATCAGACGCGCTATGTGCTCGGAGCCGAGGAATATATCATTGAATCGCTCAAATGGTGCGGGATAAACTATAACGAGGGCGTCAATGCCGGAGGCCCTCATATGCCATACAGGCAATCCGAACGCAAGGATATTTACAAGCAGTATGCCCGGCAATTGATTGATAACGGGAATGCCTATTATGCTTTCGATACGGCCGAAGAGCTCGACAAACTAAGAAAAAGCCATGAGGCAGAAAAAAAGACCTTTCAGTACGATCAGAAAAACCGTTTACAGTTCAACAACTCACTAACTATTTCAGAATCAAAGACAAAAGAGCTGCTCGGATCAGGGGCACCTTACGTAATCCGACTTAAAATCCCTGAAAATGAAACAGTTGTTATCAACGACCTGATCCGCGGAGAAGTAATTTTCGATTCCTCTTTGCTTGACGACAAAGTAATTTTCAAATCTGACGGGTTGCCTACCTATCATCTTGCCAATGTGGTTGACGATCACCTGATGGAGATTTCTCATGTGATACGGGGCGAAGAATGGCTTCCCTCCGCCCCTTTGCATGTGTTGTTGTACCGTTATCTCGGATGGGAAAACGAAATGCCCCGCTTTGCTCATTTGCCGCTGCTTTTAAAACCCGACGGGAACGGAAAACTCAGTAAACGCGACGGCGACAGGCTCGGATTTCCTGTTTTTCCGCTACGCTGGACCGATCCTAAAAGCGGAGAGATATCTTCGGGATACCGCGAATCAGGGTATATACCGGAAGCTTTCATAAATATGCTGGCATTATTGGGATGGAACCCGGGAACCGAGCAGGAAATCTTTTCGATGGACGAGCTTATCGAAGCATTTTCATTAGACCGGGTAGGAAAGTCCGGCTCAAAATTCGATCCCGAAAAGGCAAAATGGTTCAATCACCAGTACCTGCAAACAAAATCCGACGAAGAGCTTGCGACATTGTTTATGCCGGTACTCAAATCTAAAAATATTACAGCAGACCACTCCCGTGTTACCAAGATTTGCTCATTGATAAAAGAAAGAGTAACTTTTACCCACGAACTCTGGGATCAATCATCCTATTTTTTCATGGCTCCGACTTCTTACGATGCCAAATCGGTGAAAGATAAATGGAAAACTGATTCGGCGGAAAAAATGAAAGAAATTGCGCAGGTAATAAGGGATTGCTCCTCATGGAACGCAACAGACCTAAAGCAGGCGCTGATGAGTTATATTTCTGAAAAACAATACCATACCGGACAAATCATGAATGCACTCCGCCTGGTAATTGTCGGGGCTTCCGCGGGGGCAGATATGGCGATAATTATTGAGAGCATCGGGAAAGAGGAAACCCTGAAACGTATCGAAACCGGCATTCTGCAGCTTGGATAATTTTATTTATTTTGATGACAAATCCCGAACACTGGCTGTCACGGACAGAGCTCCTGATAGGTCCGGAAAAACTGGAAAAGCTTAAACAGGCTCACGTGCTGGTGCTTGGCTGCGGCGGTGTGGGAAGCACGGCTGCCGAGATGCTTTGCCGTGCCGGGATCGGGACACTGACCATCGCCGATGCAGATGTAATTCAGCCCTCGAACCGCAACCGCCAGCTCATAGCCCTGCAAAGTACCGAAGGGATAAAAAAAACAGAAGCGCTGGCCGCCCGCCTGCGCGACATCAATCCGGATATCCAGCTGAAGCGGGTTGACCAGTTCCTGAAAGAAGACCCCATGATCGAACTTTTAGACCATCCCTACGATTATATCGTTGATGCGATTGATTCGCTCTCTGCTAAAGCCTATATGCTGCTGTACGCACTTAAATTCAACCAAAAGGTGGTGAGCGCCATGGGCGCGGGCGCCAAATTGGACCCCTCGAAGATCTGTGTCGCCGACATTTCACAAACTCATACCTGTACCTTTGCTTTCGACATCAGAAAAAGGCTGAGGCGGCTTGGTGTGACAACGGGATTTAAAGCCGTTTTTTCAACAGAGCAGCCTATGAAAGAATCTGTCATATTTTTTGATTCGGTAAACAATAAAAAATCAATGGCCGGAACTATTTCTTATATGCCGGTGGTATTTGGCTGCTATTGCGCATCAGTGGTGATAAGAGATGTGATTGAGATTTGTTAACATAGAACAAACTATATCTGTCTGATAAATTCATTAAATTATCCGACAGTATTGTATAAAAACACAATGGGGAACAAACTTTTGAGATTTGTTCCCCATTCATCTTTCGGAAATCGTAATTGCCGAAAAACGCCAGATTACCGTTATTTCTCCTGCCCCTTGCGGAGCCGGTTTCTTTTATCGCTTATACGATTCTACAAGTGGCCGAACATACTCACCAGCTAAGGTGTAACCTTTTTGCAACTGACCCATGCGGATCGTTGCCCGGAAAACGCATATTTGTTTCCTCTCGTATAATGATACAACCTTTGAAAGAACTTGCTTTTTCAAGCCGGAGCTTTATCGCTCATCTGATAGAACAAATATACAAAAATAGAATCCCGAAGTCAAGCTTTTTTAAGAAATTAATTATGAACAGTTTATAAACAGAACTTATTAACAATTGTTGATAACTCCCTGGCGTTTAGAAACATAAATTTTTTCTTAATTTTCAATGCCTCCGGCAACTATCTGAACCTTAGAATGACGAGGCGTATCCCTATTTCATGGAGTTTTGCAAAAGTATCAAAATTCCTGGATAACGTTTTCTAAAAGATGTCACAACTATCCGAAAGTTGAAAATTTGAAAAAGTGCGGAAAATTTTCACATCTT
>DAOQAF010000073.1:0-18486 GCA_035353775.1 Bacteroidales bacterium | reverse complement strand
AGAAGTCAGAAGTCAGGAGTCAGGAGTCAGGAGTTGGGAGTTGGGAGTTGGGAGTCAGGAGTTGGGAGTCAGAAGTCAGGAGTCAGGAGTCATTAGTCAGGAGTTGGGAGTTGGGAGGCAGGAGTAAGAAGTAAGAAGTCAGGAGTTGGGAGGCAGAAGTTGGAAGGCAGTCCGCCGCGGCGGATCAGAAGGCAGGAGTCTGGAATTATTAGTCATTAGGTATTAGGCATTAGGTATTAGGCAAAAGGCAGAAAGGCACTATGTACGCCATGAAGAATGCACAAGCATGCAGGGGATGGATAAAACGGCTGATGGCTTCTTAACTGTAAGTTGGCTAATCTTTTATGATAAATTTTCCGCTGCCTGAGATTCCTTTGGAATTACTCAGGGTGTAAAAATAGATTCCTGAAGTAAGGTTGCCTTTGTCAATTGTGTTTTTCCCTTTATGAATATCTGTAATATTTTTTACTTCCCGCCCCATAACATCATAAATCCTTAATTCATAATTACTGAATTCGTTATTTTCTGAAATTTCCAGCGTAGTGACACTGCAGAACGGGTTCGGGTATATTTCAAATGATGTATTAGCCAGCATTTCTGCCCCGACAGTCAGGCAGTTCACTACCGACGGATATCCTATGCTTACAAAATTCGGATTTACGGTAATAACCCTATATGCCCCCATAAAAGATTGTGCTGTTTGACAATAACGTGTACCGTTAGGGTAATTTTCAGAGACAACATTACCGGCAGTATCCAAAACTACATTCTGATGAACATGCCCTGCAAGCACCACATCCACGTTGTTTGAATCGCAGATATTCATAAATGTCTCCCTGTTGTACAGGAACGAGCCGTCAGTAAGCCCTGCATATGATTCACCGTTTATGGTCCCGTCATAGTTCGTACCGGCACGATTCATCACCGGATGGTGCATCACGATAATTTTCCTGTTATATCCAGATCCTCCTGCCGCCTGTAACGTTGATCTCAGCCATTGGCATTGAGCAGCAGTAATACCTTCACTTTCAACGGCAGCAAAAGAATTATCCTGCCATATCGGACGATCTTTGCCTGACCGAAGAAAAAGGATCAATGCATCGTTGTAAGCTACGGTATAATCCACATCGGGGGCCAGGTTTTCCGGGTAATAGGTCAGGGTACTTTCCTGAATCGGAGGGACAATAGCAACGTAATGCTCATGGTTGCCGGAAACAAAATATATAGGTATTGTCTGTGCCGAGTCAATAAAAAAAGCACCGTTAGCCGGATTTGTTATCCCTCCCGGTGGGTATAAATGCTGGGTAAGCACCCCATACATTCCGTCAGAACTTTTAGATCCCATATTGGATACATCACCTGAAACAACGATAAAAGCCGGCTTAGGGTTCAGATTATAAAACCATTGCATGTTGCAATGGAACTGCTCTCCGTCTGAATCATTATTTCCGATACTGCCTAATAAACCTTCGGAAACATGAGCATCGGTGATATGAACAAAAGTAAATGGCTGCGTATAACTTTTTGTAATTAAGAGCATTATTAACAAACCAACAAATATGGTTAAGGGTGTTTTCATTTTTCTCATATATCTGCAACGAATAAAATTTAACTAAAAACCCTGCTTTGATAAACTTATGCAAATCTACAAAAAATAATCATAACTTTCAAATTTTAAGGATGAAAAACAAAAAATAAGGGTCAACCTGCCATAAAAATTATTGATGGTTCTACTTTAGTTCTGATTTTACCGGTTAAAACCAAACAGTATATTGTTGAGATAACAAGCACTACACCACTATTCCAAACTTTTTCATTTTTTTCCACAAAGCTACCGTACTTACTCCTAGTTGTTTGGCAGTTTCTCTTCGCCTGAAATTATTCAAAGCAAGTGCATTTTGCAACTGGTCTTTCGTGATCAGCCTGAAAGATGCCTGTTTTACAGCCGGAACAGCGTCATTTACAATGATCGGTGAAGAACCCGAAGGATTAAAGTTCCTGCAAAGTTCCTGACGTATCGATGTTACTCTGAGTTCCTGCGGAAGGTCAAATACGTCAATAAGTTTTTTGTTGCAGACCACAAAGGCATGTTCAATGCTGTTCTCAAGTTCGCGTACGTTGCCGGGCCAGCAATAATCCATGATCACCCGGTATGCATTCTCAGTAAGGCCCTGTATTCTTTTGCCTGTCTGCGCATTGAATTTTGCAATGAAATGTTCTACAAGCAGCGGAATGTCGTTCATACGGCTGCGCAATGGAGACGTAACTATAGGAAAAACATTTAATCTGTAAAACAGGTCTTCCCTGAAAACCCCTTTACTGACAAGCTCCCTGAGGTTCTTATTGGTTGCCGTAATGATCCGCATATCGACTTTAACCGGTTTATTATCACCTACACGCTCTATGGTTTTTTCCTGTATCACACGCAATAATTTCACTTGAATCATTTGGCTGATTTCCCCTATTTCATCCAAAAATACCGTGCCTCCGCCGGCAGCTTCAAATTTCCCGGTCTTATCTTTGTACGCACCGGTAAAAGAACCTTTTACATGTCCGAACAATTCACTTTCCAACAACGTTTCGGTTAATGCAGAACAATTAACCTTAACAAAAGGTTTGTTTTTCCGGGGAGATAAAAGGTGAATGGCATTGGCAACAAGTTCTTTACCCGTACCGCTTTCGCCGGAAATATTCACAATGGCCATGGAATCTGCCGCCAGTTCGATCATCCTGTACAGTTCAAGAATTTTATCGTTGTGGCCGACAATTTTTTGCAGGGCTTCTTTTTCATGGACGATCAGCGGAGCCGCGGAAATGGTGCTACAGGTAATTTCCCTGGAAATGTCAGTTATGATGACAAATAAATTTTGCTCCGTCGCGGTTTTAATGAATTTGGCATTGATAAATACCAGTGTTTGTTTATTCTCAGGTCCTTCCAGGAATGCTGTTTTAGCAATATTTGCCTTTTCACCTTTAAGACATTGGCGAAAATCAAGTAGTTTTTTTTCAGAATGGCTGATATTGTAAAATTTCAATAATGAAATTTTTTGTTTTATGGCTGTGTTTCTTTCAATACCGGTCAGCCGACGCATTTCGTGATTCCAGAAGGTGATATTCAGGTTGCGGTCGGTCATAAAGATCCCGCATGGTGCTTCGTCCATAAGAGGAAATACTGTTTGATTTTTCATTATTTGTTTTATTTCATTAACTTAATTAATGCAAAGTTAATAATATTAATCTTATAGTTAATGTAAAATTAACTTAATTTTACGCGGCCATACGATATTATTAGCTCTATGTTATTGATTAAGTTGCAATTAAAAAGAATGGCACAACTATTGACGAACCATGAAAAAATTAAAAAACAAAAAACATGTTTAATCGAACAAAAAATGTCATTAACCTCACAGCAGAAAGTTTTGAGAATGTTATCAAACAAAAGCCTACCCTGGTGGATTTTTGGGCTGACTGGTGTGTACCCTGCAGGATACAGTCGCCCATACTTGAAGAAATCGCTTCGGAGATGAAAGACAAAGTTACGGTGGCAAAAATAAATGTGGAAAAATTTCAGGCCCTGGCATCGAGGTATGGAGTCCGCAGTATCCCCACTATGTTGTTGTTCAAAAACGGAAGAATGGTAAAACAGTTTGTGGGTGTGCAGCAAAAACAAACATTGCTGAATGCTTTTGACCGGATGTTTTTATAATATTAAATATTAAGTAAGTAAAAATCGAAAAAAAATAACCATAAATTTAAAAAAAATGAAAAAGTTAAAAAAATACACATGGGCTTTTGCACTGGCAACATTGATCGTTGTTTTAGTTTTAGCTTATACAAGCGAACCCGGAAAGGCGTCAAATAAAAAAATTGCGCCAAACAACATTCCTGCGGCCACAGCAGCCACAACAGAAAATGCCGGTGGGGTCATTATACTGACAGACAACTCTTTTAATGAAATGATCAAAAAAGGTGTTACCCTGGTTGATTTCTGGGCTACCTGGTGCAGGCCCTGCCGGATTCAGGCACCGATCCTTGATGAGGTGAGCGCCGAAATGAAAGGTAAGGCGGTTATAGGAAAACTTGATGTTGACCAGAATCCTGTAATTTCAGGAAAATACTTCATACAAAGCATCCCAACCATGTTGATCTTTAAGGATGGAAAAGTTGTAAAAACTTTTGTCGGCGTAACTTCAAAAGAAGTGATTATTGCCGAGATAAATAAAGCATTGAAATAATAAATCAGCACGAATAAATACAAGTTATAAATTTAAAAATCAAGAAAATGGAACATTTAACAGCCGAAACTTTCAAACAAAAAGTTTTCAATTACGAGATCAATAACGAATGGAAATTTGAAGGAAACAAACCCTGCATCATTGACTTCTATGCCGACTGGTGCGGCCCATGCCGAATGGTAGCCCCGGTGCTGGAAGAACTTTCAAAAGAATACGAGGGCCAGATAGATATTTATAAAATAGATACGGAGCAGGAACAGGAACTTGCCGGAGCTTTTGGCATTCAGAGCATACCTTCCATACTCTTTGTTCCACTGCAGGGACCGCCTCAGATGTCGATGGGCGCCATGCCAAAACAAGCTTTCGTGCAGACGATCAATGAAGTACTCTTAACTAAAACAACGAACTGAAATGGAAAACCCAAGTGAAGTCAAACAACCTTTAAAACAGAAAGTCATCAGATGGATAAAAGAGTCGCGCGGGGCAATCATAGGGTCAGTAATTGGTGGCATCGGAGGATATGTTTATTACAGGACAGTGGGCTGCTCTTCAGGAGCATGCCCCATCACGTCCAGCCCGCTGATGAGCATTCTATGGGGAGTTGCCCTGGGATATTTGGTTGGAGACATTTTTAGGAAAAGTAAAAAAAACTCAGAAAAATGAAAAAAAACATGGGCATAGCTGACAGAATTATCAGGATACTGGTAGCTGTTTTAGTGGTAATACTCTACTTGACCAATGTGATTTCTGGCACTCTTGCAATTGTTTTACTTGTTTTATCGGGCATATTCATACTTACCAGCCTGATAGGATCCTGCCCGATTTATATGCTGTTTGGCATCAGTAGCAAAAGCAAAAAGGAATAAATTTTCAAGCAATTTGATTCTTTACAACAGTCAGGTATTGCCAACGAAGATATCCAGCTTTATCAGGCATTATAAAAAAAATTATCAAATTCCGTTTAATAAGTAGGACAAAAAAACTCAGAAATTATGAAACACGAAGTAAATACTAAATGGTTAGGCAATATGAAATTTGATTCACTTGTTGATGAGCATCATGTTGTTATTGACTCATTGCCTGAATCTGGCGGAGAAAATAGCGGCCCCCGCCCCAAACAATTGATGCTTACAGCTCTTGCCGGCTGCACAGCCATGGATGTAGTTTCCATATTAAAAAAAATGAAAATTACCCCTGATGAGTTTCAGGTAAAAATTAATGCACATCTTACAGATGAGCATCCCAAGCATTATGATGCCTTACATTTAATTTATGAATTCAAAGGCAAAGACTTACCTCTTGAAAAAATAGAGCAAGCAATAAGCCTTTCTCAGGAAAAATATTGTGGTGTATCTTTCATGTATAAAAAGATTATGAATCTTACCTATGAAATTGTAATTTTATAACAGAATATTTTAAAGCATGGCAGAAAATTGTAAGGTTAAAAACAAACCAAAAACATTCAGAGATTTGGTGCATTCTTCGTATTTTTGGAAACCATTCGCGTCTATAACTATTGGCGGAGTTTTGGGCTTTTTATATTTTTATTTTGAAGAAGGCGCTTCTCATTCGTCAGGGATCACTGACAACTTGATATCAAGCGTGATTTTAGGGGGAGCCATCGGGTGGTTTTATGTAAACAGGCCGTGCAAATCATGCTGAACAAAAAATACATAAAAAATAAAAAATAAAAAATGGAAATTAAAGAGATCAATCAACGTTACAGTAAGCTGGCCGAATCGGAATGCTGTCTATCCTGCGGAGCAGCAATAAATTATGCGCAACCGTCGACAGGCGAAGTTTGTGTCGATCTGGGGAGTGGACGGGGGACGGATGTGCTGCGTATGGCTGAATCAGTAGGTAACACAGGATTCGTTTATGGCGTGGATATTTCGGATGGAATGCTGGAAAAAGCCCGCAGAAACGCAGATAAATTCGATGTGCAGCATGTGCGGTTTGTCCGCAGCGATCTTGAAAAACTTGATCTGCCGGATAAAATCGCTGATCTAGTGATCTCGAACTGCACCCTCAATCATGCTGCTGATAAGCAGGCTGTCTGGAATGAAATTTTCCGGATATTGAAAAAGGGAGGCCGTTTTGTGATCAGTGATATTTATTCAACAGTTCCAATCGCTGTTGAATATAAAAATGACCCGGCGGCTGTTGCAGAATGCTGGGCCGGTGCAGTTACACGTGAAGAGTATATGAAGCATCTTGAAAATGCAGGCTTTTCTTCCGTTGAAATCATTGAAGAATCAAAGCCATACGCCAAGGGTAACGCAGAAGTGGTGAGTTTCACCATCGCCGGAAAAAAAACACAGGGTTGTTCCTGTAGAAAATGAACAAAAAAGAATAAACAATAATTAAATAATCAGTAAAATTTGTAATAGTAAAATAAGTCGAAAAACTAAAAATTAAAATTATGAAAAGCTTAGTAAAGAAAAAAAACGTAAAAGAAAACACACGTAAAACCGCACAATGCTGCGCCAAAACCTCGAAGACCATTGTTGGTTGCCACGACTGACAGCTTATCAGACATAAACCCGATAAAAAATCACTGCCCAGTGAATCAAATTTATAACGACAAAAAAAATGATTTTTTCAAAACATAATATCTATTCGAAAATCAAAGACTCTGAAAATTATTTTATTGTCAATATTCTCAGAGGCAGTGCAGATATTTTATCTCCTGATGAGGCGCAAATGCTTAAAGATCTGATCATCGGCACACCTGTCCCTGCGGAGTTTACTGAAAAATTGATCGAAAAAGGATATTTGTCGGACAAGGCAGAAGAAGATCTGCTGTACCGTAAAAAATATCTTGATTTTCTGGATTCGCGCGATAACGATGAAGTTCAGCTGTTCTTTGTACCCAATTACAGTTGTAACTTTGCCTGCACTTATTGTTATCAGGATGAATATACGCAGATAAACCATGATCTGACACCCGAAATAATTGATTCGTTTTTTAAATACATAACCAATGAATTTGCCGGGCGAAAAAAATACCTGACCATTTTTGGTGGTGAGCCATTATTGAGTTCTCCGAAGCAAAAGGAAGGGATCGCATACCTTTTACAACAGTCGCATGATAACAATCTCGATGTATGTGTTGTTACCAACGGGTATCATCTGGAGGAGTATATGGATTTGCTAAAAACCGCCCGTATCCGTGAGATACAGGTCACTCTTGATGGCAAAGGCACCATGCATGACAGACGACGTTTCGTGAAAGGCGGCGGGGTTACTTTTGATAAGATCGTAAAAGGAATAGATGCCTGCCTGGAAAATAAACTCCCTGTCAATTTGCGTGTCGTGATTGACAAAGAAAACATTAACGGGCTGCCTGAACTAGCACAATTTGCAATAGATAAGGGCTGGACAAAAAGCGCCTTATTTAAAACACAATTAGGACGAAATTATGAATTGCATCATTGCCAGGCAACGTCTGAAAAGCTATTCAACCGGATATCACTTTACGAAACAATATTTCAGCTTGTAAAACAGCATCCTTATATAACAGAATTTCACAAGCCTGCTTATTCGGTTTCAAAATTTCTGGCCGAAAACGGCGACCTGCCTGATCCCTTGTTTGATGCATGCCCGGCCTGTAAAGCAGAATGGGCTTTTGATTATACCGGGCATATTTTTTCCTGCACGGCCACTGTTGGAAAAGCGGGTGAGTCGCTGGGAACTTTTTATCCTGAGGTTTCGTACCAAGAAGAAATGATCAGCCTGTGGGAAAGCCGTGATGTAACATCTATTGAGGATTGCAGGTCGTGTAACCTGCAACTTGCCTGCGGTGGCGGTTGCGGATCGGTAGCCAAAAACAGGACAGGAAATTTATGTTCCGCAGATTGCCGTCCGGTAAAAGAATTACTTGAATTAGGATTCGCGGCATACCATGACAAAGAAAACAGCATTTAATCAAAACAACAAAAAACATTATGAGAGAAATATCATCCTCAGAATTCGAAAAGGAAGTCCTTGCCGGTGGCAAGGTCGTGGTAGATTTTTATTCTACAGAATGTCCACCCTGTGAAGCTTTAGCCCCAAAATTCGAGGGGTTGTCAACCCTTTACGGGCAGGACATCAAATTTCTTAAAATATTCCGGCAACAGAACAGGGAACTGGCTGAGAAACTCGGCGTAAAATCATCACCCACCCTATTGTTTTTCGATAACAGCGTTATGTCTCCAACCATGCTTTCAGGGGGCATTAAGCGAAGCGATATTATTCGCCAACTCGATACTATGTTGCCGGCTGAAAGGGTTTTGGAAATTAAAAAATTCATTAAGCCCATCATTTCGGAATTTGATGTGATCATTCTGGGCGCCGGGCCTGGAGGACTAACTGCAGGACTTTACCTCTGCCAGTCAAAAATAAATACCGTACTTATTGATATTGCTCTTCCCGGCGGGCAGGTTTCCACTACGCATTCAATATCCAACTATCCCGGTTTTATTGATCCACAGCCCGGCTATATGCTATCGCATAATATGTCGGAACAAACAAAATTATGCGGGACCGTTTATAAAGTTGCCGTTGATGTGACCAAAATTGACCTTGAAAAGAAACAGATTGTGATTGATGATTTTGAAACCATCAAGGCAAAGAGGATTATCATTGCCACAGGCACTTCGCCGAACCTGATGGGTATCCCCGGTGAAAAAGAATTAAAGGGGAAGGGAATTTCATATTGTGCCACCTGCGATGCGAAATATTTTGAAGGTAAAGAAGTCCTGGTTATTGGCGGCGGCAATTCTGCCGTAGAAGAAGCAGATTTTATCAGCAGGTTTGCGGCCAAAATCACTATGGTACATCAATTTGATACTTTCACCGCTAATAAACAGGCACAGGAAAAGCTATTTTCAAACCCCAAAATCAATACGCTTTTTGAACATGAACCCAGATCATTCGTTCGTGATGGGGATAAGATGATAACAGAAGTAGAAAATTTAAAGACCGGCGAGCATTCAAAACTGATCAGTGACGGCGTGTTTGTCTTTATCGGGATGAAACCCAATATTGAGCTGTTCGGCAATAAACTTGAACTTGATGCCTGGGGCTATATCAAAACAAACGAAGATATGTGCACCAGCCTGCCAGGAGTATACGCCGTGGGAGATGTCATCAGCAAGAAATACAGGCAGATTACCACAGCTGTGGCGGATGGAACTATCGCCGCGATTTCTGTTGCAAAAGAATTGAATTAACCATTTAATATACATTTATCATGAAAGAATCTCAGATTTTTATTGAACAGGTCAGCCCTTTTGATGTGGCTACCACCGTTGAAAAGATTATTAAAGAAGCCATTAACAGGAATTGGCAGAATCCGGCTGTTCACAACCTTCAGCAATCGCTTGCCAAGTCGGGCAAAGATGTCAGGCCGGTACAGGTGATCGAGATCTGCAAGCCGGAATATTCCGGAAAGATGCTTGAAAAAAATGATGAACGGATCGTCTCGGTGATGATGCCATGCCGTATTTCAGTCTACCAGAAAGAAGATGGAAAAGCATATGTTGCCTTATTAAACATGGAATCGATGGCCTCCGGATTGCCTCCTGCTGCCATAGATGCCGTTCGTGGCGCATCGGTTGAATCCCTGGAAATCGTTAAATCAGTTACCGGAACTTTCTGAAATCACAGGGTTATGAAAAGTGAGCTTTTTAATTCAGGACATAACCTTAATCTGAAATTCTTATGAGGAACAAAAATTTTTTTAATTTTGACTACTTCTTATAAAAGTTAAACAAGGATTGAGACTGTCTCAAAAGTCAAAATTTAGGAGTATTTAACCTTTGTGAACCTTCGCGTGTACTTTATGACCCTTTGTGGTTCAATTACTTAAATTTACCACGAAGTAACTCAAAGGAATGCACAAAGGCGCACAAAGGACTTTTGAGACAGCCTCATCGTTTTAGGAATTTAAGATCCCAACAACAATATTTACTCAAGTAAATGTCAAATGAACCATTAAGTATTTTTTTATCCGGCATAGATCCTGAAGGGATATTCTACTATGTAGTCCGGGGGGTTGAAAAACTGATGGTGCTTTATTTTGCCATCTATTTTGCTATTGATATCTTTTTATTCAGTTACTCCCTGATCCTTCACCATAGAATCAAAGTTAAAAAAATCCCCGAAACAGATTTCCAGGGCCATTCGGTTTCTATTATTGTCCCTGCCTATAACGAAGAGGTTTCGATTGCTTCCTGCATTAAAATGCTTGCCAACATTGATTATTCCGATTTTGAAATTATTGTGGTAAATGATGGTTCCAAAGATTCGACACTGAAAACAATGCTGGATTCATTTGCTTTCAATGAGATAAGCCCTGAATTTTGCGGACAGATCAAAACGGGTATCATCAAAAAAGTATACAGGGATACAAGCCATAAAATCCTGCTTGTAGACAAAGTAAACGGAGGCAAGGCTGACTCTGTGAATGCCGGGATCAATCTTTCGACGAAAAAATACATCTGCACCATTGATGCCGACTCAATCCTTGATGATCAGGCCCTGAAAATGGTCATTCAGCCCATGATCGAAAACAAGAATGTTTTTGTTGCCGGGGGATTTTTAGCTGCATCCAATGGCCTGGCTATTACCAAGGGGAAAATGGCCAACAGGAAAATGCCCAGAAACATCTGGGTTTTGTGGCAAATCGTGGAATATATGAAATCATTCATGATTGCCCGCCTGAGTTTAAGCAAAATGAACATGCTGCTGATCATGTCAGGCGCCTTTTCGTTGTACAGAAAAGAAAACCTGTTGAACGTCGGCGGTTTGCTTACCGAAGTAAACGACCATCCCTATATCATGAAAACAGCAGGGGCAAAAAGCAAAACAGTGTGCGAGGATATGGAGATCGTGATCAGGCTGTGGCGGTATTACCGTGAAAAAAAGATCAAAGGAAGGGTAACATTTTTGCCCTACCCTGTGTGCTGGACAGAAGTCCCCGACAATCATAAAAGCCTGTTCAAACAAAGGGCCAGATGGCATCAGGGACTAGGAGAATCCTTAAGGCTGCACCGGAAAATCATTTTTGAACCTTCTTTTGGCGCAACAGGATTGCTCGCCTTACCATATTATTTTATTTTTGAATTTTTAGCCCCGTTCATAAAAATTTTCAGTCTGGCATTTTTAATAACACTCTCCATTGTACAAGACATTGATGCAAAATGGATATTGTTGTTATTGGTGAGCGTTTTGCTGATCACGACTATTATTATGAGTGTTATCACGGTGGTACTGGAAACTAAAAGCAAAAACAGCATGGCCATTAACAGAAAAACATTGAGATATAACACTTTTGGCGATTGGATGCTGCTGCTTATCACAAGCATTGTAGGCAGTGTAACCTATGAATTTTTTAAAATGTTTGCACAGCTCAGAGGTATTGGCTACATTTTACAGAAAAAAAACAACTGGAATAAATTTGAAAGAAAAGGAATTCAAACATTTGAAAATTGATCATGAAAAATACCAAACTAATTTTAATTTTTTTATTTGTTTTGTTCTACTCCTGCGTTCCTGTGTTCGCACAGCAAAGCCCGGACACGACATCACTCAAATATCTCATTAATAAAGGGCAAGAAGCTTACTCATCCGGTGATTATTCACTGTCCAATGATTTTTACGGAAAGGCCTTAATGATTGATAGCGAAAATTATGACGCAAAATATGCTATTGCCGAAAATTATTACAAGCTGAAACAATACGACAAGTCTCTTGAAAATTATCAGATACTTCTTGATAAAAACCCTGAAAATATTGATGTGTTGAATGGCATGGCAAGGAGCTATACGCGTATGGAATCATATGATAAAGCAATGGCCTGTTTGAAAAGATCACTTTCGGTAAATGACAGGGATCCGTCTGTTTATTGCGATCTTGCATTTCTTTATATCGTTGATGATAAGCTTGATTCGGCAAAATATGCATACCAGGAGGCGCTTAAGATTGACAGTACGGATGCAGAGGCCTGGGCGGGAATCGGAAAGATGTATTATTGGCAGGACAAACCTGCAAGCGCAATAAAATATTACAGAAAAGCCTTGCAACTTGATCCTGAAAACCCTGAGATAAAAACAAAATATGCAAATGTAAAAAACGAACTGGCATATTCCGTAAAGGCAACGCTCATGTATCTTACCGAAGAAGAACCATCATCCATTAAAGATAAACCGGCATACAAGATATCGGCGGCTGTGCAGAAGTATGGCTTTGAAAAACGGCTTACCGATCATTTTTCGATTGCGGCTTTTACACTTTGGGATTATTCGCAAAGGGATAATTTATACCTCGATGATGTCCGCCGCTGGTATGATAATACGCTGATCAACCCAGTGTTCCTCTTGAAATCGCACCGGATCAGCGTGTTTGCGGGCGCCAGCATCAACGATTCCAGGATCACGGCCTACGGCGCTACATGGAGTTTTGCCTATAATATCAAAAAGTTTAAGGTCAGGAATTACCTCACAGCGGCTTACGATTATTTTTATTACTGGAACAAGGTCGGCCATAATTATTTACAAAATACCCTGATTCTTTCGTACCGGGGCATCGTACTGAGTGGAACCTACCGATACAGCACGATCCGAAACAATGATGTTTTCCTCACATCGGAGCGCGACACAATTGAAAAAAGAGATAACCCCAATACAAGATATAATATAGAGCTAAAATATGAATCCAATGAAATCCTCAAAAACCCCAAAATAACCATTGGTGTTAACCTTTACAATATGGATTATAAATATGTTTCGCCACTGTATTACTCTCCTTCGAACAGATTGATATTAGGGGGCACAATCTCTGAATATTATAAATACAAAGGATTTTATAACTATTTTGAATTCATGTACGGAAGGGACAATTTTAAAACGGACCAATATAACGGCTCTCTTGAACTCGGCTATGAACTGAAGAAAACCAGTTTTTCCCTTGGCGGAAGCTATTTTTACAATAAGTATTATCAAAGCATGAACATCCAGTTCTCAGTAAAACAATCTTTCTGATGAAAGCAAAATATCTTATCATATTTTTTCTGGTCTTTGTACTTGGTTTCGTCATTTACCAGATGATACGGAT
The DNA here is from genome assembly GCA_035353775.1 of Bacteroidales bacterium. GTDB lineage: Bacteria > Bacteroidota > Bacteroidia > Bacteroidales > CAIWKO01 > CAIWKO01. Next base: position 5,152 of record DAOQAF010000073.1, on the reverse strand, counting down.
AGAAGATTCCCGGTCTGTAAAAGAACTGGCTGCGCAGGAAGTCGACACAGATCAGCCGGTAGAAATGCTGTCAAAGGAAGAACTGGTCAAAATTCACAAGAGGGTCAATTACTATTCAATGGCTTCCGATGATTATTTTAAGATTCTACAGCCAAAAGTCATGGACGGGAATCAGAAAAACATCTGGAAAAACATTTATTTGAAAGGCGTAAATCTTGGAGTGGCCATGCCGGGTTATTTTCCGGTTGAGTTTTCGCTCTCTTTTGATGATTATCTGGAATGGTTCACGATGATCGGCAAAATGAACGCTAACGTTATCCGGATTTATACCATACTGCCACCTGAGTTTTATGAGGCGCTTGCCTATTACAACCTGAACCACCAGAACCGCTGCCTTTATCTGGTGCAGGGCATTTGGATCGAAGAGCCCACAGACAGAAATTACTTAAATGCAAATTTTGTAAAATCATACCAGAAAGAGATCAGAAAAGCCGTGGATATCATAAACGGCAATGCCTATGTCAAACCGAAGGCCGGACATGCAAGCGGCGTTTTTGCTTCAAATGTTTCAAAATATGTGATCGGATATTTACTGGGCAGGGAATGGGAACCAAAATCCGTCATGTTCACCAACGACATAAACATTACGACTACAAAATACAACGGAAATTTCATCTCAATAAATGAGGGATCGGCCATGGAAGTTTGGCTGGCAAGAATGATGGACTATACCGTCCATTATGAAACACAGACTTACCTGATGCAGCATCCCATGTCCTTTGTCAACTGGCTGCCCCTTGATCCCATGTATCATAATTATGAATTTATTGACAATGACAAGATCCGGGAATACGACAACGACCTGGTCAGCATTGATTTTACAAAATTCAATTCTACAGAATTGTTCGAGCCCGGCATCTTTGCTTCCTATCACGTGTACCCCTATTATCCTGATTATATTTACATGGAAGAAAAATACCGTGATGCTAAGAATAACAAAGGCCACAATGATAATTTTCTGGGGTATTTAAAGGACCTGAAAAACCATAATAAAGGCATACCCTTGCTGATCGCGGAGTACGGGCTACCTTCAAGCAGGGGCAACAGCCACTTCAATACACAGGGTTTTCATCAGGGCGGCCACAGCGAACTGGCGCAGGCAGCCCTGTCAGCTATATTAACCACCGATATTCATGAGTCAAAATGTGCCGGAGGCCTTTATTTTGAATGGATCGACGAATGGTATAAGCACAACTGGCTGGTCATGGATTTTCAGCAGCCTGCCGAAAGAAGAAAGTTGTGGCACAACATGGAAAATCCCGAACAGAATTACGGAATTTTAGCGGTGGAAAGCCGGACAAAAACCGTTGACGGAAAACTTGACGACTGGAAGGACATCCCTGCGAAAATGCCGGAAAAATTTATTAAAGCAGATGCCGATGCCTCCTATTTCTACCTTGCCCTGCATTTGCCCGGTTTTGATCTGATTAAAAACAACCTGTATATTGCTTTTGATACCTACGACAAGAAAAAGGGCGAACACAAACTACCTTACATTGACAAGGAAATCGCTAACGGCATTGAATTTCTGTTGAAAATAGAATCACTGACAAAAGCCGAAATACTAGTGGACGACCAGTACTCATTATACACCGATGTGGTGAAAGATATCATCCCTGTTTATGCTTCCAAAAAAAATAACAATGGTTTATTCGTAGAGCAACTGCTCCTTGCAAACAGGGGCAAAAAAACGATCATGGGAAAAAAAATTGATTCAGTCTGTTTTAATCAGGGGACGCTGCATTTTGGCAACAGCGGCAACCCGGAACATTCAAATGCCGACTGGTACTGGGATAATAAAACCAAAATACTTGAGATACGCTTGCCATGGCTCCTCCTAAATGTGAGCGACCCGTCTTCTCGGTCGGTGCTCGACGATGTGGCTGGAACCGAAGCCATTGAATATTCGGCAACACCCGGATTTAATATTTTTTACTATACCACCGGCAAAACAGGAAACACTGCTGAAAATACCAGCTCCTTAAAACCCTACCATTACTCATGGGATAAATGGGAAAAACCTGCATATACCCAACGATTAAAACCTGTTTATGACACGTTAAATACCCTGTTCGCCAGATTGGAAGTGCCCGTTGATACCATCAACATAAAAAAAGATATTACCACAAAATTCACGATCTGTGATTACTACAACAACAAAGCAGGAGCAATCTCCATCACTTTCGATGATGCCGACTACAGCCAATATGAATATGCCTTGCCAACCCTCGGGAAATATGGTATTAAAGCAAACTTTGGGCTGGTCAATGCCTGGCTTAACGAAACACCTTCACTCATCGCGGAAGAAGGAAGTTTTACTATAAAAAGGCTTGGTATCAGGCAAGTTCATGATATTATTTATGAAGGCCACGAAATTTCTTTCCACGGCAACGAGCATAAGAAATATGAAAAACTCACTCTGGAAGAAATTACAAAAGAATTTAAAGATGGCAAGAGAATCCTTGAAACAAAGCTCGGAGTTAAAATTCCCGTCATTCATTATCCGTACTCAAACTCATCGGACAAGGTTATAAAAGCCGCACAAAACGCGGGATTTTTATTTGGAAGAACAGGAAACGAAACATCTGAAAATAATGAGGCAGGCAACTTTATGAAATTAAACAGCGTGGTGTTTTTGAATTCCGGCGAGCCTACGATCATTGAACTGGATTCAATAATTGCCAATAGCAAAGGTTCATGGACACTGCTGTTGTATCATCATATTTTTCCGCAAGTCTCCAAAGAATATAAATTGTACGAGGCACATAACGTGGTAAACACTTATACCGTTACACCGGCAGATTTTGTGAAACAGATACGTCTGGTAAGAAATTCCGGCTATTGGGTAGCAACAGTTTCCTCTGTGGCCAAGTACATCAGAGAAAGGAAAAGTGCCGTCATTAAAACTACTGTTAATGAGAATTCTATTTTTCTTCGTGTCCAAAGCAATTTAGATCCTGAAATATTCAACCACCCCTTAACAATACAGGTGGAGACAAAACATAAAAAATTCAAAATAACAAATTGTGTCTCTGACGGCATTTATAATGCAAGAGATAATAAATTATTTTTTAACGTGTATCTGAACCAGGATGTAACCATTGAAATTTTAGACTAATGAAATCATTAAAATCCATTTTATTAATCCTCTCGTTTTTTAGTATTCTGATTTCGTGCAATGACAAGCAATCTCAAAAAGAAACGATTTCGGCAAGCGAGGAAGGGTATATGCTGCCGCGTGTATTAATAATTACCACAGGGTCAAACCAGGGAAATGGCGTTCTGGCTGAAGGGATAACTGTTGCAATGCAAACATTCAATCAGCTGGGTGCGTTTGTTACGCTGAAATCAAGGGACATCTTGTTAGATCCGGAAGAACTGAGTACGTATAATATTATGTTATTACTGACTGCTGCCGGCTACCATGATGCCGACCGCAGGTACTCACTGACATACATGTCTGATGAAGAACTCAAAACCATACTGAACTGGGTAAAAAAGGGAGGTATACTGGTCGCCGGAGACAACATCGGCAGAAACTTACCTGATGCAACGGACAGAACAAGTTTATATGGCATCATAACCCCCGGCAATTGGTCATTGGGAGAATGTTTCGGCGTATCATTGGTTGAAAAAGACATGAAAGGATACCGAATCGACGGATTTATTACCGATGAGCTAAAAGGTAATTTCATTCCTGAATTTAAAGAGGATATCTGGGCTCTTGTTGTTGACACAGTTAATTCAGACAGCGCGAAAGTCCTTGCAAATTGGATCAGTACGGAAGATAGCATACCGGCATTGGTGCAAAACAGATATAAAAAAGGCATGTGTTTTTTACTCCCGACCTCATACTTGCTTCATCCCGCTAATGCAGGAGGATACTGGGGTTCGGAACAGATCCGGATATTTTACCAGTACGTATTAGCCTCCTTTTACAAAATCAACCGTTGTTCGTTCCGATTAAATATATGGCCCGATGCACACAGGTATGCTTTCTGTGCAACGTTAAATTCGGCTGGCAGTCTTAGTGAATACAAAAGGGTCATGAACTTTTTTAATACTGAAAAAATCACCCCGACGATATTTGTGAATGAACAGCCTGACAGCACTATCCGTGAATTTTTAAAAGCCTGTTCATTACAGTCGAATGGTTTTATGAAACTCAACAACCAGACAGCTCAATATTATGAAATCAGCAAAAACATAATATCCAATGAGAAATTCTGGAATCAGCAATTTGCCGGCTTCAGGTTTCCGTTCACAAAAAGCAGCTACCTGGGATTTGAATGTTTGTCAGGACGTAAATACAGGTTTGATTCAAGTATCGGGGTCGACAATCTGGAAAATTTTTATGGCTCTGCCTTCCCATACGACATCTGCATATCGGGCAACGGACTATACAAGTACACGGACATGTTAGAAATATCCCCCATCCTGAACGATGACTATTTTTTCTTTGAGAAGGTGCTTAACGGCAATTACTCTGATGGCAACATTGTAAAAGATGCTAAACTTTATCAGAAATATCTGATGAATACATGGGAATATGCTATTAAACCATACAACGGACTGATGGTCTACCTCGGACACCCCTTGTATGTCGGGCATAGCGATTCGACCATGGTGCCACTCATCCGGTTAATAGAAAAAGTGAAATCAGAAAACACCTGGATCACAACGATGGAATCTGTTGCATCATACTGGGAAAAACTGGGGAAAACACGGTTTATAGTGAATGAAAATGAAGAATCATCCAGTATAACAGTCAGGGCTCCTGACAGCCTTACTATTAAAAATATTTCGATCGCAACATTTAAAAAACCAACATTGGTTGAAGCGCTTAAAGGTTCTGCCAGCGTTATTGACAAAGATCACGCAACATATATTGTTTTTGATGCTGTGAATGAGCAAAGGATAACGGTACATTATTAATCCCTTTAAAAAAAAGCGGCTCAGCGTGCTCCGATAATTCTCTGAAACTTCCATCGGAAGCAATCAAATCATTTTTTCTGATCTGAAAATAAAATGCCATCAAAAATAAATTTGTATTATGAACGCAGGTTCATTACCTTTGTCGAAATTTATTTAT
>DAOQAF010000072.1:15384-18901 GCA_035353775.1 Bacteroidales bacterium | reverse complement strand
TGAGGTATTGGGCGATAATAAAATATCCTGATGAAGCGAGTTTGTCAATGATCTTACGGGTGGTTTCGTCTTTTGAATAATCGAGAATGGCAATGCGGGCATCCTTGACTTCGGTAGTGATAATATATCCAAAAAGCAGCATTTGTGCTATGGGAATGCCGAACAAAATAATTAGTGTCCGCCTGTCACGAAAGATATGATGAAATTCTTTTTTTACAAACCCGATGAAGTGTTTCATGTTAGAAGGGAATGGTTTAATGTAAAAAGTATGTTGCTGATCATATAATCATTTACAATTATTTTCTTTGCGTCTTTGCGGGAAATAAAATCACCAACTAACCTGTCGTGGCGGGCACTAAGGTTTACCAGAGTGCAATTTTTATTTATCAAAAGATTCATTTTTATAACTATTAGTTTCATGTGTTTTTTTTCTTGCAAGCTTTATAAACACCTCATTCATTGTTTCGGCCTCAAATTGTTCCTTCAAATTTTTTGGTGCACCCAATGCCGCAATACGTCCGTCGACCATGATAGAAACGCGGTCGCAATATTCTGCTTCATCCATATAGTGTGTAGTCAGAAAAATTGTTATTCCCTGGCTGGCTGCTTCATAGATCAATGACCAAAACTGGCGGCGTGTGATAGGGTCGACGCCGCTGGTAGGTTCATCCAGGAATACGATACCCGGATCATGCACCAGCGCTATCGAAAAAGCCAGTTTCTGGCGCCAGCCCAGGGGCAGGTCGGCGATAAGTTTATCGGCAGCATCTGTCAGTCCAAGTTTGTCGATCAGTTGCTGGCTCTTGATTTTTATTTTTTTACGATCCATCCCATAGATACCGCCAAAGAACCTGATATTCTCTTTAACTGTAAGGTCTTCGTAAAGCGAAAACTTCTGGCTCATGTATCCTATGCAATTTTTAATTTTGTTAGGCTCACGGTATACGTCATATCCGGCAACGCTGGCTTCTCCTGAAGTGGGTTTCGACAATCCGCACAGTATTTTCATCGCGGTGGTCTTGCCTGCGCCGTTGGCCCCCAGAAATCCAAAGATCTCACCCTTATACACATTAAAACTGAGACGGTCATTCGCGGTGAAAATGCCGAATTTTTTTACAAGGTCTCTGACTTTTATTAAGGGTGCGGTGTTGTTCATTTTTTTTCTTTCATCAGGTTGATAAAACAATCTTCTATGTCGGGTTTGACCTGAAAAACCTCAGCTTCCGGGTGCCTTTCATGTATAGTATCTGAAAGTGAATCTATTAAGATGTTGTCATTTTTCGGAATAAAATGCAAATATTGCCCGAAAGGATAAACACTTTCACATTCCGGATATTTTTCGAGATCGCTGATAAGTTGATGAGTATTGCCTGAACGTATAGCGAACACGGGCTTCTCAAAACCTGCAATTATTTCTGAAGGGGTTCCGATGTTTAAAATACTTCCTCCCTGAATCAGCGCTACGCGGTCGCAAAGCGAAGCTTCGTCCATGTATGGTGTTGAAACAATGATGGTGATACCGGCTTTTTTTAAGTTGTGCAGCATCTCCCAGAATTCTTTCCGCGAAACCGCATCAACACCGGTGGTCGGCTCGTCGAGAAAAAGTATGTCGGGCTTGTGTATCATCGCACACGACAATGCCAGTTTTTGTTTCATGCCGCCCGACAAAGCTCCGGCACGGCGGTCTTTGAACGGTTCGATTTGGCTGTAAATGTCTTTTACAAGATGATAATTTTCCTGTATTGTTGCCCCGAAGATCGTTGCGAAAAAAGTCAGGTTTTCTTCTACGGTCAGATCTTGATAAAGAGAAAATTTCCCCGGCATATAACCCGCGATGTTTCTTATTTTTTTATAATCCTTCACGACATCAAATCCGCATACGGTTGCTTTTCCCTCATCGGGAACCAGCAAAGAAACCATGATCCGGAACAGGCTTGTTTTGCCCGCCCCGTCAGGGCCAATGAATCCAAATAACTCACCAGCATTCACCTGGAACGAAATGTTCTCAAGGGCTTTTACTTTTTCGTAACTCTTGCTGATATTTTCTACTACTACGTTATTCACTTATGAGTTAATTGAGTTAATTAAGTCAAATGAGTTGATTGGGTTAAATGGGTTGATTGAGTTAAATGGGTTAAATGAGTTAAATGGGTTAAATGAGTTGATTTAGTTAAATGGGTTAAATGAGTTGATTTAGTTGATTGGTTTTTATTTTTTTTATTTTCACAGAGCAATTATTTTCAAAATCCTTCACTTCTGACTTTCCACTTCTGACTTCTGATTTCCTACTTCTGACTTCTGACTTCCTACTCCTGACTCCCGACTCCCGACTCCCGACTCCCGACTTCTGACTCCTGACTCCTGACTCCTGACTCCCTACTTCCTACTAATGACTATTGGCTATTGGCTATTGACTTCTTCTTTCAGTATTCTTCACTTGCCACTAAAATTTACCTCTCCCGGCATCCCTATCTTCAAAGCCCCGTCGTTCTTTACTTTTATTTTTATCGCATAAACCAGGTTCACCCGTTCTTCTTTGGTCTGAATTATTTTGGGGGTAAACTCTGCTGTTGATGATATCCATGTAACGGTACCTTCATATGTTGCTGTATTGTCTTCACCTTTATCGATAAGCACTTCTACTTTTTGCCCGAGTTTTACATTTGCTAATTGAGATTCACTGATATAAGCCCTTAGAAAAATACTGCCGAGGTCCGCAATTTTGTACAGCGATTTTCCTGGAATTACCAGTTCGTTTTGCTCAATATACTTGTTCAGTATCGTTCCTGAAACAGGGCAGGAGAGGTAACATTTTTTAATGGTCTGGCTTATCTGGTCAATTTGTTTCATGAATGCGATTATCTCGTCTGCCACGCTGCCATTTTGTGTCTGGATCGCTTGTATTTGTTTGTCAACCATGCTGATACTACCATTGATATCGTCCAGTTGTTTCTTGGTAGCAGCGCCATCTTTATATAGTTTTTCTATCCGGGCCTTGTCAATCAGCAAATTGTTTTTTTGTTGTTGCTGCACTTCGATCTGCGAAGCAATGTTTCCAGATTTGGAGGAAATAGCATTTTTCTGCGCGGTAAGCTGTTCTTTTTTTAGCTGATAATCGGTAGTGTCAATGATACCGACAAGAGTGCCCTCTTTCAGTTCCTGGCCTTCTTCAAGATTTAGCTGAATGATCTTTCCGCTGACCTCAGAAGAAATGATTGTTTCGTCCGCTTCAAAATTTCCGTATGCGTCCGATTTGTCGTTTTTACCCGAACAGGCCGTTAATACTGCAATGCTGATGATAAAAAGATATTTTTTCATGGATTGGTATTTTTGTCTTTTTTAATTCTTTTATTTCTAACTTCTAACTCCTGACTCCCGACTCCCGACTCCTATCTTCTGCCTTCTGACTCCCGACTCCTAACTCCTAACTTTCAATTCTCAACTATCAACTTTCAATTTAAAACTTTCAATTTTCAACTTATAGGCCACTCCTGACTCCCGACTCCCGACTCCCGAC
>DAOQAF010000072.1:6481-15284 GCA_035353775.1 Bacteroidales bacterium | reverse complement strand
TCCTGACTCCTGACTCCTGACTTCTGTATTCTATCAATTAATTTTCAATTTTCAAATTTCAACATTCAATTATCAACTTCTGCGCCTCCGCGGACTCCCGACTCCCGACTCCTGACTCCCGACTCCTGACTCCTGACTCCTGACTTCTGTATTCTATCAATTAATTTTCAATTTTCAATTTTCAACATTCAATTATCAACTTCTGCGCCTCCGCGGACTCCCGACTCCCAACTCCCAACTCCCAACTCCCAACTCCTGACTCCTATCTTCTACCTTCTGTCTCCCGACTCCCAACTCCTGACTCTTGACTCCCAACTCCCGACTCCTATCTTCTAACTTTCAATTCTCAACTATCAACTTTCAATTTTCAACTTATAGGCCACTGCCGACTCCCGACTCCTGACTCCTGACTCCCAACTCCCAACTCCCAACTCCCAACTTCTGACTTCTGACTTCTAACTTCTGACTTCCTAAAGTTTCCCCATACTCGTTAAATAATTTATTTCCGCCATTTTCATTTGAATTTTATGTAATTCCAAGTTTAGTTTTGCCTGCATTTCGGCGTTAAGTTCCGTAACATATTCTGTTGCCGTGATCACCCCGTTTTCCAGTTGTATCGAAGCTGTTTTGGTAATATTCTGCCTGAGCCGGATGATCTCATCGTCTTTGCCGATCAGTTGTTTGTATTTTGTGATGTCGGCAGCATCTTTTTGTGAAGCAATTTTCAGGTTTTTATCAAACGTTTCTTTCTGCGTGTTCAAAATATTTTTCTGAATATCAATGATGCGTTTCTCGCGGCCCGACTGATAAAAGCCGGAAATATTCCAGCTCATTTTTGCCCCGGCGATACAGAAAAAGTCGAAATCGTTTGACAGCATATTAAATCCCGGACGGCCATATCCGCCTTGTCCGAATGCATAAAAGCGGGGCATCACCTTCGTATTTACAAGGCTTTTCGAAATGTCAAGTTTGTTCATTTGCAGATCAAGCAGTTGCATTTCGAGGCGTTTGTTGTCATAAACAGCTTCAATGGTATTGTTGTCAGGTGTTTTAAACACTGTAGTGACATAAAGGGGGCGGTTGATAAATTCAGACAACATATTCAGTGCCGCATTCTTTGAATTAGCAAGCTCTATAAGCTGCTGTTCCGTTTTTATTAATTCTGCTTTCAGCACATCGGCATTGCTTTGAAGCAGCACCTCGTTCCTTATTCCGGCTTCGGTTTTTTTTAATTTTGATCTCAGTTCATCCTGTATGTTTCCGATCACTTTTTCATTCTGTTGAGCCAGCAGTATGTTGAAATAAATAAGATTTACCCGTTCTTTTATTTTTGCAATTTCGACATCCACGGCCAGTTGATCTACCTGAAGGCCGGTGGTTTCCAGTTTTTTTTGTGCCGATGTGCTCCCTCCGTCCCAAATCATCTGGTTCACATCAAGTGTAACCTTGTACTGGTCTTTGCTCATCGAAGGGAAATCAAACATTGGGCTGATCTTAGGAATTTCTGTAACAGCCGACTGATAGGTAGCTTGTCCGTTGAGTGAGATCTGCGGAAGATAATTTGTGCTGAGGTTTTTGATCTTTAGCCCTGCAGCCTCAGACAGAAGCGCTTTTTGTTTGATAAGCGGGTAGTTATCCAGCGCCAGTTGCTGACAATAGTTCAGGCTGATCGTGTCCGGCTGTTGTGCAGACACTCCTGCAAAAGGCAAAATAAAAAACAGTATGAGTATCTTTTTCATAAGGTTTATTTTTTTCTGATCGAGTTAATGATGAACTCCGCAACCATAGTCTTCCGTTCTTCCAGAAAGCGTCCGTAGGCTTCCGCATCCCCGTTGAAGATAAAGCCTTCCAGTATCGGCCGGCCGACAAATGGGAAAATGCACATCCCTATCATGTTTACGATCAGGTGTGGCAATGGTATCGGCATGATCTTCCCTTCGTTGATATCTCGTTGAAGCATAACTGCCGTAACAGAAGGATCAATTCCTGAATTCTTTAAGAGATCTATTATCCGTTCGGGTTTCCGCTGAAGTTCGTGCATGACAAAAACGGGCAGATGTGGATTTTGTAAAAGCGTATCAATATAATGTGAAACGAAAAGCCTGATCTTTTCTTCAAAAGGCTGTTGCGACATCATGATGGACGAGATGTTCGGAAAAAACTTTTTGAATGATTCTTCAAAAATGGCATCAAATAAATGTTCTTTACTTCTGAAATAATAATGCAACAAAGCCTTGTTGATTCCTGCGGCATCGGCTATCTGCTGCATCCGCGCACCGTCAAAGCCGTATTTTATAAAAACCTTTTTGGCCGCTTCAAAAATTATCTCTTCCGTACTGTGTGCTTGTTCATTCATTTTAACCAAAAGATTTAACCAATTAGTTTAACCATTTGGCAAATATAATACATTTTTTCCGGAATGCAAGAAATATTTTAAAAGTAACATTATTTCAATTGGCAAAATGCTGAGACGGGCCAATCATTGCATAACCGTTAATCTTGCAAATATATACCAGGCATATCGGAGTAAACCAGGCATAGTAATGGTATTATTTATATTTTTGCTGTAAATAAAGTATGTATGAAAAAGTTCCTGTTGTTTGTCAGTCTGACCATACTATTTACTTCCTGCATAGAGATCAAAGAAACGCTGAAAGTGAACAGTGATGGTTCGGGAAATTTTCAACTTGCTGTAGACATGGCTAAATTAGGCAAATCTCTCGGGCAGCAAAGTCAGCAGTTCAACATGGCATTTGTCACAGAAATTCAGAATACACCAGATAAGGCGGATTCACTGCTGAGGGACTGCAAGGGAATCAGCAATCTGAAAACCGGTAACGAAAAGGGTATATACTCCGTGGGGTTTGATTTTATAAACTCTAAAGCCCTGAACGAGGCATTATACAAGCTTTTCAGGCAAAAAAGAAGTGCATTTAAACCGGATTTTGTAAAAGTCTCAAAGCATAAGATCAAACAAATGAATTTTGCCCCCATCATCAAAAAATACCTTGTTAAAGCAGAATCAAATATGTACGGGGATATGCTTTACCAATTCATCAAGATTGAAAACACTTTTCTAATTCCGTCAAAATCAAAAAGTGTCAGCAATATTAAAGCATTGCAGGAAGATGAAGATAAAACAGTAAAATTGAACTATACACTTTTTGAATTGATGAACAATGATTTTGACTACGGGATCACGATAAAGTTCTAAGTTACCAGATATCGTTGTAATGGATCTTTCCTTTGAAAAACCTTTCCGGATGAGGTGGCTGTTCATCGGGCCAGCCAATAGCGATCAATGATACCGGTATATTGTCTGCCGGCAGGTTTAAGAGGTTCGCAATGGGCTCCATTCGTTCATTACGAGGGTAAACGCCTAACCAGACACTTCCCAAGCCTAAGGAATGTGCGCAAAGCAGGATGTTTTGTGTGGCGGCAGAACAATTGATGCTGAGATAGGCTTCATTTTTTTCCAGGTTTTTATCACCACAAACCAAAATTGCCAAAGGCGCTTTTTTAAGCATTTGAGCATAAGGATGAATAACGGACAACTTGTCCAATAACTCTCTATTGTTTATCACGACAAAGCTCCATGCCTGGGTATTTCTGGCCGAAGGAGCATACATGGCAGCTTCCAGAATTTTACCGGTCATTTGATCATCAAAGGGTTTATCAATAAACTTTCTGATACTGCGGCGGGTGATGATATTTTCGAACGCATCCATTTTGAAAAAAGTATTTTTTTGTTTTTATAGTTTATTCCAGTTAACAATATAACAGCCCGGAATTTCTTTTTCAAGTTGGGATTGCAGATCCAGGGCTTGTTTTTTATCCGCAAAATCGCCCATGATCAGGCGATAATATGTACCTTTTGTTTTATATTCTGCAAAGGCATATCCGCTGATCTTGTATTTTGCTTCCATTTTTACCAACAGGTTTTTACAATTATTCAGTATTCTGAAATAACCGATCTGAACACCATAACCCTGAGGAATACCCTGCTGATCATTGGCGTCAAATATTTTTATATTATTTGTGGCAGAAACCGTATTTTTTTTGTTAGAATCGCTCTCTGTGCTCTTTGCAGAAATGTTTTTTACAGCGACATTCTTCCCGGGGATATTAGTTGACGTGATGTTGTCTGCCGTATCCTGTTTCAGATACGATGGCGGAACATCTACGACTTCAATAGTAACTTTTGCAACTCCGGATTTAATCATATCGAGTTCTGCAGCCGCCGCTTTCGACAGGTCGATGATCCTGTTTTGGGTATGGGGGCCGCGATCATTGATTTTTACCAGCACCTTTTTTTGATTACTGAGATTGGTGACCAGGACAACCGTGTTAAAAGGTAAAGTCCGGTGGGCGGCCGTGAACAGGTTTTTATTGTAGGCCTCACCACTGGAGGTTTTACGGCCATGAAACTTATCGGCATAATAGGTGCCATATCCGGTTTGTTCCTTGGTTTGGCCGAAACTTATAGAGTAAAAAAAAGTAAAAAAAACTATTAAGATTTTTTTTATCAATATTAATAGGTTTTTGTCATATCATCCGGGACGCAGATAATATAATCTGCAGCCATAATATATTCGGGTGAAAGTTTTGTAATGTCGTTTTGTTCGACAGTCGCAATTGTCAGGATTTTCAGATCAGCGTTTTTGCGTTTCAGGTACCACATGATTCCTTCAAAATAATCGGAATGGTAGGTTCCGTTAAAATGCAGAAACAATTTATCCTGTGAAGCATTTGCCAGAATAAAATGGGCCATCGTAGCATCTTTCAGTGCCTGAGCTTTTGGAAGGTTAGGCGATGAGTGCCCGCCCATCTGCATTTCAAGCATTTTCTTGTACTGTTCTAGTTCGGGATCATATTCAATAGGTAGTGGTGCGATGAATTTTTTATCATTTTCGTCCAGCGAGTTTAATTTTTCAAATCCGTCTTTCATTACGACTGAAGCGTATTTGCGCGGCACATTCGTGGCAACGACTTTTAGGTTCGTATTTCTGGCAAATTCAATCAGTGGGCGGTAATCTGTTTCATAGTTCGGCCAAAGACGTGCCTGCGATTTTAAAGTATCTTCATTAATTTTTCCAAGTAAATAGTTGTTTAGTAATTCCTGATTATCTGTCTCAAACATTTCTGCACCTAATACCAGGTCTTGTTTCTTTTCTTTAAAAAGATCTTTTGTGAGTTGCAGTTCCAGCCAATGCGAAATCGGGTTGTTATGCATTTCGCCAAAAAGCACCACTTCGCAGCTCATGATGTCATTGAACATTTTTTGATAAGTGGTTTTTTTTCCGGTAACATTATATATCTGGTAAGCCGGTTTATCAATGGTCATCGAAAGCAGAAAAAAGCAGGCAATAAATAAAAGTACACGTGTTTTAGTCATACAAATTATTATTTATGAAAAACAAATATAGAAAATTTTAAATAAACACGTTAGATTTATTTTTGATCCGGGCCAAGGTCCGATGACCCAAATGCAAAAGGCAGCAATCCTGAAACGTTTTGTATCACAAAGATCTTTCCGTTTTCGCCTTTGAGTATTATTCTCATGGGTTTTTTGCCTTTATTTTCATATTCGGCCATAACCTGGCGGCAGGCGCCACAAGGCGAAACGGGGTAATTTATCGCAAAATTTTTTGATTTGGCTGTAATTGCAATAGTTTTAAAGGCAACCCCCGGATATAGTGCCGATGCGGCAAACATGGCAACGCGTTCGGCACACAAGCCCGACGGGTAAGCAGCATTTTCCTGATTGTTGCCGCATACAATTTCGCCATTTTCGAGCAGCAGTGCAGCGCCCACCTGAAATGCCGAATACGGGGCATAGGCATTATTGCTCGCTTCAGCAGCTTTTGCCAATAGGTAGGTATCAGCAACATCAAGTTCATCCACGGATTCCAGTTCGGTATAAATGATATTTATTGATTGCTCTTTCATTGTTTTTCCCTGAAATTTATTTCAAAATTAGTGTTTTATTTTCAGACTTGAAGTTTTTATGTATAAAAAGGAGCAGACAAGCGAAATAAGCAAAAAAAGTAACCCCGGCCTGTGTCTCGAAAGTATCTTCTGTAAGCATTGATAATACTGATATGACAAAAAAAGACACGTATAAAAAGTCCGAAAACTTTCTTTGCCGGATACCTGGAAAAAACAAACAAAAAATAAAAATCAGAAACCCAAAAATTCCGAACTCGAGCATAAAGGTCAGGTATTGGTTGTGTGGCCGAAGCCCGGTGTTTTTCAACAATGAATCATCAATAACCAGTTTTGCTGCAAAAACATTTTTCACATCGCCGGTACCCAGGCCAAGCCAGAAATGATTTTTACACAAATCACAGGAAGTCCTCCAAAGTTCAAACCGCTGCATCATGGATTGTCCGCGGGGATCACGGGTAATCTTATAACTCTCATATTCCCATATCGCGTTCTTCAGACGGTTTTTAAAGCTTCCCTTTTTTACGTAATCAATATTTGCAATTCCATCTTCAATAAGCGAAATTTCTTCATCAGAAAGGCTGTTCACCCCATCCATATCTTTTTTCAGGCCTTTGGAAGTTAGAAAACGTATCACTGTAAATCTTACCGGTGAATTTGCCGCGTCGACACTGTCGTATTTGATCTTGCTCCGTTTGTTCCATGCCTCCTCCAGTTCAGGATCACAGACATACATCCAGGTATAATTTCCATTGTCCGTCATTTTATTGTTGATATCGTGTATGTATGGATTTCCGTGCCTGGTATATTGTTCAAGCGCTTGCGGGTTTGCCGGTTCGACGTTTTTAAAATCCCTATAGATCGACATAAAGTATAGTAAAGCCCCGGATAATATTGCCAGCAGGAATATCAAAAACGATATTTTATAAATTGGTTTAGACTGTTTTACAATAAATAAAATCAGGGCCGCTGCGGATGTGGCTATCAAAATCATCATTCCTGTAAATGATTCCATGAAAAGAAGAAAATATATGAACCACGCGATCAGTAATGCAAATAAAATTTTTATCAAGACGCTAAACTCGTTTTTGCCAAAGATAAAATAGATCAAAATAAATATATCGATACAGACATTCAGTGAATACCGGATGTGTGAAATAAAAATAAAAATATCGCGGATATCTGAAACAGTGCGGGTTTGAAACAAATAAAAACTGACCATACCGGAAATAAAAGTTCCGGCAATGTGAAACAAAAGAATATAATTAAATGTTTTGCGCGACAACAGCGGGCTTGTTGAGATAATCACCGGCAGGGCCAGCAATGGTAATTTGATCCTTAGTTCAACAAGGGCATTGTCAAAATCATGCGTGAAAAATAATCCGGCTAAATGCAGAAAATATATACCCGTAAAAAACAGTGCGGGTTTATTCCGGAAGAACGTTTTAAATTTTTCGGCCAGATGTCCCTCGGCCAGCCAGTTGGCCAGGAGCAAAAACTGCGCAACACTCATTACATACAGCGACAGCGTCAGCGACACGGCAAGGCCTGTTAACCCAAGTATATAAACGTAACGATGTATATCTTTTTTCAGAAGCGGCATATCTCACAGAAAACATAACAATAACTCGGAAATACCAAAAAAATTATTTTTTATTTTTATTTTCTGTTTCACAATTGGTGCCGTCAAGTATTGACGTATATTGTTTCCGGTTTTTCAGGACTTCAATGGCTTTTTTTACTTCAGGGTCATCATTGAGTGATGATTCGATACGACCTTTCTGATAATAATACAAGGGGACAATGTACATTTTCAGCGTCTGTTTTATCTGGTCTTTGTTGGCGGTAAGATCGTTGTTTTTTTCTTTTTTAATTTTCTCTTTCAGTAATTCGTAATCGCCTTTAATGGCATCAAAGTATTTTTCCATCTCTGCGGCTTTTTTAAGATCTTCGAGAACCAGTTCGCTTTCGGTAGAGTAGGTGTAATCTTTGTCCTTCAAATAATTGAGAAATTCGTTATAAATATCATCAGTAACAACAAAGTCGGCAGCCGGGGCTATCGAAGGTGTCTTTCTGTTGTAAAAAACTGAAAAATCAAATAAATGATTTTTTTCCATCAGGGCAAGGGTTACATTGCTTAAATCCGGTATTTCCATAATGATATCGGGTTCTATCCCGCTTCCTTCGTAAACCACCCTTCCGTTTTTGGTAGTAAATGCTTTTCGCAGCGAATCGGGTAATACGGGGGCGTTTCCTTTGTCATCCCTGTTGAAATAATCCAGCGCCTGTACGCAACGTCCACTTGGGATATAATATTTTGCGATCGTGATCTTCATTTCTGAATTGTACGACAACGGAATAATATTTTGTACCAATCCTTTTCCGAATGTGCGCTGGCCAATAATAATGCCCCGGTCCATATCCTGTATTGCTCCGGCTAAAATTTCGGAGGCTGAGGCAGAACCCTCGTCAACAAGCACTACCAACGGGATTTTTGTGTCTATTGCCGCTGCCTGTGTTTTATGAATATGGTTTTGGTCTTTTACCCTTCCTTTGGTGCTCACGACAAACTGTCCTTTATCAACAAAAATATTTACAATGTTGACGGCTTCGTTGAGCAGCCCGCCGCCATTTCCTCTCAGATCAATAATGACACCATTCAAATTGTTGTTTTCGTTCAGTTTATTAAAAGCATCTTTCACATCCTTACCGGCATTCTGTTTAAATTCGCTCAGGTTTATATATCCGATACTGTCTTCTAACATTCCATAATAAGGAACATTGTCAATTTTAATTTCCTGTCTTGTAATTTCCTTTTGTAACGGGGCCTGGGTTGAATCGCGTTCCAGCAACAGGC
>DAOQAF010000072.1:0-6381 GCA_035353775.1 Bacteroidales bacterium | reverse complement strand
CTTGTAATTTCCTTTTGTAACGGGGCCTGGGTTGAATCGCGTTCCAGCAACAGGCTGACATTGGTTCCCGGCTGGCCTTTCAGGGCGGTACTAACTTCATCTACTGTTTTGCCTTTGGCGGATTTGCCATTGATCTCAAGTATTTTATCCCCGGCTTTCAATCCGGCTTTATCGGCAGGAGAATTTTCATATGGTTCCGAAATAAAAACATACCCCCCACGCTTGTGTATCAAAGCACCAATGCCGCCATACTGGCCGGTGGTCATAAATTTATAATCTTCGATATCCGATTCGGGAATATACACGGTGTAGGGGTCGAGCGATTTCAGCATGGCATCCATAGCCGTTTTCATAAGCTGGCCTGGGTTTACATCATCGACATAATAAGTGTTGAGCTGTTTGTAAAGAGAAACAAAAATGTCAATATTTTTAGATATCTCAAAATCATTCTGTGCCTGATCCTGTGCTTTACAAATAAAAGTGAATGTGCAGGAAAGCACCAGTGTTAAAAACAATATTTTTATTTTTTTCATCTTAGTTTTTCAATTAGGGGACCGGGTCGTAACCGCTACCACCCCATGGGTTACAAGAAATAATTCTTTTTAATGTCAGCCAGCCGCCCTTGAACGGCCCGTGTTTTTTTATCGCTTCAATCCCGTATGCCGAACAGGAAGGCGTATACCTGCATGAAGGCATCAGGTAAGGTGAAATAGCATACTGATATGTTTTTATCAATAAAATGAAAAACTTTCCTACTATTTTCTTCATATATGGAGCGCTAAAAACTGTAAAATTAGTTTAATTTTTGTTTCAACTTCCTGATAGCTTTCGGATTTTCCACTATTAAATAATAACATTAACGCAATGTTTTTATTTTTTTCTTTTAAGGGAACGGATAATATCTCCTTATTATTGCGATAGGCTTCCCTGATAAAACGCTTTATTTTGTTTCGGTCAACAGCCTTTTTAAAATACCTTTTCGGGACAACAGTGAGCAGTTGTACAGAATATTTTTGCGTTTCCGTCAATTCGATCCATTTAACAGAAAAAGGATGCTCGAAATATTTGTGCCCATCCGTAAACAAAAGGCTTATGGTTTTTTTACCGCATAAGCGTTCGTGTTTACAAAAGGAATGCATTAAATTTGTAAATTATCATTTACTTTTTCAGCTTCTCCAGAAATACATCAATGGCCATTGGCATGGACGTGATGAGTTCGGAAGGCCCGAAAATATTTACATTTAATCCGGCTTCCATGGCGGCAGTAAATGTGGTATTGCCCCAGGTGGCAATTATTTTCTTGTTTTGTTTAAAATCCGGATAATTATCGAAAAGCGATTTTATTCCGAAAGGACTAAAAAACACAAGCATATCGGCCATATCAATATTGATCTCATCTCTTATACTCATATTTGAAATGGTACGGTAGATTGTAGCTTTGCGGACAGGTATCTTATTTGCGGTAAACAGATTGACAATTTCCTGTTTATAGCTTTCGGTGCAGGGCAAAAGAAATTTCTCCTGATGATGTTTTTTAATAATATTGATGAGCTCTTCCGGTTTTTCTTTACCGTTAAAAATTTTTCTTTTACGGAACTGAACGTATTTTTGAAGATAAAATGCGGTTTTTTCAGAAACACAAAAATATTTCATTGTTTCGGGAATCATCAGGCGCATCTCTTTTGCAAGCCTGAAAAAATGATCTACCGCGTTGTTGCAGGTAAAGATGATCGCGGTATGGTCTAAAATGTTGATCTTCGCCTTTCTGAATTCCTGGGCAGAAACGGGATCGATTGTTATAAATTTATTAAATGTAATATTCAGATTGTGCTTCTTCGACAACTCATAATAGGGTGATTTTTCGTAATTGGGCGGTTGTGGCTGCGAAATTATTACGTTTTTAACTTTCAACGTGGTAATTTTTAAGTTAATAAATAATTTTCAGACGATCGGAATTTAGTCTAATTTAAAGTCAATCAGCAACTTAATAGTTATAACCAGTGGTAGAATTTCAATGGTGCAAAGATACAAAATAAAATAAAACAAATTGCTTTTTTCAAAAGACATACCCACCAAAAAACTTCTTACAGTGCGATATAAAAGCAATAAAGCCATGATAATCAGTACGGCACAAAGTATAATATTTGAAAATGGATTTTGCAGATAATAAATCAAAAAAACCATGGGTGCTAAAAAAATACCGCTGATAATAGAAAAAATGAAATTGTGGTTATTGTATTCCGATGTTTCTGTATAGGTTTTGAAAGTCCATTTTAATAATGTAATCAGTAAGCTTCTTAAAATAAATATTATGATGAGAACTCCTAAAATCAGCAAAACAAAATAAAAGTCAGTATTTATTTTATAAAAATAATTGACACTTTTGGCGATCAGCATAGATAAAGAAATGTAATAGATCAGGAACATCGGAAAAGCATAAAATTCTTTCTGTACCAAGCCCTCGCGCATAAGCTGATTCGTAAAATGAGGCAAGTAGAAAGCTTTGAAAATCTGTGACAGGCGTTTTTGTTTTACAAACAGAATCATCGTGCCAACGACAAAGCAGAACATCAATAAATAGAAATATAAATCTGATTGATTATCCGGAATTTCCTTCGGCCTTATATCAGTGATATGTTTTTGTCCGGTGTGAAAAACTGAAGTGCAATTCGAGGTGTCGGATCTTGCCGCAGCCTGCTTAATATAAAATTGGGGATAATTATCTTTTGAATTACCTACAAAAAACGTTTTTCGGAATGCTTCGGGCACCTCATCCTGAGAACGCACAAAGTTTTTGAACAGTGAGCCGTTTTCCCCCGGTAATGAATTAACACTGTATGTAAGACTATCCTGAAGCATAATTTGTGCAAAATTAGCAAAATATGATCAATCTGATCAAACAGTTTTTTTCCGAAAATCTCAAATATTTTCACCGTGGTATCGATAATTTTTTTTTCTTTTGTCAAAAAATTAATTATTAATTTAATTGCTAATTATATTCAAAACAACTTAATGTATGAATTTACTTGAAGGCATCAGTGCAAAAGCAAAAAACCTCAATAAACGTATTGTTCTGCCCGAGGGCACATCAGAACGCACATTGAAGGCCGCGGACATCATTTTAAAGGAAGGAATCGCCCAATTGATCCTTTTAGGCAATATTGACGAAATAAATTCCCTTGAACAAAAGTTAGGGCTTGATCTTTCGAAAGCGGTAAAAATTGATCCGAAAACATCTCCTGAAAGAGCCTCTTATATTCAGAAGCTGATGGAATTGCGTAAAAGCAAAGGGATCACCTACGAAGACGCCGTGAAACTTATTGAACAGGATATTTATTATGGTCCGATGATGATCTATATGGGCGATGCCGACGGCGAAGTGAGCGGAGCCGAACATACTACGGCTGACACTGTAAGGCCCGCACTGCAGATTGTTAAAACGGCACCCGGTATTTCTGTTGTTTCCGGTGCTATGGTCATGGTAACCAAAAAAGAAAATCTCGGAGAAAAAGGTGTGTTCATCTTTGCCGATGTGGCGATAACACCCAACCCGACAGCCGAAGAACTTGCGCAGATCGCCGTTTGCAGCGGCGACACCGCCCGCCAGATTGCAGGCATAGAAAATCCGCGCATCGCACTATTGTCTTTTTCTACGAAAGGCTCTGCCAAGCATGAGTTGGCTGACAAAGTGATACAAGCTACGGCAATAGCCAAAACCATCCGTCCCGAAATGAATTTCGACGGCGAAATGCAGGCCGATGCCGCATTGATAGAAGCTGTCGGACAAAAAAAATCCCCGGGTTCCCCAGTGGCCGGCCTCGCCAATGTTCTTGTTTTTCCGGATCTGCAGGCCGGAAACATAGGGTACAAATTGGTAGAACGCCTGGGCGATGCGGAAGCAATCGGTCCTATCCTGCAAGGATTGGGCGCACCCATCAATGATTTATCAAGAGGCTGTTCTGTGATGGATATTGTGAATTTAGTTGCCATTACTGCCTGCCAGGCAGAAAAATAAGTGAATAAAAATTTAAACTTAAACAATAAAATAAAATGAAAGTACTTGTATTAAATTGCGGAAGCTCATCTATTAAATACCAGCTTATTAAGATGAATGATGACGCCGACGTCCTTGCAAAAGGATTACTGGAGCGTGTTGGGATGGAAAACAGCGAACTCACACATATCCCGAAAGGTAAAGATAAAGTCGTTACTGTTCAGCCTGTTCACGACCATACCATCGGCATTAACCTGATCCTTGAAGCGTTATTGCACCCGGAACATGGTGTTATAAAAGATAAACATGAAATTGATGTTGTGGGGCACCGCGTAGTCCACGGTGGCGAAAAATTCAGCGGCAGCGTGCTCATCACACAGGAAATAATCGATAAAATGGAGGAATGTTCCGACCTGGCGCCCTTGCACAACCCAGCCAATCTAAAAGGGATCTATGCCATTCAGAAACTGCTTCCCGAAATAAAACAATGCGGCGTATTTGATACCGCGTTCCATCAGACGATGCCCGAACATACTTTTATGTATGCCCTGCCTTATGAAATGTATGAAATGCACAAGGTTCGCCGCTACGGATTCCACGGAACCAGCCACGGATTCGTGTCGCAAAAAGCATGTAAACTTCTGGGGTTAAAAATAGAAGAAACAAAGATCATTACCTGCCATTTGGGTAACGGGGCATCCATAGCTGCCATAAAAAATGGCAAATCCTTTGATACCTCCATGGGCCTGACCCCTGTGGAAGGCCTTATCATGGGAACCCGTTGCGGGGACCTCGACCTTGGCGCCATGCTTTTTCTGATGGAAAAAGAAAATCTCGACCTGAAGCAAGCCAACGCTCTTATCAATAAAAAAAGCGGCATGCAGGGTGTTTCGGGCGTATCTTCCGACATGAGGGATATAGAGGATGCTGCTTTGAAAGGAAATAAGCGCGCGCAACTGGCGCTGAAAATGTATGATTACCGTGTTAAAAAATATATTGGCGCTTATGCTGCCGGAATGGGCGGTGTCGACCTGATCATTTTTACAGGTGGCATCGGCGAAAATGCTGTAACTACTCGTGAAGGGGTGATGCAGGGACTTGAATTTCTTGGAATTGATTTTGATTTTGAACTCAATAAGACTTCACGCGGCAAGGATATCCTCCTGACCAGGCCGGAGTCCAAAGTCAAAGTGATGGTGATCACCACCAACGAAGAGCTTGTCATTGCCATCGAAGCAATAAAAACCATCAGTCAATAATGGGAACACAGGAATCGTATCTTCGGCTGCTGAACGAAAAAATCAGCGATATTGCTTTTGAAAAAGAGCCCAGAGAACTGTACGAGCCTATGACATACGCGTTGACGATGGGCGGAAAGCGCATCCGTCCTACGTTAACACTGATGGCGTGCGAAATGTTTAAAGGCAACGTACAGCAGGCATTACCAGCGGCACTTGCCATTGAAATCTTCCATAATTTCACTCTGGTTCATGATGATATTATGGATGTAGCACCTATACGCCGTGGCAAAGAAACCGTTTACAAAAAATGGAACACAAATATCGGAATACTTTCGGGCGATGCCATGCTGGCAAAGGCTTTCGAAATCATCTCTGAGTCCGACGAAAAGATCATGAAGCCCTTGGTACAGATGCTTTCAAAAGTAGCTATTGAAGTCTGCGAAGGGCAACAACTTGACATGAATTTTGAACATTCCGAAAAAGTTACCATACCTGAATACCTGGCGATGATCAGGCTGAAAACGGCTGTGTTGGTTGCCTCAAGCCTGATGGCCGGGGCTATTGTTGCCGGGGCATCAAAACAGGATACACGCGAACTATACCTGTTCGGCGAAAACCTGGGGATGGCTTTCCAGATGAAAGATGATATCCTGGATGTATTTGGTGATGAAAAAAAATTCGGAAAGAAAAAAGGCGGAGATATCATTTCAAAGAAAAAAACATATCTGTACCTGAAAGCCCACGAACTGGCAAAAGATAAAACCCTGAATTCGCTGATCTATTATTTTGCCAATTCCACCTTTGACAACGACACCAAAGTAAAGGCCATATCTGAGATTTACGCTAAGGTTGGTGTTAAGAAACATGCTGAGAAGCTGATGGATAATTATTATGCTAAAGCGCTGGCGCACCTGAAAAAAATCAAATTACCCGAAAGCAATAAAAAGAACCTTTTAAAACTTGCCGAACAACTTTTAGTGCGGGAATTTTAATTGTATTTATAAATAAAAAAAGCAGGGTAAATTCACGAATTTGCCCTGCTTTTTTTATTTCACTCATCTCGTTGATGGTATGGAATATAAACACCATTTTTATTTTTAAGAAATATAATTTTTTACTAATTTTGAGATTAGAAATTGCCCCTAA
>DAOQAF010000071.1:0-18920 GCA_035353775.1 Bacteroidales bacterium | reverse complement strand
ATGTGTACCTGCAGATGGTTCCTGAGCGGGAGAAAGAAGTGGCTTTGTATTACATCAACGGGCTTATCGAACTTTTCAGGAAACACGGCTATCCGGTTATCAGGATATACCATCACGATAAGGAATCCGGCCCTGCCCCAGGTACGGAACTGTTTGAATTTCCTGCTTCCGTATTAATAAAAATGGACGACCCGAAAATAATAAAAACCTACGGCGATGGCTTTAATAAGACCGATCTCGATAAAGTAATCAAAGAACAGGGAAGCAATACTTTATTCCTGTGCGGATTAAGCGCCGTGGGCTGCGTGCTGGCGACATGGATCGGCGCCCAAAACCACGATTACAAGGCGTTTATGGTCAAAGATGCCATCATGAGCCACAACTCTGATTACACAAACAACGTGGAAGATATGTTCGATGCCGTTAGTTATGATGTGGTAAAACTGATACTTGAAAGCGCAGATAAATAAAACATATAAAATAAATTAATTGGGATTACACAATATTAAGGGCGAAAAACGGGAAACAGGAACAATAAAACTATTGAAAAATGACTGGAATATGGCAGATCAATCGTTATACCTGGCATATTTATAAAATAACAACATCATGAAACCTTTAGAAATTGACTTAAACAGAATCCATCAGCTAAGTAAACAGAACGAAGATCAGAATACCAGATTTCGTTCTTACCTGAAGGGAATAGATAATGATATGGTTGACAATATTGTTCACAGACTTTACAAAGAGATTGCAGCCGTAATTGACTGTACCGAGTGCGGAAATTGTTGTACTATATTCAGAACCACAATTACTGATAGTGAACTTGACACCCTGGCAAAAAAAGATAATCTGTCAAGGGAAAATTTTATCGAAAATTTCACTGAACAGGATGAACCGGAAAAAACAAGATACCTGAAAGATATTCCCTGCAAATATTTGTCGGGCAAAAAGTGTTCAATATATGAAATAAGGCCTGAAGAGTGCAGGTACTATCCCCATATTCATAAAC
This sequence comes from Bacteroidales bacterium, assembly GCA_035353775.1. Taxonomy (GTDB): domain Bacteria; phylum Bacteroidota; class Bacteroidia; order Bacteroidales; family CAIWKO01; genus CAIWKO01. Next base: position 17,908 of record DAOQAF010000071.1, on the reverse strand, counting down.
ATTGTTTTAATTCAAGAACTCTGGGCGTGATAAGTAATTGTGAGATATGCCCTATTGTTTTTAATGTTTGGGAAAGTTTAAAAGAAGAGTTTAAATTCTTATAATCCTCTTTTATTGATAGCTATTTTGAGCAGGCCACAACAAATGCCGGTTTCACTGGATTTATCTGAATAATTTCATGAACAGTGAAAGATCAAAACCGGTAAAACTTATATGTTGCAAATACAACACCTGTATTTTGCGTTTATGGTTTATACCGACATGAAAAAGAAAGAAAGAAAGAAAGGATATTTACCTTCTTTAAATTAACAAAAAAAATGAAACCTATAGCAATTCTTTTTTACCTTCTGACAATTACCTTAGTCCTCGATGCAGCGAAAGTTGACACGCTTGTTGTGTACAGTCATTCAATGAAAAAAGACACCAAAGCCTGTGTGATTACTCCAGACATTTATGATAAAGGCGGGAAATCTCATCCTGTTCTTTACCTATTGCACGGCTATAGCGGAAATTATGCAACTTATATAAATTTTTTCCCAGAAGTTCTGGAATTTGCCGACCAGTATAATATGATAATTATTGGTGTTGACGGAGGTTTTTCAAGCTGGTATTTCGACAGTCCCGTTGATACGGCGATGAAATACGAGACTTATGTAGCTAAAGAGCTGACAGCTTTTATCGACAGCACGTTCAACACCATAAAAAGCCGTGAAGGCCGTGCAATTACAGGGATAAGCATGGGTGGACACGGGGCCTTGTATCTGGCGATGCGTCATCAGGATATTTTTGGTGCAGCCGGAAGTATGAGTGGCGGTGTGGATTTTCGTCAGTTCCCGAAAAACTGGGATCTGGCAAAACGTCTCGGCAAGATAGACCTGTATCCTGAAAATTGGGAGAAAAACACCGTGAACTATCAGCTACATCTGTTAAAAAATGATAAGCTGGCCATGATCATTGATTGCGGTGTTGATGATTTCTTTATTGAGGTAAACAGGCAACTTCACGAGAAAATGCTGAAATTAAACATCAAACATGATTATATTGAAAGGCCCGGCGAACATACGCGGGAATACTGGAGCAATGCATTACAGTACCAGTTTCTGTATTTTGCTGACTTTTTCAAAAAAACAGAAAAATAACATGAGGTGCATAACATTGAAATATTAAAACCAATATTTAGCCACAATAAAAACAAACAACCATAAAATGAAAAAAACACTACTCCTTCTCAGTTTAATTTTTATGATCATAAGCCGTACGGAAGCACAACCCGGCACATGGGTAATTCAGCATCCCCTGCCCCAGGGCAATGACCTGAACTCCATATATTTCGTTGATCCCAATACGGGCTATGCCGTGGGAGGCATGGGAACCATTATGAAAACAAGCAATAGCGGTATCACCTGGGTCGTACAAAATAGTGGAATAAATACATATCTTAATTCCGTTTTTTTTACCAATGCAAACACAGGCTACGCCGTAGGCGGAATGGGCAAAATTATAAAGACGACTAACGGAGGAACGAACTGGACAGCACTAATAAGTAATTTAAACACAACGGACAATCTGAATTCAGTGTGTTTTACTTCTGCTGATACCGGTTACGCTGTAGGTATTAATGGGAAAATTTTAAAAACTATTAATGCCGGCTTAAACTGGACGGTACATACAACCAACACGACCGATTTTTTTAATTCAGTTTTTTTCGCGGATGCTCATACCGGTTATGCTGTTGGCATAAGTACGGCTAGTTATTATGGAATAATATATAAAACAACCGATGCCGGAGCTAACTGGTCGCCCCAAACTACAGGAAATATTGGCGGTTTACAATCCGTTTATTTCTCCGATGCTGATTCCGGATATGCTGTCGGCCAGACGGGAACGCTGCTAAAAACAGTGGATGCCGGTGCAAACTGGACGGTTCAATCGTGCGCGTGTACGGAACTTTTCAACACGGTGTATTTTACCAGTACAGATACCGGTTATGCTGCGGAAAGTGTGTATGGAAGGATTTGGAAAACCACCGATGGAGGTATAAACTGGGCAGCAATAACGGGAGTCACCATGCTGGGTATCAAATCAATTTATTTCGTTGATGACAATACATGCTGGGCAGCAGGCGTTGGCGGAACTATTCTTAAAACTACTGATGCCGGTTTAACGTGGATTCCGCAGACAAATCCGGTCACTAACAAGAATTTAAACTCTACGTATTTCACTGATGAAAATACGGGTTATGCGGTGGGCAACCAATCGACCTGTCTAAAAACAACAGACGGAGGCGCAAACTGGGCAGAGTTAGGTTCTACAAGGCCATGGGCGCCTACCTGTGACCTGAATTCGGTTTTTTTCGTCAACACCGATACCGGTTATGCCGTGGGTGGTGACAATTGTATTTATACTGAAACTGGTGTGATCTTCAAAACGGTCAATGCCGGAACAACTTGGGTCATGCTCAGAGACCAATCGTCCAGTATTTTGTATTCGGTATATTTCCCCAGCACCACTATCGGCTATATCGTTGGTGATTACGGAAGAATTTTAAAAACTACAGACGGAGGCGCTACCTGGAACCCTCAGGTAAGCGGAATTACTAACGATCTGAGATCAGTTTTTTTCACCAGTGTTGATACAGGATATGCCGTTGGTAATTTTGGCAAGGTCTTAAAAACTACTAATGGCGGCGTCGACTGGAATGTTCAGGCAAGCGGCATTTACCAAGACCTGCTGTCTGTTTATTTCACGGATGTTCTCACGGGGTACGCGGTCGGACGATACGGAACCATCATAAAAACGACCGACGCCGGCCTGAGCTGGTCTTTACAACAAGGTGGCGTGGGCTATAATTTATATTCTGTTATTTTTACCGATGCAGATCATGGCTGGGTGGTGAGCGGAGGCGGCACTGTCCTAAGAACCTCAGATGCCGGCACCACCTGGATCGAAGATACCATCGGGATAAGCAGTTCCTTATATTCTGTGTTTTTTGTCGGCGCCAATACTGGCTATACAGTCGGTTATGCAGGAATAATCTTAAAAATGATAAAAGACCCTGTCGGAGTCAATGAAAATATTATGGAAGAAACATTCACTGTTTTTCCAAACCCTGCTTCCGATCTCATCACCATTAAAACAAACTGGTTCAATAATGCTCAGCTAAAGTTAAATATTTATAATCTGGCGGGAATATTGGTAAGGACGGAAAAAATCGAACCTGGCCAGGCACAAATATCAACAGGTGAGCTGAGAAACGGGGCCTATGTAATTGAAGTCATATCCAGGGAATGGACGAAAAAACAAAAATTAATAATTCAGAGGTAATATGGGTAGAATAGGTTCTGCCGGGCTTTAGCGTATGCCTGTATTCAATAATAGCCATCTCTATATATTGAAAATCAGCTTTACACACAACCATAAAGGGATGCTGATTTTCAGATGTTTCACCCCTGCATAGCCGTCAGGCAGGCTTTAGGGCGGGGTAAAAAAACATTTGAAAATTAGTCATTAGAGCTTCCCTCAAATTTCACTTTGGGGATATAGTTCATCCTTTTCAGAATGGCACTCCGGTAACGCTGGGTGCGCTTCGAAGGAGTCAACACGTGGTAAATATGCGGGTTGGGCAAAACAGAGATCAGCGAGGCTGCTTCATACTTGCTCAGTTTTGCCGCATGTTTTTTGAAATATTTTAATGATGCGGCTTCCACACCATAAACCCCCGGGCCGAATTCCACCACATTCATATACATTTCCATGATCCTTTCTTTTCCCCAAACAAATTCGATGAGTATCGTAAACCATGCTTCCAGCCCTTTACGCACAAAGTCGCGGTGCGGCCACAGAAAAACATTTTTCGCTGTTTGCTGGCTGATGGTGCTTCCGCCTTTGGTTTTTTTGCTTTTTTGATTCGACTCATACGCCAGTTTTATTGCGCGAAAATCGAAACCATGATGTTTTAAAAAAGTGTCATCTTCCGCAGCCAGGGCAGCCTGAAACAGGTTGGGCGACATTTTTTCGATCGGGATCCATTGATAATCTGTTTTTTTGTCGGTCTCAAAACCGCGCAATACCATCAACGGCGTTACCGGCGGATGAACAAATTTATATAACACGACAGAGAGTATTGATAAACCCAGAAAAATCAACAAAAGCCACAGGAGTAACTTAAATATCCGTTTCCACTTTTTTCCTTTTGCCATTTTTTTTTTGAGCCGGCACGGGTCAGCGCCTCACCAACCGTGCCTTGTATCAATAAAATTTATTTTCTTTGCAACACGTTCAGCACGGCATTCACCACGTCAATAGTATCGAGGCCATATTTTTTCATCAGTTCGTCCGGTGTGCCGCTCTCGCCGAATTTGTCGTTAACGGCAACCATTTCGAGCGGTGCGGGCAGCTTGCGTGAAAGCAGTTGAGCGATACTGTCGCCCAGTCCGCCGTTCATCATGTGCTCTTCGGCTGTAACCACGCATCGGGTTTTAGTTACAGATTTCAAAATGGCTTCTTCATCAAGAGGTTTGATCGTGTGTATGTTTATCAGTTCCGCACTGATGCCTTTTTCTTTTAAAATCTCTGCTGCCTGCAAGGCTTTCCACACGAGGTGGCCTGTGGCAAAAATGCTCACATCACTGCCTTCGGCTATCGTGAGGGCTTTTCCAATCACAAAAGGTTCATCTTCAGGGATGAACACAGGCACTTTCGGCCTTCCAAAACGAAGGTAAACAGGCCCCGCATAGCTGGCGATGGCTTTGGTGGCTGCTTTGGTCTGGTTGAAATCACAAGGGTTTATCACCACCATGTTGGGCAGCATCTTCATCAGCCCGATGTCTTCCATGATCTGATGGGTGGCGCCGTCTTCGCCCAGCGTGATGCCCGCATGGGAAGCACATATCTTCACATTTTTATTTGAGTAGGCCACCGACTGCCTCACCTGGTCGTACACCCTGCCGGTAGCAAAATTGGCAAAAGTGCCTGCAAAAGGTATTTTCCCCCCTATGGTCAGCCCTGCGGCAATACCAATCATGTTGGCTTCGGCAATTCCGACCTGTATAAAACGATCGGGAAAGTTCTTTGCAAAAGCATCCATCTTCAGCGAGCCGGTAAGGTCCGCTACAAGGGCAATGACATCAGGGTTTTCGAGTCCCAATTCGTTCAGCGCCTCACCAAAGCCCGAACGCGTATCTTTTTCACCGGTTTTTTGAAATCTGTTCATTTATTTGTATTTAATTCCCTCTACATAGATGCGGAAATAATTATTCATTTTTTAATAAAAGTTCACCCTTGTTGTTATTCCGGATTCAATTTTAAATGATTTGTCAATCGTGTAAATAGAATGAGTAGCATACTTCGAACGGAAAATGATCCGGTATTTGCCGGGAAGTAAATATAACATCTCCTGCTGTCCCTCTTCATTCAGTTTATATATCCACGTCAGTTTGTTGTTTTCTTCCGCATACAGGTCGCCGTAGCCACGCATAGCCGCCTGAATGATGGCGGTCCCAGGCATGGGGATTTCAACGGTGGTCGTATAACTCTGTTTTATTTCTACATCGCTGATCTTCATACGCGGCAGGCTCAACACCTCCAAGTCGTACAGGCCGGTGAGGTATTTTGTTTTTTGATCAAAAGTCTGCACATTGAGCGTTTCCATTTTTCCCTGCTGTCTGACGATACATTGCGGACTTTTCCCGACAGGCAGCTTCCCTCCTACTTTCAATTCCAGTGTCCCCTGCGGCGTGATCGCGGCGATTGTAGTATGTGTGCCCGGAGTTATGGCAATGCTGTCTCTGCTTACCGGTGGTATGGTATGCACTACAAGGTCGTAAGCCAGCAAAGGATCAAGCATCAGTGTATCGGGCAAGCCCTGATTGTTAAACGTATGCACAAAATTATATTTTATGGTCTTGGAAAAATTATCGTACAAGGTCATCCCGACATTGGTCTCTGTAGGCTTTCCGTAGGAGTCCAACAGGTTGATCTGCACCGTGGTAGAATTCAGCGCCTGCGAGATCACTACTTTCAGGGCATTGCTGAAATCTTTTTCGGTGGCAGCATCGTAATAAGTCCCTACACAGTCGAACGATTCTTTAAAGTTCCGGCCAATGCCGATAATAAATGGTTTGAGGATAACCCCTTTTTTCTGAAGGGCAAGGGAAACCGCACAGGGATCGCCGCCGCATTCTTCAAGGCCATCGGTGATCAGAATAACAATGTTACGGCAATTATCACAGGGTGTAAAATCGTTTCCCGCGGCTTCCAGCGAAGCGGCTATCGGCGTGGTTCCCCTGGGATTAACGGTTTTCAGCTTGTTTTTGATCTTTTCAATATTACCATCACCGAGAGGGATTTCCAGTTTGCTGTCGTCACAATCCTGCGGCGGGTAATATTTCTGATGTCCGTAGATGCGCAGTCCCAATTGCAGGTCGGGGACGCTTTTCAGGCTGTCGAGCAACTCCGACATAAGCTTGCTCGCTATGGATATCTTGCGGTCGCTTTGCCATGTCCCCAGCATACTTTGAGAAGCATCATAAACAAATAAAATACGCGTTACCGGCTTAGGCTTGGGTTTTTCTTTTTCTGAGATGGTGATCTGTGCATAGGTATTGCACGACAAAATGATCGCCGTTACAAGAAAGATGTATTTTTTTATTATTGATGATGTCATGTTCACCGCTTTGATCAATAATCGCCTAAGGTAGACGGCAACTGGGCAAGTGCGTTGGCAAGCTGCTCATCATTCGGAGGATTACCGTGCCATTTGTGTGTACCCATCATAAAATCCACGCCGTTTCCCATTTCGGTTTTCATCAGTATAACGACAGGAACGCCCTTAAAGGTATTTGCCTTTGCAATTTTCATCATACCGAGTACCTCAGAAATGTCGTTTCCGTTCATTTCAAAGACTTTCCAGCCGAAGGCAAGGAATTTGGCTTTCAGGTCGCCCAGGCTGCATACCTGATCGACAGGGCCATCAATCTGTTTGCCGTTATAATCAATGACGGAAATAAGGTTATCCACTTTTTTTGAGGCAGCAAACATGGCGGCTTCCCAAATCTGTCCTTCCTGCAGTTCGCCGTCGCCGTGCAAACTATAAACTAAATGATCATCAGAATTTTGTTTTTTAGCCAGGGCTGCACCTATAGCCACCGACATTCCCTGGCCGAGCGAGCCGGAAGAGATCCTCACGCCGGGCGTATGCTCCGCAGTAGTCGGGTGGCCCTGCAAACGGGTACCCACCTTGCGGAAGGTGGCCAGTTCGGCGGTTTCAAAATATCCCGAATGTGCAAGAACGCTGTACCAGGCGGCAGAAAGATGGCCGTTCGACAGAAAAAAGATATCTTCGCCTTTGCCATCCATGCTGAACGGCATTGGCTGATGCTCCATTACAGAAAAATACAGACAAGTCAGATAATCGGCACAGCCCAGAGAACCTCCCGGATGGCCTGACTGCACCGCATGGATCATCCTCAAAAGGTCGCGGCGTACCTGAGTAGCGATATTTTTTAATTCATCAACAGAATACATATACATTTTTTTTCAAAATTATGGTTTTTATCAGCCTGTTTTTTGATTGTTAAAAAGTATTGAATAAGTTTTTTTTGTTGTGAATAAAATGCAGCTCATTCAAGTGCTTAAAAATACAAAGAAATCAATCACTGTTGTCCGGGAAAAATAGTACAGATATTCTGAATAGCTATGTTTTTAGGGCTTTTACCATTTTTTTTCATTCTGTAGGAATGTATTGTCAGTAGAAAAATAGTTCAGGAAATGTTCTGCTCCTAAGGAGCGGGATGTTATTGTCTGGTGTTTATTTTACCGACATTAAGCTCCGGAGCTAAAGACACAGGCGAAATTGGACTAACCGCCGTGGCGGATTGAATGTTGTATCGGTATTATTTTGTTGCATCGTTTTTCCAAAAATCAATACCTTTGTAAAAAATACATTATGGGACTGAATTGCGGAATAGTGGGACTGGCCAACTGCGGCAAAACCACAATTTTCAACTGTATGTCGAGCACCAAAGCACAGATTACCAATTTTGCTTTCAGCTCGAACAAATCAAATATTGCCATTATTAATGTTCCCGACGAACGTTTGTATGTACTCGAAAAACTTGTAAAAGCGGCAAAAGTAGTGCACGCTACTGTGGAGATAGTAGACATACCAGGCCTTACCAAAGGTTCCAGCAAAGGCGAAGGCATGGGAAATTCCTTTCTGGCCGACATCCGTCAGACCGACGCCATCATACATGTGATCCGCTGTTTCGACGACGAGAACCTCCCTCATATAGAAGGTTCGGTGAATGCCGTCAGGGACAGGGAGATCCTCGACCTCGAACTTCAGATCAACGACCTGGACCAGGTGGAACGCAAGATGCAGCGTGTTGAAAAAGCCGCCAAAACCGGCGACAAGGACGCAAAACACCTGCTCGGGGTTCTTACTCTTTATAAAAACCATTTTGAATCTTTTCAGTCGGCACGAACGCTCGACATCCCTGACGAAGACCGCAAACTGGTAAAAGACCTGTGCCTGCTCACCGAGAAACCGGTTTTATATGTCTGCAATGTGGACGATGATTCCGCAATATCAGGAAACAAGTATTCAGAGGCCCTTAAAGAAGCCGTAAAAGATGAAAATACCGAGGTGCTGGTGATCGCCGGAAAGCTGGAAGCAGAGATATCTGAACTGGAAACTTACGAAGACCGCATGGCTTTCCTGAGTGATGTAGGACTGACAGAGCCCAGTGTCAACAAACTGATTAAATCGGCGTTCCGCTTGTTGAATCTCCGCACTTTTCTCACAGCCGGCCCCAAAGAAGTCCGTGCCTGGACCATCAAAACCGGTATGAATGCACAGCAGGCGGCAGGCGCCATACATTCCGACCTGGAACGTGGCTTTATACGTGCCGAAGTGCTGAAGTACAACGATTTTGTGAAATACGGATCTGAAAACGCATGCAAAGAAGCCGGAAAATTTAAGGTCGAAGGAAAAACCTACCTTGTAGAAGAAGGCGATATTATGAATATCAGGTTCAATGTATAAAAAACTTTAACGGCAATTTCTCAGTTTGTCCGTCAGATTGGCTTTTCCGTTTTCATCTGCTTTTATCCAGTCGGCACATGCTTTGTCACGCTGGTTGATGGATTCGTAAACGTTGCCGCGGTTAAAATAAGCATCGGCAAAGCCGGGGTTTAATTCGATGGCTTTGTTATAGTCAAAAAGTGCGCCGTTGTAATCGCCAAGGCCGTATTTTATGTTTCCCCTGTAAAAATAGGGCTGATCAAAAAGCGGGTCGAGTTCTATAGCCTTGTCGAAATCTTTCAATGCTTCTTCCGTTTTATAAGAGTACAATTTGCGTATGCCGCTTTTGTTCAGTTCAAGGGCTTTTTCATGCTTTGACGTGCAGGCAGCAACCAATATCAAGCATAATCCGGCCAGCAAAAATATTTTTTTCATATAATCCGTTATATAGAACAACACAACAAAGTAACATCATTTATTGATCATAAAAAAATCTGCGGAGATTTAAACTTTCCTGTTTGAAAATCATCTAAAACAAAAAATCTGAAAATGCAGTCAGGTCAGGACGAAGACATATTATGTCAGTTTCGGGATAAAAACACACGGGATAGGGGTTTTAATGTTTTGGTCAGTGCCTATCAGGAAAAAATCTACTGGCTGATACGAAGGATCGTTATTTCCCACGACGACAGCAATGATGTGGTTCAGTTTGTCTTCATAAAGATATGGAATAACATCGGCGACTTCCGCGAAGACGCAAAACTGTCGACATGGATATACCGGATCGCGGTCAACGAAGCGCTTGCACTGTTGAAAAGTAGGAAATTTATCAACTTTATACCGTTTTTTAATGTAGAAAAAAAACTTGCTGAATCCCTCGTGGATGATCATTTTTTTCAGGCTGATGAAATTGAACTAAAATTGCAAAAGTCAATACTGGCACTTCCCACAAGACAACGCCTGGTATTCAATATGCGGTATTACGACGAATTGTCTTTTGAAGAAATTTCAAGAATCCTAAACACCAGCGAAAGCGCCCTGAAATCATCCTATCATTTTGCTTTTAAAAAAATCAAAAAATATTTGATCGACGATTAAACCTTTTCAAAACTTTTTAATCTTAATATCACGGGCATGAAAAAGAAAAATTACATAAGACAAGATAAGGACATACCGGATAAGGTTTCTGAAGATCAGAAAAAAATGACCGGCAGAAAAAATCCTTTTAAAGTTCCCGAACATTATTTTGAAGGACTTCCTGTTCAGATACAAAATAAAATTAAGGCCGGGGAACCTGTAAAACAAAAAAATACCGGATTGATAAAAACATTCGCGTATTCAGGCATTGCTGCGGCCGCTATCATTATTATCCTCCTTGTTTTTTCTGAACTTATCCCCGAAAAAACTCAGGAAAATAAGCAGCAATACATCGGCAATAATTTTGAAAGCACCATCACCGAATATCTGGAAGATAATATGGATGAAAGCGCCCTTATTGAAATGAGCAGCGACAGCGTTTCACTTTTCAGCCCGGAAGAAATACCAGACATTTCATTAACAGGAGATCACGATGCTCGCGCACAAGCTGCAGATAAGGAATTTAAAATGGATGCTTCGATAACTGAAAACGATATCATAGAATATTTTATCAGCGAAAACATTGACCCGGAAACGATATTATAAATTTAATTAACCTAAAAAATAACACCATGAAAACAAAAAAATCAAAAGCCGCCATAATTGGCTTGTTCACGCTGGTATGCCTTTTTCTTTTCAGCGGCACCCTGAATGCACAAAATGCAGAAAAGAAAGCCAATGATCAGAACAAAAAAGAAAAAATAAAAGCGATGAAAGTCGCTTATATCAGTCAAAGCATCAATTTAAATTCTGCTGAAGCCGAAAAATTCTGGCCTTTATACAACGAATTTCAGGATAAAAGGGAAGCTTTTCAGAAAGAAAACCGCAAAAAAATGAAAGATCTGAAAGTGATCGGTGCCGAAAACCTTAGCGAAGAGCAGGCCGATGAGATCATCAATGCTGAGCTTCAGCAGGAACAAAACCAACTGGATCTGAAGAAAGAATATTATCCGAAATTTAAAAATGTGATCGGCAGTAAAAAAGTTGTAGGTGTATACCGGGCTGAAAAAGAATTCAACAGGCTCCTCCTCGAAAAGCTAAAAGGTGATGATCCAAAAACCGGTAAAGGCGGCGCACCGAAACCCGGTATTGAAGATTGATACCGCTTTAACAAAAAAAAGGCTGCCAAAAACAATGGCAGCCTTTTTAATTATTAATCTTCAATATTAATTTTTCTTCCATTTAATATATTCACCCAACAGGCTCACATAGCTTTCATCGCTGGGCTGGCTTACGCTGGTAGTAACAACAAGCTTTTTCAGTTTAGAAGGGAACATGACAACAGGCATATTTTCGCCGCCATAAGTGCCGTTCGATTCTACATAGCTTTCACCATCAACCGAGCTGGCATAGAACATATAAGGGCTCTTTTTGTCGAACTGGTATAGACGTCCACCACTTAGGCTGGGAAATTCCATGATCACTTCGCCGCAAAGCACGCCATTTTCTTCAAACAAGCGTTTTGAGATATTAACAGCTTCGGGGTATGCTTCTTCAATTTTTGTTCCGTTGACATAATTGTTCAGCAGGTCATCAAAATCCTCAATCCTTGTATAGTCAGCAGAATCCTCATTCGACATGATGTTAATATACTTGATCGTAAGTTTACCGGAATCTTTACCGGTGAATTCATAGGTGTACTGTTTTTTTTCAACAGTCAGGCAGCTTACAAGGAACATTGCAACTACTCCGATAGCGAGAAATAAAAAAATTCTTTTCATTCATTTAATTTTTGAAGGCCGGATGCAATCCCTTTATCTGTATTGCAGCATCTTACCTTTTGTTAATAATTTTTCAGCCGGGATTAAAAACCATACAGAAATTTCTTTTCAAATATAGTAATATTTTTACTTGTACATTTGTATTATAAAAAATATTTTATGAAAGTTTCTGTAGAAATAAGCTATTACCCGCTGAAAGAGGAATTCAAACCGGATATCATCGATTTCATCAAACGTGTCCATACTTACAATGAACTGACTGCGCAAACCAATGGAATGAGCACACAGGTATTTGGTGAATACAGATATGTGATGAATGCGCTGACCAATGAAATAGAAAAGTCTTTTGCCCTGCCCCACTCTGTTTTTGTTATGAAAGTTATAAATGCTGATCTGCAAGTGTAACAACTTTTTGCTTGATTTTTTTAAGAATTATCTAATAAACTAATCTGCAACCAAGAATTAATAACTATGGTGAACTGGATTACCGAAAACTATATTGAGATAATCGCCTCCATTCTTGGCATAGCTGGGGTTTACCTTACAACGAAACAGAAGATTTGGTGCTGGCCTGTAGGCCTTGCAAATGTTGCACTGTCGCTGTATGTTTTTTTTGTGGCAAAGCTTTATGCTGATGTAGTGCTTCAGGTCTTTTACTTATTGATGACCTTGTATGGCTGGTATAACTGGGTTTTCGGAGGTGAGAAAAAATTTGAACTTCCAGTCCGGAAAATCAGGCCGAAAGAATTTATCATCATGTTTGTGCTGGGATTCTGTTTATCATTTGTGGTGGGATACCTGTTTGCAACCTATACCGATGCGTCTTTTCCCTATTGGGATTCACTGCTCACGGTATGGGGGATCATTGCTACTTATGCCATGGGGAAAAAGATCATTGAGCACTGGCTTATGTGGATCGTCATTGATATTAACTGCACCATTTTATATTTCATCAAAGAATTGTATGCTTTTGCGCCTTTATATTTTATTTTTACTTTGCTGGCCATTTACGGATATTTTACATGGAAAAAAGATCTCAAAAAACAAGCGCTGGTTTGATCAGGATTGCGATTACCGGGCCTGAGTCAACAGGAAAATCGCAGCTTACAGAACAACTGGCCGCACATTATAAAACTGTTTTTGTTCCTGAATTTGCCCGAGACTATGTGGAAAGCCTTGGCCGTGAGTATAATTTTGAAGACCTTGAATTAATTGCAAAAGGCCAGATAAGAATGCAGAAGGCTGCAGAAAAAAAGGCCGGCAGGCTGCTGTTTTGCGATACCGAACTTACTGTGATAAAGATATGGGGCGAACACAAATATAACAAATGCCCTGCCTGGGTTTCTGAAAACCTGTCAAAATATACGTATGACCTTTACCTGCTTTGTAATGTAGACCTGCCCTGGGAGTTCGATCCACTACGTGAGCACCCGCGCCTTCGCACCTATTTCTTCGACTGGTATCAAAGAGAATTAACAAGCAGAAATGCTAATTTTGCCGTCGTTGAAGGAACAGGAATTGCAAGGTTTCAAAAAGCGCTTGGTTTTATTGAAGAGCAGTTGCAAAAGAAGGCTGGCACATAAAAACCCTTGTTCGGCCTTGTTGAGGCTGTCTCAAAAATTGCCTTTGCTGAAAATCATCATTACCCCGTCCCTTAAAAGTGTGCTGATTTTCAGCGACTTCCACCCTTTAGGGAAGGGGTAAGAAGGCGGTGAAAATCATTTAAAAAATATTTTGAGACACCCTCTTATTATTCTTACAGGCTTTAAGTCATCTGATGACTAAGAACGACAAGCCATTTCAACAATTTCAACTTGAAGAGTCATCTGATGACGGCTATAAAAAAAATTCAATCACAATCTCATCCTTGTTCAGCTTTGGCTGAGCCTGAGCTGTCATTATTCTTACAGGCTCCTGCCTGTCTTATTATACTGTCTTAAACAATTTCTCAAAAGCTCTTTTAAACATCGAACACTGATTAACGATTTAAGATTTTCCAATGTTTCCTTATGTCTTTCACTTCATAAATCGATATTCGTTAATCGATATTCGATATTATTTGATTAACCCGTGTTCGGCTCAGGCAGCCTGTTTATTGAAACTGTCTTACAAATTAACAATTTCAGGGTTCATCATAAGGGGAACGCTAATGACAAAATTTTTTTTTACATCGCCCGGTCGTCTTCGACACATCCTGTTCGTCCTTGTAAATAATGGTTATGCCTTTGAATTCGGGACGGCTCAGCCTGACCGCAACGACAATGCACTTGAACCCCGAACTCAGATTATAATTTGCTATCGAGACAAATGATTTCATTTTTTTTAAAACTATCTCAATCATTTATCCAAACAATGAATTTCCTTTTTTATCTTTGTTAAAAAAAGATGATGAAATACTTCTGTACAACTATATTATTTTTTGCTGCATTATCGGTAAACGCCCAGGTTATTGTTGATCATACGGACATGCCTGTTTCCGGCGATATAATTTATTTTCGCTCAGCCAACAACCTTAACGGCATAAATTATCAACAGACTGATACCGCTTATACCTGGGATTTTTCTTCGCTATCATCAACTACAAATGCTGTCGACACTTTTGTATCTGTCAATTCAACAGGCATGGTATATTCGGCTGTCTTTTTTCAGGCAACATCGGCACAACCGATAGCCATGCAAACGATTCCCATGATAAGCATCACCGATGGCTATAATTTTTATAAAAATTCCAATTCCATGTATTCTATACTCGGCCTGGGAGCAAAAGTAAACGGGTTTCCTGTGCCTCTGAAATTCGACAATCAGGATGTTTTGTACAATTTCCCGGTAACTTATGGTGCAATGGATACTTCCAATTCGGAGGCACATACCAACATTCCAGGCATAGGATACCTGGGACATGTGGTCCATCGCGAAAATGTTGTGGACGGCTGGGGAACGCTGTATCTTCCTGCGGATACTTTTGAAGTCATCCGGGTAAAATCAAAAGTTTCATACTACGACACTATTTTTTATGATTCCATTGGGTTTGGCGGAGGCTTTACCCGCAACGTGACCGAATATAAATGGCTAACTGATGGCTTTCATGGGCCTGTTTTACAAATAACTAAACAAGGAGGTGGTGGAAATAATATTACGGTGAAGTATTACAACCATATACCCACTGATCTTTCTGTAGGTTCTATAAACCAAGGCTCGCTAAAAGTATTTCCCAATCCTGCCTCCGATTTGATAGCCATCGAAATTCCCGGCCCCGTGGATGAAGCCATCCTGACCGTTACGGATATCACAGGAAGAGTTTTAACAAAAACCATGATACAACAGCAACATATTGTATTACCCGTGAGTCAATGGCAGAAGGGTATTTATTTTGTGCAGATTTCGGATTCCAGGGAAACATACTGCGGTAAATTCATAAAATATTAAGCACCGGCCCGCCCCGGAAATATTGGCTCCGCTCACTTGATTATTTTGTCCAGCACTTTTTTGGCCGCGTATTTATATAGCAGCAGGTTCATCATTTTCAGTTTCACAAAGTCTTCGTTCATGAAACGATAACCCGTTTGTTTGACACCAAAAGCCCCGGCCCCGGAATCTTTTAACAAAAACCAGTATTTGTTTTCGTATATGCAATAACCCACTATTTCCATACAATGATCATCTGTAGTGGTTTCATTGTTCAGCCTCACCTGTCGGGCATTATCGTCAATAAAATCGGATGGAATATCAAAAGTGGGGATCATGAAGGTCTGTGTATTGTAGTCAATGCCGGGTTCGCTCACATCACCGCAAATACAAATGGTATACCCGTTTTTAAGTGCTTCGGTTATTATCAGGAAAAAATCATCCATACACACATTATAATAATCCTTGCTGTGCCACCAGTTGTCAGGCTCTACCAGTTCTGATTTCTGATTGAATTTCGCACTCATGGTCGACATAAAACTGAAATAATCACCGGGGATGATCTTCAAATAATCGGAGACAAATGTTTTTGGCGTGTAGGTATTTCCTTCATATTTGAAGCTTACCGGAGGCTCGCCCATATAGGCATTCATTATGGTTTTAATATTTTTCACTACCTCATCTTCATTCCAGGCGCAGTTTTTCTTAACTTCGGCAAGATATGTTTTCATTTCTTCGATCATGGCGCTGTGATCGTAAACCTTTTGGCCGGGAAGCAGCCCTGAATAGGCCTCATAAGGGGCCATTCCATACATATTCATCATTCGGACAAGCGCATTCGACTCCGAACCCTCTTCATAATAAGTTGCTCCTCTTGTTTTCACAAAATCCTTTGCACGTTCCAGGTAGTCGTAATAAACAACAAACATCTCCGACAAATCAGCTCTGATCTTATGCTGCCTGTACACTTCAGATTCCATCATGGACACCGAGCCGAAGGCCCAGCAGGTTCCGGTATTGCCCTGCGACACAGCCGGCGTGTGCCAGTATTTTGTGTATAAGGCCGTATCGTTGGAAAATTTCATATCCTGAACATCCACCCTGAAAGATTTGCGGGCTTCAGTATAAGCAGGCTTTTTGTTTATGTCTTTCAGAATCACATTTTCATAATAGCCGGGCTTATATTCTTTAAAAGTGGCTTTATCTTTTCGTACCTGAGCCTGTCCCGGAATCAGAAATACCAGTGACACCGCGATAAAAAGAATAAATAAGTTTTTTTTCATGGCAACGGTTTTATCGTTAATTTTGAAATAAAAATTCTATGAAATTCAAAGTAGGCGATAAAGTTAAGTTTTTAAATGAAAAGGGCGGCGGAATTGTAAGTAAAATTATCAGCAACAGCATGGTCAATGTTGCCAGCGACGGCTTTGAATTGCCCGTGATGGTGAATGAACTGCTCCTGGTGACCAACGACAACGCGGCTGAGCGTTTTTTTGATGAACAAAAAGCTACAGAGCATACAATCTATAACATACCAACTGAAGAAAAAACTCCTGCCGAAATTATAAAACCGCGCCCTTTCGACATATCCTCGGGTATTCATATTGCTTTTGTCCCCCTCGACCAGCGCCTGCTTATTGCCGGGGATATCGAAATATTTTTGATTAACAATACTGCTTTTGATGTCATCTACACCTTGTTCCTCAAAGACAGCGAAGGTTTTACGGGCATCGACTACGGCAGCATCGGGGCATACTCTAAAAGTAACATCCAGCTTGCCGACCGCGAACAAATGGAATATTACACCAACGGAGTGATCCAGATACTGTACTTCAGCGACTTTGTCGAAAAGATCATCACTCCTGTAAGCCAGGAGTTCAGATTCAAACCGGTAAAATTGCTGAAGGAAGACAATTATATTGTAAACACTATCTTTAATAAGCGGTCATTTATTTACAAAATTTGTGAAGCGCCGGTAACAGAAGATAAAAATGCAGAAGCGCCGGCACAGAACAAGATTCCCGAAGCTCAGTTAAAAAGGGATTCCCTGATACAAAAACACCGGATCGAAGATGGTTTTGCGGAAGTCGACCTGCATATAGAGGCTTTATGTGAAGAGTATTTAAGTCTGGGAAATCATGAAAAACTACAGATACAACTCGATTATTTTTCCCGTTGTCTCGAGAACGCCATAGCAGAAAATTACAAACGAGTAATCTTCATTCACGGTGTGGGCGTCGGCATTTTAAAACTTGAAATAACTAAAATTCTGGAGCAGTATCCTTTCCTTGAATATTTTGATGCTTCCATAGCAAAATATGGTATTGGGGCTACGGAAGTGTTGATACATAAGGAGAAGTAAGAAGAAGGCAATAGCCAATTGCCAATAGCCAATTGTCAGTAAGCAGGAGTCAGAAGTCAGGAGTTAATAGTCAATAGTCATTAGGCAATAGGCAATAGACAAAAGTCAACCGCGGTGGCGAATCATTAGTCAATAGTTATTCGTCAGTAGTTGGAAGTCGAAAGTTTACAATGATTCCTAGTGTCTTCACTTCATAAATCGATATACGTTAATCGATATTCGATATTATTTGATTAACCCGTGTTCGGCTTAGGCTCTGCC
>DAOQAF010000070.1:0-19092 GCA_035353775.1 Bacteroidales bacterium | reverse complement strand
TGAAAAAGGCCGGGTTTATGATTTCAGAAATTCAATCAATATTAACTATTAAACAAGGAGAACAGGATTATGAAACGAAAAATTACAGCCACTTTTTTAATTGTTGTATTGTTTTATTGCAACGCCGGTGCTCAGCTCCAGGTAGGACAAGGTGTTAATGATTTTTACAATCGCTTGCCCGAGATCCATAATATGGCTTTATTGCCGCTTACCTCCGTTCCTTCGGCATCGCTGATTGCCGGAAGCCGCCTTGATGGCTTCGGACATCATCCCCTTCAGGCAACTTTTATGGGAAGCGGATTTCTGATCGACCATCTGGGAACAGCCTTAAAAGTAAATTATGAACAGATGGGACTATCCTCAAAAATTGATGTGGAACTTGGATTGGCATATTATGTTTTTCTGAAAAAAGAAAAAGCCGACAATACAAGTATGAAAAATGCTGGTGATAAATTTTCATTTTTTATCTCAGGGCATTTTACGCAGGATAAAATCAGGAAAAATGACATCGTTGTTCTTGATCCAAACGATCCTGGATTGATGAATATCACAGAAACATCACCTAATGGCAATGCTTCTGCAGGTATAGCTTTTCTGCGTGAAAACAAATATTATGTAGGGCTCAGTGCTCACCAGTTGTTTAATAGCAAATCCACCTTTCTTAATGCTGATTTTGAAAATCTTAAACGGAGGCATTATTATGCGATGGGTTCATATAATTTCAATCTGAGCAAAACTCATGATCTTGATCTGGAGTTAATGGCAATAGGCGCTTTTGTCAATTCAAAATCTTATCAATGGGAAGCAGGCCTGGATTTTAAAATTAAAAAAATGTTTTCTGTTGGCGTAGCATACCGTTCTAATGGATCACTCAAGTTTAATGCAGGAATCACAGCCCAATCATGGAGTTTCGGATATGCCGTCAGTTACGGCGCCTGGGTTGATGCAACAAAATATACATATAAAGGTATGAATAATTCTATCTTTATTCGTAAAGTATTTAACGAAGGCAGGAGGTCGAAAAAATGAAGCTAAAAATAGTATTACTCTGTTTTTTTATTGCAATTGCAAGTATCTCTCTGCTTAAAGCTCAGGGAAATGCCAGCATAAAAAAATACTGGTATAACCCGGGAAAGTTGGATACATTGATCTTGTCTAATATGTCATTCAATAGCATGATGGATGATTATGCCCCCATGATGTTTTTTGACAATAAACTTTATTTTACTTCCGATCGGAGAAACAGGGATGGTGATAAAGCTGAACTTGCCTTCAATGAAAAAATTTATGTAACAAAAAGAACGGATACTATCTGGGCAAGGCCGAAAACAACCTATTTTTTCAACACTGACGATCAGACAGCTTTGGCAGGAATAAGCTTTAGCGAAGAAAAACTCTTTGTTTACAAAACTTTTGGCAACGGAGATATTTATTGTTCTGTACGGAGCAAAAACAAATGGACAGATCCACGAAAGATGAAAAGTCCGATAAACTCCGACGGGCATGAACAATCACTGACAGAAGAGAATGGCATTCTTGTGCTGTCAAGTGACCGCTTTTCCGATGACGGTACTCATGATATTATATGGTCTGTAAAAGATCAAAATGGAAATTATGTCAATTTTTTATCATTAGATCAGATCAACACCAAAGGCGATGAAGTAGATGTAAGGCTGGATAAAGCAGGTAAAAAACTTTACTATGCAAGCAATGGAGCGGGTGGAATGGGTGGTTATGATATTTTTTATACCACAATCGACGAATCAGGCAAATGGCAAAAACCAGTGGCAATGCCACGTCCGATAAACTCTGAGAGCAACGACCGATACTTTTTTGATTGTGACTCCGCATTTTTTCTGTCTTCCGATCGGCAGGGTGGAAAAGGAGGTGATGATATTTATTGGGGGTATATTAAGAGGGAAATTCCTGAAATTCCAAAAGATACTGTAATTGCTGAAGATACCGTAATTATTGAAAATATTGTTATTGTCAAAGATTCCGTAATCGCTGAAGTTGTAAAAGACACCAACCGTTACGTGATAATGAACCAGATGCTCGACAGTGCAGGGTTTAAAGAATATTATGCACGGGTGCAGATTGGAGCTTACTATAACCGGACAATTGAACAATTTAGAAAATACTACCCCTCGTTGAAAAACAGGGCGATTTATATTGAACGCGTCCCTACAAGCAATGGCAAAATACTCAATAAATTTATTATTGATCAGAAATTTACTACCATCAAAGATGCAGCCGTCATTCAGCAGGAAATGTGGACAGTACATAAAATCACAGATGCTTTTGTTGCAATTTATAATATGGATAACGAGCGTATAGCCATTTACAATACTATTAAAGGAGAATTTGTAATTCTGAAAGGTGATCAGAAACCGGTATATTTTTAAATGATGCCTCGTAGCACTTAAATCTGTGTTTATAACTTCTGAAAAAAACATAATATACAATTTTTAGTTTTTATATTTTTGCTTCAGGGATTTACATTTTTCAAATTCAAAATATTCAGATGTTATTTAAAAAAGGAATTTTTTATTGCAATGTATTGTTCTTTCTATTTCTCCTATCGGCGAACGTTGCTTATACTCAGAGAACTATTGAAGCATCCGGCGATGAAAAGGTCGCTAAACAGTTTTTTCTTTTCGGGGATTATGCCACAGCCTTGAAAGAATATCAATTTCTGTACTCCAAAGATTCAACAAATCCGGATTATATTTATCCCCTCGGTATCTGTTACCTTAACACCAACATTGATAAGCTGAAATCCATTTTTTTCCTCGAAGAAGTTACACGTTTGAAAGATTTTGACCCCGAAGCCATGTACCAGCTTGGTGTCGCGTATATGGTTGCTTACCGTTTTGATGAAGCTATTGAATGTTTTCAGAAATTCAAAAAGCTTATCCCTATTGGTAAAGATCTGAACTATATTCCTTTGGAACGTCAGATCGAAATGTGTGAAAATGCAATGGAACTGATCAAAAACCCCATCAATATTACCTTTGAAAATGTCGGACCGAGGATAAACTCTCCTTACCCGGATTATAACCCGTATGTGAACAAAAAAGAAACGGTGATGTATTTCTCCTCAAAGCGCCTGGGAAATATTGGCAACCTGCTTGACTATGATGGATATTATACTGCGGATATTTTTTATACGGAAAACAAGTATGGCGTATGGGAAAAATCCAAAAGGATGGTAACATCAATAAATACCCCTTTGGTAGAGGAAACCTGCGGTCTGTCAGCGGATGGCTCCTGTCTCTTTGCCTTTATGGACAACCTTGAGACAAAAATGCAGGCATGTCAGGCAGTAAAGGAGGGCAAGAGTTTTCAGCGGTTTATCAATCTGGGTACGAACATCAATACTTCCAAGTCAAGCGCTACCTCTGTTACCATATCCTCCGACAAAAAAGTCATTTTCTTTGCGTCGGCAAAAGAAGAAGGACAGGGCGGCAGCGATATTTATATGGCAAAACTTTTGCCAACAGGCCAATGGGGCACTCCTGTAAATATCGGAAATGAGATTAATACTCAATATGATGAAGATTTTCCATACCTGGCGCCAGATGGGAAAACACTCTATTTTGCCTCCATCGGACACAACAGCATGGGCGGCTACGATATCTTTAAGACTATATGGAATAAATCCGATAACACATTTACAGAACCTGTAAATTTAGGCTTTCCACTCAATACTCCCGAAGACAATACCACCATTTCATTTACAGGTTCCGGCAGGTACGCCTACGTTTCAGCCCTTCGCAAAGATACTTATGGCAACCTCGATATTTACAGGGTGATTTTCAACGATGTCAAACCCGGCTATACAACGCTTATCGGCAATTTAACAGAATCAGATTCTTTGAATATTTTTCAAACCTTCCGTGAATCAGCAAAAGCCACTATCGACAGCATGAAGACGCTGACTGACTCATCCTACATCATCCAGAATAACATTCCTGATTCCCTTGCCAAGGCCTATAAATCCGCCCTTATTACTGCTCAGAAAAACTTCGAAAATGGCCCGGAAGTATCTGTCAAAGTCAGTAAGAATGCCACCAACGCATTAATTGGAACCTATAGGCCAAACCGTTCCACCGGAAAATTCATTATCATTCTTCCTCCGGGAGAATTTGTTGTTACTATCAACTGCGAAGGTTATCAGGAACTAAGCGAAACAATTAAAATTGATGACAGAGAAATACCTGCAGCACAGATAACCCGCAACTTCCGGGTCACAAAAAAATAAGCCATGAAATTAAAACTGAACAAACCTCTGGCGGTCTTCGATATCGAAACAACCGGATTGAACGTTGCCACCGATCGTATTGTTGAAATATGCATCATACGCGAAAATACCGATGGCAACCGCGACGTGAAGACCATGCGCCTCAACCCGACCATTCCCATACCGCCAATGGTTACCGCTATACACGGCATTTCTGATGAAGATGTGAAAGACTGTCCCACCTTCCAGCAGATTGCCCATGAGTTAAATAATTATCTGGAGAATTGCGATTTGGCTGGCTATAATTCAAACAAATATGATATTCCTTTATTAGTCGAGGAGTTTTTGCGGGCAGGAATAGAGTTCAACCTTTCCGGAAGGCGGTTTATTGATGTTCAGAATATTTTTCATCGCATGGAACCCCGTACATTGCGGGGAGCTTATAAATTTTATTGCGGCAAAGAGATAGAAAATGCTCATTCAGCAGAAGCAGACACCCTGGCAACTTACGACGTATTGTTAGCTCAGCTCGACAGGTATAAAGATGTTGATTTTGATGACGGAAATGGCAGAATCACCAAACCCATCGTCAATGATGTACAAGCGCTTCATGATTTTTCTTTTAAAACAGAGAATGTAGACCTTGTCGGGCACATCGTCTACAATGAAAACAAAGTGGAAGTTTTCAACTTCGGTAAGCACAAAGGCAAATCTGTAGAAGAAGTATTTCAGAAAGAACCTTCTTATTACGATTGGATGTCGAAAGCTGATTTCCCGCTATCGACAAAAAGAGTCATCAATGCCATTAAACTGCGGGGGTTTAATAATTCGTCAGTAAAAATTAAATAAAGTTTTGTTTAAAATAATTCTTAATTCCAGTATAAAACAAGAATCCGGAGGATTCAAATATTTGTAAAAAAATAAAGCACTAAGAACTTGCGCCCCCGGCGGAGTCGAATATTTTGTTTGCTCAGGTTTAAAACAAATAATTTCTCATTTTAATGATATAAACAATGAAAATCATCTGTGTCGGGCGAAACTATTCGGATCATATCCGTGAGATGAAAAACGATCTGCCCAAAGAGCCTTTGTTTTTTTTAAAACCTGATACGGCAATAGTTACACGCAACCGCCCGTTTTTTTACCCTGAATTTTCTAATGATATACAACACGAAGTTGAGATTGTTTTCCGTATTTGCAAAGTAGGGAAGTACATCCAGGAAAAATTCGCGCATACCTACTACGATGAAATTGCTGTAGGCCTTGACATGACTGCCCGTGACCTGCAACAGGAAGCCATAAAAAACGGTTTGCCATGGGAAAAAACCAAGGGCTTCGACGGTTCTGCTCCCATCAGCAGTTTCCTACCCATCACGGAGTTGCCCGACATAAAAAACCTTAATTTTTCATTGAAAAAGAATGGCGAAATAGTGCAGGCAGGCAATACCTCCAACATGATCTTCAGTATTGACCAAATAATTGCCCATGTTTCGCAGTTCATTACACTGAAAATGGGCGACCTGATATTTACCGGAACTCCTTCAGGCGTAGGGCCTGTGAAAATAGGGGACAGGCTTACCGCCTACCTGGAAGACAAGAAAATGCTGACTTGCAACATCAGGTGATGAATTTCTGTGCTAAGAATTTCTGATTTATTTCTGGAATTATAACGATATTAAGGACATCTCAAATGATCTTTAATGATTTATCTTCTGTATGGGACACTATATTGAAATGACAAAAAAACCAACATAAAATATAATTACTTGCAGAAAAGTGATTTAACAAGACAATGAGCATTTATAAAATATTTTTGTCCGCCGGTAATGAAAAATTATCATAACACAATATGGTAATAACTTTATTTGTATTTTTATACCAACAATTCATTTGCTATCATTAATTAAAAGTCCTACTATGAAAAAAATTCTACTTTCAGTTTCCATAATCATGTTAGTCTTGTTTTCATCTGCTCTGTCCGGCTATGGGCAGGAACTTTTACCCCCTATAAAAAGATCTGAAATCAAAGGAAATACCTTTTGTCAACAACAGGACTTTGGTAATAATCAATTAATAGTAAATCAATCAAAATCAAGCCCCTCAAAAATTCAGACGTTTAAATTTGACACTATCATCACCTATGATACGTCGGAGGTAAATCTATTAAGGTATTCCCAATCCTTTGACCTTGACGGAAATGTTCTGGTCTTTTTATGCGAGCCCCTGCAGAGCGGATTTGACATTTACTATGAAAGAAGAACCTATACTTATGACACTTATGGGAACAATCTTAGCCATATATATGAAAATTGGCAAGGCGGGACCTGGACTAATAGCATTAAAGACACTTATACTTATGACGTTGCAGGCAACTTGATAACTGATCTTTATGAAGAATGGCAGGGCGGCGCCTGGGTCAAATACTTATTGGATACCAATGTTTATAACCTCGATAACAATATATTGACAGGCCTGACAAAAATATATCAAGGCGGCCTTTGGGAAAACAATTTCAGAAGAACTTATGCCTATGACAGCAACGGATACCTTGCCACTTATCTCAGGGAACAGTGGCAAACTGGAGCCTGGGTCAATTATCAGTTTGATACGTGTACCTATAATCCATCAGGAAAAATTTTGAACCGACTTACAAAAAATTGGCAAGCCGGAGCATGGGCAGATATTGTAAGAGTAACCAACACATACGATGTAGATAATAATATTTTAACATCCATACAAGAAGTATCTCAGGGTGGTGTTTTGGTTAATAATCAAAAAATGACTTATACTTATGATGTCAACGGAAATGCTATAACTTCATTGATGGAGCAATGGCAGGGAGGTACATGGGGCAATATGGTGCGGCATACATACACATACGATGCAAATGACAACCTGATTTCTGATGTTGGAGACCTTTGGCAAGGCGGAGCCTGGATTACCATGCAAAGGCTTACCTATACTTTCGATTCAAATGGCAATTCAATTGCCGGAAAATACGAAAAATTTGCCAATGGAAACTGGCATCCATATGTTGTTGATCTTTTAAGTATTTGTGAAAACAAGACCTGGAGGATAAAAACTTTTCATGGATATCGTTATGGGGCACATTTCATAAGTACCGGCATGGCAGGCATAGCTGACCCAACTGCAAATAAATTATCCTTCAGGGTATTCCCCAACCCCGCTGCTGAAAAAATAAATGTTAGCTACGATGCATTTAACAAAACCGACAAGATAACAATTTATGTCTGTGATATTAATGGCCGGTTATTATTGTCCCAACCTATGAATAAAAAAGACATGCAGGTCAACATTGCCGGACTAACCAAAGGATTGTATCTTATCAGACTTGAAGGGAAAGATGGTACTATTGTGAAAAAATTCATTAAAGAAGATTAAGATTCTACTGGTTTCTTTTGGGCACTGTATATGCGCAATCGAAATAGCGAGTATTGAACAAATCTTGTTTCGCAGTCCATTTCACTGAAAATGGGCGACCTGATATTTACCGGAACTCCTTCAGGCATAGGGCCTGTGAAAATAGGGGACAGGCTTACCGCCTACCTGGAAGACAAGAAAATGCTGACTTGCAACATCAGGTAGGATACGCATGATACCCCGGTTGTAAA
The DNA here is from genome assembly GCA_035353775.1 of Bacteroidales bacterium. Lineage (GTDB taxonomy): Bacteria > Bacteroidota > Bacteroidia > Bacteroidales > CAIWKO01 > CAIWKO01. The sequence continues at coordinate 11,217 of DAOQAF010000070.1, read as the reverse complement.
AACCAGGTACAGGGGATTTTATTTATCAATTTGTTGCAATGGCTCTAACTCAACCACACCTTCGGTAAGGTCTGCCTCTGTCTTATGAATATAGCCTTTTTTGTTATAGTCCATGTAAAAATGCCAGCGCTTCAGGCTCAGGCCATAGCCGATCATTTCTTCCCTGGTGAATTTCCCGGATGCATCGGTAAAACCTCCTAAATTATAAGCGCTTTTCTCTTTGTTGCCGGCCTTCACTTTTACAATTACAAATACACTATCCAAAGGGCGCTTTGTGTCTTTGTCGATAACAGTTACCGAAAAAATCTTCGGGCCCTCACAGGAAACAAAAAATAATACTAAAAAAATAATGATTACCGCGAATTTATTGTTTTTCATAAGAATGTTTTATAACCCGGTTTTATGACTTTTTGCAGGAATGTTATTATTTGACAACAAATTTATTAAAAATTCCATCAAGAAATATCCAGATTTCCGGCAACTAATATCCTATGTCAATGCCACTTAGATTCTAAGATTCCAGGCTAAGCTAAGCTAAACTTAATCAACAATATCACAATAGGGAACCCTTTGTGCTTCGTGCCTTGGTGGCAAAGATAAAAGTAGCCCTTGATAAAATGACACATCATACAGTGATTATTAAGCATATATCTGATTGTTTAGTCGGACAGTAGTGAAAACGAATAAATTTTTCCAGCCTTTTACTTTTTTTGTATTTCAGAAATTGCACAATTTTTGTATATTTGTGTAGCCAAAAACTAATTTTATGAAAACATTGAAAATATTTTTTGTTATTATTTTTTGTAATTCATTGTTTTATAATGGGTTTGCACAAAGTTCGGAATGTAAATTTGATGTTGATAAAACCGATGCGGCAACCAATGCCACGGTACAAAAGATAAAAACCAAACTTACAGGAACTGACGTTTTCTATGTGTTGATCTCAAGAAATGATACTTCCTACGTCTTTTCTTTGAATTTTTGGATCAGCGGGGCTTTAAGGGAGGTGATTGAAAAAAACGAAAAAGTAACCATTAATTTATCGGGAGGAGACATTTTATCCCTTTATTCAACGGCACGTTGTAAACCCATACCTCATTATGGTGACCAAGCCTGGACTGAATACCTTGTAGATTATCCCATACGTTCTGAAGACCTCACAAAGATGAAAACCATGAAACCACTCAGTCTATCTTTAAATGTAGGCATCGAACCTTTTAACCGCGTATTCAATAAAAATGATGTGGATAGGCTTAAAGGGATAATTCAATGTATTACGAAATAAAACACTTACTTTATCTCCTCTAAACATTCATTAATGATCTTACAAACCTCCCTGATCTGTTCTTCAGTTATGATCAGCGGGGGTGAGATACGGAACGCTGTATCGCAAAATAAGAACCAATCAGAGATAATACCTTTCTCAATTCCCAGCCTCATAAATTGTTGCAATTTGTCACTGTTTCCCAATTCTATTGCCATAAGTAAACCCTTAAAACGAATCTCTTTTACGTGTTTCTTATCTTTAAGTAACGAGTAAAATAAGTCTGCTTTATTTATTGTTTCAGAATTAGTTATATTTTTCAATAAAAAGTTTAATGAGGCCATGCCTGCCGCACAGCAGACCGGGTGCCCGCCAAAAGTTGTTATATGTCCGAGGACTGGATCGGAAGTTAATGTTTGCATGATCTCCTTTGAAGATATGAATGCGCCCAGTGGCATTCCACCGCCCAAAGCTTTTGCTAAAACCAGGATATCAGGTACCACATCGTAATGTTCAAAAGCAAAGTTTCTGCCGGTACGGCAAATGCCGGTCTGCACTTCGTCAAATATCAGCAACGTTCCTTTTTCTCTGCATTTATCCCTGAGTTTTTTCAAAAAATCGTTCTCAGGCAAAATAATTCCGGCTTCTCCCTGTATTGGCTCCGCGATAACACAGGCGGTCTTTTCAGTGATCTTTCTCAGATCGTTGGCATTATTGAAATTCAAAAAATGAATATCCGGGAGCAAAGGGCGGAAAGATCTCTTGAGTTTTTCATTTCCTAAAACACTTAATGCACCCTGTGAACTGCCATGATAGGCGTTTTTAAAAGCCATGATCTCAGTTCTGCCGGTATATCTCTTGGCTAATTTCATAGCCCCTTCCATAGCTTCAGAGCCAGAGTTTACAAAATATACATTGTTCAGGTTTTCGGGGAGCAACGAAACCAGAAGTTCTCCGTATCGAACCTGGGGCGATTGAATCAATTCACCGTAAACCATCAGATGCGAATATTTATCAAGTTGCCCGATAATAGCCTGGTTTATTTCAGCATTTTTATGTCCGGCATTGCTCACCGAAACACCAGATATCAGGTCGTAATATTTCCGTCCGTCAGTTCCGAACAAAAAAATATCTTCAGCATCAGAAATCTCTATAGCTATTGGATTGGCTGATGTTTGAGCCAGAATTTTATAAAAAATTTGTCGGTCAGTAAACATATATATGAAAATAACTTGCTTTTTTAACAAAAATAGCTTATTTTTATAGAAAAATTGAGATATGAAAACAAAATTGGTAACAATTACTACAACAAATTACTCCAAAGCCCTTTTATATAAGAGTATGCTGGAGTTTGAAGGCGTGGAATCATACCTGTCAAATGTAAATCTTATCCAATCCAATGTTGCCTCAGGTGTAAAGGTTATGGTAAAAGATTCTGATGCAAAAAAAGCAATTCAGATTATCAAATCGGCAGAAAAACAAGAGCTGAAAACGCCACCGGTGAAAATAGAAAGTATCAACAAGATCATTTGCCCTGTAGATTTTTCAATGGATTCGCTTAATGCTGCATATTACGCCCTGCAACTGGCTGCTAAAATAAATGCTGATGTGAAGTTCATTTATGCCTGCTATTCGATGCAGCCCATGGCAAATATTTTTCCCGATGCTTTCAGTTATCAGGTCGGCATGGGAAACATCTTTAACGATGAAAAACTGGAAGTTAAAGACGCTATGAATAAATTCAAATCAACCATTAAAACGTACATTAAAGAAAACAAGCTTCCTGAGATCGGAATCAGCACCAGTATTATTTATGAAGATCCTATATTAGCCATTCCGCTTTATTGTAAAAAACACAGGTCTGCCATGGTGGTGATGGGGACAAAGGGCCTCGGCAAATCAAAAAATTTCCAGGCCGGAAGCATAGCCCTGAATACCATTGAAAATGTTACTATTCCTGTTTTGGTCATTCCGAAAGAATATAGTTTCACAACCATCGGTAATTTCAATACGATGTACCTGACCGATTTCGACGACAGGGATTTCAGTTCGTTCCGTAAACTTATGAGCATCATTAGCATGTTTGGGGTAAAAGTACACTGTGTGCATATTCAGCAGGAAAAAGACAAGATCAATAAGATTATGCTGGATGAGTTGACAGGGCATATCAAAAATGTATACAGCGATTACGACGTCAGTTGCAAACTGATCAGCAGCAAAGACATTTCGAAAAGTGTCAATGAATTTGTGACGGCAAATGAAATTAATCTTATCAGCCTGAGCGAGCATAAACGGAACTGGCTGATGAAACTTTTCAGCAAAAGCGTTGTTAAAGATATACTCTTTAAGGTAAATACGCCCTTGTTGGTTTTTAAATTCTAGGTCAGGCTTGTTTATCAAGTTTCGCTTGTGATTCTATTAATATAAGGATATTAATAAGTGGCTTGAATTCTTTCCGGATGATAGGCCACCTGTCTTTGTACTTGTCCAGTACCGGCTTTATTCTGTCTATATGTTTTTTGAGAGCAAATGTTATCGCCGGGGGAGTCATGTTTTTTTTGCAGGCTTTTCCCACATTATAGGCGGTAACCAGTAGCCCATTTTGCTTAACGCTTTCCGCAGATTCTTCCAACCTGTTGAACAAACGGATGGTGCTGCTGTCAATCCCAAGCATTTTTACACCGTTTTCGAACTTTGGTTCTGGGATATGGTCAAAATCCAGGTCACTCTCATCAATAAATATGGTTTCTTTATTTCTCTCCATGTCAAATTCCCAGGCGATTTCTATTTCAAAATCCTTAGGCCGATCCAGGTCAGTATGCTGAATGATCTTGCTGTCAACAGTTTTCTGAAGCTTTTCTTTCAGAAAGCTTAGGTCGCCATGATAATCTTTGAGCTTCCTGCATCCGCTTTCAGATAATTCGAAAACATACTGACTGAGCGGGGCGGAGATTTCCTCCAGTACCTCTTTGGCGTAGTTAAGCAATGCTTTGTGGTGGCTGGTATTCTGATCCCTGCTTTCAGATAAAGATCGCTTTAATACTTCAATTTTGTTATTCTGGTCGTTGATGGTTTCTTTCAACCTTTGACGGTAGCTTCGGCAGGTTTCTACCAACAGGGTGATCATATTATACATTTTCAGGCCGATTAGCTCTTTGTCTTTATTCTCCAGTGGCTTTGATGCATGAATGATGTGGTAATTACTCAGGTTCCTGTTATAGAAATAAAAATACAGATCGTTCTTGTTATCGTGTTCGTTTTTAACGGCAACCATTAACGTATGACAGGAAATCTCAACGGATGTTTTCAACTGGCTGTCATTTTTCATTTCAGATTTGTGCTTCTTTTTTTCGGGTTTGGTCATCTCATTCGTATACTCCTTTATATCATCATCCGCTTCATCATTGGTATCGGTGATGAAAAACAATTCTTTGGAGGAACACCATTTAAAATTATTTTTCTGCTCACGGATTTTCTGAATTTCAGCCAGGTCATTTTTGTCAAGAATGCATTCATTAAATCCTTTTGGATCGATATAGGGAGGGGTGGCTTCTATGGCTTTGATCTGCCCGTGCTTGGGCGAATAATAAACGTAAACGACCCTTTTCATACTGGGGACCATATGCTCTGTCAGGCTGAGAACATGCTCAGCTTCATTCATCGAAAATGGAAATTTTTCAGTCATGATAAATAATGGCGCAACAAATATAATATTATTAAAATGATTAAGCAAGTTTTTTTAAGTATTTTTTTAAGTACTTAAGTATGTTTCTTAAAAACTTAAGCTTAAATAATTAAGAAATTAAGTTAAGCAAAATAAACTTAAATAGCTGATAATAAATGATATAAAACATTGTTTTTATAATAAAAAGCCTTAATATTGCATAATAAAAAAATGCAATAAATTTAAAAAATTAAGTTATGGAAATCTACTCACCTAAAAACAGCCAAATTACGAAGTTCAGCCGTAATGTATTAAAATCAGAAGCTGAAAACCAGGCAAAACGCTTAGAAGCTGAGGCCAACAGCATCAATCTGAAGTTCGAGAAACAAAAACCTCCGAGCAAGGCAGCAAGCGTGAAAAAATCAGAACCCGTGAAAAAAGACAGTATTTTCAAAAAAGCTTACGATTCGTGCTTCAATGTGGTTAAAGGATTTTTCGAATATGAAGAAGTTGTCTGAAAACAGTCGTCCAGTATATCTGATTGAATGGCCAAAGGCTTGTTGATATGTGCTTTTAACTATTTAATAATAAAATAATGAGTAAATCATGCTCCTTACACCAATTTTTTATCTGCCCTCTGCTGGTTAAAAAAACCACTACTTCCAGCAATTATCCGGTTCCGGATGAAAACACGCATACCGGCAATCACAGCAAAGCCGGTGACGGGATATCTGAAAGCATGCAAACATGTCCTTTCAGGTACTCCCTGTGTTTTCACCATGCCCATGCCAACGCAATCAGGACAGCTCGTGCAAAATTGAGCAATAACATACCCGTTTGATTGGTAGTATGTTAAATTCCCCCATTGTATTTTATATGATAAAAGGCAGTATAGCCTTTCGGTTTTCAGGATAATCCTGAAAATTCTTTCGGTACCATTCATGGTGCGAAAACGCACGGGGCAGGAGGTTCACGACCGTCCATACAAAGAACGAAAAACCTGCAAGCGACCACGATAAAATAGCAAAACCCATCCATTCCATCATTTCGCCCAGGTAATTCGGGCAGGAGATGTAACGAAACATCCCGCCATAAGGAATCTTATAGTCAAACGACTCTTTCCGCAATCTAAACAGGATAGTATCGGAAGTGACATTGATATAAAATCCGGCAATAAAAATAATTACTCCTAAAACAAACCGATAATCCGTCAGCCACGAAATCTCATAATCGGCATAAAAACCCAGAAAATAACCGTTGAAAAAAGCATTGAACGTGTTATAAATCAATCCAAAACTCATGATGATCACCGGCATTTTTTTACCATTGGTTTTGAGCCTGAAAGGAAAGATCAGGTCGCGGTGAAGGTAATGTATCATCCATAAGCCGTAAATAGTCAGGCATACCAGGTTTTGATTGTTATTTCCCATGAAGAAAAAAACTGAAAAAAGCAGTAGGGGCGGAGACTCCATGATGATCCATCCCAGACGGGGATTGATAGTCGCACCCCACTTAGTACTAAAAAACTTTCCATAGGGGGCGGTTACTTTAAAAAGTATACCGAATACAATGAGTCCAAATAGTATCCAGCCAATTACAATAATGTTAAAAGTATATTCTGAAAGCATCGTTCCGTTCTTTTATAAGTATTTATTTTCTTTAAACCATTGAAAAGCATCAGCGATGCTTAGGTTTAAATTCCTGCTCTTAAATCCCAGTTCTTTTTGTGCTTTTGCCGATGATATTTTCCGGTTGCTTTCTGCAAGTATGGTTACGGTTTGCTTGTTGAAAACTACTTTGATCTCATTGTTCAGAAAAGGCCTTACCACCGGCACAGCAGCTTTTGCCAACCAGAGCGGGCAAATAAACCAGGGGGCTCTCACCCCGCTGACCTGGCTGAAAATTTTTCCGAATTCGCTGATAGGATGCCATTTTCCGGAAAGCAGGTATTTTTCACCGGGGCGGGCCATCGTAATTGCGTTGACGGCTGCTTCGGCAACATCTCGCACATCAACAAAATCGTAACCACCGCTGACGAGTGCAGGGATTTTCTTATTATATAAGTTTATCATGGTGCGGCCGATCAGCGAAGGTTTATTGTCTTTAGGGCCAATGATCGAGGTAGGATTTAATACGACAGTCTCCAGCTGTTCAGAATTGGCTTCCCTGACAATAACTTCTGACAGTGCTTTTGTTTTATCGTAAATAAATTTTGAATTTGCCACCAAAGGGCTGGATTCATCTAAGGTCTTATTGAGCGGGAAAGCATCAAAAGCATGTATGGAACTGAAATGTATCAACCGTTTTACTTTATGCTCAATACATTTGCTGATCAGGGTTTTTGTACCATCGACATTGGTTGCATAAACGGTATGATCGTCGCGCAGATTGACTGAAATATATGCTGCTGTATTTATTACAACATCAACTCCCTTTAAGAAATCATTGAGGGAAACAGGATTGTTTAAATCTCCTTTGAAAATTTGTACCTTAAGATTTCGAAATGCCCTGTCGTCTCTGTAAGATAAAACATTTACATCAAAACCTTTTTCGATCAGCAATGGGCATAAATTTGCCCCTACGTGTCCACTCGCACCTGTGACAGCAATTTTCATGTGGCAATAATAAAATAGGCGCAAAGATATAAAAAGGGCTTGAAAAACAAGGTGTCTTTACACATTTTTGTTTTCAATAAGCCTGATGCCATCATCTTCAATCGTAATCAACCTTTGTTTATATAGAATACCAATGGATTTTTTGAAGGATTTTTTGCTTTCATTAAAAAGCTCATAGATGTGTTCCGCAGAGCTTTTATCGCCAAGGGCTAAAAAACCGTTGTTCGCGTGTAACAGGGCAAGAATATGTTGCGAGAGCTCATCAATCTTTTCTTTTTCGGGCTTGCTGAGGGTAAGGTCTATTTTGCCGTCTTCCCTGATCTTTTTAATATAACCCGTCAACATCTGTCCGCGCTCGATATGCTGAAAAATCTCATTTTTATAAAGCATACCTGAAAATTTGTTGTTTATGATTGCCTTATACCCAAGTTCTGTCTGTGACCATATCAACAGAGAAACTTCCTGGCCTTCAGTATAATTTGTGATTTCCTTATTCAGGTATTTTTCAATTTTCGCTGAAGCGGCGATGCGATTTGTTTCAATATCGAGATAAACGTAAACTATATATTTTTTTCCTTCTTCCAGGTCTACCTTTTGTTCGCGGAAAGGAACGAGCAGGTCTTTAGACAACCCCCAGTCGAGAAAAGCGCCAAACTGGTTAACGGACAGGACTTTCAGAAAAGCAAATTCCCCGACCTGTGCCAAAGGAGTTTCAGTCGTGGCGATAAGCCGGTCTTCCGAATCATTATAAATAAAAGCATCGATCATATCATCTGCCTTACAATTTTCGGGGATATAACGCGATGGCATCAGTATTTCGCCACATTCGCCACCGTCAAGGTATATCCCAAAATCAACTTTTTTTACAACCCTGAGTGAGTTGATCTTCCCGATTTCAAGCATAAATGATCATTTGTTGGATGCTGCAAAGGTACACTATTAATCTCAGAAAATTATCCAACCCGATTAGCGTTCATTTCTAACGTTTGACAACGGTATCATTACTTGTTTACTGCGCGTTTCTCAAACGTTTTTTTTTCACTGTTGTCCGGATAAAATAAACAGAAAACGTGAAATGCATGATATATCTCGTCCCTACGGGACTTATAGTTTCGGGGGTTCTTTTTTGTTCTACCAATATTCAGTTCCTCTGGAACTGTCCCGTTAGGGACAAAATATTGGTAGAGAGATCGATAAAAGAAAGAAAAAGTCCCGTCAGGGACGATATGTCTTTTTAACCGGACAATAATATTTTTTTTTCAAAAAAAAATAATCCCTTTTTTACCAATTATTCAAAATATTATTTATTTTTGATGTCATTATATATCATAATTAGATTAGACATTCTAAAATTCACGGAATATGAATGGCTTTATGGGACTTTCAATAAAAACAGGCAGATTAGTTCTGCGTTTCATCGGGATAAAAAAACACAAAAAAACATTCGGCATTTTGAAACGCCTTAAGAGGTTTTAAATGATAAAAAGATTTTAATAAATTGAAATCCAGAAACCATTAAAAATCGGGCTTGCCCTGTTCAGGCATTTATAACAGGGAAATAAAGAAAAACCAAAAGAATAGGGAAAATAAAATCAATTAAAAATGAAAAAGATAGTACTAATTGCAATTATTCTGATTTCGGCAACTTATGCAAATGCACAATGGCAGCAAGCGAATGGGTTTTATGGTGAACGTATTTTTTCATTAGCCGTAAGCGGAACAAATATTTTTGCTGGTACTTTTTGTGGTGGCATATTTTTGACCACAGACAACGGAAGTAGTTGGACATCTGTAAATAATGGTTTGACAAATAACTCATATGCGTATGTTCAATCTTTAGCTGTAAACGGAACTACTATTTTTGCAGGAGTGGGTGGTTTCATATTCAGATCCCTCAACAATGGGAGTAGCTGGACAGCTGTAAATAATGGGCTGACAAATGCTTATATTAACTCATTTGCCGTAAGCGGGACAAATATTTTTGCCGGAACCGGTGGTGGCGGTGTGCTTCTTTCAATCGACAATGGCAGCAGCTGGACGGCAATGAATACAGGATTAACAAATACTGATGTTTATTCATTCGCTGTAAGTGGAACTGATATTTTTGTTGGAACTGCTGGTGGAGTGTTTCTGAGCACTAACAATGGTAGCAATTGGACTGCAGTAAATAACGGGTTAACAAGCACAACTGTTAGGTCTTTTGCCGTAAGCGGAACAAATATTTTTGCAGGAACTGCTAATGGAGTGTTTCTTTCCTCCGATAATGGGAACAGCTGGACTGCTGTAAACAGCGGATTAACTGGTACGTCTGTTATATCTTTAGCAGTAAGCGGAACTGCTATTTTTGCCGGAACTTATGGTAGTGGAATATTCCGGTCTTCCAACAATGGCAGCAATTGGACATCAGTAAATAGCGGTTTAGCAAGTACTGAGGTTTTTTCAATAGCCGTAAGTGGAACGAATATTTTTGCCGGAACTAGTGCTGGCGTATTTCTATCAACCAATAATGGCGGCAGTTGGTCTGCTGTAAATAACAATTTGCCAAATGCTGATGTTTGCTCTTTTGGCGTAAGAGGAACTAATATCTTTGCCGGATCTAACCATGGAATGTTTCGGTCCTCCACCAGCAATGGCATCAGTTGGCCTATTGTACTAAACAGCTTATCTGCAGGAAGTAGTTTTCTTTCATTTGCCGCAAACACAAGTATTTTTGCCGGAACTTCTGATCAGGGGGTGATGGTATCCCCGGACAATGGCAATAGTTGGACATCCGTAAATAATGGGTTGCCAGAACAGAGTACAATTGGTTATTATTATCCCATTTATTCATTAGCGGTGAAGTCGGGGAATATTTTTGCAGGGTCTAATGGTGGTGTTTATAAATCTTCTGACAATGGTAGTCATTGGATTTACTCAGGTAATGGTTTAATAGGTTATTGTGTTTATGTGTTAGTTGCTAATAGTGCAAATATTTTTGCAGGGACTAATCATGGCGTGTTTGTGTCCGGGAACAATGGCACAAGCTGGACTGCAGTTAATAGCGGGCTAACCAATACTGATGTTTATTCAATAGTATTAAGCGGAACAAATATTTTTGTCGGGACTAATTATGGAGTGTTTGTGTCCTCGAACAATGGCACAAGCTGGACGGCAGTAAATAGCGGGCTAACCAATACTTATGTTTCTTCAATAGTATTAAGCGGAACAAATATTTTTGCCGGGACAATGGGTGGTGGAGTGTTTCTATCTACCAACAATGGAAACAGTTGGATGGCAGTAAATAGCGGTTTAACAAATACTAATGTTCGAACTCTCTTTATCAGTGGTACGAGTATTTTTGCTGGTACTTATAATGGTGGAGGCATATGGAAGCGTTCCTTATCAGAGATGCTGTTACCCAATATTACATCCACAAGTTTACCAAATGGATCAACTGGCATCTCATACAACCAAGCCTTGATAGCAACTGGTGAAACTCCAATGACATGGAGCATAGAAACAGGCAGCCTGCCCGACGGATTATCCCTTTCGACAAGCGGGGTAATATCAGGCATACCAACATTAGCTGGGACATTTAATTTCACAGTAAAAGCAAGCAACAGTGCAGGTAACGATACACAACAATTAAGCATATTAATTGTATCCGGGCATATCATTGCCGGGAAAACACGGTA